>CAZULT010000052.1:0-31004 GCA_964621295.1 uncultured Anaerolineaceae bacterium | reverse complement strand
GTCCGCATGATGCGGCTGGCTACCCAACCGATCACAGCCCCTGCGATGATCCATATAAGGAAGTTAATCATTTTCTTCTCCTGGGTGAATGGAAAGGATACGCGAGTCTGCCATGTACAAATGGTTTACACAGACCATGAATCCATCTTACAACGAACACTCCCCGGCCACATCCATCGACCGGGGAGTGTTCGTGTCCGCCACTTGGGGGATATATCGAGCTTCGCAGATTTACTGGTTCACTCATAGCCGCCTCCGCCGGGGACTCAAGTCCCCGGTTCAGGGTTTAAGCCCACTAAAGTAGGCTAAGTTCAGCCGTCTTCAGACGGCTTCTGCTGTCAGCCGAGGGATAAATCCTTCGGCGAATGAGGCGGCAATGACCGTTTTGACAAAGTTTCAGGTGGCCACTTATTTTACTCACCCGCTTCACTATCGAGCGCTGAGCGGCTTTCGGCCAGTGGTGAGCTTTCCAGTGACTGGGTGATACGCTCTCGTAGTCCTTTTTGGCCCGGCTTGCGTTTTCCAAGACTTTTAAGGGTCTCCAGCAGATAAGTGGTCATCCCCTGGGTGAGCTTTTTGAGCGCCTCGGTCGACAGCTTCTCGCCTTTTTCGAACCAGCGCACGGCCGCGTACCCCATGACTACGGTTGTCGATGAAGCAATCGCCGCGCTCAGCAGCCAGCCTGGCAGCCCGCCCAACTTGCTCAGCTCCTGGAAGAGAGTCCGTCCCAAGAATCCCAGGCCAAAGGTAGCAACCAGTTCGGAGGCGCGCCGTGGGGTGATTTTGTAGGTATAGATACGGGCGATGCTGACCACCATGATCGACTGCGTAACCACCAGCGGGACAAAATCGATGACCGGCAACGGCGCCAATGCAATGGCTGCCGAGATCGAGGCTGACCTGACGATGGTTTGCCAGGCGAGCTGCCAGCGGTATTCCGGTAATGCCTGTCCCAGTGCGGCGACCATCTCAGGTTCGGTGGCTGCCACTGCCAGTAGCACTTTGCTGAGGTTCTTGCCGTCTTTGGCGGCGATTGGAACGATTTGATCAGGCTCCAGTCCCAGGTTCCGCGCGGCATTCGCAATCACAGCGTGCAGGTCTTTGCGTGGCACCAGGTCGATCTTGTTCAGCACCACCACGAAAGGCTTTTTCAGGGAGGATAGCTCGTTGAATAGTTCCTGCTCGGTCTTTTTAATGCCCTGGATGGCGTCGAAAACAAGCAACAGGAAATCGGCCTCCGCGGAGGCAGACAGGGCCAGGTCTTTCTCGTGGTTGCCCACAGGCCCGACTGCATCCGCGCCGGGTGTATCGACCACGGTAAACAGGGCCGCATCGGCCTGTTGATTGTCCGTTGTAGTGCCCGGCAAAGGACCTACAACGGCCTGGTCGCTTTTGTTCTGCACCAGTTGATTGTACAGGGTGGATTTGCCAACGTTGGTCGGACCGACGATGACCACCCGGTGCTTGCTGCCGAAGGCTTGCCGGATCTGGGCGGTGGATAACTTGACCAGCAGTTTTACAAGTTTCGTGTCCGAGGGGAAACCAACCAAAAGCGACTGGAAGCTCGCCTTTTCATTGGGCCCCAACGCCTCCCAGACCTTGCGCACTGTCTCTTGAACATCGGTGGGGAATTGTGTGAGAATATCATTAAATAGCGTCATGGGATCTTTCTTTGCATTTCAACCACTTCTACCATTTGGATGGAGAGAATCCTGTATGTGGTGTTATGAATCCGCGGATTTGTCTGATACCTGTGCTGTGAATACCAGTTTGTCCTTTCCGCGTTCGACATGGATGGGTTCGATAACCTGGTGCCGGTAATCCTGTGCCAGACGCTGCGCCGCGAGTAAGGCCTCCTGGAATATTTGGGTTTACTTTTCGATGTCCATAGAACCTTCTGTAAAATTTAGGATCGGAAGATGTTGGCAACCACCATCGCAGTAGTGGCGCTATTTCATCATTACTGCCTGGCTGCGCGCGCGGAGTTCCGAGATGGTCTGCCGCATTCCGGCCAGGATCTTCTCGGCCTTGTCGATGCGCTCACGCTCGCTGTGGACGTAGCGGGTATAGGGGGCGACGCCATCTTTCAGGCGGGCGATGGCATTTTCGCTCTCGTCCCTGAACTGGGTGCTCAGAGCGCTGAGCAGCTTTGTGCGCAGGCTGAGCATTTTCTCCTTGAACCTGTCTTTGGCCTGTTTGCGCTTGAAGGGGATCACGAAAAATCCCAGGATGGCCAGGGTGCTGGCGGCCAGGATGCCGGTGATATCCAGGGTGGATGAAAGCACAGCTATGGTGACCAGCGTCCCCAGACCCACGGCGCCGACTTCCAGCAGAGCAGTTTGGGCCACGGCGGCTTCGACATTGGCGGCCAGTTCGCTGGCTTCTTTATTGCGGTCGTAGCTCTCCACAATGGTCTGGACGGTTTTGCCGACAGTGTCGATCAGTTCGCGCCGGCGGGTCTCGCGCGGGCTGTAGATTTCGCCGACCATCTGGTCCAGGTTCTGCGCCCGGCGGCGCTGCAGGTAGCTCATGACTTGCTGCCATTCGTGCAGGTCTTTCTGCACCAGCCAGTCGATCAGGCGCTGGACCTGATCCTCGATCTGCTGCGGGACATCGGCCAGGACATGCTTTTCGAATTGGGCCCGGACCTTGTCGCCGCGAGCCAGGTTTTGGACGTTGGTCAGGCGCATGGTGCTGTCGAAGAAGTCGAGGCCGCGCTGTTCGAGACGGTGCAGGATGTTCTCGACCTCGGCCAGGCGTGGAGGAAGTTCGTTTTGCAGTTCGCGCTCATACTCTGTGATGACGGTTTCCAGAGCTGTGGCAGTCTGTTTGTCTTCATTCAGGGCTTCAGCCTGGGTCGCCAGGGAGCGCCCCGCCTGGTCGCCCAGATGTTCAGCCACTCCCAGCGGGTTGTTGAACTTGAGCTGGAGCCGGGTGGTGTCGTCGAGGGTGGCGCTGATGAACTGCTCCAGGTCGTCCAGTCGGCTGGCGATGCGCAAACGGGCACGTTCTTCTGGGTCAGGTTCGGTTTGGGCGCGCTCGGCCAATTTAGCCGAAACAGGATACAACTGTGGTCGATCGCCAAGTATCTTTGCGGTGTGTTTCAGGATGAAGTCGCGGACTTCCTGCAGAGCTACGTTGTCTTCGAAGATGTCCACCTTATTGAGAACAAAAACGACTTTCTTCCCCCAGGTCAGGATGCGTTCCAGGAATTGACGCTCGCTTTCGGTCAGGGGATGATCTGCAGAAGTAACGAACAGTACCAGGTCACTCCGAGGCACGAACTCGTTCGTCAACCGCTCGTGATGGCGAATGATGGCGTTCGTTCCGGGTGTGTCGACAATGTTCAGTTCTTTCAGGAGTTGCAGGGGGTAGGTATAGACAGAAAAGTTTTCGTCGACCACTTGTTCGGCGGCCTGTTCGCCCCACTTGACCAGGGTAACGCATGTTGTGGTGGGGGTGGCGCCTTCAGCCAGGACTTTTTGTCCAAGCAGGGCGTTGATCAGGGCGCTCTTGCCAGCGTTGAACTCGCCGGCGACCACGATCAGGAAGAGCTCATCCAGTTGCAGGATGGCTTTCTGCAGGCTGTCGAGCGCTTCGCGCGGCATATCGAATTCGGCCAGGGCGAGTTGGAACCCGGCCAGGGCTTCCTTTTCGTCACGCAGGAATTGCGCTTGCTGATCGGTGAGTACGGACTGGCGCATGGGCTTCTCCTTGGCAATGCCGACGGGCTGTTCTCATTCCTGAATTTCCAGTTCGATCCAGGTAGCCTCGTAATAGACTTCCCTGTAGCGAGCCAGGCGCATTTGCTGGCTGGCACGCTGGGCAGCCAGTTCGGCTTCCAGTTCGCGAATTCTTGACTGTAATTCGATAACCTGGCTGCGCAGGCGCAGGATCGCCTCGGCGGCAGCCTCGTCGACACCCAGGTCGTCCTGTAAACGGCGCTGGCTGCGCGACTCATAGCCTTCGTTTGGTCCATACCAATACCGTTCTGAGAATGGGTTTTTAGGAATCATGCTTCTACCTCATTTGGATGCACCTAAGAATGGTTAGGCCGGGTGGAGGCCAGCTCGCGGATGCTGTCGACCTCCTGGTCGGTCAGCGGGTCCGGCAGTACCAGTCTGACCAGGGCAAACAGGTCGCCGCGTTTTTTGGGATCACTCAGGTGGGGCATGCCCTTGCCGCGCAAGCGGAAACTTTGGTTGGCATTGGTGCGAGGCGGGATCGTCAGGATCAGCGGCCGCTCCATGGAGGGGATGCGGACTTCACCACCGGCAATGGCGGTGAAGATATCGACCGGCACATCGATGTGCAGGTCATCCCCTTCGCGCTCGAAGGTCTCATTGGGCAGGATGTGCACGATCAAATACAGGTCTCCAGCCGGCCCACTGTTGAGGCCCGGTTCCCCCTGACCTGCCAGGCGGACTCGTGACCCGGTGCGCACGCCCGCTGGGATACCAGCCTGGATGCGGTGCCCGTCGATCTCCAACAGGCGCTCTGCGCCATGAAAGGCCTCTTCCAGGGTCAGATCGACTTCGTACTCGACATCCCGTCCGCGACGCGGGCCGGGCGGAGTAGCTCGCCCGCTCCTGCGTGCCTGTCCAAAGATACTGTTAAAGAAGTCGGAATATGGCGATGCGCTTCCGAAGAGGTCTTCCAGGTCTTCGGGACTGGCGTATTGGACGTGCGCCCTCTGGCCGGGTTGAGCCGACCAGTCTTGCCAGTCGAAATCCTGTTGGCGACCGCCAGTCTGCTGCCATTGCTGGTACTGCGCCCGCAACGCATCATATTTCTTGCGCTGTTTTGCATCCGATAGAACCTGGTAGGCCTCATTGATCGTCTTGAATTTCTCTTCTGCTTCCTTATTACCAGGATTTACATCCGGGTGATGCTTGCGAGCCAACTGGCGAAAGGTTTGCTGTATGACCTTCTTTTCGGCGTTTGGCGCTACGCCTAATATCTCATAATAATCTTTGAAATCCATTGGGCACCGTTTTATTCATCTTCTTGTTCGTTGTCCAACTCTTTGTCATTCCTGGACTGCCATCTTTGATAAGCAGATTCAATCTCCTCTGCTGTATGTATATCGCAGGCGACCAGCGGCTGTCCTTCATCCGGCACGCAGTGGCCGCCCGGACTGGTCACGCTACAATCCAGCAACGTATCTTGTGGGGTGTACACAGCAAGAATATTGAATAATTTGGCACATACGATACAGCCATGAATCTCAACTGAATTTTTATTGTCAGACATGCTACCTCCAGGGCTGCCCGGGATTGAACACCGCTGGGCACGATCATCTAAACTCATGCAAGAGCGTGGCGCTTATGCATAAGGTACGCGTGAACAATTGCGATTGATTGGGCGCGGGGAACATTCAACCGGCCAGTGTTCATGGCTGGCCATCTTCCGCTTCGAGCCAACCCTTCTGTTGCCAGGATTTCAAATATCTGGGTTCTGGCCAGATTTCCCCGGGAACGAAGTCAGAACATTCTGCGGGAAATATGCCTCCGCCACGGTTGGGGTGTGACCAGCCAAATTCGATCTCGCGATCACAGCTTGCGCAATTCACATAAAACTTGTCGTTTCCCGGGTTGCTCTGCGACTCGAATATTTCATAATCTTCCGGCTTGGAAGAAGAGTTATCTTTTGTATACTCACCAAAATCCCATCGATCATCATCTTCTTCTTTATCTTTTTCTTTCTTTATCTTTTCCTTGAATTTAAAGCGCCAGGTATGATCAGCATTGAGCTGGCCCCATTCCTGCCATCTTTCGCTATCAGGCCCGGCCAGCACAAGCCAAACGCGAGTTACGGTTAAGGTATGACCGCCGCATGTTTTACAGGTGAACTCCCAGGGTTGGCCATCCTTCTTGGTTTTATTCCTTCTGTCAAGCATCATAATACATTACATCCATTCATCGTGAAAGCGGGCAATCGAGGTGGTTTAGTAGTTCCGCTGTTGATTGCGACGTTCATGAACCTGCCGTTCGACCGCGTCTAAAGCGCCATCCAGTGTGGCTTGAAACTGCTCACCTTTTTCGGTGGCCGCGATATGATCTGATCCCATATAAACGACAATCGTCACTTCGGACATATACGATGTCTGATGTTCTTTGGCAGGTTGCTTCAAGTTAACAACCGCGCCTGAAATGTCGTTGTGACCCTCTGCCAGTTTATTAATCCGGTCTACGGCCAGGTTGTAGAATTCGTTCTCACTTTTCTTCACATCATCAACTTCATTGTTAAACTCGATAGGGAAATTTGCTCCGTCCATTTTTCGTCTCCTTTGGCTGTATAAAATAGCAACAGCATGCTTGCATCTCAACAATAAAAACTATGGATTTCAATATTCCGATTCTCAGTTGTTCCGAGACAGAATACCAGCCATGCATCCATCATACAGCAAAGGCTCCCCGATCACATCCAACGACCGGGGAGTGTTGGCCTCCGCTATGTGGGGGAGATGTTACGGGTCAGGATACGAGATCGTTACGCAGCGCCAGCGTTACAGCTTCGGTGCGGCTGGAGACGCCGAATTTGGACAGGATATTGCTGACATGTGATTTTATGGTGGAGGGGCTTACCGTCAGCCTTCCGGCGATCTGCGTGTTATTCAGGCCCTCCACCATCAGGACCAGCACTTCGCGCTCGCGCTCCGTCAGGTCGAGATCGAGAGCCGGCGGCTGGTTGGCCTGCTTGACCAGGGCTTGCGCAGCCTCGGGTGAGAGTGTGGCGCGGCCGGAATGCGCAGCGCGTATGGCCCGGGCAAGTTCTTCAGCGGAAACATCCTTGAGCAGATAGCCGATCGCTCCGGCTTCCAGCGCATTCCTGACCAGATCGCCTTCCTTAAAACTGGTCAGGGCAATGACACGTACCTGTGGATATTGCTGGCAAATGGCCTGCGTGGCGGTTACCCCGTCTATGTCTGGCATGACCATATCCATCAGGACAACATCCGGCAGGATCTCACCGCAGAGCTGGATGGCAGCCGCGCCGCTATCGGCTTCACCCGCCATTTCCAGGTCATCGAACGCTCTCAGGAAGAGCGACAATCCTTTGCGTACCATGGTGTGATCGTCCACCAGCAGCACGCGAATCTTTGGGGAAGTGGAGATCGTCATTTTGCCTCCTCAGGGTTGGGCTCTTTCCAGCGCATACTGAGTTCGGTGCCGTGGCCGGGCCGGCTTGTGATCGACAATTGTGCTCCAACCGCCTCGGAGCGCTCGCGCATCATTTCCAGGCCGTAGTGGCCGGATTCTATTGAATGGTCGGTTTCAAAGCCCTGGCCGTCGTCGTGTATACGCAACACCACCTCGTCTCCAGCCTGATCCAGGTCGATCTCGACCCGGCTGGCTCTGGCATGTTTGGCGATGTTGTTCAGCGCTTCCTGACACACGCGATAAAAGGCTACCTGCATATCAGCGGGGAGCATGAAAGCCCCCGTTACGGAAACCACAACCGGGATATCGATGCGACCCGAAAGCGCATTTCCCAACAACTGCAGCAGGTCTCCAAGGTCCGAATCGGTCACCATCGAAGGCCGCAGTTCAGTCAGCAGGGCGCGCATTTCAGCCTGCGCACCGCGCGTTAACCTGCGCAGGTCTTCGAGCGATTGGCGTGCCAGATCCTGGTCCTGATCCCAAAGGCGCGGTAAAACTTCAGCGATCAGCCCTGCGGAAAAGAGCGACTGGTTGATTGCGTCGTGCAGGTTGCGTGCCAGGCGCTGTCGCTCTTCCATGGCCGCGAGAGCCTGGGCCTGGCCGTACAATTCCGCATTAACCATGGTGATGGCGGCCTGGTCCGCGACGCTGAGAGCCAGGTCGGCATGATGCGAGCTGAAGTGATTCGGCTTCTCATGCGCCACTCCCACACCGCCGATAAAACTGCCTTTCACGGCCAGTGGCACCCACATCCACGACCGCATCCCTTCCAGCAATACAGCAGCACCATCATCCAGCAGCGAACGCAGGAATAGCGCCTGCGGGTCCCGGCTCCACACATCGGCGATGCGAATGGGCCGGTGTTTGTTGAACAACGCTTGCAGGATTTCCGGTCCTTTCAGGTGGATACGAATGGGCGCAGATCGATCCAATTGCAGCTTGTCTCGTCCCGTGTCCCGTGCCCGAACCGGGACTGATTCGCCCGAACCGAGACTACTCCGCATGGCCAGGGCTACCAGGGTAGAGTCCTGCAATGCGAACAATCCGCCGTGTGAATACTCGATGATCTCGCGCAACTGGTCGAGGATCAAACCCGGCTGCAGTTCCAGACTGGATGCCAGAGTGTGCGAGATCGCCAGCAGGGTTTCCTGCTCGTGGGTGCGGGTTTCTGCGCGCTGGTGCAGATCCTGTTCTACCTGAATGCGTTTGCTGATATCACGCACAATTCCCAGCAAACACGACCGGCCCTGATATGTGAATGCCGTCCCGCGCCATTCAGCAAAAAATGTTGAGCCATCCTTGCGCACGTGCAGAATGCGGGTGTCGAACACGCCGTCGGATTGAAACGCCCGGATATACGCATTGAACGCACCCTGGCTGTCGGGATGGATGAATCCCGACAGTTGCAGCCCGACGAATTCTTCGCGTGCATAGCCATGCATCAGGCATGCCGCCGGATTCGCCTCGACCACCACCCCGGATTCCATATCGTGTACGATCAACCCGTCATTGGCGGCTTCGAAAATACTCCGATACCGCCCATCAACTTCCTGCTGTTTGGGGTGAACCTTAGGCATGTTGAACTCTGATGCCATTATAATGTGAAAAAAACCTGAATATTCCCCTTTACAATCCACGCCTGCCCGCGCGGTGATCTATCACTTTCAAAAAAGAAGTCTGCTTAAGTCAAATGTGAGATTGCTTCTTCCTGCTGCGTAGGGCTCGCACGTGTGCCTGTACGCACAGTACAGGCAATGACATCTCCGATAGGTTGCCATCGCGAGGGAGCGGAAGTGATATGGGTCCGGCTTCAAGATTCTGGCGATGTCAGCAGCGCATTCAGGTTGCGCGGCAGGAGATCGTACAACTCTAGCAGATCCCACCGCTCCAGCTTCTCCGCCAGTGAGGCCGGTAACCCCGCCAGCGGCGCGCCCCCCAGCAGGAGTCCCGTTTCATCCTCAGTAAACTCCCCGCCTTCCTCAACCCAATCCCGCACCCCCAGGTTCTCCGGGCATACCGCCTGGCAGCGCATACACCCCACCAGGCAGGTATGACTGTCACCGGCCAGCCAGCCGGGGAAGGGGACTGCCCCAGGTTTTTCGTTCAGGAAAGTCAGGCATCTTTCGGCGTGCAAGAGGAAGCGATCCGCTTCAATCGCCCCGGTTGGGCATGCGCGCCGGCAGGCCTGGCAACGCTCGCATCTCTCGAGCATCTGCGGCGCCCCCCTGCTGTCCTGATCGCAGGGAAGGTCGGAGGTGAAAGCCGCCAGACGGTAGTAGCTCCCCAGCCCCCCGACATAGGTGAGGTTGTTCTTCCCGTAGGCTGCCAGACCGCTGCAGGCTGCCAGGGTCTTCTTCGGTACTGCTGCCGGGGCTACCCGATAGCCCTCCGGCTCCAAAAACTCGCGCATCGCCTGCTCCACCCGCACATCCTTCTCCTCACCGTGCAGATAAGTGGGGGGCACCACCAGTTGAAACTGTTCGCCTCCACGGCGAAAGGAAAAACGCACCTGGGGGTCTCCGTACGCGATGATGATCAGGGAGCGGGCCTCCGGTAGTTCACCGGGATGCTTGAAATCAAAACCGGTCAGGCGCTCCTGGTAGAACTCTTCATCGAGCAACCCGTCGCGGTATTTCCTTTCAATGGCCTCTCGCAGATCGCCAAGTCGTCGGATCGAAACAAGGCGCGCACGGTATCCGTGCGCTTCAAGGTGATGGATCAGTGCCCTTTCCATTTTCAGCTCCTTCCCGCGGGATCGTACCAGCCCGCCGGATTTGCATTCAATCGCTTGCCCCGCCCGCGAGCGCTCTGGCAGGTTGCCTGATCCTGGCCAGCACGATCGCGTTTCCCACCAGGACCAATCCTACCCCGCCGAGTTGGGCCAGGTCCCAGGTCATGCCTTCGAACAGGGTGGAGAGGAACAGGGAGATCACCGGGAATAGCACAGTCACGTAAGACGCCCGGTCCGCCCCGATGCGCCCCAGCAAAGTCAGGTAGGCGCCGAAGGCGATCACAGAACCGAACAACACCAGGAAGAGCAGCGAGACCGCGTAGTTGAGCGTTGGCTCGAAGATGAGGGGCGACCCGTTGAACCATGCCAGGAAGAACATGAACGCTGCCCCATAGGCCATCCCGAAAGCGTTCGACTGGATCACCGGCAGGCCGTTGCGCTGGTTACGTGCGGAGAGGATGTTGCCCAGCGAGGCGGACACCACGGACACAAGTGTCAGCACCACTCCCAGCCCACCTCCACCGAACAGATCGAAGGAGACAAGTTCAGGATAGAAGATGATGCCGATGCCCAGGATGCCCACGAGGGCGCCTACGACGACGCGCATCCGCACGGGCGAGCCCAGGAAGATCGACCCCAATACCACATTGGAGATGATGATCGTAGAATAGAGGATCGACACCAACCCGCTGGTCAGATGGCCTTCGGCAAGATAGACTAGGATGTAATTGAATGAAAACAACAGGAATCCTTGCAGCACCATGAAGAAGTGCTGGCTCGGGGTGAAGCGCAGGGGCAGGCGTCGCACGGCGCTATACACGAAGAGCAACAGCGCCGCCAGGCTGAAGCGGTAGGCAATCGAAAGTTCAGGCGCGACGGTACCCATTTGGAACTTGATCGCCAGCCAGGTAGAACCCCAGATCAAGACTGTAACCGTATAAAATAAAGCGTTTTGCATCATCAACCCTTTCCTTTGCACTGGACATTTCAATTGTACCTTGCTATAATTGTTTTGATGGTTAGAATATATCACAGGCTTTATAACCTGTCAATAAGGAAATAAGGGTTACAAATGACTGCAACCATAACGCTCACCGCCAACGCAACTGAGAGCGCCTGGAGCTTCCGCGCAGGACACCTGGCGCTCGATTTTGCCAATACCATGGACTGGCATGCCAGCGACCACCCCGAGGAACTGCTCAACCGCTATCCCGACCTTGTGAATTGGGCTCACGACTTTTCCTTGCTTACCCCGGAAGAGGCTCGCTTTTTGAGCGCCGAGGCGGAGCGCCGGCCCGAAGTGGCGGCGAATACCCTGGAGGCTGCCATTGCCCTGCGGGATTCGATTTACCGGATTTTCTCAGCGGTCGCCCACAATGACCAGCCGGCGGGCGCGGACCTGGCGAGCCTCAAAGCGCAATGGGGTCGGGCTATCGCTTCGGCGCAGATCGTATCCCACGAAAAGGGCTTCACGTGGGCCTGGCCCGGGAAACCACCTGCCCTCGAGCAGATGCTCTGGCCGGTCTCTCGCGCAGCAGTGGACTTATTGCTTTCCGAAAGCCTGTCTCAAGTGGGGCAGTGCGCCGACGACCGCGGCTGCGGTATGATGTTCATCGATACCAGCCGTAACCATAGCCGCCAATGGTGCCAGATGGATACCTGCGGCAACCGCGCCAAAGCCCAGCGACACTACCAACGCAAGAAAAAGTCTCCGTAGGGCCTGCTGCCTCCCTTGGGGTTGATTATCCTTCACCCTTTTTGAGGCACCTTCAGCGGTACGATGTCGCGAAGACCTACGGTTGCATTGTGCGTGGCCCTTCGTCGGGGTGGTACCGGGCATTTCCTAGGTTCCCGATTCTCTAACGTTTCTTGACAATTATCTGATATGATTTCTATTCCCCCGGGGGGCTTTCTTACAACAACGCGGCCCTACCGCTGGTTTATGATTTGGAGGCGCTATGATCAATCATATTCTTGTCCCGTTGGACGGCTCCTCGTTGGCTGAATGCGTACTGCCGCACGCGCTGGGGGTTGCGCAGGCCGTGAACGCGCGCATCACTCTGCTGCACGTGTTGGAGCGTCCCCATGTAACGGGGGAGTTGCCCACTGACCCGCTGCACTGGCACCTCAAGAAAAGCGCCATCAAGGGCTACCTTGACCAGATCACAGCGGACCTGCAAGAGTCCGGGCTTCAAGTGACCAATACTATCCTGGAGGGCGTGTCCGCCGAGCGCATCATCGAATATGCCCATGCCGGCAACGTGGACCTGATCGCGCTCAGCACGCACGGTCAGAGCGGTTTGAGCGGCTGGAACGTCAGCAGCGTGGTTCAAAAGATCATCCTGCGCGCCTACAAATCTACCTTGCTGGTACGCGCGTACAAACCCTCTGCGGTCGAAATCGGCAAAGCTCACACCTACCAGC
The DNA here is from genome assembly GCA_964621295.1 of uncultured Anaerolineaceae bacterium. Taxonomy (GTDB): domain Bacteria; phylum Chloroflexota; class Anaerolineae; order Anaerolineales; family Villigracilaceae; genus JAABUE01. The sequence goes on along the minus strand of CAZULT010000052.1, from coordinate 18,686 downwards.
GCCTGTTCGTGGGCCTGGATTGCTCTGCTCGTGCGGAAATGGTGTTGCCTGTAGCGGCCAACCTGTCGCGATATTACAAAGCCAAACTGATCCTCGGAACAGTGATCCGCAGCCCTGAACTGATCCACCGCTTCCCCCTATCAGACCAGGATCAGGAGCTTGTGAACAGCATCTCGGAGCGCAACCGACACGCCGCTGAACATTACATCGAACAAACCTCCACGCAGCTCTCCCTGCAGGGCATTGACCTGAAAACCTTCCAGGTGTCCAGCAACAATGTCATTGCCACACTGCATGATCTTGTAGAACAGGAAGACGCTGATCTGGTCATGCTGGTCGCCCACGGACAATCATCAGAGGGCCGCTGGCCTTTTGGGAGCGTGGCTACCAGTTTCATCGGCTATGGCAATACAGCCCTGCTGATCATGCAAGACCTTCCGGATGACGAGATCCAGCGCACGCAGGCAGAACTGGCCGCGCGCGAGACCAAAGGACACTGAACCATGCCAGATGCGGCTTCGCCCTCCAGCGTGGCGGTGGAAAGCCACGCCCCATTGGAGCACACATCTCCGCGCGAACGCCTGGCAATCCTGGCGCCCGATCTCGCCCGTACGCTCAAACCCATATCTGGGACCGCGCGTGGAAACCCTGTGCAGGCACGCCTTGGAAAACTGGATAGCTTCTTTCGATCTGCCTATCATTATTTCGAAGAGGCCAACAGGGATCAGGCAGCCGTATCCGTGGCCGCCGAATGGGTGCTCGATAATTTCTATGTGATCGAGCAGGCTGCGCGCCAGGTGAGGGAGGGCATGCCGGCTGATTATTACCGGCGTCTACCTCAGGTCAGGCTTGAGGGTCATGCTCAGGAACTGGCGCGCGTCTATGTGCTTTCGGCCGCCTTCTGCATCACCAGCCAGAGCAGCCTGGATGCCAATCTGCTCCTTGGTTTTGTGCAGGCCTTTCAACTGGGTGCTGGTTTGCGGATTGGAGAGGTCTGGGCGCTGCCCACCATGCTGCGACTGAGCATCCTCGAGACGCTGGCAACCGCTCTGGCGAATCTCACCCATATCCCGTTTACAGCTCTCCCGCCCTTGCGCATCCCCGGCGCGGACGGAGCGGACGAGCCTCAGCCTGCAGATGAGACCCTGGTTATCAACGCCATCATGAGCCTGCGCCTGCTGGCCACACAGGATTGGAAGGCCTTTTTCGAGCGTGTCAGCCTTGTGGAAGGTACGCTGAACGAGGATCCTCTTAACGTGTATGCCTACATGGATTTCGAAACGAGAAATCGTTATCGGAATGTGGTGGAAAAACTGGCTAACGGCTGCCCGTCGGCCGAAGTCCAGGTGGCGGCGCTGGCCCTCCAACTGGCAGAGAAAGGTGCTGCGAGGCGAGAGCGGCATGTGGGCTACTATTTGCTCGATGCCGGACTCAAGATTCTCGAAGACCGCCTGGGGTATCGTGCTCCGCTGGCCGACCGTTGGCTGAAGCGGCTCTACGCGCATGCCCTGCCGCTTTACCTGGGAGCCATCTCCCTTCTCACCCTGACGCTGGCCTCCCTGGCCAGCGTCGCCAGTCACATAGCAGGCGGCAACGCTCTGGAAACCGCCTTTGCCGCGCTGTTCACCTTCCTGCCTGCTTCGGCTGTCGCCGTAGACCTGATAAACTGGCTGGTTATGCGTCTCGTCCCGCCGCATACGCTCCCCAAGCTCGATTTTCAAAAAGGAATTCCTTCGGAATACGCCGCCATGGTCGTCATCCCTGCGATGCTCACTGGTCAGGAGGAGCTGCGTTCTTTATTGCACCAGATCGAAAACCACTTCCTTGCCAACCCTGACTCCAATTTAGGTTTTGCATTATTGACCGATTTTGCCGATGCGCCCCACAAGGAATTGCCGGGCGAGCAAGAGCTCATCCGCCAGGCGGTTGACGGCATTGCGCGACTCAACCGCCGTTACGGTAGTGACGCCTCGCAGCCCTTTTACCTTTTTCACCGCGAACGCGTCTGGACCTCCAGTGAGAATTGCTGGATGGGCTGGGAGCGCAAGCGCGGTAAGCTGATGGAGTTCAACGCTCTGTGCAAGGGCAGACAGGATACCACCTTCACGGTGCAAACGGGGGCATTGGATAGGTTGGCCGCCATTCGCTATGTCATCACCCTGGACACCGACACGGTTTTACCGCGGGAGAGCGCCCATCGCCTGGTTGGGACCCTGGCGCATCCTTTAAACCAGGCTCAATTCGATCCGGAAACCGGGCAGGTAACGGCCGGTTACACCGTCCTCCAATCCCGGGTCCAGGTACGGCCGGTGGTAGCAAACCGTTCTATCTTTTCACGCGTCTACTCCGGCGACGCGACCATCGACCTGTACACGCGGGCGGTTTCCGATGTGTATCAAGATCTGTTTGGCGAGGGCAATTACGTGGGGAAGGGCATTTACGACGTGGGTGCCTTCGAACGCAGCCTGGATGGGCGTGTGCCTGAGAACCACATCCTGAGCCACGACATGTTCGAAGGGATCCATGGTCGCTGCGGTCTGGTCACGGATATTGTCCTTTTCGAAGATTATCCACCGAATTATTTGACGCTTTCCAACCGCATGCATCGTTGGGTGCGGGGTGACTGGCAACTGTTGCCGTGGTTGCTGCCGCGTGTGCCCAACCAGGATGGCAGGCTGGTTCGTAACGATCTTTCACTCCTGGACCGCTGGAAGATCCTGGATAATATCCGCCGTAGCCTCCTTTCTCCTGCGGTGATGGCATTGCTCGTCAGCAGCTGGTTCTGGTTCCCGCATTCCGCTTTACTCTGGACGCTAGCTGCGCTTTCGGCCTACCTGCTGCCTGCGTTGGTGAGTACCATCGGCGGTTTACGAACGCGCAGGTCCGAAGAGGCTCCAGAAGTTGCGGACCACCGTCTGCGCAAGTCCTGGCTGCGCGCTCTGTTCGAGATCGTCTTCCTGCCGCATGAATCCCTGATCATTGCCGATGCGATCCTAGCCACTCTGGTCCGGTTGCTCCTGACGCGCAAGCACCTGCTTCAGTGGGTGACTGCCGCCCATACCGTCAAGGTGTTGGGGGGCAAATTGAAATTGAAGATTGCCTGGCGTGAAATGGTGTTCGCGCCCCTTTTCGGGCTGGGGGTTTTGATAACTGTGATCGTATGGCAACCGTCTGCCCTTTTCCTGACGGTGCCGTTCCTGATAAGCTGGATCCTATCTCCTTACATCGCCGTCCTGATCAGCCGGCGGACCTACCGCCCGGCCGAGAAATTGCGCCCGGAGGACGAGCGTTCACTGCGACTGCTGGCGCGTTCCACCTGGTTGTATTTCGAACGTTTCGCTGGCCCCGATGATCATTGGCTGCCGCCCGATCATTTCCAGGAGGATCCTCGCGGACTGGTGGCACACCGCACCTCTCCCACCAATATCGGGCTGCTGCTGCTTTCTACGCTGGCCGCCTACGACCTAGGTTATATCGGCCCGCAGGAATTGGCCCAGCGCATTGAAAACGCCTTTGATGGCATGGATCAATTGGAGCGCGTGCGCGATCACTGGTTGAACTGGTATGACACGCGCACGCTGGCTCCATTGACCCCACGCTACATCTCCACCGTGGATAGCGCCAACCTGGCTGCGTGTTTGCTCACGCTCCAGCGCGGTTGCAATGAAATGGCGGATAATACCGCCATTCACTGGGAAGGGCTGGTGGACACGCTTGAAGTCCTGAGCCAGACAGTCGATGAAGCCGGACTCGGCGCTGTGACGGATGAATTCCATCGCGCCGTCCAGCGCCTGTGGGACCAGGCCACCTCATTGCAGGAAGCCCGGCAGGGCGATTCGCGCGCCATGAAGGCTTTGTTCCAGGAAGACGGGGAGGCGATGGAACAATTACTTGTCGACCTGGTGGAGAACTCAGAAGAACGCCTGGATATCAGCCCCGCAACCTGGCAGGGCTTGCTGACGTGGATCGATCGAACGCGCCATCATATTGCCAGTATCCAGCGCGAATTGCATGATCTGTGTCCCTGGATGCTGGCAATCGCTGAGGCACCACAGACATTGCTCAACCTCCCAGTCCCCGGCAGGGAGGCAGACGGCCCAGGGGAACTGGCCGCCGCGTGGCAGGATCTGGCTTCCGGACTTTCTACCCGCCCGACATTGAAAGAGATTCCGGATGTGTGCACTCGATCCCTGCAATCCCTCAAACGCCTGCAGGGCTTGTTGCCTGAAGCAGAGGCCGAAGCTTTAGCCTGGTGTGAAGAACTGGCCGGAGACTTGAAATCTGCGAAAAAAACAGCCCAGGATCTGGTCAAAGCCTTTCAGGGCCTGGCGCAGCGCGCCGATGGATACTTTAGCAAGATGGATTTTGGTTTCCTTTTCGATCCCCAGCGGCATGTCTTCCACATCGGTTTCAACGTCGAATCGGGGCGCTTTGATCCCAACTACTACGATTTGCTTGCCTCCGAGGCGCGCATGGCAAGTTTGCTGGCCATCGCACGCGGCGACGTGCCGCAGAGTCATTGGTTGTACCTTGCCCGTCCGCTGACCAAGGTAAAAGGCGCGCGCGCTTTGATCTCGTGGGGCGGCGGTATGTTCGAATACCTGATGCCCACGCTTTTTCTGGAGCGCTATCACGATACGCTTATGGAGCAAAGCTGCCGCGCCGTGGTCGAACGCCAGATCGAATATGGTCGCGAAAAGAACGTGCCCTGGGGCATCTCCGAGTCCAGCTATTATTATTTCGACGCCAACCAGGTGTACCAGTATCGTTCCTTTGGAGTACCCGGTATGGGGTATAAACGCGGGCTGGCTGATGACCTTGTGGTGACCCCTTACGCCTCCATCCTGTCGCTGCCGTTTGCGCCCCAGGCTGTCGTTGAAAACCTCGAACGCTTCAAACGCATGGATATGCTCGGTCTCTACGGTCTGTACGAGGCGGTTGATTTCACCCCTGAGAGGCTGGCGGCGGGGCAGGAGCACGCCATCGTGCGTTCTTACATGGCGCACCATCAGGGCATGGCCTTATTGGCGCTTACCAACCAGTTGAAAGGGGGGCCCATGCCGCGCCGGTTCTTTGCTGACCCGCGCATCAAGAGCGTGGAACTGCTGTTACAGGAACAGACTTCCAGCCGCGCACCGATCGAACATCCCCAGCCGCAGGAGATCGGTTCGATCCAGCCCATCCCGGTGCCGGTTTCGTTTAAATCCTGGCAGGTCACACCCCATACGGCAGTGCCTCAACTTCACAGCCTGACCAACGGGGATTACAGCCTGTTGACCACCGCCGCGGGGAGCGGATACAGCCGCTGGGGCGAGATCGACCTGACGCGCTGGCGTGCCGACACCACCCTCGATGAATATGGGATGTGGTTGTACGTACAAGATAGGGATAACGACAAATTGTGGTCCGGGGCCTTCCAGCCTATGGGTATCTCGCCTGTGAGCCAGTATGTGCGTTTCTTCCCGCACAAGGTCGTATTCGAACGGCGCGACGACGATATTTCGTTGCGCACCTCCATTACCATCGCTGCCGATGATGATGTGGAAATTCGCCGGGTCACACTTACCAACCACAGCCTGCATGCGCGCCATCTGGCGCTCACGAGTTACGCCGAGGTCATCCTCGGCAGCCAGGCTGCCGACCGGCATCACCCGGCGCTCAACAACCTGTTCATTGAGAGCGAGTATCTGGAGGCAGAAGGCGTGCTGCTCTTCCGCCGCCGTTTACGCGACTCGCAGGAAAAACCCGTCTATCTGGCGCACTTTGTGACAGGTGAGAATGCTCATACCGCTCCCAGCGCTGTTGAGACCGACCGCGCTACCTTTCTGGGTCGCGGCGGCAGCGCGCGTGCCCCGGCCGCCTTGCTCAAAGGGCAACTGTCCAACAGCACGGGCGCAACGCTCGACCCGGTTATGGCCATGCAAGTCGAGATCGATCTAATCCCGTACGAGATCACGCAACTCGCCTTTGTGACCCTGGCGGCCAGCTCGCGCAAAGAGGCGCTCGATCTGGTCGAGCGCTACCGGCAGTGGGCGCGCCTGAACCGCGCCATTGGTGAATCGCGCCGGGAGGCTGAACGGGAACTCGCCCAACTTGAACTTTCTCTGCCGTTGGAGCAGATCCAAAAACTGCTTTCGACGCTGCTTTATCCTTCCAACGTTTTGCGCGCCGCGCCTGCTGCGATCGCTGCTAACACGCTCGGCCAGCCCGGGCTGTGGCCGTTTACTATTTCCGGCGATTACCCTATCTTACTGGTAAGGCTCAAGGATGAGAGCGGCATGTCTCTGCTCAACGAACTGCTTCAGGCGCACACCTACTGGCGCCGGCGCGGCTTGATGATCGATCTGGTCATCCTCAATCGGCGCGAAACCAGCTACGATGAGGGTCTGAGTGAGCAGATCCACCGTATCCTGGCGCGCAATGGGAGCGAAAACTGGCTCAACAAGCGTGGCGGAATCTTCGTCCTGGGAGAGGATCAGATGAATGAAGCCGAGCGTATCCTTTTGGAGTCCGCCGCCCGCGCTGTCCTGGACGAGGAGCAGGGTCCTCTCGAGCATCAACTGAAAAAATTGGAGCATCAACCTCCGCGCCTGCCGGCTCTGGTCCTGTCGTTGAAGCCGGACGCCATTCCCGAAGCTGCCGAGCCTATCGAACGGCCTTCCGGCCTGCTCTTTGATAATGGATTAGGCGGCTTCACTCCGGACGGGCGTGAATATGTTATCTATCTCGAACCCGGCCAGTGGACGCCGGCGCCGTGGAGCAACATCATTGCCCAACCCGAGTTCGGCTGTCTCGTCACCGAGGCGGGTCTGGGCTGCACCTGGGCACATAACAGCGGCGAGAATCGCCTGACTCCCTGGCGCAATGACCCGGTCCGCGACCCGCCGGCCGAGGCAATCTACCTGCGAGACGAGGATACGGGCCAGTACTGGTCTCCCACGCCGCTGCCTGCCCGTGCCGATGCGCCTTATTTGATCAGGCATGGGGCGGGGGTTACTACCTTCGAGCACGCCAGCCACGGGATGCAGCAGAGCCTGTCTGTCTTCGTCGCCCCGGACGCGCCTGTTAAGATCGTACAGCTTCGTCTTGAAAACAAGGCCTCACATATGCGCCGTATCGGTGTGACCTATTATGCCGAGTGGGTGCTCGGCACGACCCGCGAAGAAGGCGCCCCCTACCTCGTGCCCGAGTTCTCCAATGAACACCTGGCTTTGTTGGCGCGCAACCCCTACAACCTGGAATACGGGCAGAGCGTGGCGTTCTTGGCATCAACGCGCGAATTGAGTTCCATCACGGCCGACCGCATGGAATTCTTGGGGAGGCACGGCAGTTACCGTCATCCTGCGGCGTTGGGACGGGTGGGGCTGGCTGGCAGCCTGCAGGCCGGGAGCGATCCGTGCGCGGCGGCCCAGCTGGTGCTCTGGCTCGCACCCGGCGAGGCGAAGGAGGTCACCTTCCTTCTTGGGGAAGGCGCGGATCGCGCCGAGGCGGAGCATCTCATCTCCCATTACAAGAAGATCGAACATGTGCAGGCAGCCCTAGATTCTGTACGCCAGAGCTGGGAAGCGATCCTGGGGCGGGTGCAGGTGAAGACGCCGGATGCGGGCATGGACCTGATGCTCAACCGCTGGCTGCTGTACCAGTCGCTGGCTTCGCGCATCTGGGGCCGTACCGCACTGTACCAATCGAGCGGGGCGTTTGGTTTCCGCGACCAATTGCAGGATGTGGCTGCCCTGGTCCATACACGGCCTGACCTGACGCGCGAACACATTCTACGCGCTGCGCGCCACCAATTCGAGCAGGGCGACGTTCTGCACTGGTGGCATCCCCCGGCAGGACGCGGCATCCGCACTCGCTGTTCCGATAACCTGCTCTGGTTACCCTACCTCACCGCGCATTATGTCGCGACCACCGGCGATGAGTCGATCTTGGACGAGCGCATCCCCTTCCTTTATGCGGATTCGCTGAAGGCGGACGAGCAAGAACGATACGGGTTGTTTCCTGTTAGCGACGAGAAGGAGAGTCTTTACGAGCACTGCCGACGGGCACTCCTTAAAGGGGCGACACAGGGAAGTCATGGCCTGCCACTGATGGGCGCGCACGATTGGAATGATGGCATGAACCAAGTTGGCGTGAAGGGGCAGGGGGAAAGCATCTGGCTGGGCTGGTTCCTGTACGCCAACCTGGAGACCTTCGCAGAGATCTGCGAGCGCATTGGGGACAACGAACAGGCCAGCGATTTTCGCTCCCGCCTGGAGCCGTTACGTCAGGCGCTGGAAGGTAGCGGTTGGGACGGCGACTGGTACCGGCGCGCTTACTACGATGACGGTACACCATTGGGCGCGTTTGAAAGTCTGGAATGCCAGATCGACTCGCTGGCCCAATCATGGGCTGTGCTTTCGGGCGCTTCCGCGCCGGAACGCGCCTCCAAAGCCATGGCCTCTGTCTACAACCGGCTTGTGCGCCCGGAGGAGGGCCTGGTCTTGCTCTTTGCCCCGCCTTTCGACCGCACCCGGAAGGATACCGGTTACATTCAAGCGTACCCGCCCGGCGTGCGCGAGAACGGCGGGCAGTACACCCACGCAGCGTTGTGGGCGATCTGGGCTTTTGCGGAATTGAAGCAAGGTGAGCGCGCTTCGGCGCTCTACCACATGACCAATCCGGTTTACCATGCTGACACACCTGGGAAAGCCCGTCATTACCGCGTAGAACCGTATGTCGTCGCTGCGGATATTGGCGCCGCAGCGCCGCATACCGGCCGGGGCGGCTGGACGTGGTACACCGGTTCCGCTGCATGGATGTACCGTCTGGGGCTGGAAGCCATTCTCGGATTATGTCGCAGCGGAGATACATTACGGATACAACCCAGCATTCCCCCGGAATGGCGTACGTATTCACTGGACTATGCGTTCGGTAATGCGAAGTATCGCATCCGCGTCGAGAATCCGGCCGGCGCCTACCGTGCTGTAATCCAGGTGATCATGGATGGCCAGCCCCTGCCCGACGATGCTATTCCCCTGCGAGACGATGGACAGGAGCATGAAATCGTTGTGACCCTGGGATGACCCGGCAACCGCGCAACCGGGAAGGTCCACGAGCTTGCTGAAAGAAAGCGTGTGCACACCACAACGGGGGATAATAGGAAAAGGTCTGGTGGGGTTTTTCCTTGATTAAGTGACATTTGGGTGACATATATCATATTCCAATTTACGAATGTATCCTGTAATATATTCAGGAGTTGGAATATGAAAAAACAAATTGCACCCCACGAAAAGATTGGCGAGCTGTTGGCTTCCATCAGTAAACCGGTGCGCGTGCAGATTCTGCTTGCCATCGGCACAGGTGAAGCCTGCGTGTGCCATCTCGAATCCTTGCTTGGGTTGCGGCAGGCCTATATTTCCCAAAACTTGATGACCTTACGCAAGACGAACATCATTTCCTCCCGGCGCGAGGGCAAGTACATTTACTATCGGCTGGTAAAACCTGAAATCCTGGACCTGATCATGACGGCAGGTGAGAGCATGGGCTTCTCAAAAGAGGCGCTTTTCATTCGGGACCACACCGATTGCGAATGCCCCAAATGTGCATCGGAAGGCCATAGCTTTGCCGGAGAACTACCGGTGAACGGGCGTGCATAAAAGGATCACATGGACATCTTAGGATTTCTCCTACAACTTCTATCCAGCGGCCTGGGCAACCTGGCTTCCTACCTGGCAGCGCATGTGCTACTGTGTCTGCTGCCCGCATTCTACATTGCTGGGGCCATGACAGCAATGATTCCCAAAGAGACTATCACGCGCTTTTTGGGACGCAACACACCCAAGTTCATCTCTTACCCGGCTTCAGCAGCGGCGGGTTTCCTGCTGGCGGTCTGCTCCTGTACAGTGATCCCGCTGTTTGCCGGAATATACAAAAAGGGCGCAGGTATCGGCCCGGCTATCACCTTCCTGTTTGTCGCGCCAGCCATCAACATCCTGGCGCTGGTCTATACCGGCGGCGTGATCGGGATGGACCTGGCCCTTGCGCGCTTGCTGCTCTCACTGGCCTTCGGCGTCGGCGTGGGCCTGCTCATGGCGCTGCTCTTTCGGGAGGCGGACGTCGAACACGATAAAGCCACGGATACCATGTTTGCCGGACAGGCGGCCATGCGCCGCTCCGCGGTCGTATTTATGCTTCTGCTGGTAGCGCTGCTGGTGGCAGGTACTTTCCAGATCGATGCCCTCAAGCATACCTACACCCAATTCGAATTATCCATCGGCGGCATGGACACTTTCCAGGCTTTCCTGTCCCGCCTGGTGCCCATTGATCCGGCTCGCGGCGAAGAAGGCCTCACGGCTCAGGGAGCCATCCTGATTGGTATGCTTGCCCTGATCGGACTGACATCATGGAAGGGTATCGAGCGCATCCACGAAGGTTTCAACACCTGGACCTGGACTTCCATCGGATTGGTCGGCCTGACTCTGCTGGTGGCCGCTCTTGGCATGACGCCCTATCCGGGCGGGTTGACCATTGCTTTGACCGGCAAGTTCCTCGGCGTGCTGCTTTCGGTATTTATTCTGGGGTGGATGCTCAAAACCCAGTTGAACCTTGAGGAAACCCGCGATTTCCTGTGGGAGTCGTGGAAGTTCGTCAAGCAAATATTTCCACTTCTTATTGTGGGCGTCTTTGCGGTCGGAGTCTTCCGTGAGCTGATCAAACCCGAATGGATCGAAGCCGTTGCCGGGAGCAACACCGTCCTGGGTAACTTCGCCGGCGTGCTCTTTGGGGTGTTCATGTACTTTCCCACCCTGGTGGAAGTGCCTATCGCCCGCATGTTCCTGGACCTGGGCATGCATCGCGGGCCCCTGTTGGCCTACCTGATCTCGGACCCAGAACTCAGCCTGCAAAGCATCCTGATCACAGCTGCCATTATCGGGCGCATCAGAGCCTGGACCTACGTGGGCTGGGTGGCGCTGTTCAGTACCCTGGCCGGGCTGATCTACGGTGCCTGGGTTGACGGCGCCAGTCTCGGCCTGGTTGCGCTGTATTTGACCCTATTCCTGGTGATAATAGCCGGAATCCTGTGGTTGGTGAACCGCCGGAAGGTGGACACCACTGCACTTGCACACTCAATCTAATCTGGAGGAAATCATGCTTACCATCAAGATCCTTGGTTCGGGTTGCGCCAACTGCAAACGCGTGGAGCAGATCGCGCGCAAAGTGGTGGAGGACCTGGCCTTTGAGGCGGAAGTCCACAAGGTGACCGACTACAACGACATCACAGCCTATAATCTCCTCTCCACGCCGGGCCTGGTGATCAACGAAAAGGTGGTCTGCTCCGGGCGTATCCCGACCCCGGCTGAGGTGACCACCTGGGTCAGCGATGCGTTGGAAGGCGCCTGAGAGCGCTGGGTGTGGTTGGGCCGGCGATCGGACAATGTGGAAAGTAACGAATTGGAGAAGCAATGGCAAACGAGCCTTCAAAACGTCTTTCGTTCCTAGACCGCTACCTGACGCTGTGGATCTTCCTGGCCATGGCTCTTGGGGTAGGTATCGGGTATCTGCTCCCCGTTACCGTCCAGGTCTTCAATGCAGCCGTCTCGGTCGGTACCACCAATATCCCGATCGCGATCGGTCTGATCCTGATGATGTACCCGCCGCTGGCCAAGGTGCATTACGATGAACTCGGCGACGTCTTCCGCAACTGGAAGATATTGGGACTCTCGCTGGTTCAGAACTGGGTCATCGGCCCGATCTTGATGTTCGTGCTGGCGATCATCTTCCTGCGCGATTCTCCTGAGTATATGACCGGTCTGATTTTGATCGGGCTGGCGCGCTGCATTGCGATGGTGATCGTATGGAACGAACTCGCCAAGGGCGATCATGAGTATGCCGCCGGATTGGTGGCGTTCAACAGCATCTTCCAGGTGCTTTTCTACAGTGTGTATGCCTGGGTCTTCATCACCGTGCTGCCGACCTGGTTTGGGCTGACCGGCTCGGTGGTGGATATTACCATCGGCGAGATCGCGAAGAGCGTGTTCATTTACCTGGGCATCCCTTTCCTTGCAGGTTTCTTCACACGCTTCTTCCTGGTGCGCGGCCGTGGCAAGGACTGGTACCACAAGAAATTCCTCCCAAAGATCAGCCCAATGACCTTGATTGCCCTGCTGTTCACTATCGTGGTGATGTTCTCTCTCAAGGGCGAACTGATCCTGACCATCCCGCTGGATGTGGTGCGCATCGCCATTCCGCTACTCATCTACTTCGTGCTGATGTTTTTGGTCTCGTTCTTCATGGGGCGGGCGGTGGGCGCGGACTATTCCAAGACAACCACGCTGTCATTCACGGCGGCTAGCAACAACTTTGAACTGGCGATTGCCGTGGCGGTGGCTGTCTTCGGCATCAACAGTGGTGTTGCCTTTGCGGCGGTGATCGGCCCCTTGATCGAGGTGCCGGTCATGATCGGGCTGGTGAACGTGGCGTTCTTCTTCCAAAAGCACCTGTTTGGCGAGGCGGTATCCTCCGCGCCTTAAATGCCAGCCGCGGCAGTGGTATCGAAGATTTCGATACAAAAGGTCCGGTCATTAAAAACAAGAAGAAAAAGTGCCGCGCATTTCGTGAATGCGGGGCACTTCGCTATCAGCATACCACTAATGAAATCTATCTCGAACGCTCTCGTTTGAATGTCGAGCAATTCTCGCCCATAAAGCGCTTCGAAAGCCGTAGCAAACTGGAGGAATTGCCGATTAATCTGGAGAAGTTCAGGCGACTATCTCCTTTAGCAACAGTTGCCTTCCAGTTTTAAATAAGCACATGTCTTTGCAAGCAACGGCTCCCTACAGGATACAGCATCCAATACCTCCGTCACATGATGCGCTGCTCTGTTTACTTCAGCAAGAAAAACAAAGAAATCTGTGCTCAAAAGTATCTTATTTGTATCGGGCTATTGGGTTCAACCATTAGCCAATAAGGATAAAAAGGTTTCTTTTTTCATTTCCCCCAAATCTTTAAAAATGCAGTCTGCTTTTCCTAATGCATTGGCATGATTCGTAGTCGTCACTGCAATGCATTTCATCCCCGCCCTTTTTGCACCTTCAACTCCTGCGATTGCATCTTCGATGACGATACAATTTTCCGGGTGAACCTGAATGGTTTTAACCGCTTTCAGGAAAATATCGGGGTTGGGTTTTCCAGCCAGGTCAAACCCCGAAACAACAGCATCAAAATAATCTTCGATTTTCAACTCCGCAACCAATACTTCAATGTTTTTAGGAGGGGCAGAGGATGCGATTGCTTGTTTGATTCCCCATGCTTGGAATTGTCTTAGCCACTTTAGAACCCCGGGCAACAATTTTGCCTTTCCCCTCACCAATTCCCGGAATAGAGACTCCTTTTTTTCGCTGATTTTGGCAACTTCATCAGGTTTTGGCTTTCTTCCAAGCACCCATTCCAATATTCCGGTATTGTTCATGCCAAATGTTTTCCTGAAATCATCTTGGTTAAAGGGAATCTCTAATTCATCGAAGGTTCTTTTCCAGGAGTCATAATGGAATTTGCCAGTATCCACCAACACACCGTCCATATCCCAGAGTACTGCATAGTTTCGTGGTTCCTGTTTCATACCATTAACTTTCAAAAGGTCCTATTTGTGAATCAAGAGAAGAAGAACTGTAACAAGTCCCAGTTCTTACTCACATCGTAGATGGCAACGCTAATCAGCAGCAATCCGCCCACGATATTGACTATCCGGCTATGACGGGCAAACAGGGTGGTCAATTGGCGTTGTAATGTCCCGGATAGCAGGGAAAGAACGAATAGGGGCAAGCCGAACCCAAGCCCAAACCACAGAAAGACCCACAATTTACTCAAAGCTTCACCGGCAGTAAAAGAGAGAGCAAAAATACCAACCACCAATGGCCCTGAGCAGGGCAGCGCAATTGGGCCATACAGCAGGCCGTACGTATACGCGTTGAGGAAAGGATGCTGTAACACCGGGATTTGAATTTGAGGCAGCGTTTTGAATGGATTGCGATCAAACAATAGCAGCACCCCGAGGAGTAGAATTAACGAATCTGCCAGGGGGATGATGTAGGCTAATATGTTTCCTGTGGGAACTGCCAGCAAGGCGATCAAGCCTCCCAGGGCGAGCATCATGCTCAGCACGCCAGCAAGCACGAACAGACCCAGGAAATATTTCGGTCGGCCGATTTCACTTTGACCGCTCAAATAGGCTAAAAAGCCTGGGTATAGCGGCAAGATACAAGGGCTGGTAGTAGCCAAAAGACCGAGCAGTAGAGATGTAATAGCCAGGCTACCCATTGTCACTTATTGCGCCAGGTAGGGTTCGACGATATTTTGGAGTGTTTCGGCATCCTTTATGCCATATTCCAATTGATGAACATTGCCTTCGCGATCGATGACCAGCATGGGTGAAAGCGGCGGATTCAAATACTCGGCGCTGTATAAGTTTCCAAGAGCACGGGCAACTCCTAGTGGTGCAACTGCAAAATGCCAGTCGAGGCGATAACTTGAAGCATATTCCTTCAACGAGGCTTCGTCTTCGTTCACATCAACATCCAGACTGATCGAAATCAGATCATCTGGATTCGCAAGGGCTTCGTGGAATTTCCTGACCTGGGTTGCCTGAATAATACAGTTAGGGCACCATATGGCCATGGTCTCGACCAGTACGACCTTCCCGGCATAGTCATTCATGGTAAAGGTCTCGCCGTTCTGCACGTCGGTCAATTCGATGTCGAACCATTCGGGCGTGTCGGTAGCCCCTTGCGGGACGGATACAGGCTCGGCGGTTGGAGGGGAGGCGGATTGCCCACAGGCGGTCAGCAGCATGCTGGTCAGAATGAGGGTAAAAACAACAGGTTGGATTAAAGTCCTCTCGTGCATTTCATCTCCGTTTCGAATAACGATAATGACGGGTTCTCACCCTACCAGATCTATACCATTGACGTCCTTTGAGGTGTAATCTTACAAGCTACGGTTCAATTGGTAATACAAATCGTTCCAGCGCAATTCCTTCTTGAACTCGTCCAGCTTTGTGTTTTCGTCGATCAGCAGGAATTCAAGGGCAGCCATTTCGGCAAAATCGCGTAAGTGCGCGGCCGTGACGGAATAGCTGAAGCTGGTGTGATGCGCGCCACCTGCATAGATCCAGGCCGCTGCGGCGGTTTTCAAACTGGGACGCGGCGACCAGTATGCGCGTGCAACCGGCAACTTCGGAAGCGGAGCATCTGTCGGGACGACATCTACAACATTCGCAACCAGGCGGAAGCGCTGACCCATGTCCATGATCGAAGCGCCGATAGCGGAGCCTGTGTTCGCATCGAAGATCAGGCGCACGGGATCGCCTTTACCGCCGATCGAAAGCGGCAGGATTTCCAGTTTGGGTTTTGTAGCCGCAATCGACTCGCAAATTTCAAGCATATGCGCACCCAGCACTTTGTCGCCAGAGGCGCTGAAATGATAAGTGTAGTCTTCCATGAAACTGACGCCACCCTTCAAGCCGGCGCTCATTACTTTCATGGCACGCACCAACGCTGACGTCTTCCAATCGCCCTCGGCACCGAAGCCATAGCCATCGCGCATCAGCCGTTGTACTGCCAGACCCGGCAATTGCGCGAGTCCATGTAGATCTTCGAAGGTTGTCGTGAAGGCTTTGAAGGTTCCCCCTTCCAGGAAATTGCGCAACCCTACTTCGATGCGTGCTCCTTCGATGAGAGAGTCGTATCTTTCTCCATTTGGCTGGAGTGCGGAAACAACATCATATTCATCCAGATACGCTTCTGCCATCTTTTGGACATCGCCCTCCGAGGCATCGTTCACCGCCCGGACCAGATCCCCGACTCCATAGCCATAGACATCATATCCAAGGCGGATTTGCGCCTCGACTTTATCCCCCTCGGTGACAGCCACATCGCGCATGTTATCGCCGAAGCGGGCGATCTTTGCGCCCTGCCAGTCGGCCCAGGCGCTGGCGGCGCGCGTCCAGATACCGATTTCGGCCTGCACATCCTCCTCCCCCCAGTGACCGACAACAACCATGCGATTGAGTCGCATGCGGCTGCCGATGAAACCAAACTCACGATCTCCATGTGCGGACTGGTTGAGGTTCATGAAATCCATATCGATCTCAGACCAGGGGATTTCACGGTTGTACTGGGTGTGCAGGTGCAGAAATGGCTTAAAGAGTAGGTTCAATCCGGAAATCCACATTTTTGCGGGTGAAAAAGTGTGCATCCAGGTGATCATTCCTACACACCTATTGGCAGAGTTGGCTTCCAGGCACAATTTGCGGATTGCTTCAGGCGTAGTCAAGACTGGCTTGAACACTACCTTCACTGGAATCTGGGCCGAATCGTTCAAAAACCCTGCGATTTCGCGCGAATGCTCGGCTACTTTATCAAGTGTTTTCGGGCCATAAAGATGCTGACTGCCCGTCACGAACCAGACTTCGTATTGTTTTAAATCAATCACTGGTTATTCTCCTTATTACGACTTTTTTGTCTGCCCATAGTAGGCATTTGCGCCGTGCTTTCTCAGATAGTGCTTATCCAACAACTCCTGCTGCATGGGCGGAATACCCGGCTCAAGCAGCAATGCGTGGAAGGTCGTGAATGCGACCTCCTCCAACACCACAGCATTGTGGACGGCGTCCGTGGGATCGGTGCCCCATGCAAATGGACCGTGGCTGTGGACAAGGACCGCGGGGATGACATCCGGATCTTTCCCTTGGAAGGTTTCCATGATTACCAAAGCCGTTTCCTTCTCGTATTCGCCTTCGATCTCGACTTTTGTCATTTTTCGGGTGCAGGGAATCTCACCATAGAAATAATCGCCTTGCGTTGTACCAAGCGCCATGATGCCGCGACCTGCCTGTGCAAAGGTTGTTGCCCAACGGCTATGAGTATGTACGACGCCGCCAATGTTGGAAAACGCTTTATAGAGCTCGAGATGCGTCGGCGTATCGGAAGAAGGTATTAAACTTCCATCCACAGTCTTTCCCGTCTCCACTTCCACGACCACCATGTCCTCCGCCCTCATCTCCTCATAGGGAACGCCCGAGGGTTTTATAACCACAAGCCCCTGCTCCCTGTCGATACCTGATACATTCCCCCAGGTAAAGGTGATGAGACCGTGCTTGGGGAGCAATAGATTTGCCCGAAATACCTGTTCCTTCAATCGTTCCAACATGGTTTCTCCGATTCGTAGGTCACGTTACAAGTGTGACCTACCTTTTTACTTCAGTCCATCCACAGCGGCTCTTTCGATGACAAGCCCTTTTTTGTAGCGTTCCATGAACACTGCAAAACCATTGACATCCCCTTGATTGGGAGCGATCGTCGTACCATTTTCTCCTCCAAAGACCTTGTTGGAGAGATAGGTTTCCAAGGGTTCGTTCTCCTTATTGAGCATATAGGAGGCAAGCAACGCAATTCCCCATGCGCCACCTTCGCCTGCGGTCTCCATCACAGATACAGGGACGTTCACCGCCGCCGCCATGATCTTTTGACCCACTTCCTTTGTTTTGAAGAAGCCGCCGTGACCGAGGATCTGGTCGACCTTCACTTTTTCCTGTTCAAAGAGAATGTCCAATCCGATCTTCAATGCGCCAAGCGAAGAGAACAAGTGCACACGCATGAAGTTCGAAAGTGTGAAACAGCTTTCGGGTGTACGGACGAACAGTGGGCGCCCCTCCTCAAGGTGCGTGATGTGCTCGCCCGAAAAATAATTGTAGGCAAGGAGCCCGCCGCAATCCGCATCGCCCGTAAGTGCCTTTCGATATAACATTTCAAACAGCCTGGATTGACTGATCTCCACACCAAGCGTATTGGTGAATTCTTGGAACAGATCGACCCAGGCATTGAGATCGGAAGTGCAGTTGTTGCTATGTACCAGGGCCACAGGCTTGCCTGTGGGTGTCGTCACCATATCGATCTCGGGGTATACCTTCGATAGAGCCTTCTCCAAAACGATCATGGCAAAGACGGATGTTCCTGCGGAAACATTTCCCGTTCGTTCTGCAACGCTGTTTGTCGCGACCATGCCTGTTCCTGCGTCGCCCTCGGGCGGACAGAGTGGGATGCCCGCTTGCAGTCCTCCCGTGGGATCAAGAAGTATTGCGCCTTCTTCAGTAAGTACGCCTGCAGCATCACCTGCAACAAGCACTTTGGGCAAGATGTCTTGGAGCTTCCAAGTGATGTTTTCAACTTTGAGCCGTTCGTTGAACAGCTCGATCTTGTTTTCATCGAATTCGTTGGTCTTGCTTTTGATGGGGAACATGCCCGATGCTTCGCAAGTACCCAGCACCTTTTTCCCCGTCAGTCTCCAATGGACATAACCCGCCAGCGTGGTCAGATGGCTAATATTCCCAACATGGGATTCTTTATTCAATATCGCCTGGTAAAGATGGGCAATGCTCCAACGCTGTGGAATGTTGAACTGGAACAGTTTAGTGAGTTGTTCTGATGCCTGTCCAGTAATGGTATTGCGCCATGTACGAAACGGGACGAGTTGATTTCCATCCTTATCGAATGCCATATAGCCATGCATCATGGCGCTGAAACCGATGACGCCAATGGTCTTGAGCGGAGTGCTGTACTTTTCAAGAACATCGTTGCCAATCTTGTGAAAACTGTCCTGCAAGCCTGCCCAAACATCTTCAAGGCTGTATGTCCAGACGCCGTTCTCAT
>CAZULT010000051.1:0-31270 GCA_964621295.1 uncultured Anaerolineaceae bacterium | reverse complement strand
AATTCATTGAGGTGTTGAGGTTGAAATACAAGGCCATGCCACATCACAGCACCTATCGCCGCATCTTAGGAGAAGTGATCTCGGTCGATGAGCTAGAGCAAGTGGCAAGCGCATATCTCACAGAAGAGAAGAGGTTCTTTGGCAAACAAGTGCTGATATCTATCGATGGCAAGGTCTTGAGAGGCACCCTTGATGAGCGACAGGAGGGCACCTATCTCCTGGCAGCATACTTGCCCAGCCAGGGGATCGTCTTGATGGAAGTCAAGCTAGACGGTAAGGGGGCTGAGATACCAGGAGCGCTAAAACTACTGAAAATGGTGGATTTACGGGAAAAAGTAGTCATGGGAGATGCTTTACACACCCAAAGAGAGGCGTCCATCCAGATTGTGGAAGCCGGAGGGGATTACGTTTGGTTTGCGAAGGGCAATCAGCCCGAGATGGAAGAGAACATTCGCTTATGGTTTGAGCCCGAGCCAGATCCCATGCCAGGCGTGGGGCGTCTGCCGAAAGACTTTGAGACCGCCAAAGAAGTGAGCAAAGGGCACGGGCGTTTGGAAGTACGCACCATAACCGTGAGCAGCCAGTTGAAAGACTATCTGCAGTGGCCTTATCTGGAACAGGTCTTTATGCTGGATCTTCGTTATACTTCCACCAAGACTGGCGAATTCAACCAGCAAATCCGTTATGGGTTCACCAGCTTGCCCAGGGACAAAGTCTCCCCGACTGTGTTGCTCGAGATGACGCAGTCTTATTGGGGTATCGAGAATGGATTACATTATCGCAGGGATGTCACCCTGAACGAAGATCGTACGCGTATGACAAAAGGCACCCTCGCTCAGGCTATGGCCTGCATTAACAATCTCGTGATCGGGCTCTTGATCGGTAAACTCAACTATCGCTATATGCCCGATGCTAGAAGGTTCTTTGATGCCCACACAGACAAGGCCTTTGCCTTGATCCTGTTACTTTAAGAAAGCCCTGGATACCAGGCAACCTGGGCTTGACAAGTACACCAATTTGGATATAATCAGCCAAAATAAAAAGCTGCGACGAGGACGAGTACGTGCTGAACGTCGGTACAGAGAGCAGGTTCCTGGTGAAAGCCTGCCCGAAACGACAGCCCCGAATGGACCTTTGAGCTGCAAGGTGAACACAATTCAGTAACCTGTGCCGGGCTGCTCCCGTTATCGAGCTAGGGTATAACTCATTGAAGAGCGTACCTGAACGAGTGAGGCTGGCTTCTCCCCTGATGCTTCATCAGGGGCTTTTTTTTAAGATGAAGAGCCAGGCTAAGTTGGGTGGCACCACGGATGCGAAAGCGTTCGTCCCAGATTGGGATGGGCGCTTTTTTGTTACCCCAAAGCCCCTTCCACGTCCAAAGATCAGGAAAAGGAGAAGGCATGAATCATCCATTCGAAACACCTCGACCAGAAAACGTGATGGACTCCAGACTCTTTCAAGAGAACCCGCTACAGGAACAACATTGCCAACCTGAGGTCAATAGGTTTTCCCTTACCGCTGAATCGGTATTCAGGGCTAGGGGTCAGAGTGCCAAGATAGGGAGCAGTTTGGAGCATGGCTCGCTGCTGTACATTCCCTAATCAAGCTATACATAATCCATACCGTTCACTGTCCGATAGGATCAAGGCAGATGGGGCAATTGGTTGGACTGCCGAGAAATTGGGCACATCAAAGGAGTACAGATATGCTTAGATAGAATGAATTCACCCACCTTAGATAATACTTGAGGAAAGAAGATTACCGTTTCTTTTGAAACGCCAAGCTATATCGAAAGAATTGGAGGTTCCAATGTCTGAACAAACACGTTATTTACTGAACGAAACCGATCTGCCGAAATCCTGGTACAACATCCTGGCGGATAGCCCGGTGGCACCTTCTCCGGTGTTGCGTCCTGATACGCTCGAGCCAGTCACTCCGGATTTTCTGGAAGTATTGTTTCCGGTGGAATTGATCCAACAGGAAGTCTCGACAGAACGCTACATCGAGATCCCTGAAGACGTTCGGGAAATTTATAAACTCTGGCGGCCTACCCCATTGATACGCGCCCGCCGCCTCGAAAAGTTTCTGGACACGCCGGCTCATATCTACTATAAGCATGAAGGCACTTCACCGGTAGGCAGTCATAAACCGAATACCGCTGTCGCGCAGGCCTTTTATAACAAGATTTCCGGAACCAAGGCGCTGACTACAGAAACCGGCGCAGGACAGTGGGGCTCTGCGCTCTCAATGGCCTGCAGCATGTTTGATTTGGACCTGGAAGTCTACATGGTGAAAGTATCCTACCAGCAGAAGCCTTACCGTCGCATCCTGATGGAGACGTTTGGGGCCCAGGTCTTTGCCAGCCCTACGGATCGCACGAATTATGGGCGAGCTTTACTCGAACAAGATGCCGACAATCCCGGCTCACTTGGCATCGCTATTTCGGAGGCTGTCGAAGTGGCTGCCACATCCGGCGGTGTCAAAAAGTATAGCCTGGGTTCGGTGCTCAACCACGTGTTAATGCATCAAACAGTCATCGGGGAAGAGGCCCTCAAGCAGATGGAATTGGCAGGAGAGTACCCGGATGTAGTCATCGGGTGTGTGGGTGGGGGGTCAAATTTTGCTGGGTTGGCCTATCCCTTCCTGCGAGCCAACCTGAAAGACGGACAGCGTACACGCCTGCTGGTAGTCGAGCCTACCGCGACTCCATCCATCACCAAAGGCAAATACACCTTTGATTATGGGGATGCGGCCAAGATGGCTCCCGTAGTAAAAATGTATACCCTTGGGCATGAATTTGTCCCCCCGACCATCCATGCAGGAGGCTTGCGCTACCATGGTATGGCCCCAAGTCTGTCCGCATTTTGTGATGCCGGCTTGATCAATGCGGTAGCGGTGCCGCAAAAAGCGACTTTTGAAGCTGCAGTGACTTTTACAAGAACGGAAGGAGTGATCCCTGCGCCGGAATCTTCGCACGCCATTCGGCTCGCCATGGACGAGGCTCTCGATGCCAAAGCCAAGGGAGAGAAACGGATCATCCTGTTCAACCTTTCTGGACACGGCAACTTTGATATGGCCGCTTATGAGTCCTATCTTAGTGGGAATCTGGAAGATTATGAGTTTCCTCAGGAATCCGAATTGTTTGAGAATTTACCCCAGGTGGAGCTAGCGCTCTAAATCAGGATAAAAAACCGGCAGTCATTGCCGGTTTTTTTTATCCTTACCACTCCATCACTTCTACTTGTCTTCTCCGAAGAGGATGACGACGATGTGCTGGTTCAGGAACTTTGGGGGGGCACCGTCCTTATCCGGTACAACTTGCCCCAGCGTGTAGCCTCCTGCCAGTGGCACGTCCTCGCCAAGGATGTCCTGAATGGCTGCAATTTCTATACCTGGAGTGGCTTTAAGAAGCATCTGCCAGGCAATATCTACGAGCACCAGGGCAAAGGCAGGTTTGGCTCCTTCCAGGTTCCTCAGGGCCTGTTGGGCTGCCTGCTGGGCCGCCCGCTGGCAAGCCTCCCGGCTGCCGACCAGGACAAAGGCGTCGGCTCCATCCCTGACGGGTCCGTTCATGCGAAAACTGCCATCTGCTTCAACTCGAATTGGGGAGCGTATGATCAGTTCTTCGCCAAGTTCCACGCCCAAAGGATATAAGCGCGCCATCTGGCTGAGAGGCGGGAAACCCCACTCGCGGGCAGGGTATCCAAACAACTCCGCGTATGTTTCCGAAGCAGGCCTGGCATCAAGAGTTCGCAGCCAGAATCCGCGCGAGCGCGTGACGCGCATTTGCGTCCCAACCGGTTCCCAGCCGTGCGCCGAACCAACCCCAATGCGCAGATTTCCATGCAGGGTCAATGCAGCCAGGGCGCCGGTGCCCGTTTGATTGCCGGCGATCTGATAATTCATGCCGGTGTGCAAGTCGCCCGCTGAAAGACCGCCCATGACTTTGGTGGCGGTCGGTGAAATTGAATCGCAGAATTGTTCAGCATCCCCATTAAATCCGTCCGCGAAGAACAGGACATTCTTGGCTTTCTGTCCTTCACTCAGGATGCTCAACTGGGAGGCGGTCTCCCGGCTGCTCTGGGCATATCCGGGCAGCCAGTGTGCACGGGCATCCAGGTTATCGCCGCTCAGGACCGCGACGACCACTGAATGGGAATGCAAACCTTCTCCCGTCAGGCCGGCAGGCGCGCTGAAACCAATCACTGGTGCATCCCCCAGCAGACTTGAGGCCCCACTGGCAACATGCCTGGGCTGGTAATTGTGAGAAGAGATCGTAATTCCTAATCCGGGTGTAACAGCAGCAAGTCGATTCAGAGCATGGTGCGTGGCTTGTAAACTGGCTTCGCGACCGTCTTGCGATTGGGCGTGTCCTACCGCAGCATAAAGTGTCATCTAATCCTCTGCAACAGGTATGGTGAAGTGGAAGGTTGTCCCGCTACGGTATTCGCTTTCAAACCAAATTTGGCCGCCCTGCATTTCGACCAAACTTTTGGTGATATTCAAACCCAATCCAGTACCAGGAGCTTCGCGCGCTTTCTGGTCCTCGGACCGGAAGAATTTCGTAAATATCTTTTCCTGGTCCTCCTGACTGATACCGATTCCATTGTCTTTGACCCACATGTGCACGACCTGGGCAGCCCCCTTAGGGTCCCATTGATTGGCAGATATTTCTGCACCCAAAATGATTTCGCCACCTTCAGGTGTGTATTTGTGCGCGTTGCTGATCAAGTTGGTCAGCACTTGACCCACTCGGACTTGGTCCACCCAGATCTTGGGTAACTCTTCGGGCATTTCAACCTTGATGACTTGTTTCTTGTCTTCGATCTGGCGGCTGGTAGATTTGGTGACTTCCTCGGTTAATTCATGGACATCCACTGCTTTGTACTCCAGCCGCAGACGACCGGCTTCAATTTTCGAATTGTCATTGAGATCCGAAACGAGCGTGGCCATACGTTCGACATTGGCATGGATGGTGTTCAGGAAATTGGACTGCATCTCGTTGATCTCACCCACTTTGCCGCCGGCCAGGAGTTCTGTGTAGCCCTTGATGGAGGTCATCGGATTCTTCAGCTCATGGGCAACAAAGGATACAAATTCACTCTTGGCTTCATTTGCGCGTTGAACTTCATGATAGAGTTGGGCGTTTGAGATCGCAATAGCTGCGTGATCGCTGAGCCGGTTGAGGAAGGCTACGTCTTGTTGGGTGTCGCTGGTGCTTTCTGTAAAGATCAATCCGATCACGTTAGATTCTCGGCGAATTGGAATGACAAGTTGCGTATGCGCGTTCGGGAGGATTCTATCTTCATTTTGCGATTGGAGCGAGTATTGTTGCGGTTGTGAGGTTTCCATCGCCAGTTTCATGGAGGGCATATTCAAGGGCAACAGGTCGTTTGTGATGTTCTCGATGAGATCGCCATAGCCTTGGTGGGCCATCACTCTCAAATTATCATTTTCCGCAAGCATACCGATCAATCCGGCTTCAGACCCTGATTGGCGCATTGCCCATTCCAGCGTAATGCGCATGGCGCGGTCAATTTCAAGGCTGGCATTCAGCTCGCGATCGATGCGTTGCATCACCGAGAGTTCCTCCACGCGCGCCGCGAGTTCCTGATCTGTTAGTGTGTATAGTCTGGCATTTTCAATGGCGACCGCTGCCTGACCGGCAAAGGCGGAAAGTAAGGTCTGGTCGTCTTCGATAAATGGGAGCCCATCCAAGCGGTTGATCACCTCGATGACCCCGATGACGCGGTCTTTAAATAAGAGCGGAACGGCCAGGAGCGATTTGCTTGTAAAGCCGGTCTGTTGGTCTGTGGCAATAAAATGTTCGGGAGAGGTTTGCGCCTGGTTTTCGATCACTGCGTCACGTAATTGCGCGGCCCTTCCCACAATGCCACTTCCAGCTGGAACGCGCTGGCCGACCAGTTCCGCAGAAGCAGGAGGGCCCACCGTAACCTTGAAGATCAGGTCGTCCGTCTGCTCATCGACCAGGAATAGACTGCCGGCCTCGCAGTTGAGAATGCTGACGGCATTCTCAAGGATGTTTTGGAGCAGGGGTTCCAGTTCCAGCGTCGAGGTCAATTGTCGCGTGAGTTCGTTGAGTGTGGTTAACTGGAATGCGCGCTGCTGGGTCTCCTGCAATAAGCGCGACTTGACGATCGCACCGGCAGTCTGGTCGGCAATGGCTTGCAATAAATCCAATTGCGCCGTTGAATACGTTACACTCGGATCGCGACTTCCGATGCTAAGCGATCCGATGGTTTCTGCACCCGCGTTTAGTGGGACGCCCATCCAGGCGTACACATCTTTGAATGCGGGCGTGACGTTATGCGTCTGGCACTCCCGCAAGTAGTCCTGGGTCAGGATCGGCCTTCCCATTTGAACCACATCCTGCCCTAGGCCGAGATTCAGTGGAAGTGGGCTGTTCTCGCGGTCGTTCAAACGCTCCCGCTTTTCCACACAGAAGGCGTAATAGTAGTAATCTCCCGCTTTGCTATAAAGTGTGACATGAAACTCGCTGGAAGGAATAATTTGCCCGGTTTGAGTAAAAATCAATTCCATCACATCGTCAAATGTCAGGGTGATGTTTACGCCCTGGGAAACGCGGGTCAACGCGTTCATCTCTTGAATTCGTCGTTCGAGGTTTGCCACCGTCTGGACACGGCCGATTGCCACCGAAGATTGGTCTGCCAGGTTTTCTAGGAAGGCCAGATCCTGAGGTGAGTAGGCTTGTCCGGACAGACGCTGACCCAATGCCAGCCAGCCGGTTGGCCTGTCTTTTCCTGGCAGCGCAATGAACAATTTGGCATTTAACAGGTTCAGCCGGGCTTCATCCTTCTGCAGTTGTGCAGGTGGAGATGAGCCATCCAAATAGAGCGGTAGCCTTTCATTCGAAAAATACTGCGCAATGGCGCTATTTGCCGGGAAACGCACTTCGCTGCTCTGGTGGTCATCCTCATCCGGCAAACTGGTAAACTGATCGTTGAGCGCATCATAGGTGTAGATGTGCACGTGATCTGGTGTCAGGGTATCTAATATTTGTTGGCGCAAGGCGGACCCAATGCTTTGCATGTCGAGCGCTTTGGTCATCTCATGGCTGAAATCGCGTAAACGCTGTTCGTAGACGCGCTGACCGCGGAAGAAAGTCGTATTGATCAGGTTAAGCAATCGCCTGCGGAAGGGATCTAAGGCAATTGCCAGGATGAAGACCAGCCCTCCTATCAGGTAGGCGTTATCGGAAGGCATGCTCTCTTTAAAGATCAGACTCAAACCGGTCACGATCAACCCGTATCCGCCCACTGCCAGGATCGACAGAATGGCGTAGGTGATGCCCTGCCTGACCCAGGAGTCCGTGTTCAGCAGGCGATATCGTAATATGGTGTAGCCGATCGCCAGGGGAAAGAAAATGATCGGAATGAATAAATACGTCTTGAAATCAAATAAACGTAATGGAGACAGGAGCAGCCAGATGGCTATTGGTCCGAGGCCGATCGCCGCCCCAAATAGTATCGCACGTGTCTGGCTTTTGATGACAGGCGATGGCGTGGTCAGCGCCCTGTAAACCATCGTGCCCAGATAGAACAGGATCGCAATGCCGAGGAACAGGTAAATATTGAGCCAACTCTGGAAATATCTGGTGGGCTGGCTATAGTCATTGATGGTAGGGACTGCAAAACCGAACAATATCAGTGCGATGAAGTACCCGATCCATCGAAAATACGGGCGTCCAAGGAGGATCCTGGCTTCTTGAGGAAACGTTAGTGTCAGATCCACCAGGGCGCCGCCCGCGATCGCCATCGCAAAAGTCCACAGGTAGGTGAGCCGGTGGGTGGTGAACAGATCAAATAGGGCCCCTGCAATGATCGCCAGGGAAGCAGCAAATAATGTGAAAGCGCGGCCGGCCGATTCGCTCCGCCTCAGACCAAATATCCAGAAGCTGATCGCCAGGAAGGCTGCACTGACGAACATGGGGATGATGAAATAGGCATCCCGATCTGCACTAGGGAACCTGTGCAAGGTCACATCGTACGACTTCACACCTGTCTTAGGACTTTGGGTGGTGACAGGGATAGTTTCGCCAGGGGAAAAGTTGATCAGTACGTTCCGGATGTCGCTTTCACTCGTAACCGTGTTTCCAAAAACGGAAGTCAGTTGTTCGCCCAGAGTGATGCCCCGGTTGTACAATTGCCACGCTTCACTGGGCTGGCTGGGGGTGGCGCCGTTGGCTACCAGCGTTTGCTCGAAAAATGCGCCCAGAAATGGAACCTGTAGCCATGACGAGGCCAGGATGATCGCGATCACGAATGCCAGAATAGCTAGGGCTTGATAGCCCAGCACCAGCAATTGCAGCAATCTATTGAAGGTCAATTCAAAGCGTAAGGATCGAAACATGGTCTTATCCAGTTATTGACGGCACTTTAGACATATGTTGAGCATTTATACTATATTTTATAGTAGATGATGGTGCACTTTCATAACAATCGCATACGGAACGCGTCCATCCTCAACTCCCACAGATCGAGGCTGCGGGCCGAATCAATAAGCAGGCGAGCAGGCGCTAAACGCCGCTCACCTGCTATTTTCAATGCAAACCCCTTTGCGGTCCATGCTCCCGGAAGGGACTACGCGGGAATTTTAGTGGGGAGGACGTACTTTAGAGAAGACAGGAGAGCTCCTAGACGTCCAGGTTGCGCACGTTTCTGGCGTGCGTTTGAATGAAGCGTTTGCGGGGATCGACAGCGTTGCCCATCAACATATCGAATGTCCGATCCGCTTCAGTGGCATCCTCGACGGTAACCAACAACAGGGTGCGGTATTCCGGGTTCATGGTAGTTTCCCAGAGTTGATCCGGATTCATTTCCCCCAACCCTTTGTAACGTTGCAAATTGATCTTATCACCGCCGAAACTCTTGATCAGCTCCTCTTTCCCCTGCTCCGTATAGACATATTTGACCTGATTCTTGTGTCCGATGCGGTAGAGTGGGGGTTGGGCAATGTAAAGATGCCCTTCCTCAATGATTTGCGGTAAATAGCGGAAGAAGAAGGTGAGCAGTAAGGTGCGGATATGTGAGCCGTCCACGTCGGCATCGGTCATGATGATGATGCGACCATACCGCAATCCGCTCAATTCGAAGGACTCGCCGATTCCGGTTCCCAGGGCAGAGATCAGGGATTTGACTTCGTTGTTCCCCAGGATTTTATCAAGCCTGGCCCGTTCGGTATTCAGGATCTTGCCACGCAGTGGCAAAATGGCCTGGAAATGCCGGTCACGCCCCTGTTTCGCAGAGCCGCCAGCGGAATCGCCCTCGACGATATACAACTCGGTTTTGGAGGAGTCGCGTTCGGAGCAATCCGCCAATTTGCCTGGCAA
The DNA here is from genome assembly GCA_964621295.1 of uncultured Anaerolineaceae bacterium. Classification (GTDB taxonomy): domain Bacteria; phylum Chloroflexota; class Anaerolineae; order Anaerolineales; family Villigracilaceae; genus JAABUE01. The sequence goes on along the minus strand of CAZULT010000051.1, from coordinate 21,900 downwards.
GGTGAGAGATTCAAGTGCAGACTTGCGGATAATGAGATCTCGAGCCTTGCGCGCCGCGTCGCGTGCTCGCGCAGACGTCAGGCATTTTGCAATGATGGCCTTGGCAGCCTGGGGTGTCTCTTCCAGAAAGGTATTGAACCTTTCGACCACCACCTGCTGGACGTAGGTCTGCACCTCGGCATTCATTAATTTCACCTTGGTCTGAGACTCGAACTGCGGGTCCGGGTGCTTGATGGACACGATCGCGGTCAAACCTTCGCGCGTGTCATCACCGGAGAAATTTGGGTCTGAGTCCTTGAGCAAACCATTTTTACGGGCAAAGTCATTGATTACGCGGGTGAGCGCGCTGCGCAGGCCTGTCAGATGTGTGCCGCCGTCCACCGTGTTGATGGTGTTGGCAAACGAATAAATGGACTCGGTATAAGAATCCGTATACTGGATGGCAGCCTCGACGCCAACCCCATCCAGTTCTTTGTCCGCGTAGACCACAGGATGCAGGGCTGTGCGGTTGCGATTCAAGAACCGCACAAATGAATTGATCCCCCCTTCAAAGTAGAACGTCATTTCACGGCCAGAGCGCTCGTCACTGAAATGGATGGAAACCCCCCGGGTGACGAAGGCCATTTCCCTGAAGCGTTGCGCCAGGGTATCAAAGCGGTAATCGATCTCATCCTTGAAGATCTCTTTGTCGAACTTGAATGTGGTTTTTGTGCCGCTTTCCTCGCCTTTCACTTTACCGATGGTCTTGACGGGCTCTTTGGGGTAGCCTCGCTCGTAACGTTGGAAGTGGATTCCTCCATCACGCTTGACTTCGACTTCGCACCATTCTGAGAGAGCGTTCACCGCACTGACGCCGACGCCATGCAAGCCTCCAGACACTTTATAACCGCCGCCGCCAAATTTACCGCCTGCGTGTAGCTTGGTCATGACGACTTCCAGGGCCGACTTCTTCATTTGCGGATGCTTATCCACCGGGATACCCCGGCCGTCATCCTGGACGGTCACACTGCTGTCGGCATGGATCACGATGTCAATGCGAGTGCAAATCCCCGCCAGAGCCTCATCGACCGAATTGTCTACGACTTCGTAGACCAGATGGTGTAAAGCCTTGATATCCGTGCCGCCTACATACATGCCTGGACGACGACGCACGGCTTCCAAACCTTCTAGTACCTGAATATCTTTTGCTTGATAGCTGGCAGTATTTCCTTGGACCACAGAACCTCCGCGAGACAATAGGTTATGCCTGTCCGACAGGCAGATTTGACTTGAATTTGTTGAGTACGGTCAGCAACCAGGCATGCATGTCACGATAATAAATGAAGCTGGCAGCCAGCAGAGAAGTCGTGATGAAGGCGTGCCCGATGATCCCTACCAGTGTCATCCATGAATCGGAAGACGGGATGCTCCACAAGTAGTTTAGGCCAAAGGCGATCAGTAATACGCTGATGACGAAAAGGCTGCTGGTTGGCAGGGTGAATCGGGCGATTCGGAAACTGGTATAGATGGAAGTGATCGCATTCTGTTGTTCGATAAAGATTCCATGCGGGGTAAAGAAAAACGGGACGATCAGCCACATGGACAGCAACCCGCCGATCAGCAATAGCCCTTGAGCGACCAAGGGGTTGGCTGCGACCACAAGGGAGAGCAGAATGAAGGCAGGGAGCCCAACCATGAACACCAGGGTGACCCAGACCAAAGACAGCAGCACGGTTTGAAGCATGTCGCTGCCAAAGCGCAGCGCTGAAGGCGTCGGCGAGTCTGTCACCAGGGAGGCTATCCACCTGAAGAACAGGCTGCCGCACACCCAGCCGGCCAGGGTCAGCATACCTATCCAAAAGAGTAACGTCTGGGCTGAATCCACCTGCAATGCGGCGGGGGGGCCCAAAGGGGTATTGGCCGCCAGCCTTCCGCTCATCAGGCTGAACACGCCGATCGGGAAGGTGCGCACGACGCTCAGCAGATTGAATTGCTGTAAGCGAGTGACGAATTCGGTAAACGCTGCTTGCACTGCGATTGCATCGGCATTGGTCAGACCGCTGTTCATGGCGTAACGCGACATTTCATCGAATAACGGTTTGAAAAGCCGGTCAACGTGCAGGCGCGGACCCAGCCAGAGCATGACGTCCAACCCTATGGGCAACAGGATCGCCAGCAGGTTCGATGCGACCATATCGAACCCTGCTTTCAAGGATCCAATCACACCGGGTGGTGGTGGGAGCGTCTGGACGTTTTCCGATTCCATAACCTTACAATTTTACCATACCCGCCCCAAAAACAGCAAATCTGTTCTATATACCTTTCTGCCCTTGCAAGCACTTGGCATACCTTTCAGAGGCAGGTACAATCCATGAAGTGAACGTCTCTAATCGCGAATCCCATCCAAATCGTGTGGGTGTGCTGATCGCCACCGTTTTGTTGGCCTATGCGCTGACCCGCTTGATCCCCACACCCCAGTTCACCCTGGAAATCCAGTTTTCCGGGTTTTATTATGCCTATCCATTGAGTTTGGGCACCGTGATGTTGATTCTCATTGCAGGGCTGACTGCGACGGGTATGGATTGGCTGTTGCGAAGCCATCCCGGCCTGGGAGAGAAACCGACCATCGAGCACTGGTTGCTGCCCACACTAGCCACTTTCATCATTGGGTTGCCACTCACCATCCTGCCCTTTGGTGCCATCTGGTGGTTGGGTTTCGGTGTGGCCGGGTTGTTGTTGCTGTTCCTCTTCCAGGCTGAAACTATTGTGGTGGACCCCTCCGCTCCCAATTATGCACTTGCAGCCTCCGGCCTGACAGCCCTATCCTATGCAGTCTTTGTCATCCTGACTGCCGCCGTGCGCTTCAACGGGGTGCGCCTGTTCCTCATGGCTCCCATCCTGTTCGTAGTCGCGGGGCTGGTCAGCCTGCGCAACCTGCACCTCAGGCTTGGCGGGAAGTGGAGGCTCACCTGGGCGATTGGGATCGGTTTCCTGTGTATGCAATTGGGCGCTGCACTGCATTATTGGCCCGTTTCTCCCATTCAATTTGGACTGGCGCTCTTCGGAATTCTATACGCCATGACCCTGTTGGCAGGCAGTCTCTTGGAGAACATCCCGGTTAGGCAAGCCATTGCTGAGCCGGTCATTGTCTTGGGCTTGGCTTGCGGCATTGCGGTGTTGCTCCCCTGATATGCAGTCCATGCTCATTATGCATCGCGAAATCTGGACCTCGATGCAGCAACACGTTATGGAGGAAGACCCGCTTGAAGCGTGCGGTCTGCTGGCCGGAGTCGATCATCGGGTGGAGAAGGTCCTGCCTGTCCGCAACGCCGCTCAAAGCCGGGTACGCTTCAGCATGGACGCGCAAGGCCAATTCAATGCCTTCAAGTGGATCGAAAAGAACGACTTGAGCCTGGTGGGCATCTTTCATTCGCATCCCAAAGGTCCTGCTACGCTTTCAGAAAGCGATATCGCCGAATCCGCCTACAAAGTAGTCCATATCCTCTGGGCACGAACAGAAGAGCTCTGGAAGGCATACGGATACTGGATCGAGGGGACAGCGGTGTCTGAGGCAGCGTTGCAGGTCATAGATAGAAGTAACTCGACCTGATTTCCTGTGTTACCAGTGTTACAGCGTTCTTGGAGGTTGTCACCAAATGGAGATCATTACTAGCATAGCGATTCTCTTACTCGCGTATGTCATCGGATCAACCCCTTTTGGCCTGATCATTGTCAAACTCAAGACTGGGAAGGATATCCGGCAGGTCGAAAGTGGTCGAACGGGTGGAACGAACGCGCTGAGAGCGGCCGGGTTCTGGGCCGGATTGTTGACGGCGATCCTGGACATTCTCAAGGGGGCTGTCGCAGTCTGGATTGCGCGCTTGCTGGCGCCCAATCTGTATTTCATGCATGTGCTTGCACCGGTGGCGGCGATCATCGGACATAATTACTCGATCTTTATGCCTGAAAGGGACGCGCAAGGGCGGCTGGTACGTTTGCGGGGCGGGGCCGGCGGCGCGCCTTCGGTTGGGGGCGCTTTTGGCTTGTGGGCCCCATCTTTCCTGATCATCTTCCCATTGGGGGCGCTGTTCTTTTTTACGCTCGGGTTCGCCTCCGTCACAACCATGAGCGTGGCTTTCTTTGCCACGATCCTGTTTGCGGTTCGGGCCTGGATGGGATTGAACCCATGGAGCTATGTGCTTTACGGGGTGCTGGCTGAATTTCTACTGGTCTGGTCGCTTCGGCCGAATTTGAAAAAATTAATTGAGGGGAATGAACGTGTGGTCAGGGTCAGCCTGCATGGGTTGATCAAATCCAAACGCGAGGCCCGCTAAAGTCGCCATGGCCTGGTCTGGTCCTGAAGGAAAATGGGGGTCTCTGGTATACGCGAGCAGGCTGCCGGGCTGGGCGTTCAATCGCCTTTTTCGCGTTTCTTAGCGTTGCGCGTGTAGTCAAGCAGCGCTTTCAAATTGCGTTGGTGCAGGGTTAGTGCCAGCCCGCCCAGGTAGACCCTGCTCTTGCCGCAATCTTCGATCGTAACCCCTTCCAGATACTCTTCAGCCGCCTTACGCCGAGCCGCGATTCTGGCTGCCTTCTTGATGGCAAAGATATAGTTCAGGTTCTCTTTCACGGCCGCTTCGATTTCACCACGTAGGATGATGTCGCCATGTCCCTGCACGATGTTTTCCAGGCCCATGCGCCCGATCTTCTTGATGGAGGCGGCAATGTCGTCCGGGTTACCATCCACAACATAAGGCAAAGGCATGAAGGCATCACCTGCAAATAGCACCCGGTCTTCCTCTACGAGCACCGAGATGCCGTCTCCGCTATGCCCCACCGCTGCCATCATTCTTAAATTCTTCTTGCCGACCCGCAGGGTCATCTCTCCCTGATTGAAAGTTACATGAGGGGGAATGATCTTGACCTGTCGCATGGTCGCGTTCTGTTTCTGGGCCTCTTCGAGGGAAGGGACGCCTCTTTCAATCAATAATTCCCGGCACCGGGCGTGCGCGATGACCGTGGCGCTCGGGAAGAAACAATTGCCCCAGGCGTGATCCGCGTGGTAATGGGTATTGATCACATACTGCACGGGTATGCCCAGATTGTGTTCGACGAATTCGCGCATATTCAAGGTTTCATCGGGTAGGGCCAGTGTGTCGATCACCACCGCCCATTGGGGGCCGGCCACCACACCTGCGGTGACCTGCGCATATACTTCGCTTTGGAACCAGTACACGTTTTCAGAAACACGCTCGCGATGCATGGCATCCCTCAGGAAAAGTTAAGTGAATCATCAGGAATGAATTCATGTGCCACCTCAGGGCACATGATTGCTGATAATTGCTTTGTAATTAGTAGCACAAATTGGGGGAGAAAGTCAAGTTGTATAGACGAAATTGACGGGTGGTGAACCGGAAGCCCCTGTTTACGGATGCGCCGATATCAAGTTCTCAGGCTTGCGGTACTAGCTGGCGGTCAGTAAGGTCCTGGAACCTGTACCATCCCCAGGACCATGGAGTTGTCTTCATAGAAGAAGATCAAGGTGTAGATCTGTGACGAGGAGGACGGTGCAATGTAGACATCCCAATAGCCTTCCCCTTGGTCCTTGGCCAGCAGCCCCCAGCTGTCGCTGCAGGGCCATGCCCACGTCAGCGTCGAATTGTCACCCGCTACAAGCACGCGTACCACACGCCTGTCAATATCCACCCCACGCACCACAAAGTGGTAGTTGTCCACAGAGCCCATGACGTCGGTACCCGGGCATCCGCTGCCGATGAGCCGGTGGCCGTCCTGCCCCAGGAACTCAATTTCCAGGCGTTGCAGAATGACCTTGAGCCTTGCGGGCGTGACCGGACCCAGAACCACATGCGTGGGTGTAGGAGCCGGTGTTTCAGTCGATGAAAGGACCGCGGTGCAGGCCAAAGACACCAAGGTGATCAAAAGGCCGAAAAGGACAGGCGTCCGGTTCCGAGTCAGTCGTTTCATGAGTACTTTTGCGAAGTCCGCCGTAAAGACCATCAGGCGGGGCGCACGACATGGTTGGCAACTTTAAGTCTTTGCCCTATCTCGCAAGTATGCCGCGTAGTGGTCTCCCGGCGGGCAGGGATCGCAGCCAAGGCAGGTATGGACCTCATTGCGGTCAGGTTTGTGCCCCTCCAGGAACAGCCGGCCGTCTTGGCCGGAAGCACTCTCGAGCTGGGCCAGATAGCCCAGATAGCATTCACAGGTGGTGCAGGCCTCATGTGGGAAGCCCGCGATGGCGTTTTCGACCAGTGTGCTGACCTGTGATCGCGATAAAGAGTTCATTGACGTGGGTCTCCTTACTTTGCTAACGCTGCCATTGTTCCGCTACCTTAAGTTGCAGGAGTCGGTTATGGCGCGCAAGCTTCCCGCAGCGTAGATGCGACTGCAAGGGGTTGGGCCGCGCTTCAGCCTTTGGGCTAATCTTCTTTCTGGTCTTCCTGCCGTTCCTTGAGTTCCTCGTCTTGTTGCTGGTCCACCTTGCGCTGTTCCTCCCGGCGCAGTATGCGTTGCACCTCTTGTTGTTTCTCAAGCTGCTGGCGTTCCAACTGTCGCTTTTTACGCTCCTCTTCCTGTTTACGGTCCAAATCCTGGCGTTCCTTCTTCCTCTGTTCGAACTCTTCTTTTTGTGTCGGGCTCATGTGATGATCCTTCCTGACCATTGCGGCTATCAGTCCCATAAAACCGAACCGTCTGGTTTGCCAGTCCGGCCAGCTTGCAGGGCTGTCCTTCCATTGTAATCTACACCCGCCATGTGGGGGCTACCTTTGCGACGTGGTGTCGCCTCTCCAGCGCAACACGGGTAGCATAGTTGCCTTTTGTCGCGCCGGCTGCTACTGGAGCGTCGTGGTCTCGGACGTCTCCGAAAGCTGCTCAAGTGAGCCGTATCCCTTTGGATGGCTTGCGTTCCCGCCCCGCGGATGTGCAAGACGCACTCCTATTATGTCATGAAATCCGGTCAATCGTGCGTCTGACCATTCTTGTTTGTAGTGGCTGTATACCCGGACTTGCATTGTTCGCTTTTGCCAGCCAATTGCCAAAAAGCCGCTTCAGCCGGCGTTCTTTGTCGATGGACCGCGCCGTGCATGGCTCCGGTAGTTCCTGAGTAGCAGGGCGCCCATGACCGGCAGCAAGGCGTTCAGGCCCAGTCCTATGAAAAAGTGAACATTCAAAAAGAAATGATGAAGCACGCCCCGATCGATCAGGTAGTGGATCGACCACAGCCCGACCGGGATGTTGAGAAACACACTGACCACCAGCCCTGGGCTGTACAGCTTCCCGGCCCGGAGCGCCAACAGCAGGTGGGCCACCCCGGCGAAAAAGGAAAAATAGGGGATCCACAGTCCGAACTGGGTATCGATGGTGGACAGCAGGCCGAAGGTAGGTAGGACGATCCAGATCAGGATCACGTTCACAAAAAAGATGAAATTCTCGTCCACAGGTCCCTCTTCGCTCTCCAGTTTGAAGATCTGCCTGTTGAAATAAGCCCCGAAACCGCCTGGAAAAATGTACTCTTCGGTCTGGTGCAGCATATAAAGCGGAGTTTGCAAGAGCAGGACGAAGACCACAAAATCTACCGGGCGCACGAAGACGAACAGGAAAACGAACAGGAATATGGATAGGATCAGGCCGGTCTTAGGCCATTCCCGTTTCAGCCAGCGGTAGTATTCGGATGGGGTCATGGAGTCTCCTTGCAAGTTGAGGCTGATTTCTGGAGGGGGCGGGATGTTTATATGCGGGATTGCTTAACTATACCTTATCCAGCACTCGCGGTCTTGTCTGACGCTCGAGCTACTTCGATGGTATTGTTGGACAAGTAATTGGATTTCAAGTAGACGAGGGACTGTTTTCGGTCCCTTTCGCCCCCCTCTGACGAAACGATTTGTTCGCAAAACACGGCGATATCTTCAAGGATGCGCTCATAGCGATAATACGCGATCGCCATTTGGTTTACCGTCGTTTGACCGTAACCCTGGTAGAACATGGCTTCTTCCTCCTGCGGTGTATAGCCACTGTCTCCAAGACCGCTGCCAATGAACATCAGGTCGCGTTCTTTCGGGGCAAACAACAGTGTGTCCCAATCCACGATGTAAAGCCTGCCGTGGTCATCGATGAGCAGATTCCACCCATGGATATCCCCATGACACAGGAGAAAGTCCGGCGGTTGTTCCTGTAATGCCAGCGCCAATCGTTCCGTACGATGAACCAGGTCTAGTGTCTCTTCGCGTTTGGTTTGCAAAAATGCTGCCATTTCCGCCGCCAGCGGATTCCCCATTTTCTTTTTACCGATAAGCGCCAGGTGCGACCGTACCATGGCGCGCCAGTGAGACGAGAATGCTTCGCGCCTCAGCCCACTCGTAACTTCCGACGGCACAATGGCGGTATGGATGCTCCTCAACGCCTGGCCAAACTCAACCCATTGCCGTTCGGTCATTTTTTCATCAAACCCATTGCGCCCTTCCACAAAAGGATAAAGGACCGCTTTGAATGGATCCAGAGGAGCCCATACCTGACCTGTTCGGGTTGTGAGCGCCGGAATGACCTGCCTGAGTCCAAGTCCGCTGAGATAGTTGGGGACTGAAAACACAGCCTTATCAAGATCTCCTTTCCTGAGTTTTAAAAAATACTCCCGTTCATCCTCTGCGCTAACCCGGTAAACAGCCGTATTTTGATCGGCCCCAAGAGGGAGAAATGAGATGGTTTCAACGCCTAACCCATACTCGTGTTGCAAACAGGTGATGATGTCTTTCTCTTGTAGATCGGGCTTTTCCAGCATGTGGCTTTCGATGTTAAAAAGTAGTTCGTTGGAGTAAATCCTGTGTTCCCCAACGGTTTGCGCTCGCGGACGTTAGCCGCACCCAAGTGTGGCTAGCCCTACTTTTTTGGCTCGTACAATCAGCGTGCTCTGATGCCGATAGTGGAAAAGGTGGCCGCAGAGATCCAAAAAACAGGGCCCAGAATACCGGGGAAAAAAGGTACATAACCAGGAAGTAGGACGAATAGAATAAATCCGATATCGGCTGCGCTTACCAGCACCATGTTGAGCCAATATCCCATCACATCGTTCTTCCAGTTGTACAGGATTGCAATGAGGATGCTGGCCAACGCGAAAAATAAAAGATCCCATGCTCCCTGATTTAGTTTCCCTTGAACCAATCCGGAATCAAGGCTCCCCCCGAGCGAGAATCCATCAAAAGCTGCTTTGAGGTGGAGCAATCCCCATAGAACATAGAAGCCGGCCCCTATTTTTGCGAATTTCATGATTGTCTCCTTACAAACCTGAATTAATGGTGATCTTAATGCGACCCTTTTAATTTGGGCCGTGCGGATTCTTGCTTCCAATAAGCAACCAGCAACAAGGCCGAGAGGACGCCGGTCCCGACGCCAATGGTGAGCCCATTCTTGCGCGCCGGGTCATATCCCCCATACGTAAATACCCAGGTGACGAACAGAGCCAGGACGAACAGCAATTTCGAGCGCACGCCGATCTTGATCTCCGCCCAATCCTTCGTGCCGAACATCGTGAAACTCCACACGGCGCAGGCGGCGGGCCAGGCTGCCATGATGCGTGAGTCAAACGGGTTTAACTCCCACGGCCAGCGCATATTCGAAAAATCGGTATTGAAGAACAGAAGCGCCGCGATGCCCGCACCGATGTAAAAGATCGCCAGCAGGGTGGCGCGCGTCACGGGCAGCAGGGGCCCTTCCGAAAGATGCTCTGGTAGCGGTGCGTTTGCTTCCGTTGAGCGCGGTTTGATCAAAAAGATCGTCAATGGTTCAAAGGTATACGCTAGCACCCATATGTGCGCGATGATAAAGCTGAACCAGCGCAGTCCTTTGCCGGCGCCCGTCAAATGCCAATTCATCTTATCGATGTGCCACCAGGTGGTTACAAAAAGGACTCCCAGGAACACAAAGTCCCCGGCCATGCTCCAGCGCAGTTTGTACCACTTCTTTTCGCGCCATAGGTGATAACCAAAGTAGGCTCGCAGGATGAAACCTGCTCCTATGAACAGGGCGGTCAATTCAGGTTTGACCGGCCAGGCGAAGTAGATCCCCGTGGCCGGGAGCAAAAGCAGCCACAGCACAAAGAACAGGGCCAGGAAGCATTGGATCAGGCCAACCCTGTCAAATTCCCTGGGTTTTTGAAACATAGGTGCCTCCGTAAAAATGGCTCTCTATTGATCCATGTAGCGCCGGCGCGATGGGTTTACGCGGCTGTGGCAGACGGGGCTCTGGATGCATTACACGAGCTGCAGGATATAGCCTTCGACCACTTCCCCTTCTGAGATGGAGAGCTCTTTATTTCGCCGATCAAAGTGAACTCGCACTTTTCTAACACCCTGAGCGAGCCGCGGTTGTGTTTGGCGACATGGGCATAAAGGGGGGCGATGGAAGACCTGGTCCAGGAACCCTGCCAGTGTCTCTGTTACAATCCCTTTGCCCCAATAAGCCCGACCCAGTCAGTAGCCGATCTCGTGTATACCGGACCGCTCAAAGCACAAGATGTTGCCGGCTACCTGCTAATTAAATACGATTTGGTTGCGTCTGTTCATTCCCGCAATACGAACCTGAACAACGCGGCATGCACGAGTGCTGAAAATGTGACTGTGGCTATCCACCAAGCCATTGGATCAGATAAGGCGTTCACAGTTACGAAGTAGGCAGCATAGATTGAAAACACAAATTGCAGACTGGCCATGACCAGCCCGGGATTCCATTCTTTGCGTACTATCCCTTGAAGAATATGTGTCAGGCAATTGAAGATACTGAATACAATAATGAGCAGACCGAATCCTATGTTGACGAGTGATAAAATGCCAAAGACAAGAAAGGCCAGCCACACCAATAGGATATTTATCCAGAAGACCCTTATGTCCGTCAGTGTTTCCTGGCCCTCTGGCAGATCGTTCACAACGTGATTGACATAATTTTTGAACCCGCCTGGCCAGAAATGTTCCTCAGTTTGATGGAAGAAATACAACGGGATATTGATATAGGCCCAGAATAGTGCCTCGGAGGGATTAAAAAACCAAAAAAGCCAAATTGCAGAAGCCACACCCAGGACAGGAGCCATTTTTGCCCAATTCTGGTTTTTCGACAATTGTTGTAGCATACCTATTCTCCTATAGGTTCAATGAAACACACAACCGGTTTGAATTTGCGTTGCGCAGCAACGTTCGTCCCGCGAAGGTGGGATGGGCCGTTAAATTCTGCTGCGGTCCCCCGAACGCCTCGTGCAAGAGTTGGACTTAGCCAGGGAAAGCGACTTCATCCGGAGCGCCTGACCATTTCTTTCAGTGCAAATAACCTGGTGTCTCCGTCTTCATCGAACGATTGGCGAAAACTCCACCTGTCTTTCTCTGGATACCAGGTAAACACATTGAAGAAACGCATATCTCCGTATTCAAATAAGAACGGCAGGCTATTGCCCTCGCGCTTTGCTCGACCGACCGTGCACTCAACGGGCACCTCAGTGGTATCCAATAAATGCATGACATAGATCTCACTCTCTTCATTGAAGCCGATATGGTACACAGCTTCGTAGTCTGAGGTTGGATTGTCCTCGGCTGTGATCGAATTGAAATACATCGAGAGAAATCTCTCGCCAAGGATCCACTTTGCATCAACTTCCTGGCGCAGGTCGACGTCCCCCATGGTCCCGGTAAGCAGCCATTGACCAGCCAGATGATCCAGAAAACCGCGGTACCCTTCCACAAAAAACCTCCACAATTAATAAAGGAACCTGTTCGCTACCAATGAATTGCATCTTCTACGGCTCAGCCTAAAGGTTCGCGTTCGCGGAACGAAGTGGAGCACTCTTGTGCCTATAATCCGCTTGTTTTTGGCAAGGTCTCAAACCTGATCAATCATGCACTGGGTTTAGTGACCAAAAGCGCCGATGACAAAACCGCAAATCATGCCACCGACTGCGCCAAGCCCCATAATCGGTTTCCATGCTTTTGTAATGATGGCATCCGGCAAGCTGAGCAGTGTCCCAAACAACAAGCCACTTCCCCATGCCGGCAAAGGCAGATCGGTTGCGCCAATCACAAAACCGATACCAAACCGGCTGGCAAACGCACCCGCCATGGCCGCTTTCTTATCTTCGAATTCAAGGGGTATCATCGTGGCCACCGAAAATCCCCCGAAAACGATGCCGCAAACCATACCGAGAAGTATTTTGGACATGGTATTCACCTTTCGTTTGTATTTCTTTTAGAAATACTTGTGTTGGAGCTAAACTCTGCTTGCGTGATTGCTCCTTCATCGCAAAGTACAGTTCGAAAACGATAGCAACCAGAATTATACCTTTGACGAAAAAGGGGGCGCACATCCCGCCTGCTGCGCGCTGTGTCAGGCTTTTCGCTACGTGCGAGTAGCCCCACCGCCTTTCGTTAGCTGCAACTGCAGGCAGGGTGAGAGGGCGGTGAATGCCGTTGTGCAAATTTCGTCAGTCTGTAACCAAGACAAAATAGGTCAGATGTTCAGGCAGGATTTCAATCCAGCGTTCATAGGCAATGTCTTCTTTCAGAATCGTGATCTTGTAATAACCGGGCCACAAGCCACCCTGTGCAAAATTCTCCTGCCAGTGGTCATCTTGACCAACCGGATGCCTGTCAAAGAGATAGGTTTCATATGAAGCTTCCCAGACCGCCGGAGCAGTACCATCGTTGAAGTTATAAAACTCAATCGTCAAATAAAGGTGCTCCAACTGATCCTCCCCATTGACGATCCTGGCAGCAAGATACCCGGAGCGAACACCGTTGGTTTCATAGGGCGCAAGCCAGAGTTCCGGGTTGCGCGTCTGGGTATAGCTGTTTTCGCCCTGCCGCACTTCGAGATGCAAATGTCCACCGGTAGCCGACCCGCTTGAGCCAACCTTTCCAATTCGATCTCCGGCAGATACAAGATTGCCTACCTGGACCTCGATCTTCGATAAATGCGCATAAAGCGTATAGAACGGCTCGCCGTTCTGCGTATGTTCCAGCACAATCAGGTTCCCATAAAAGTTCCACCAGGGACTGAACAGTGTGTTGCGATCATTCCCCGCATAGACTACTGCCCCGCCCGCAGAAGCGTAGACCTGCGTCCCGGTGGGGTTGTCGTAATCAACGCCATGGTGGGGTATCTTTGCTTCAAAATCCGTAGTCCCGTACCCATAGATCTGATCCAGATAATAACGATCTGGCGCAAAGAAAGGCGGCTGTAAAGTCCCTGCATAAGGATAGACACAATACGCATCCAGGGAAGGCTCGCAGGACGGCATTGGTGTTTGGGTAAATGTTGGCACGATGGGTTGTGTAACTGTCGGGAGGGGGGTTGATGTCAGATGAGGCGTACTGGTTACCATCATCGAGGGGGTCGTCGGTTCCGTTGGCGTTATGGTAGGATCAGGTTCTACAGCAGATATGCTTGAACAACCTGCCGCAACCATGAACAGCAAGGATAAAAAGGATCGTCTCATAAGACACTGCCCTAAGAAGGAGTGCAGACTCTTTTCATGAGCGCTGCAAAGGGGCAGTTCGCCAGAACCATCACGTCCCATCCCATTGATTATATCTTTTGAAATTTAACAAATAACCTGGGTTCCGATTGCAGTTGCCTCCTGATGGGAACGCGAACTGCATCCGCTCGCTAACCAAGTAGTGCTGGAGTGCGGATTTATGTCTGCGTGTAATTTCCGGGCAAACCCCGGTATCCCCCAGAGGGGCAGGGACGAAGAGGGGATCCGAGCCTTGTGGGCCGTGTTAGGCTGCTTTGAACTGGATTCCTCCATGAAGAAGAGCAATCCATTCTTCCTCATTCCATCTTGCTTAAAAGCCAGGCATGAACCTCAGAAATACGATTGGCAGAGAGAGTAAGATGGCCATCGTCGGCCAGGAACCTTGCGTCGACCGTAGCGATTCGATCCGCAAGCCATTTTCCGTGGGAAAGTGGAACCATCAGGTCTTGCTCGCCATGCATCAGCAGTACCGGCATGCTTATCTGGCTCATGTCGAAGCCCCAGGGCGTGGTAAAGGCGATGTCGTCATCAACCCAGCCAGCCCTGCTTGCCTCGATGCCCTCCTGAATGCTCTTGAGCAAGAAACCGGCGAAGTCTTCTGAAAGCACTTCGACATCAGGTTGGCAAAGGAGTGAACGCAGCGCCTGAACAAGCATTTTTGGATCAGCATTCAACATGCCAGGAGCCTGTGCTTCAATGTACTCCACAAGCGCCTCTTTTCCATCAAGTGCTGCACCGAACTCCTCAATATTATCTTCGCCCATCCCGCCTAACCAGTCCAGCCCGTCGGCCTGATAGGGCGCCGGGGATGCAAGCGCTGCCGTGGCCACTACCAGATCCGGAAGCAAGGCCGCACAGGCCAACGCATGTGGCCCGCCTCCTGATACGCCCCAGACAGACAGTTGGTCCAATGCAAGGTGCCTGGCAATGGTGGCAACGTCTTCAGCCACGTCGGCTACGGTGCGGCCGGGATGGGGGGATGAGCCTCCATAGCCCGGCCGGTCGTAGGTGATGAGCCGAATTCCCCGTGCGCGCGCATCCTCGACATTGAGGGGATTAGGGAGTTTTGAACCTGGTGTTCCATGATGCACAAGAATGGAGATCCCATCCGGTTGACCCGCCTCGCTGATACACAACTCGCGGCCATCTACCGTTGAAATCGTACGATCCTTGGTATTCATGTGGAACCTCCTGAACATGACTTAAGGTGGTAACCCATCCCATGTATCGCATTGAAACGAAGTATAGGGGAAGGCCCCTGCCGAAGGTCCCCGTAGGGGAAAAGGGGAAAGGACAGGGGAAAGAGGATGGGGGTGTTGTCGGGCAGCCTCCGTGGTTACAACAGCTCTGGCGTTAATAATACAACATTACCGATAACCCCCCCGCTTTCCAGCAGCATATTGGCCTGAGCAGCCTCCAGAATCGGAAATTTTTTGTGAATGATAGGTTTTATCTTCCCTTCTGCCAACCATTTGAAGAGTGTTGCCCAATCTTCTCGAAATGGTTCCATATTCAGCCGAGAAGAATTACCATACAGTTTTACCCTTATTCCATTCGGTTGTAGGTTGATTCGTATCATCTGAAGAAATAACCGAGTCATCCGTGAAAATGTCAACGGGTTGCCGTATTCCACGAATATGCCCCCGTTCTGTAATACTGATACTCCCTGTTCGATATAGTCTCCACCCATTCCATCAAAAACCACATGTAGGCCACTGGGCTCAAGTTTGTGAATGACATCCACAAAATTTTGCGTGCGATAATCAATGGGTGTCGCTCCGTATTCGGTCAGAATGCCGTGTTTGATTTTAGAGGCAATGCCGTACATGGTCAGGTTCGCCAGCTTACCAAGTTGCAAATAGGCCGTGCCAATTCCACCACTTGCACCGATGATCAATATTTTGTCGCCCGTTTTTACCTTCGCGGAGCGGTGCATGGTTTGGTAAGCCAGGACATAATTTAACATTAATGTGGCTGCGTCTGCCGGGTCAATCCCAGGTGGCACACGGATAAGTCGTTTCTGTCTCAGGAAAATGTACTCGGAATACCCGCCATAGGCGACCAGGGCTGCGACTCTGTCGCCCAGGACAAACTCGTCGACATGTTTCCCAACCGCGTCTACCGTGCCAATGATCGCGTAACCGGGTACAAATGGGGTTTTAGGGGGAAATGGGGTATGCCCATATCGAGCCTGGACGTCGGGCAGGGATACTGGCGCGGCAAGGATCTTGATCCGTGCTTCTTCGTGAGACGGCGGGCGCAGGTCATTTTCAATGATCTCGAAAACTTCTGGGCCGCCCCGGCGTGGTACGATGAGGCTCCTGTATTTCATAGGTTTCCTTTTAAACTATCCAAGATCGTTGACCTATGGCGTGCCGCCCAACGGTTTGCAACACCTTGTCCGCATGGGGAAGGGGGCGGTGTTGGGTGGCTTTTTGCCATGCTACCCCTCATTGGCGTTGCCCAGTTCTTCCAGGATGGCTGGTAATACTTCTACAACATCGGCCCTGATCACGATTTCTGCAACCGAATCCAATAGTGTGGGATTCAAATTGAAAATCAACAGTTTCTTTCCTTGCTCACAGGCCTTCTCGATCCAGTTCATGACAGGCCCACCGGAAAAGGATGTGCCTATTGCCATGATCACATCGCATGCTTGCAACAGTTTCTTTGCTTGCAGCACCATCTGGACAGGCAATTGCTCGCCCGTCAATATCACATCTGGTTTCAGTACGCCGCCGCAATGACGACATTGTGGCATTTTGCCATTCTCGATGTATCGCTGCCAATGAACCAACCCATCATCCGACTGGTAGCAACGCATGCATACGGCCCTTTCAATTGTGCCGTGCATTTCGATGACTCTTCGTGAACCGGCCTTCTGGTGAAGCATGTCCCCATTCATGGTGATCATTCCTTGAATATATCCACCGGCTTCCAACTCAGCCAATGCACGATGTGCCTGGTTCGGCTTCGCAGACAATAGCATCTCAAGGAAGGAACGAAAGTAACTGTAAAATACTTCAGGTTTCTCCTTGAAGCCTTGAAGGGTCATCACTTCAGCTATACCGGGAGGCTTTTTTTCCATTCGCACCCACAATCCCTTACCTGGACTCCGAAAGTCGGGCAAGCCGGATCGAGTGGAAAGACCGGCGCCAGTGAGAGCCACACAAAAGGGATGTTGCGTTAGAATTTCGGCAACTTGCGCTATTTTTCTTTGGTTACCGATTTCGTCCATTCCATTTACCTTGATCAACGCTAGGGGTGATTCTTGCGCAAAAACTCCAAAACTACTCGATTGAAGAGTTCTGGTTTTTCCATATTGGGCAGGTGAGCCGTATCAGGGAGGATGGTTTTTTGTGCCCCAGATACGTTTGCCGTAAGCAGATCCGCAATCGCAGCGATGTTGGCCTCATCCCGATCACCCACAAGAATGAGCGTTGGGACAGCGATTTCATTCAATCTTCCCATTGCCGTCGGTTCGAGTGGTTGCCCTTCCCCTTGCCTTCCGGGATGACCAAGGAGCATCTCGCGGGCCCGTTCCCTGACTCGCGGATCGACCTGGTCTGGCGTGCGTGCCTGGCCATCCACCCAGAGTTGAAGCTTAAGCTCAACCTCTTGCTCGTAATCGTCCTTTTCGCGGGCAGCCATAAGCTGTTCTGCGAAGCGATCGAGAGCCGCACCTGCAAATTCATAACCGCTCAACCCGGAGCCGACCACGACAAGCGACCTCACCATTTTTGGGTGTGCAAGCGCCAGGTCGATACTGACGCGTTCCTCCCAATGAACTGCCTATCAGGTGGGCTTGCTCAACGCCCAGGAACTTGAGGAGTTGATACAGGTCCTGGTGAAGAAAGAAGGTCCGCTTCGCAAGGATTGACTTCCCAAAACCCCAAAAGTCGAACCGGATGACACGATAGTGTTGTGCGAATACGAGGAACTGGTCATCCCACATCCTTCGATCTGCAATGCCGGCATGGGCCAGAACCAGGGCAGGGCCTTTGCCGGCAACCTCGTAATACAGCTTGCCGCCGTTGATCTCTGTGAAATCGGTTTGCACACCTTTTGGCTCGGACATTGAATTCTTTTCCTCGTTTCAGAGACTTATGCATTCTATTCGCCGCCCAACGGTAAAGCTCAGTGGCGTGGCGGGTGGGGGAGTTCAACGGTCCAGGCCCGATCTGAGCCACGCATGGGGGGCCCGGCAGAAATTGGCGCAGTCACGTCCACTGCAGCGGATGTTGGGCGGCGGAATTAGGGTACGATCTGGGGGATCTTGCGCCAAACCCTCCAAGCCAATACTAGACCAATTAAGAGGCCAACGCAAGAGCCGGCCAGACCATATACAAAAGACACCAGCAAGCCCAGGCCGGGCTGTTGGTATTGCCAGATCCAAACACTGCCATCGTCTAGGACCGCATATTCGGTGAAGGTACCAGCTTCGTCACGCACCATGGACTTGTGGATGGCGATGACGTCCCCGGGTGGAGGATCATGGACCAGACCAGTGGATGCTTCTGAACGGCCGAAGGTCGGTAACTGCGCTACTTCCTGCCACCCGGATTCCGGTTGCCAATAAGAAATCGTGCCATCTGCCGAGACAGTGGCCACTGAACTGACATCGGCAGCAAGAATGTTGACCGGTTTCTCTGCCGGCGAGCCCAGTGACCGCCAAGCGACTTGCTTTGGCGAGGAGGAAAGGTAGCCGGCCCCCGATAGCTGTAATCCGACAACATAGCCGATCAAAACACACGCAACCGGGATGGCAACCACCAATGCAACGCGAAGGATCGAACGGATTAAATTACGAAATTTCACAATGACCTATATCTCCTCGATAACTGACGCCGATGCCGAGGTTTACGCCAGCGGCTACCGGTGAGACTACGCTTTTAAACAGAATCCATTTCTCGACATGCGTACTTGGTTTAGCGGAATGCCGGACGAAGGAGCTGTCCCGTGCTGGCGCATGAGCGCCAGTATACTGGCTGTCCGCTGCACGTCGCAGATCCCTCGCGTAGCACACCCGCCGACTGCGCAGCGTCCCCGCCGCAGGTCCCCGCAGGGGGGAGCAGAGCATAGGGGAAAGTACCCGAAGGGTTGAAGGGTGCGAAGGGGGAAGGGGGCTTTGTTGGGCGACCCTAAACGCGTTTCAACCAATCGGCTCAGAAAAACAATCCCCAGAGCACATGCCAAACTACATCTGTCCAGAAGTGAACACCGACGGCAGCAATCAGGCCAATTTTCATATACTGTTTACCGGCGACCAGACCAACAATCCCATTCAACAGAAAGATTTCCACCAAGAGAACAGGATTCACGTCAGCCAGAGTAGTAATGTTCGTTAAGGCCATTACAGATCCTAGATGGCCAGCACCAAAAGCAAGAGCAGCAATTATGTTCGCAATCCATAATGCCATGGTGCGTCCTTCGAAACGACGAAATGCCCAGTTCAAAAGTAATGCCCATATCCCAAAGATAAAGCTACGGAAGAGAATTTCCTCACCAATACCAGCACTTATAGATGCAAGGATGGAAAGTGGGAAGGATGGATGAGGAAAATGTCCAATACCGTTGAAGGGTGCAAATATTAAGTCACCAATAATAAGTGCCAAGCCACATAAAGCACCTAGGACAAATGGAGTCACTACCCAGAGACGCCAGTTACCATCTTCACGATAGATACCTGGAATTTCTAATTTGATTGCAAACCAGTATCCTGTCAAGCCAAATATTCCATAGAGCACCAGAACAATTCCTGCGTTGACAAGACCCATACCGGCATTAGATACTCCCATATCTGGCATAGGCACGCCTGCTAATGCAGCGAGTTGGTCGATAAAAAAGGCATAGGTTAAAAATGCACAGATTGCATAAATTATAAGTAAAACAAAAAAGACAATGAGTTGATTGCGTTTCATTCTATCTCTCCATTTGTCTCATTCTTTGCCGCCAACGGTTTGCGTCCGCGTAGCGTCACCGGAGGGCGAACCCCCCGTAGGGGATACCAGTTGGGAGGGTTAGCAAGACCCATTGATATTATGGCACGATTTCTTGCAAAACGCGCTCTGCCCCACGGGGCATCGGGCGAAGGAGCTGTCCAATGCGACTACAACTGCCCCAAGGGTGGACCGTATGGGGTCGCCCAGCCCCGCCGATTGCGCAGCGTCCCCGCCGCAGGTCCCCGTAGGGGGGAGCAGAGCGTAGGGGAAGGGTAAGCATCCCGCAGGGACGAAGGGGAAAGGGGGCGGTGTTGGGTGGCGGTCATCCATTTTCATCAGGCAGCATAACTATCCCGAACAATCCAAATAGCGAAAGAACAGCACTTCCCAAAAAAGTGGTCTTTAACCCAACGGCGTCTCCCGCCACACCAACCAAAATCATCACCAGTGAGCGCAGCAGAAAGTTCATTGATATATAGAGCCCGTTGCTGACGGCACGATTCTCTGGGAAATTATCCTGGATCAAGGCCAGAAAAACTGGACCAGCCGAGATGCTTACAAACCCGTAAGACAAAAGCACCGGTACCAGCAACCATCCAGAAACATTCACGAAAGTGATCATCAACAGAGGCGACAGGATCATAATGCCCATCAATAACGGTTTTCGCCCCAATCTGTCACTGATCGTACCGCCTGAAAGCGCTCCGGCAAATCCGGCCAACTCCAAGATAGAGAGGGACGCCCCGGCCAAGAGCAATGTAGCTCCGTTAAGGCTCATATAAGTAGGTAAATATGTGGTCATACAGACCAACATGAACATCCGAAAAAAAATGATGAAGAATAACGGCAGGAACAACATCCGCAATTTTGGAAGAATGCTCTGCATGCTGCCGTTCTTTCGCACACTGATGGGGATATCGCGCAAACGCCAGAACAGGATCGCAGAAGTTGCCCAACCGATCACAGCCACACGGAACACACCTTCCAATGCCCAGGAAGATACAGCCCAAACAGCCACGATTGGCCCGACTGTGCGCGCCAGTTCACCGCCGCCCATGAACCAGCTCATACCCTTACCCACGCGCTTACCGGAAATTTGACCAACCATGGCCGGGGCAGGTGCATGGAAAATCGCCGAGCTAATACCTGCCAGGATCAGAAAAAGTGCCAGAGTGCCATAATTGGGTGCCAATCCCATGGCGCTCATCGCGGTCGCCGTTAGCGCTGGAGCAATGATGACCAGGTATCGTAGGTTAAATTTATCCGCCAGATGACCGATAAAGGGCGTTAGGATGGCTGGAAACTGCATGAAAGCACTCAACCAGCCAGCCAGCGCTAGGGTCAGGGACATTTTTTCAATAACCAGGGGCAGCAAAGGCGCCAGAAAAGCAGAATACACATCGTGCACGAAATGCCCACTCGAGATGGTTAAAACTTGCTCCGTCTGGAATTCGCCTTTATCCACACGTGTTTCCACAGTTAAATTCTGTACAGCCATAAATTCCCTTTTCGTATTCACCTCCATCTTGAGAATGGAGTGCAGTCTTTAGTCTGCAGCAAACAGCGAAATGAAGTCCATATTCCATGGGTTTCAGGATTGGCTCCGAGTTGCTACGGACGGCAATAAAATACTTCAATTTACCCGGACGATCACGAAGTTCATCTATCAGGGTATTCATGTCTATTCGCCAGATCGATAGTGCAAGGGTTTTTCTGTAAATTCGATCAAGAGCATCCTCAAAAAGATCAATCAGAACCCTAAAAACTCAAATAGGTCTTTCCAATCAACCACTCCTCGCTGATCTCGTTCAGTACCGCTGAAACCAATCGCAAACACGAAGCCTGATTAGGAAAGATCGAGACCACGCGTGCCCTGCGGCGGACTTCGCGATGCAAGCGCTCCACGCCATTGGTGGTGCGAATGAGCCGCCGGTGAGCAGTTGGGAAGGAGAAGACCGTCAATCCTTCCGGGAGATTGTCAGCCATCCAGGTC
The DNA here is from genome assembly GCA_964621295.1 of uncultured Anaerolineaceae bacterium. Taxonomy (GTDB): domain Bacteria; phylum Chloroflexota; class Anaerolineae; order Anaerolineales; family Villigracilaceae; genus JAABUE01. The sequence continues at coordinate 458 of CAZULT010000051.1, read as the reverse complement.
GCCAGTCGGGAAGCGCTCTTCTGGTATTTCTCCACAGCTTTGGCCAGGTAAGCCTCTGCAGTAGCGCGGTCCGGGGCGTTGAAGACAGTGCGGATATCTTCAGCAGCTTCAGCCTGCATTTCCTTGCGAGGCACATAAGCTTGCGCATTCTGTTGCAGATGGAATTGACATCTCTGCCAGCCTGTCCTGGACGGACAGTCCAGGGGGGATGCTCCCAAACACGGCCTGGCGAGCTGCCCTAAGGCCTGCAGGCCACCCAGACCGCGAGCCTTCAGACTCTCCAGGAAGGCTCTCCAATGCACTTCGTGCTCGCTCAAGGAGACCGAAACACCCACATCGTCCCGATGTCCTTCGGGAGGCTCTCGCGTTTCCCGGCCAGATTGACGCCCACCGCCGTTAAGACGGCCAGATCGCGTACCCGCCCGTCTTCTCGAACCTGCTCGTAGTAGGCATCCAGG
>CAZULT010000050.1:0-31795 GCA_964621295.1 uncultured Anaerolineaceae bacterium | reverse complement strand
CGGCCCAGGAGATCTTGTCCCCGTATTTTTGCTTGATCGGCCAGAGAAGGCGACGCGCCTTGTCGAGATTTATATTGTCAGGCCAACTGTTGAGGGGCGCAAAGCGCTGGCTGCCGGATCCCGCGCCTCCGCGTCCGTCACCTGTGCGGTAGGTGCCTGCGCTGTGCCACGCCATCCGGATGAAAAGCCCTCCGTAGTGGCCGAAATCGGCTGGCCACCAATCCTGCGAGTCGGTCATCAGCGCATAGAGGTCCTTTTTCAGGGCCCCCAGGTCGAGTTTCTTGAACTCCTCAGCGTAGTTGAACTCCTCGCCCATCGGGTTGCTCATGGAAGAGTGCTGATGAAGAATATTGAGATTTAACTGGTTTGGCCACCAGTCCCGGTTTGACGTGCCCCCACTGCTGGCAGTGGGATTATGAGGTACAGGGCACTTGCTAATTTCGCTCATAAGGTTGAATCCTTTCGTTATCTGAAATCATAAACGGTACGGTTTTGGATAATAGTTTTCTTCGCCATTTGAATCTCTTATTTAGCTAAACGATTGATCGGTAAGTACCAAGCGTGTGCATGAAAAATGGTATCAATCTTTTTGTGTACCACCTCCTTTCAAATTAATTTGAAAGTAATACATGAGGTTCCTATTTCATAATTAGTCTTTATAGAGAACTATTATTTGTAAAGGACAAAAAAATATTCGCCCCTCCCTCATTGACAGTCCGGGCACAGTCCATAAAAGTCAAGCTGGTGTTTCTCGATGCGAAAGCCAAAGGTTTTTTCAACTTCTTGAACAATGTTCTTCACAGCCGTATCAAGTTCTCCATCCGTAATATTCTGACATTTTGTGCATATCAAATGCGGATGCGGATAAGGCTTATTGCCATCATAATGACTGTCGTCGCGCAATCTGATTTCAAGCACTTCGCCCAGTTCTTTCAATAAGTCAAGGGTCTTATAGACGGTCGCAAGACTCATGGTTGGGAACTGGACTTTGATCTGCTCATAAAGCTGGGAGGCACTTGGATGACCTTCACTTGCGGCGATCAAGCGAATCAATTCCACTCGCTGTGGGGTTAATCGGTAATCTCTCTCTTTGAGCTTAGCAATCAGCTGCTCAGACCTGACTTGCGGTGCTGTCATATTCTTCCCATCATAATAATGATTCTCTATAAGATATCATTATTTATTATAACCGGACTATCTGATGCGGTCAAACACCTATCCAATGAAAAAGGGAGCTGGCAATTCCCAGCTCCCTGCTTTCAAACCAAATTACTTTTCCATACCTGGTTTCCAGACCTCCCACACCTTGCCGACCAGCCCGGGACCGGGTTTGAGCGTTGGTTCCCCAGGTTCCCAACCGGCAGGGGTGGCCTCGGCGCCCTTGCTCGCCCGAACCAATTGGAAAGCCTGGATCTGGCGTATCGTCTCGGCCAATTTTCGACCAACAGGCGGGGTCATGACTTCCATGGCCTGCACCACGCCGTCGGGATCGATGATGAAACGCCCGCGCATTTCGATGCCCTGGTTCTCGTCCCACACGCCGTAGGCCCGGCCGAGGTTTCCGGCCTGGTCGGAGGCCATGTGGAAGGGCACACCTCCATCGACCATCTTGGTCAACTCGTTGTCGTTCCACATCTTGTGCACGAAGTGGCTGTCCACGCTGACGGAGATGACCTCCACACCCAGATCCTGTAAGACATTGTACTTGTCGGCGACCGCCGACACTTCTGTCGCTCAGACAAAGGTGAAATCACCCGGATAGAAACAAAGCAGTAGCCATTTGCCCGCATAATCAGCGAGCTTCACCGAGGTGAATTCCCCTTTGTAATAGGCCGGAGCGGTAAATTCAGGGGCTTTCGCCCCAACATGTGCAGTCATCTTCGCCTCCTTCTTGTCTTCAAGTTGTCCAAATGATCTTTGGTCGGGCGGTTTCTCACCGGCAACTGTTCCGGTAATGCGGGCGCAACCTTTAGGTTCTTCAGCCATCGCGTATCCTTTCTCTTACCTGTGAATTGAACAATAAAAGTATAGCAATTGTCAATTAAAAAGGACAGCCGAAGCTGTCCTGCTTTTTGCTGACGTTTGTCCTGACTTTGATTCAGGCGGGTAATTCCCAGGGCGGACGGCCTGCCGTCGAATGTCTCAGGGATTCGTAGATCTCATCTGCTAGAACGGGCAAGGCATCGGCTGTAGCAGCCAGCAGGCCGAAGCAGCCGGCGATCATCATATCGCCAAAGGGGGCAGCGAAATAGGGACGTAGGACGGACGAAGAACGATGGCCGACAGAGGACGGTCGACGGAGGTCAGGTTCTCCGGTCGTCGGTCCTCCGGCTTCTGTCTTGACCATGGAGCGTCTCGGCCCTGTGACGACGATATCGAATGCACCCTTCCCGAACTCGAAAGTCTCGTCAGAGTACATCAAAGCCCCGTGGCCCATGTCGTCGAAGACGTCGGCGTGGCGCAGGGAGCCGTCTGCCAGGCGCCCGAGCAGGCTTTCCAGCTTGGGGAGGTCGATCTCGCCGGTGTGATGCTCGAATACGCCTTCGATGCCAGCCTTGCCCAGGCGAAAAGCCAGGGTGTGAAAGTTGCCGATGTTGGTTATGATCACTTCATCCTTAGCAGCTACGACCGGGTCGAAGCGCGCCCCGAGGACAGCTGCCGGGGCGGTGTCCATCACCACCAGCGGGCAATCCAGCTCTCCGGCTGAGCCGGCCACCGCGCGCAGGCGGGTCATGATGGGCGGCACGTGGTCCGCGCGGTAGGCAAATGCGGCCAGTGAGTTCTCCGCCCGGATACGTTCGTCCAGGTAGTCGAAGCGGAACTGGCGGTCCGAGACGCCAGGCGGGGCGTCGCCGTGGTCGAAGACCGCCACCGCGATTGCTGCCAGATCGGACAGGTCCACGCCAAACGAGGCCAGCGCCTTACGGATGGCGGGCAGGTCGAAGTCCAGGAAAGCGATGCGTGTGATCGAGTCAGGAAGAGCCGCCGCCTCGTCGTCCGAAACGATCTCGATGCCTGCCTCCCGGACTTTATCCAGTTCGTCATTCAGGGTTTTCGCGGCACCCGGCGTGGCATAGACGGGCAGTCCTGCGCGCGCGTGCGCCTGGACGGCCCAGGTTGAGGGGCCGCCGCCCATCATCACACCGGTCAGGAGGATCGGCTGCTGTGCGTGCGTGGCGGCCTTGACCTGGCGGTGGACGATCATGGTGGGGGAGGGTACCACCAGCTTAAAACCGTTCTCCACATGCAATTGAGAGTCGTAGAGAAAGATATCCTGTGTGCCGGTGCCAATGTCTACCAATAAAATCTTCATTCCTGAACACTCAAGCGGACTGTCAATCCGCTCCACAAATTAAACTTCCACACCCAACCATAGACGGATGAAATACCCGATCACGAACGAGAAGGTCGCCACGCCCAGGCTGAGGCCGGCCATTTCAAGGAAGCGCGCACGGAAGGGTTCGTCCTTGGCGACGGAGATGTAGTAATTGAAAGCGGCGATGATCAGCACTGCAAGCGTCAGTGTGATGGCCAGGTCGATGATGTAATTCTTGATCAATAAATACGGTGACACCAGGAGTGAGACAGTGATGATATAAGCGATGCCGGTGTAGACCGCGGCGCGGACAGGATGCTTGTCCGTTTTTTCAGAACGTGTGGAGAGGTACTCGGAAGCCGCCATGGAAAGCGAGGCGGCAATGCCGGTGATCAGACCGGAAAGGGCGATCAGCTGGGTATTCTGCAGGGCGAGTGTCAGGCCGGCCAGCGCGCCGGTCAGCTCCACCAGGGCGTCGTTCAGACCCAATACCACCGAGCCGGCGTAGCGCAGGCGCTCCTCGTCCAGCATGGCCAGCAATTTCTGCTCGTGGACCTCTTCCTCGTGGATCCATTTTTCGATGTTGGGAATCTTGCCCTTAAGCTGGCCGTAATTGGCCTGGGCCTGCTCTTCACCACGTTCCATCAGCTTGATGCCAAAGGTAAAGCCGAAGATGCGGCTGATCAGGTAATACTTCCAGACCTGCCACATATCAGGCTGGATATCGACCTGAGTGTATTCCTTCCAATCCTGGGAGTGGCGCAGTTCGTCGTCCGCGATCTGCTCCATGATCTGGCGGTTTTCTGGTTCTTTCAGGCTTTTCGCCAGGCGTTTGTAGATGAGGTGTTCGGTGATCTCGATGCGCTGGAAGTTTTCCAGGACGTGACCGATGGATTCATCTTGAGACATGAGGGCTCCATTTTTGGCTTTGCTGGCCTTATTGTAAGCGATAATCTGCAAAGCAGCGCGACAAGCCAGCCAGTGAAGAATTTTGCTCGTAAAGTCATCAAAACCACGCGGTGAAATTGGCTCTTGTATTGGAGGAGGACCGCCGCTAAGATGAAATGGATGAGGAGGAGATGAAATTTGCTTAAGAATCTACCCGCCCGTTTTCTGTATTCAATTCTGGCACTCATAATGGCTTCACTGACCTGCCAACTGATCAATCCCATGGCTCTTATACGAATACAGAACCGCCAGCCACGCCCAGCCTCGAAGCCACAGCTTCCTACACGCCCCAACCAACCTCCACACCTATTCCGCCTCAAATTGAAGTCTCTTCTCCACTAAATTGCTATTCAGGCCCAGGCGAAGTCTATGAAGTTGCGACCGTAATCGCCTCCGGAACCTTGCCTGTTCTCGGCAAGGAAAACACGGGCGCGTATTGGGCTGTAGGAATCCCAGGGCAGGGGGATGAAACATGTTGGATCGATGCAAAGAATGCGGAATTGACGGGTGAAATACAGGGCCTGATCCTGATGACACCACCTCCAACCCCACTCCCCCCCCAGCGATCCGGAATTTCTACTCTCGAAAGAATCTTGCGATTATGCGAGTTAAAACAAGAGTGGCACTTACGAGGTCACGATCTCCCTGTACTGGAAGGACGTCACCGGAGAAACGGGCTACAATCTTTATAAGAACGATGTGTTGCTGGTCACACTGGATGCGGATGTAAGCGAATACATCGACCATGATACCTTTAAACAGAGGAATGGGTATACAGTCAACTGGTATGCGATCGAAGCGTTCAATGCGAGTGGTTCCTCCAACCGATATGAACATTATAGCGAGGTGTTGTGTAAGATGTATGAGGGGATGAACAGAAATCATGGAAACGCTATCGAACTTGGGTAAGGATGAACATCCTTAATAATCATGATTTATAGTATTGTGATACCCGGACCTTTTCTTTATCATGGAGGAGGAGGTGTCAAATGCGAAAAACAATTCCATTCCATTCCACTGTATCCATCCTGGTGCTGCTCCTGGCCGCGTTAGCCTGCCAGTTAACGGGTTCCGCAGAACCCACTCCCACAGCATTGCCGCAAGCCAGCGATACGCCTGCAGCTACCGCGACGAATACCCCGCGGCCGACGTTCACGCCCAAACCAACGATCACTCCGGATGTCGCCGCAACTGCGCGTCATGAGGATTTCAATACATTATTGCAGAAGTTCGAAGAAAAGAACTATGTAGTCTCAAGCAAGGGGGCGGCGGTTGACCTGGATCCGTTCAAAGAAAGCTGGGCCCAGATTGGATGGTATCAATGGTGGCCGTTTGATGCCCAGATCTCCGATTTCATGTTTACAAGCCATTTCAATTGGGAGACGGCTCATGCGACCCCTGAGATCTCAGGCTGTGGAGTCTTGTTTGGGCTTCAGGAGAATGACGACCACTACGCTGTTTTCCTGGACAGCAAACGCATTCTATTCTTGATGAGTAGAGGCTCCGGAGTATACAATGTGGGCAAAACACGCGGGGTAGGACAATTCAATTACGGTAATCCAGCCGAAGCGGATTTTGCCCTGGCAGTCAAAGGACAGAGCGCTTATGTGTGGGTGGACGGTGTCACGAGCGAGTATACCCTGTCTATGGACCAGTCAACGACCGGCCAGTTTGGATACACCCTGCTGTCGGGAACGAACAAGGATTTCGGTACTCGCTGCGAGATGACCGACACCATCATCTGGACCCCAGATTGAACATCCATCGAAAAAATTGAACCCTCCGTCCTGCTCGGAGGGTTCAATTTTATTTCCAGATCTGTGCGCCCGTTCGTGATCCCCACAGACAGGGTGAGTATCAGGAAGCTTGTTTCAGATATCCCTCCGGCAACCAGCAACAAAGCACGAGTTCGCGGGCGGCCTTGACCTCGTCCATGCGGCCGAAGGGCGTTTTGGTGGGAGCGTTGTGCAGCAGTTCGGGATTCTTTACCGCTTCCCCGGCGATCTTGATCAGCGCATCGGCGAAGGCGTCCAGGGTATCCTTGTTCTCGGTCTCGGTCGGCTCGATCATCAGCGCTTCGTGCACGATGAGCGGGAAGTAGTTGGTGGGCGGGTGGAAGCCGTAATCCATCAGGCGCTTGGCGATGTCCAGCGCGCGCACGTCCGAGCCTTCGAAGCGGCCCTCCGCCACGAATTCATGCATACAGATGCGGTCGAAGGGGATCTTGTAGGTATCCCGCAGGCGCGCCTGCAGGTAATTGGCGTTCAGTACCGCGAATTCGGATATCTGACGCAGTCCATCCGGCCCGTGCATGGCGATGTAGGTGAATGCCCGCACCAGCCCGCCGCCGAAGTGACCATGGAAGGCTTTCATGCGCCCGATCGACTTTGAGGGCGTGATGAAGCCGAAGAGCGGCGCCAATTCCTCGTCATCGCCTTCTTCCAGGATGCCGACGATAGGCGCAGGAAGGAAGTCGGCCAGGTGGGCCGCAACGCCCACGGGTCCCGAGCCGGGTCCGCCGCCGCCGTGCGGCACGGCAAAGGTCTTGTGCAGGTTGAAGTGCATCAAGTCGATGCCCAGATCACCGGGGCGCACGATACCGAGCAGGGCATTCAGGTTGGCGCCATCGCCGTAGACCAGACCGCCGCACTCGTGCACGATCTTGATGACCTGTTCTACATGCTCGTCGAACAGGCCGAGCGTGTTGGGATTGGTCAGCATCAGGCCCAGCACAGTGTCGTCGCAGGCAGCTTTGAGGGCTTCGATGTCGATGTTGCCGCGCGCGTCCGAAGGGATCTGTACCACCTGCAGCCCCATCATGCCGGCGGAGGCGGGGTTTGTGCCGTGCGCGGAATCAGGGATGAGCATCTTGATGCGTTTCTCGTCACCGCGGGACCTGTGGTAGGCGCGCATGATGAGCACACCCGTGAATTCGCCGTGCGCGCCGGCCGCCGGCTGGAGCGTCGCGGCCGCAAAACCGCTGATCTCCTTCAGCCATTCTTGCAACATGTACATCAGAGCCAGGTTGCCCTGGACGGTCTCAATGGGCTGCAGGGGGTGAGTGTACAGAAAGCCCGGCAGACGGCAGGTATCCTCGTTAATCTTGGGGTTGTACTTCATGGTGCAGGACCCCAATGGGTAGAAGCCGCCGTCCACGCTGTAGTTAAAGTTGCTCAGGTGCATATAATGCCGCACCACGTCCACTTCGGCCAGTTCGGGCAGCGGCAGTTCTTCGCGCAGCAAGTCTTTCGGCAGCTCTGCGAGCGGCACGTCCGGCTCCGGGAAGGTCACGCCGGTGCGTCCGGGCGAGGACAGGTCGAAGACCGTTGGTTCGACGATCTTGGGGGTGGAGTTCTCAGTCATGGCTCACCTCCAATAAGACTTCGACCAGCAGATCGATCTCTTCCTTGGTGTTCATCTCGGTTACGGCCACCAGCATGTGGTCCTTGAGGTTCGGGTAATCCTGACCCAGGTCGTACCCGCCCAGGATGCCGTGTTCCAACAGGTGGGCGTTGACCTGCTCGACCGGCTGGTTGACACATAGCGCAAACTCGTGAAAATACGGTTCGCTGAAACACAGGCCCATCCCGGGTAATTTGCTCAATCGCTCGGCGGCGTAGTGTGCCTTGTGGTAGCAGGTTTCGGCCACCTGACGCAGTCCCTGCTTGCCGACTAGGGAAAGGTAAACGGCCGAAGCCAGCGCCAGCAGACCCTGGTTTGTGCAGATGTTGGAGGTGGCGCGGTCGCGCTTGATGTGCTGTTCGCGGGCTGTCAGGGTGAGGACGTAGGCACGCTGTCCGCGCGAATCGACCGTTTCGCCAACCAGGCGCCCAGCCATCTTGTGGACGTACTGCTTGCGCGTCGTGAAGAAGCCCAACGACGGGCCGCCGTACCAGGTTGGGATGCCGAAGGGTTGGCCTTCACCCACCACGATATCGGCGCCCATATCCGCCGGCGTCTTGAAGAGCGCCAGGGCCAGCGGATTGGCGACCACGCACAGCAACGCACCTTTGGCATGAGAGGCTTCGCTTAACCCGGTGTAATCGTAGACGCGCCCGAAGAAATCGGGGTACTGTACGATGACGAGCATGGTGTTTTCATCGACCAGCTCTGCCAGCGTCTCGGGATCGGCCTCAAGATCCAGGGTAGGGTCGTCTCCAGCCTGTTCCACGCCCATGCCGGTGGTGTACGTACGGATCACCTCACGGTATTGCGGGTGCACGGTGGGGGAGATGACGATCTTGGTGCGCTTGCCGCGGAACTGGGCCCAGGCCAGGTTGACGGCTTCCGCCGCCGCGGTAGCACCATCGTAATGCGAGGCGTTGGAGACTTCCATGCCGGTCAGCGCGGAGATCAGGCTCTGGTATTCGAAAATGGCCTGCAGGGTGCCCTGAGAGATCTCCGGTTGGTATGGGGTGTAGGCCGTGTAGAATTCTCCGCGGCGCAGGATGTGATCCACGACAGAGGGGATATAGTGGTCGTACATACCCGCACCGAGGAAGGAAACCAGTTCGCGCGTGGTCTCGTTGGCATTCGCCAGTTCGGTGAGCTCGGCCGCTGCTTCCATTTCCGTCAGCGCGGGCGGTAAGCTTAATGCGGGGAAGCGATGTTTTTGGGGAACGGCCTCGAACAGGTCTTCGAGTTTTTTTACACTGACCGTCGCTAACATCGCATCCCGCTCTTTGGGAGAAATCGGGATGTAAGTCATAGTTGGTATCCTGGTTGGATAGTTGGATAGTTCTATAGGCAGATAGTTGAGCAGTTAAGTAGTTGGATAGTTGGACAGTCAGGTGGTAGTGGTTGCTTTATAAAAGAACTCCCAAACTAAATAACTTCTTAACTAATGAACTAAGTGACTACGAAACTAGACCACTACCGAACTAATGCTCCCGCCCCTCGCAATACTTTTCGTATTCGGCTGTCTCCATGGTTTCGCCAGGTGTCCCACCCTCAACCTTGACCATCCAGCCCTCGCCGAAGGGGTCGCTATTCAACAACTCAGGCGTGTCCGCGAGAGCGCTGTTGACTTCCAGCACCTTTCCGCCGGCTGCGGCATAGGTCTCGGCAGATGCCTTGACCGATTCGACTGAAGCGATCGGTTTACCGACCTCGATCTGCTCGCCTGCTTCGACCAGGAACTCGACAAAAACGATGTCCGAAAGCTGATCCTGTGCGTAATCGGTCAACCCCATGGCGCCACTAGCGGGATCGAACCATTCGTCGGATTTGGTGTATTTTAAGTTAGATGGGAATTTCATGTTCATCTCCTTTAACTGTACTAGTATTGAACCGCCAAGACGCTAAGATCGCCAAGGCATTGGTATGGCGCGCCAAGCGTTATCTGGAAAGGATGACACGCTTAATTCCTTGCTTGAGCAACGGTACATTGAAATTAATCAGTAAACCCAACTGCAAGCCTGTCATTTTAAGATATGAGAGTAGCTGCGCCTGATGAATAGGAGCCAGTGCTTCCACGGCATTCAATTCAACGGGTAAAATTTTTGCAACGAGTAAGTCAAGCCTGCCTTCACCAATCTGATGCCCTTTGTACTCAACCGAAATTTTCACCTGCCTTTCGCACGGTACATTTTGCAAACTAAGCTCATATAAGATTGCCTCTTCATACAAACTTTGCAAATACCCGGGACCTTGAGCACGATGGACCTCAATCGCAGCCCCGATGACTTTGCGAGCAAAATCATCTACTTCCTGATTGGGTTCATGGAGTCCTCGGTTTCTTGCGAATCCTGGCGTCTTTATTAAGGCACCTTGGTTACTTTGTGCCCTTGGCGGTTGAGTTCTGTGAATCAAAAAGGACGCACGTAAACACATCGCGCGTCCTCTGTCGTGAACCTGAGAGATTCATCTTAGTTACGTAGCCTGGTAGTTTCTTAGTTTTGTAGTTGAAGAATTACCAAACTATTGCACTACCCAACCAACCAACTAAAACTTGCACCTTCGGTGTCCTGTCCGGACTTTCCAGAGGGCTCAGGAACAGGGTCCTTTTACCTGAGAGTTTCGCCTGGTCTCGCCTTGTTTCCAGACTTGCACCTTCGGTGTCCCGATACCTGAGCCCGGGATCTCTTCCCTGTTCCCCATTCAATTGTACTTTTCATTCTACGGGGGACAGGGGCAAGAGTCAAGAGGATGAACTTCCCGATTTCCGCGTTCCCTTCGTTTTGGGTGCTTTGAGTTCTGAAGCTTTGGAAGATGCCTTGTGTTCAGGTGGTTTCTTGCTTCCTGAAGCTTGCGGTTTCCTGGCTGCTGCTGGTTTGGCGGGAGATTTTACCGGCTGGCGAGTTGGTGTCCGAGGCGCAGCCGGTGGGGCAGGATGAGTTTCAGGGCCGGGGGATACAGGGACTGGCAACCCGTTGAGGTGGGCAAAGAATTCCTTGACCTGCGGATCATTGTAAAAGACCAGCGAGAGGATGCCCACGATCATCGAGAAGACGTTGCCGGTCAGTACACACAGCATCTCAAAGACGGCGATTGGTTGCGAGGGCCGCAGCGGTTCCACCGGTTCAGCCAGCAATTTGGCAGCGTAAACGATCTCGAACACACCCAGGATGGTTGGTAGCAGGGTAAACCCTGCCAGGCAAGCCAGGACGAGGGTTGATACGACCGTGGCAGTGGCAGCCAGGCCCCAAAAGATGTTGACGATGCCGTTGATCAAGGTCAGGATCGCGATAGTCATGACCAGGGTGGGCTTTTCGTCATTTGATACATAGGGTACAGTCATTGGTAGCTCCTTACGAATTTGCTACTTTGACTTACGAAACCCGGCAATGAAAGTTGCAAAAAATCCTGCTCAGGGGAGCAGGATTCTAAAGACAGGAATGATCATTTCAGGAAAGTGCCTTCATTCAGAATCCAGTTTTTTTTCAAGCTTCGCATGCATATCTGCGATCAATTCCTGATAGGCAGGATTCTGGATGAGATTCTCCAATTCGTAAGGGTCTTTTTCAAGGTCATACAGCTCGGATAGATCATCATCCGTTTCGACATACTTGAACTGGCCGGTATGGATCGCCGACCAGTGCCCCCGCGAAGGCCAGCATTCCAATAGCAAGTCTTCACGCCAGGGACCTTCCTGGAATAAAGGTGCCAGCGACCGCCCATCGAAGTCCTCGGGAATAGGCAGGCCGGCCAATTCAAACAGTGTGGGGGCGATATCGATGTTGGCGACCAAACGGTTTTCCACGTAAGGCGTGGGTATCAGAGCAGGGTAGCGCATGGCGAAAGGAACGCGGATTGATTCTTCATAAACCGCGCCTTTGGATTCGAGGCGGTGTTCCCCCCATAGTTTGCCATTGTCCGATAGGAATAGGATGACGGTCCGGTCGAGCTCTCCGATCTGCTCCAACTTAGAAAGGATATCTCCTATCGCGCGGTCCAGCGAAACCAGGGTCAGGATCTGGTCGCGCCTGAATCTGTCGATCCGCTGGATGTCCTCTTCGGTGAAAAGCGGTCTGAAGTTGATCGATCCGGGTTTATCCGAGATGTCCGCTTCGTTGAAATTCGGTGGCCGGTACGGAGGCAAATCCGGATATAGATCCAGATCCTGCGTGGCCGGTTCGGTAGGTGAATGCGGCGCATTGGGGGTAAACAGCAGAAAGAAGGGTTGCCAGCGCCTGGAAGCGTTCTCTAGGAATTCGATCACGTAATCCCTGAAGTGGTCGGTGATATAACCTGGTTGCTGCCAGTGCCATGTGCCGTTGACGTTGATGTCCGGGTCGTAATAGCGGCTGGCGTCCCTGAATATGGAAGCCCAATAGTCATACTCAGGGCGGGGTTCCCCCTTCCAATTGTTGATGAATTTCCCGACCAACCCAGTGTAATACCCGTGGGCATGGAGCCTCTCCACGAAGGTACCTACGTTCAGGTCGGCAAGATTATCGATCACGCCGTGGTTATGGACGTGCATGCCAGTCAGGATGCTGGCTCGGCTGGGCCCGCAGAGTGGCGAGGTGACATAGCCATGGGAAAAGGTGGTGCCTTCCTCAAAAATCCTGGATTGCGTCTGTGGCATGAATTGCATGGTGTCAAAGCGCTGGTCGTCTGTGACGATCACCAGAAAATTCGGACGGTCATCGTTGAGGCCGAATGGCAGCCTGAGCTGCCTCTCGCAGGCTGATAAGGTCAGACTGCCAGCCAGCAGCGCTCCCAGGCGCAGGACGTCGCGCCGATGTACTGCTTGCTTATGCTGGGTAGGGGGGATGTGGTCTTTCATACCAGATTTAATGCTCGGACGGGTATCGAATGTAGAGGGTAGTTTAACATACTTTTCCCGAAGGAAAGAAAAGAGCCTGAAGAACAGGCTGTTCCTCAAGCTCTTCGGTTCGAAGATCCAGGATGTGCTAGACCCAGCCCTGACCCTTGATGAAATTGGTGACGAACGGGATTTCAAACATCTCACCCTGGTAGGCCTTGTAGGCCCAATAGAAGAAAACCAACCATAGCAATGGGGCGCATAGGGCGCCGATGACTGTAAAACCAAGGATGATGCTGATAAGGACAAAAACCACGTTCGCCGCAAGCGACTGCACAGCATGGTACTTGATGAAGGGGCGTGCCTTCTTCTCTTCCACAAAGAGCATGATGAGCGCAATCAACCCGATCGGGTAGCCCAACGCGGCCCAGAGCTTATCGTCACTGGTAACGTCGGGGTTCATGGGGGCTTCAGACATTGTAGGTACCTCCTGAAAATGTCAATGAATGGATTTCGAGTATTTTACAACTAAAGTGGACAAAATGCAACCGAATTGACCATCCAAATGTACCAAATCCCTGTGCTAGAATGGTGCCATGACCAAGCGTAAACGGGTCGTCTTCATGGGCTCCCCCGATTTTGCCCTGCCTGCATTGCGCGGGCTGGCAGATAACTATGACGTCGTCGGCGTGGTCACACAACCAGACCGGCTTGCCGGAAGGGGGCGTGAACTCAAGGCGCCCGTGGTAAAAACCCTGGCGGGTGAACTCGGAATCCCGGTCATCCAGCCCGAAAAGCTGCGCCAGCCTGAGGCGATAGATCAGCTGCGAGCCTGGTTCCCGGAGGTGATCGTAGTGACCGCCTTCGGTCAGATCCTCAAGGCGGAGGTGCTGGAACTACCTCCCTTCGGGTGCCTCAACGTGCACGCCTCGCTGCTGCCGCGCTGGCGCGGTGCGGCGCCGATCAACGCCGCGATCCTGCATGGGGATGCAGAGACCGGTGTGACCATCATGGTGATGGACGCGGGGTTGGACACCGGTCCGATCTTGAGTCAGCGCGCGGTCCCCATCGGTGGGGAGGAGACAGCCGGTTCCCTGTTTGAGGTGTTGTCGCATGTGGGGGCAGACTTGTTGCTGGAGACGCTGCCTGCATACTTTTCGAGTGAGATCCTGCCTCAGCCACAGCCGGAAGAGGGCGTGACGTACGCGCCGATGCTGAAGAAAGAAGATGGCTCCCTGGACTTTTCCAAAACGGCCGTGACGCTGGCGCGTCAGGTACGCGCCTTCAATCCCTGGCCGGGAGCGTACTTCTCATGGCAGGGGGGAATGCTGAAGGTGCATCGCACCAGACCTGCACCTGGCAAGAGCCATGCCGGGGAGCGAACTGTGTTCGAGGGACAGCCTGCGGTTGGCACTTCAGAAGGATTGCTGGTATTGGAGGAAGTACAACCCGCTGGGAAAAAATCGATGGGCGGCAAAGCCTTCTTGGCGGGGGCTCGTGGGTGGTAGCGAACGGTTTGCTATAGGTTGTTGTGTGAATTTCCAGGCAAGAGGCAATGCCAACGCAGCCACCAGCAACTTGAGGGCATCTCCCACTAGGAAGGGCAATACGCCCAGCGCCAACGCTTTTTCGAAGCCGTAGAGCAGTGCCAACCAGCCGGCACCGAACAGGTAGATCACCAGGGTGCCAAGCAGAAAGGGTAGCAGCTAGGTGCGCAGGTTGCGCTCCAAACCGCGCTCGGCCAGCTGGCCAACCAGATAAGCTGAAACCAGGAAGCCGCCCAGGTAGGTCAGCCCGGAAGCTCCGCCGGCAAAGACCGGCAGACCAAGCGCGCCCATCAGGATGTATGCCGTCATGACGGCTGCGCCGCGCCGCGCGCCCAATGCAGCAGCGACCTGCAGCACGGCAAAGGTCTGCCCGGTGATCGGGACGGGGGTGAAAGGCAGGGGGATTCGTACCTGCGCCATGGTCGCTACCAAACTCGCACCGAAAAGGATCAGCAGCAGGTCGCGTAACCAGGCGGCGGCGCGAGGAAAGTACCGGGCAGAAAGCGTCGGTGCAAGGGTGGTCATGAAACGTCTCCTAAAGTAACTTCGGATCGATAACCGGTGAAGGCTTTCTCTTGTTGCGGAGTTCTGGTCAGCAGTCAATGCTTCCAGAGTTCGAACTTGATAGATGGGAAGATGCGACTGGAATGCTCCCTACTCCACGGTCACACTTTTTGCCAGATTGCGCGGCTGGTCCACGTCCAAACCGCGTTGAGCGGCGATGTGGTACGCCAATAGCTGCAAAGGGATGACGGTGACCACCGGGGACAACATCCAGGGGGTTTCAGGTACCCACAGGATATGATCGGCCATGCCGGGTACCAATTCGTCACCATCTGTCGCTACCGCAAGCACCGTGCCTCCGCGCGCTTTGGCCTGCTGGATCTGGGAGATCATCTTCTCGTGCCAGGGGTCCTGCGGAGCCAGGCAAATGACCGGCATGTTCTCGTCGATCAGAGCGATGGGGCCGTGCTTCATCTCGCCGGCCGGATAGCCTTCGGCGTGGATGTACGAAATTTCTTTCAGTTTCAGCGCGCCTTCATAGGCAATCGGCATGTTGATGCCTCGCCCCAGATATAGGCAGTCGCGCATATCTTTGAGCAGCTGCGCGATGATCTCAATTTGCGGTTCGCTGTTGAGCGTACGGCTGACCAGGTCGGGCACCAGGCGCAGGTCGGCGACCAACGCCCGGCGGGCTTTTTCTTCCAGGGCGCCACGCAGGTCGGCCAGCAGGATGGCGAGCATATATTGGTCGACGAGAGGCGCACTGAAGGCCTTGGTGGAGGCTACGCCGATCTCGGGGCCGGTCTGCATTGAGATAAACCCATCTGCCATGCGCATGGCTTGCGAGCCGATCACGTTAACGATGCTCCACAGCACAGCGCCTTTCTTGCGCCCTTCTTCCATGGCGGCCAGGGTGTCGGCCGTCTCACCCGATTGGGAGATGGCTAACACGATGGTGGATTCGTCCACGATCGGATCGCTGTAGCGAAACTCGGAGCCGATCACCACTTCGACTGGAATGCGGGCAATTTTCTCGATCAGGTATTTTCCTACCATTCCGGCATACGCTGCAGTGCCACAGGCGGTGATATAGATGCGCGAAATTCGTGTGGCCAGTTCAGGCGTGAGATTCAGTTCAGGCAGGCGAATACGTCCCTCCAAAAAATCAACCCGCCCGGCAAGCGTATCCGTCAA
Source organism: uncultured Anaerolineaceae bacterium (assembly GCA_964621295.1). Lineage (GTDB taxonomy): Bacteria > Chloroflexota > Anaerolineae > Anaerolineales > Villigracilaceae > JAABUE01. Next base: position 16,077 of record CAZULT010000050.1, on the reverse strand, counting down.
CGCGCGTACCTGCTCGTGTATCTCTTTTTGCATAAAATGCCTGTATTCGCCTTTTTCGGCGGAAACGGCATCCCAGGCGATGGTTTGGACTTCTGGCTGAATTTCGATGCCTTCCAGTGTTTCTATCCGAACATGGTCGCGGGTGATGATGGCCATCTGGCGGGATTCAAGGAAGATCACCTGCCGCGTATGTTCAAGAATGGCAGGGATGTCTGATGCGAGAAAATTCTCTCCCTGGCCCAACCCGATCACCACACCGCCGGCATTGCCGATGCGGGCGCATACGATCTTATCAGGTTCGTCAGCGGATAGCAGCACGATCCCATGCGCGCCCCGGATCTGGTTGAACGTACGCCGCGCGGCTTCGGTCAGGTCGTGCCCCGCTGCCTGGTGGTGCTCCACCAGATGGACGATTGTTTCGGTATCCGTATCCGATTTGAATTGCGTTCCCTCCAGAGTCAATTCTTCCTTGAGTTCAAGAAAGTTCTCGACGATGCCATTGTGCACGACGACTACCCGCCCGGATGCTCCCAATTGAGGGTGCGCGTTACGGGCTGAGGGGGCGCCGTGGGTCGCCCAGCGTGTATGTCCGATACCTGGCGAACCGCTAACCGGCGAACCATTGACCAGCTCGGTCAGACGCTGGAGTTTGCCAGCATCTCGCCTGACCTGGATCTCGCCATCCTGCAGGATGGCCAATCCGGCCGAATCATACCCGCGGTATTCCAGGCGTTTAAGTCCATTAAGGATGATCGGAGTCGCATCTTGCGGCCCGATATAGCCTACGATTCCACACATAATAGGGAACCTCCAGATTAATTGAATTCCTGTGCTGCCAACCACGTCATCCTTCTGGACGCAGGATGCCAGCCTTTGCCATCTGCACGGTTTTGACAGCCTGGTTGCTCAGGCTGTGTTGTCCGTGGGTTTTATTCTGGAGGGAAAGAAGGATCGGGTGATGGCACACCCGGAGGGCTTCCGCTGATCGTTCGATTTTCCTGGCCTGGCCCAACTGCAGAATAAAGAATAGTGGCACCAGACAGTTAGCCCCACCTCGCGGTGGAGAACCCTCATCCTCGTCACCCACCGCACACCGTTGGAGCTGTTCGACAGTGGGCCTTGCGCTCTCTTTCCCGGTAGTCTTCTTGCGACCTCCTTCGATTCAAGAGTAGCTTCAAGTGCAAGCGAGCGTGATTATACCCGATTTGGCTGGAGCAGGCCCACTCAGGATAAGTTTTAGGTATTTTTGTCTATATTACGTGAAAATAGCGTCTAGAAAGGGCTACAATGAAGTTTGATGGGTTGACCCACCCTCTGGCATCCTGTATGATTATTGTGGATGAATAGTATCTTTAGGAAAAACGGATGAAGTATTTAATTAAGTTGATCAAAAGGGATGAAAAAGGACAGAGCTTTGTTGAGCTGGCACTTGTCGTCCTGTTCCTGATGGTATTCGTTGCGGCCATTGCCGAGTATGGCACGCTTCTGAACGATTATCTGAATCTCGTAGACGCTTCACGTGAAGCCGTACGCTTCTCTTCGAGCTTCGATCCCTATGACGAATTTGGGGCCGTTGATACGGACTTTTTCGTACAGACTTCCACGCTCACTGAGCAAGTCATGCTGCCGCTCACCCTTAATCCAGCCCTGGGAGACGATATCGTCATCACCTTCTTCACCATTGGAGATGGAGTGTATATCCGCGAACCCAATGTGAACGGCTGGAGCGTGTACGGCACCCAGACGTCGAAATTTACGGATGCAGAGGTACAAAGCCGCTTGGATTCAAGCGCGCCCCCTGCAGGGGTGTTGATGGTTGAAATCTTCTACAACTACCCTCAAAAATTAGGCCTGCCGGTGTTCACACAGCTGGTACCCGATCCGATCCCGGTCTACGTCTATGCCATTATGCCCTTGCCAGCTGCAGAACCGATTCCTACTCCCACTCCTTAAGCTTATGAAAAAGATAATCTCTCACACCTTCCAAAGAGTCAAACGTGGACTCCAGACTTGGCCTTCCTCCGAAAGGAGCGAGCGCGGCCAGGTGTTGGTGGTGGTCACCATATCCATGATCGCTCTGGTGGCCTTCATCGGATTGACGGTAGACGTTGGCCTGCTTTTCCTGAACCACGGCAAACTTCGCCGTGCGGTGGACGCAGCTGCGCTGGCAGCCTCCTCCCAATTCCGCGAAGGGTATAACGTTTCGGATTTGAGCCATGCTGCGACCGAGTTTCTTGTGCTGAATGGCGTCACGGATCCAAGCGCTGCGGTTGAAACCTGCGCCACGACACCGGGTGATCCAGATTTGTGCACCACCCCGCCGCGCAAGCTCGTGCGGGTAACAGCCGCTGCCCAAATGCAAACCGCATTCCTGCGAGTGGTTGGGATTCGCGAGGTCACGCTTACAGCGCGGGCTACCTCTGAGGCAGCCTCGATTGATGCCGTGCTGGTGATCGACTCCTCCGATTCGATGACCTATGACGCGCCTCCTGGCGACCCAAACCGCGATCCAAGTGTTTGTAACCATATTCCCAACGGCGCTTATACGGGAGATTGCCACCCCTTCCATGAGGTCAAGCAGGCCGCGGTCGACTTTGTCCAGGAATTGTACTTCCCCTATGACAGGGTGGGTGTGGTTAAATTCGATAAGGTGGCTACCAATGTCCTGCACCTGTCCTCCGATGAGGCCACGATCCTTGCAGCTATCAAAGGATTAACGGTCATCGAACCGGATGTCTGCCCGACCGCGGACGGACCCTGCCGGTTGTACGATGGTTTCGGTAATTATTTGTATATGGACTGCACCATTTTCCACAGTACCGGGAATCCTTCCGGTTGCGGTTCCACCAATATTGGCGGCGGCCTGCGTGTGGCCGGCAATGAATTCGCCAATCCCCCCATCCGACAGGAAGCCTTGTGGGTCGTAATCCTGTTGAGCGATGGTGCTGCAAACTCCTCACACCCGGACCCGTTCTGCCCAAGCTATGTCTGGACGAACCCCTATTGTCGCGATGGCCACCCAACCTACCAGCGCTACTGTGCGGAGGCAACCGACGTGAGTTGCATTTCGAAAGGCGGGGTGTTTAACCTCAGCCGCTACAATACTGATGATTACGCCCGCGACATGGCAGATTTCGTGGCGGAGGACCAGCGGGCATTGATCTTTGCCATTGGCCTGGGTGACCTGGTCGAGAACAGTATTCCGGTCATTGGTGGGGAAGGCTCAGGCGAACGTCTGCTGAATTACATTGCAGATATCGGCGTAGGCAGCTATTACTTTGCACCCAGCGGCAGCCAGTTGCATGCTATTTTCCTGGATATCGCCAGCAATATCGCCACACGTATCTCTAAGTAAATGATTTGAGGGTAGTCAGATGAACACAACCAGAATGCCACACTTATCCACAGGAATGAAACCCATTTCCAAAAGAGGCAGCCGTTCTCAGGCCTTGCTGGAATTTGCGCTGGCGCTTCCGATCTTGTTGATGCTGATCTTTGGCATCATCGACTTCGCTGTATTGTTCCAAGCCTGGCTTTCCGTGGAGAATATCGCACGCCAGACGGTGCGTTACGCGGTCACCGGACAGTATGTGTCGGGTCACTGTATCGATGGTCCCGATGATGGACTGGATGCCTGTGCTGGCGATGGATATGAGTCTGAGCAGGATGCAGCCCGCGTGGTGTCCATCCATGATTATGCGGATCGCCAGACGGTCGCTCTGTTTAACCACCCGGGCGCACTTGAGAATGAAATTGGCTACATCCAAACCGTGATCTGCTCGGGGCGCGACGCCAATTTCGATAACAACCCCGATTTCCTTTACATCGAACCGACCGTGACGCAATACAGCCGCTGTTATGTCAATGATGGCTCGTACACGCCAACTGAGGATGCCGGCGGTCCGGGCGATCGCGTGATCATCTCGGTGGATTTCAACCACCCGCTGCTGACCCCGTTCCTGAACAAGGTCTGGCCGATGATCCATCTATCTGCGTTTCGACAGGGGATCGTTGAACAATTCCGTATCCCGCGCGTGATTGCATTGCCGCCTTTGGTAGGTGTGCCGACTCTGACCCCCTCCAACACTCCGCAACCGACCGCCACGACTACCGGAACGGCTACCGCGACCGCCACCAGCACGGCTCTACCGATCTATCTCGAGATCATCAACCCGCTGTCGTCTGGGGATATTATCACCATGTGGGAGGATACACGCTTCGAAGCCGTCGCCTATAACCCACCCTACGGTTACTCGAATGGGGATGGCATTCAAAACATCCAGTTCTGGTTCTCCGGGCCGGGGTATATCCCAGGAGCTACCGAAAGTATGGTCGCCTATTGCGCATTTACCGGCAACGCGCCCTGTACCAGAATGGATGAGCGTTCTGGGCTTGATGTTGGCACCTTGCCAAACGGAACCTACACCATCTACGCTCGCGCCACCGGTGTGGATGGGCGAGTCTCGGACGTGGTCTCCAAAGAGTTTATCCTCAATATGCCGGCCACGCCCACCCCGACCATCACCTCCTCACCCACCGCCACGCCGTTGCCTAGCTGTTCGAACGTATATGTCAATTATGTCCGATTATATGGTGATGATTTCGAAGTGCGCGTGCGCAACGACAATGCGGCCACCGGTTACCTGAAGCAAAGCGACCTGACCTTTTACAATCCTTATTCGGGTCCGTTCTATTGGGACTACTTCAGGTTTGGCGGCTGGACCTATTACAACCCGTCTGGTTACAATTACAGCGGTTCGTACAGTTGGAACGACGGCATGAGCGGCACGCCCAATTACCTGTATGGCGGCGGAAATACAAGCTGGTTCGAGGCCGATATGAGCCTCCAAGGCCAGCTGTTCGTCGGCACCTACAGCGCGGACCTGACTTTTACTTTCCCGGGCTGGGGCGACTGCACGGTCACCGGATCGTTGACAGAGAATACACCCACCCCGACGCTCTCGCCGACCATCACGCGTACGCCCACCATCACACGCACGCCGACACGGACCTTCACTCCATCGCGGACCTTTACGCCGTCGCGTACCTTTACACCTTCGCGGACGCCAACCAGGACCAGGACGCCAACCAAGACCAACACGCCGAAGGATACAAAGACGCGCACACCGACGCGTACTGCGACGAATACGTCCCCGCCGACGAATACGTCCAACATTCCAACCAAAACACGGACGCCGACGAAGACTCCGACTTCAGGACCTACGTACTGTAGTGACTGTTAGGAGAGCATAGATCCCCACACAAGGCCGCGCAATCTACTGCGCGGCTTTGTTATTGGGCTGAAGGGCGGGTATTGTTATAATGCAGGGGGAGCTAATTTCACCTGAATAATAGGACCATCCGTTGCGAACGATCTTAAGCAATCTCCGGAAGACCCAGGCACAGCGCAGGGGCGTGCTGGTCGAATCGCTGCTGTTTGTGGGGGTTTACCTGTTGTTGCTGCTGTGGTTGCCAGATACTATGCCTTTACGGGCGCTGGTGGAGAGCCTGGCCTTGCAAGCTTCAGCGTTGGCGGCGGCGCTCCTGATCCTGCTTTCCCTTTCCAGGATTCCCATCGAAGCGCGATCTTCCTGGCGACTGATGTCAATGTCTTTGATGGCCTGGACCTTGGCGTATTTGATCGCGTATTTTTACAACCTGGTTCCAGATACATCGGATATCTTCTTGTTGATCGTGACCGCCATCAATGTATTTGCCTACCTGGTAATGGTGTACGCGCTGTTGCGTTACCCTGCTGAAGGACGTTATGCACCTACGCGCTTCCGTTTCTTGCTGGATGCGTTGATCTCATCGATGGCTGTGGTCTCATTGGGTTGGTTGTTATTGGCTCGCCCACTCTCCGATCCAGGGATTCCCCTACTGAACAAGATAGTCATCGTGAGCGCCCCCCTGGCGGATCTGGTCTTGTTGGTAGTCCTATCCCATGTCTCTTTGACCAGTCTAATGTCCCGAACGACGACCACATTCCTGGCGATCGCTTTGATCTTCTTCACACTTTCCGATTTCGCAGAAAGCTCCCTGGCGTTCCTTGATTCTGTCAATACCAGTGGTTTTCTCAGCCTGGGGTGGGTATGTGGAGCTTTGCTGATCGGCATCGGTGTAATGAATGAGAGTAGCAGTACCAGGGAAAAGCCGCTGCCCGTTCAACGGTTGGACACCAGTATCCGGGCGCAATTCCAGAAGGTGTTACCGATTGCACTGGTGCTGGTGCTTTTCTGGTATGTGTTTACAGAGTGGCGCCTGCGGGGAGAATATTCGCTGTGGATCGTGTGGGTCAGCTTGTTGCTTGGAATTATGCTGATCGTACGTTTGGGGATCCGGGCTGGCGAAGCGGAATTGCACAAGTACTGGCAGTTGTTCAGAAATCTGGCCGATCCTACGTTCATTGCAGACTTGAATGGAAACATCTTGCTCAGTAATCCTGCCTTTCACCAGATCACCCCGGCAGCCGATACGTTTCCATCCCTGCTTTCCATCTTTCCAAAGCTGCCAGTCACTACCCTGGAACAGGTACATCAAAAAGACAAAGTAATTGAAGTGGAGGTCCACACTCGTACCCGGGGCATCCCCTACTTTCTAACGCTCAGTCCGCTTGAATCCGATACGGGTCAGGCCTTGATCGCGGGTGTGGCGCATAACCTCAGTGATCAAATTCGTCAGCGTGAGTTGATCCAAACCGCATACGATGAGTTGCGGGTCTTACATCACCAGTTGGAGGAATTGAATGCCAGCCTTGAAGTGAAAGTCGAAGAACGCACAGCGACACTTCAAAAAACCATGGTTCGGCTGGAGGAGCAAAACAAGGTGTTGCAGGCCCTTGATAGCTTGAAGAGTGATTTTGTTTCCATGGTCTCTCATGAATTGCGCACACCTCTGAACAACCTTGGTGGGGGATTGGAACTGATGCTTACCAGGTCGCGGAAACCAGAGCTGGACAAGAAAACCATGTTACTGATGCAGGCTGAAGTGCAACGCCTGACACGCTTTGTCGAGAATATCCTGAATGTCTCTGCCATTGAGGCGGGTCGCCTGGTCTTGCATCCAGAACCGCTCCAGTTAAACGAATTGCTCGAAACCGTCCGGGCGAACTGGAGTCGATCTGGCCAGGGGTCGCGTATAGAGATCCGGTTGCCCAAAGATCTTCCCAAGATTTTGAGCGATCAGAGCGCTTTGGAAAGCGTGCTTGGTCATTTGCTTGATAATGCCCTTAAGTATGCACCGGATAGTAAAATTCAAGTAACTGCCCGGCGAAAGAAAGGAAAAGTGCAGGTAGAAGTCCGGGATTATGGCCCTGGCATCCCGGAAGAAAAACAGGGTTTGTTGTTTGAACGCTTCCAGCGTTTGGACATGAGCGATTCTCAATCGGTTTATGGTTATGGGTTGGGTTTGTACCTCGCCCAAAGACTTCTACAGGCCATGGATAGCGATCTGAGCTATCACTCGCCAGTGGATGGAGGCGCGTGCTTTTCGTTTGCTTTGAAGGCGGCTAAACGATGAAGAAGATTTTGCTCATAGATGACGACGAAACCCTGATCCAGTTATTGGGGGAATACTTGCAGGAGGGGGAGTATCATGTGACTGGGGCGGCAAGTGGGATGGCCGGGTTGCGCCTTGCATACGATGAACATCCAGACCTGGTGCTTCTCGATGTCATGTTGCCTGGCATGGATGGCTGGGAGGTCTGCGCGCGCTTACGCGAGATGAGCGATATTCCCATCATCATGCTGACCGCGAAAACGACTGAAGCGGACAAACTGCGTGGATTTCGTCTGGGCGTAGATGACTACGTGACCAAACCATTCAGTTTTGCTGAATTGATAGCTAGGATAGAGGCAGTTCTGGCCCGTGCCAACACCGCAGGAGTGCATACCGGGTACGTCATGTATGGCGCCATCAAACTGGATACAGAACGATATAAAGCCTATATTGAGGATAATGAGTTGGATCTTACCCCGACCGAATACCGCTTGTTGGAGGCCCTGGTTCGGAGGGAGGGAAAGGTTGCCTCGGAACAAGAGTTAATTCATGAAGTGTGGGGAAAATACCATTCCGAGGATACTGCTCTGGTTCGCCGGTACATCTTAATGCTTAGAAAGAAGATTGAAAAAACCCCTTCCGATCCCCAGCACATTCTTACCGTGCGCGGATTTGGGTACAGATTAGGGACCGGACCTCTCCCCCCGTTGGAGTAACGTGCTTACCTGAAGAGGTAAAAGACGATGGCCAACACCAGAAAAGGTGCGTAGGGAATAGGAGTAAAGGCCTGGTAGCGTTTCCGGATGAGCATGATTGCAATGACCAATAAACTGCCAATACCCCCCGCAAAGATAGCAAATAACAATCCAGCCAGGATCACAGGCCAGCCCAGAAACAATCCGGCAATTCCGCTCAAATTCACGTCGCCAAAACCGAGGGCAACTTCGTCGATCGTTTCATTGCGGCGTTTGGCCATATAACGGGCGAAGACTTCGCCAAGAAAATAGAATGCTAGCATGCTTCCGAACCCGACTGCGCCGCCGATCAATGTGGTTGCCAAACCGTGAATAAACCATCCGGTGCTAAAGGCAAGCACGGCGCCTGCGATGCTGACGGGATGCAGGATCAACCGGTATTCGAAGTCAATGATTAACACAATGCACAGGAAAGTCGCGATCAGGAAGGCCAACAGGAAACCCAGGTGCACAGGTGGCCTAACCCAAAGGTAGATCGTAGCAGCTAGTAGCGCCAACATCACCACCAGCGTGCGGCGGCTGCGCCTGTGGCCGCACGCTGAACAGTTACTGAAAAGGAAATACTCTTTCCAGGTAAAAGAATTTTCGCAGTAGCGGCAGGCTGGTTGGCTGAATCGGCGGGTGGTGGGAAGAACGTCCCCGATGTAATTGACGAAATATCCGCCAACCAAACCCAAAAGCAAAGGCAGGAGACTTGAGAGATCCATGCTGGCATCATAGCATACTCTCGCGCGGCTGAGAACAGGCCCGGTACGAGTGCAAGTCTATTGTAATGTTCTTGGCGAATGGCTCAATCTATCATAAAATCTCTTTTGGACACAGGAGAAATTCATGGATAAATTCATCATTGAGGGGGGAGCCCCATTGCGTGGCGAGGTAACCCCATCTGGAAACAAGAATGCCGCCTTGCCCATCCTTACAGCTTGCTTGTTGACGGATCAAGATGTCATTTTGCATAACGTCCCACAGATTATGGATGTATTAGATATGCGCAGGCTGCTGGAAAGCCTGGGCGTGGAAGTGGAAGCTCTGGATGGTAATACTTGGAAAGTTACAGCGCGGAATATCAGGGCGGCAGATCTTGACCCCGACTTATGCCGCAGGATCCGTGCTTCGATATTGCTCGCAGGCCCAATGTTAGCGCGGATAGGCGAGCTGCAATTGCCCCCCCCGGGGGGAGACGTTATCGGGCGTCGCCGGCTGGATACCCATTTATTGGCGCTGCAGGCAGTCGGTGCGCAGATCAGTTATGGGCGTGTGATGGAATTCAAGACAAACGGGTTAACCGGTACGAATATCCTGTTGGACGAAGCCAGTGTGACCGCAACCGAAAATGTCGTTATGGCAACAGTTACTGCCAAAGGATATACTGAGATTCGGAACGCGGCTTCCGAGCCACATGTCCAGGAATTATGCGACCTGTTAAATCAAATGGGGGCAAAAATCGAGAATGTCGGTTCAAACACAATCCACATTGAAGGCGTGCAGGCTCTACATGGGACTGAATACACCATTGGAGCGGATCTACTTGAAGTGATGAGCTTTGTCGGCGCCGCTGCCGTGACGCGCGGGCAGGTGCGAATCCGCGAAGCGGGCGTGCAGCACCTGGAAATGATCGCGCAGGTCTTCCGTCGCATGGGTGTGGTCTGGCAGGTTGACGGTCGCGACATCGTGGTGCCTGAGGACCAGTCCCTGAAGATCGTGTCGGATGTGGACGGGGCGATCCCGGAAATCAAGACCAATGTCTGGCCGGCATTCCCTACAGACCTGATCAGTATTGCGATCATGGTCGCAACTCAAGCTTCAGGATCGATCCTGTTCCATGACTGGATGTTCTCAGGCCGGATGTACTTTACTGATAAATTGGTGGGGATGGGCGCGCGTATCATCCTGTGTGATCCGTACCGCTGCTTGATCCAGGGGCCGAATCAATTGTATGCGGAGAAACTCGAGAGCCCTGATATCCGGGCTGGCATGGCGCTCCTCCTGGCAACGTTGGCGGCGAAAGGTACTTCGACGGTCCGCAATGTGCGGCAAATCGACCGCGGTTACGAAAAAGTGGATGAAAAACTTTCCCGGTTGGGTGCCAGGATCGAGCGGGTCATTGAATAACACAAACCGGCTCACAAGATTGTGGGCCGGTTTGTGCCTTCAGTAGTTTAACCGTTGACAGTGCCACTTTTTTTTAGGGGCCAACCATTTTCATGAAGTTTTCATTAATATAGATTTCCCATTTGTCAGTATTGTTCGGTTTCCATGGGCCACCTGAAACAGTGGTGTTAATAGGTTCCAAAATCCAGGCATAACCGTACATCACACCTTGCGGGAAATCAAAGGTGATCGAATTTCTCTTTGGGATCTGATATCCGCGGTAGCCGCAAACGCCAAACGGGGTTTTTTCAAGATACAGTGAGAAATTCAGGGGGGCATTCGTTTGGTTGTAGACTCTCATTGGCGCAATTGGACCGGGGGGATCGGAGGGTAACAGCCTGTCACACTCATCCTTGCCGGAGGCTGTTGTTGGAGTGGAGAAAGCCTGTGTGGGCAAATTCAGAGGTTGAATGGTATTCGTGGGTGGAGCTGTAGGTGAAGCCGTCTCAGTTGGAGGCACAGGTGTGTCCGTCGGGATCGCAGCCTGGGTCTCAGCCACCATGGTCCACGCGGCGGCAATAGCGGTACCCTGCACGTCCGCGGCGCTCATGGTCGGTTCAGCTTCCGGTCCGCAAGCGCTGAGGAGGATCAGGGGTATGGTTAAAACGAGAAAGACATACTTCCAATGATTCAACATTTTCTAAGCTCCACGTGAATTAAGAATTTCGAATACATTAGCAATCCGGTGCGCATCCTGCGCTTAACAGGATTCTCTCATTCTGAAATCGGAGGCTCCAGCTGCCAGTGTTTATATAGCCTCCTCCAAAGATTTTGAAGTCCTGTTTCCCTTCTACGAAGGCACCTGCGGAAAGAAGCCCTAAGGGAACTGAGATTGTCAAGGTGGATTGAAAAGGGGAAACTGCGATATACCCACATTCGCCCTGGTCACCCTGCATGTAGACCCAGGGAGTGACCAGGCCTCTGGGATTGGTTTCATTCTTGAGAACTACTCTCGCACTTTCGCTTTCCCAGCTAGTTAGCGGTTTATTGCAATTTGACTGATCTCCACTCGCAGGTACACTCGTAAATGTTGGAATTGAATTGGGTGTAAGCAGCGAGAATACAGTAGGTGTAACAGACGGAAATGGCGATGGGGCCGGAGTTTCAGTTGGTGGGATGGCTGTGGCTGTTGGAAAAGCTGCCTGGGTTTGCGCCACCATAGTCAAAGCTGACGCCATTGCGGTGCCTTGCACATCTGCCGGACTTAATGTGGGCTCAGGCGCTGGGCCGCACCCGCTCAGTGCAAGTACGGCAACAAATATGAAAAATAGGATGTGTTTAACGTTCAAGGATCTATCTCCATTCAATGGGTTTCTTTACTTTATGGTAACTCTGTCTTTGTAGACAGTGATGGTGATTTCTTCCTGGGTGTCCAATCCAAACGTACCAAGAAGCTGTCGTCCACCAGACCAAACCACAAAACTGTACTTTCCGGCTGGGGCGGATACTTTCATTGGACTGGAAATCGGATATTCAAGAATTGACTTGGATCCATCTTTCGTGGTGCATTGCATTGAAATGTAGACATCCGCTTTGGCTTTGTTGATGAGCAATATTTTCCCAGAAGGAATTGCTGGAGGAAGCGTGCCAAAGAAACGTGGATGCAGGGTTTCGGTGGCCAGCGGGATGGTCGAGGAACCTGCTGTGCTTGTGTAGGCAGGTGTACCTGTAACGGTGAGAGTCTCCTGGGCTTCAGTAGACACAAAATCGATGGTTGCCTGGACGGCGGTCTGTGTCTCAGAAAATTGCGTATTGGAGATCATGGTCTCAGAAATTGTCCCAGTCGGTTCTGCTGTTTCGCTTGCCGTTATTTTGGTGGGGGTCGGCGATGATGCAATCGCCGTAGGAATGGCGGTAGCAGTCAACGCTGCATCGGCAGCTTGCGAATTGTCTGCGAGAGGGGTTGCGCTGGCAAAGAATGGCAAAGGGATGGCAGGGATGCAGGCACTCAGGATCAGAGCCAATGACACCGCAAGTGCGGTAGTCTTAATCATGCCACCTCCAATTATGTTTGTTGAACAACCTCAAGAAACTGGCTGACGACATCCCTCAACATGCGTTCGGGTAATGCACCAACTTGCCGGTGAACTACCTTACCACCCGATACAAATAACATGGTGGGGATACCCTGAACGCCATATTTCCCGGCCCATTCAGCGTGCTCGTCTGTGTTCACTTTCGCAATCAGGACTTTTCCGGCATATTCTTTCGAAAGTTTATCCAGGACTGGCGCGACCATTTTGCAAGGTCCGCACCAAGGCGCCCAGAAATCAACGATAACCGGGATTTCTGATTTCAGCACCGTTTTTTCAAAGGCCTCATCCGAGACGTGAATGGGTTCATCTACCATGTAAGTTACCTTTCCGGGCTTCCGGCCACGAACTGCGAAATTATCGGGCTCCGAGTGTGCTTATCGTAGTATTAAACCAAGCTCAGCTGAACGATTGACGATCAGGTTTGTCATTTGATGGTCAACGTCTTTACAGGCGAAGAGTATAACATAAAAGGAAAAATCCCTGCATGATATAATGCCAGGTCATGGATGTGTTCTTTGCTCGCTGGCGCGAGGGGCTTACGAAAACAAGTAAGGCGGCTTTTGGACGCTTGGCCGGTATGATTGGGGCCACGGAGATCACCCTCGAATTTTGGGACGAATTGGAAATGAATTTGATCCAAGCCGATCTTGGTTTCGCCACAACAGCGGATGTGATTGCGTCCCTTCAGGAACTTGTACGGGATCAGGGCCTCGTTCACACGGAACAAATCCGGGATGCTTTGCGTCAGGAATTGCGTGACCGGCTGGATGCCCCGACAGAACTCTTATGGAAAGAACTCCCTTCGGTCGTGTTAATTGTCGGGACCAATGGATCTGGAAAAACGACTACCATTGCAAAGCTTGGAGAGCGGTTTCGCTTGGAGGGAAAATCGATTTTGTTCGGCGCTTGTGATACTTTTCGTGCAGCTGCAGTGGATCAACTACAAGAATGGGGACACCGAATTGGGGCGGATGTCATTGTAGGCGCACCTGAGAGTGACCCGGGAGCGGTGGCGTATAATGCGGTGCAGGCTGGCTTGGCCCGTAAAGTCGACTTGATTCTGATCGATACGGCAGGTCGCTTGCACACTCGGACCAATCTGATGGAAGAATTGAAAAAGATCTATCGAGTGCTGGGCAAGTCTTTACAAGGCGCTCCGCATGCAGTCTGGTTGGTGCTGGACGCAACTGCCGGCCAAAATGCGCTGCAGCAGGCTCAAGCCTTTAAAAAAGCCGCTGGTGTTACTGGTATCGTGCTCGCCAAACTCGATTCATCTGCAAAAGGCGGCATGGCTTTTGCGATCCAACGCGAGTTGGGGCTGCCTATCTTATTTGCTGGTTTTGGTGAAGGGATTAATGATTTGCAACCATTTGACCCCGATGCCTTTGTCGCCAGCTTATTGCCATTTGAATAATTGGAGGAAGCATGGAAGATCTGATTGACCGATTGCAGGAGATGCACAAACAAACCCAGCAACTTATGGAGCGTCTTTGACTACGAAAAGAAGAAGACTGAGCTGATCGATTATGATGAGAAAATCGCCTCCCCCACATTTTGGGATGATCCTGCAAATGCTCAACGGATTATTCGCAAGGCAAATGTGATCCGGGAAGAAGTGGAAACATGGGAGTCCTTTACTCAGCGCATCCAGGATGCCAGTGAACTTGCACAAATACGCGATGAAACCTTGCGCGAGGAACTGGAAAAAGAGACCCTTGCTTTGGAAAAAGAGTTGGAACGCCGATCCGTCATGGCGATTTTGTCCGGCCGGTACGATCGCGAAAACGCCCTGTTAGCGATCCATGCCGGTGCCGGTGGCACGGATTCTCAAGATTGGGCCGAGATGTTAGAGCGTATGTATTTGCGCTGGGCTGAACAAAGCGACTATGAAACCGAGGTCATTGATCTCACAGAAGGGGAAGAGGCTGGTATTAAATCAGTCACCATTGCTGTTGATGGACAATATGCCTATGGGTATTTACGGTCGGAGAAGGGTGTCCACCGCCTTGTACGTCTTTCCCCCTTTGATGCCGCTCATCGCCGCCACACATCTTTTGCGCTTGTTGAAGTTTTGCCTCAAATTGCGATGGACGACCCGGAAGTTGAGATTGACTCGGGGGACCTGAAAATTGATGTTTTTAAATCCTCCGGTGCTGGTGGGCAAAACGTCCAGAAGAATGCGACTGCTGTGCGGATCACGCACCTTCCAACCGGAATTGTTGTAATTTGTCAGAATGAGCGTTCGCAATTACAGAACCGCGAGAATGCCATGAAGGTTCTGCGGGCTCGTTTATTGGAGCTCAAACAAGCAGAAAAAGATGAAGAAGTCGCCCTACTACGGGGAGAGTACACCAAGGCTGAATGGGGTAGTCAGATTCGCTCCTACGTGCTGCATCCCTATCAGATGGTGAAGGATCATCGCACGGATTTTGAGCGTGGAAACACTCAAGCAGTGCTGGATGGGGATCTGGATGATTTCATGGAAGCCTACTTGAAAAGGGCAAAATGAAGCCGGGAGCACTTAGGCTTAAGGCTGAGGATCAACATCGGATTCACAGCAGGTCCAAGGTGAGTGGAGAATAAAGAATGCCTTGTGTGACAGGTAGCAAGAATATTAGAATCTGTTGTTGCAGGAATAAAAAAGTCAGGCGATCGCCTGACTTTTTTATTCCTGATCAATTGCCAGTCGGTACCCGCTTTTCTAACGTACGGTGGAGTAGTTCTTCCCGCTCGTCGGACGCATCTGTTTTAACTTGTTTGGGCTTTTCCTTCCTGTCCTTGGTATTCACCTTGTCAAGTGCTTCTTGCCATGCAATTTGCATAGCCGTCATTTCAGGTTCTTTTGATTCTTCAACCACCTCAGAAATCTGCGCATCTTTCTTATTGCCCCGTTTGCCGCGAGGTTTACGCGCTTCTTTTTCTGAAGTTTTCTGGTCCTCTTGTTCGGGTTCTAATACTTTCATGCTCAAGCGGATCTGCTTCTTCTTACGGTTAACATCCAACACAATGGCTTCAACTTCGTCGCCTTCCTTGACCAGTTCATTAGGACTTTTGATATAGCCGTGAGACATTTCACTGACGTGGATGAGTCCTGGTCGTTCCGCTCCAAAATCTACGAATGCGCCGTAATTCTCCAGACGAACAACTTTTCCTTTAACGACCTGCTCGGGTTTGATTTCGTTCCACTCCATTTGCAGGGGTTCGATCATCGTCAATTCGATGCGATCCTTTTTAACCCGGCGCACCCAAAATTCGACAGTCTGGTTGACCTGGACGACATCCTCTACTTTATTGACCTGGTCCTTTTGAAGTTGTGAAATGTGGATCACGCCAGGTAGATCTTGGCCGATATCCACGAGTGCGCCAGCAAGGGTGGTCTTTACAATCTTGCCAGATATCTTTGTCTTAGGTTTCAGCGCACTGATCTGCGCGGTTGCTTTCTCTTCAGTCATGCGATTGCTCCTGCAACTTTAGAATAATGCCAAATAGGAATTATACCTTCTTCAAAAGTTCGCGTCAACACAAGCATGTGAACATTCTCATAATCACTGGCTTTTGCTGAGAATAATAGGTATAAACAAAACCCGCAATGTACACTTTAAAATGTCACACCTGGGATTTCAAGGGCGGGCGCATCC
>CAZULT010000049.1:0-32109 GCA_964621295.1 uncultured Anaerolineaceae bacterium | reverse complement strand
GCATTTTCGATTGCAACCGCAACGGAATTCGCCACCGTTTGAATGGTGTCGGCATGCCATTGGTTGAAAGCCCCTGTTTCACGGCTGTCGAGTGAGATCATACCGATCATGTTCCCGTGCTGGAACAATGGCACGCCCATCCAACCATGAATGTACTCCGATCCTTCCCACTGCATGAATTCTGGGTCGTCCTGTGCATTTTCTAAGATGACCGGGTTCCTGCCAGCAAGCGAGGATTTCCATTTACCGGTCGAAGGGATGCGCTTGCCAATCGCCTGGTAATCTTTCGGGAAACCTCGTCCGGCTACGATCTCTATTTCCCCGTCCATCAAGAGTGCGATCGAGGCGCTGTCATAGGCAACAACCTTTGTGATCGTATCGAAGACCGTTTCGAAAAGCGCCTGCAGGTCAAGCGAAGAGGTGAGTTCAGTGGAAATCTCGCGCAAGGTTTCGGCTTCTTGCCGGCGTTTCTGCTCATTTTCAAACAGACGTAATTGCTGGATGGCGATCGCCAGCGTGCCAGCCACCGTATTCAACAGTCGTTCATCGGACTCGTCAAAGGCATTCAAATTCTTCGATTCCACATTGACGACACCGATCGTACGGCTCTGAATGATGATCGGGACGCACAACTCGGACCGCATCCCTTCAGTCGCCTCGATATATGCGGGCTCTTTTGAAACATCTCCCAGGCGAACAATTTTACCGGTACGGACCACTTTACCGGTCACGCCCCGCGAAATATCTATCTCCCAGCGCGCCAGATCCCCAGAAGCGCCATGGTAAGAGGAATGGGGGATCAGGCGATCGCCCGATTCTGTAAGCAGTTCGATACCACAATTATCTGGGTAAAGCGAATCGCCGATGATGTTCGTTACCTGCGCAATCAATGCATCGACCGAATTGCTGGTTGTACCCGCCAGCGCGACCTGATGCAGCACGGCCAATTCCTTAAACTGGCGCTGCTGCATATCCTCGGCACGAATGCGATCTGTGATGTCTGTGATAGCCCCTACAATAGCTACGGTCGTACCATCTTCGACGATGGGACTCTCGCGCACCTCCACCCAGACGGAGTGTCCTTCTTTGTGTTTGAGTTCAAGGACATAGGGTTCTTGTCGTTGTCCGGTATCGATCGCTTTTTGTGTAAGCTGAATGCCCTCCTGGTTGGCCGGATTGTCTGTCAGGTATTCGTGCCAGTCGATCAGGGTTTCCTCAGGCGTGTATCCAAGAATATGCTCCACCTGGGGGCTCATGAAGGTTAGCTTGTAATCGGGTGTATGGGAAAAAAAGATGTTGTTGGTATGTTCGATGATCGCGCGCAGTCTCTGTTCGCTGGCTTTCAGGGATTCTTCAGCCAGCTTGCGCTCGGTCATATCTCGGGATACACCCATGACGGCTTCGGTTTTATCCTGCGCATTTTTTAACGGAACCAGCCAGGTTCCCAACCAGACCTCTTTATCTAGAAATCGGGTGGGCGCTTCGATGAAGAGCGGTTTCCCGTTTTCAAACACATGCTTCAGATTCTGCGCCTGGTGGTCGGCGATATCAGAAGGAAATATTCCGGACATCGATTTTCCAACTAACTCGCTGGCTTGCACCTGGAATTGTTGCGCGGCAAAGGAATTCACATATTCGATGGTGCCCTGTTTCCTGATGATGTAGATCATATCATTCGAGGCCTCGGCCAGAGTGCGATAACGTGCTTCGCTTTCCCGCAGCGCATCTTCCGCTTTCCTTCGTGTAGAGATGTCCTGTGCCAGGGCGAAAATAGCCTCTTTTCCAGCGTAAGTGCCCTTGTAGAGGCGCACGTCCTTCGGAAAGATTTCTCCATTGCTACGTTGTCCCCAGAATTCAAATTGTTGCGGATCACCCTTAAAAGCGTTCCGGACTTTGGCAAGGATTTGCTTCATGTCGTTCATCTGGGGGGCGCCGAGCGCCTCAGGGGTTTTGCCGATAAAGAATTCCTTCGGGTAACCGTACATATTGACTGCGCCTTCGTTTACATCTAAAAAGCGCCCATCCGCATCTTGTACATAGACTGCTTCGCTAACACTGTTGAAAAGATCCCGGTAACTGGCCTCAGAGGCTCGCAATGATTCTTCGAAGTGTTTGGCATTCGAGATATCGATATACATGGCCAGGATACAGGCTTCCCCATCCAAGGTGATAAGGTCGTAATACGCAATCGTTTCATGTGTGGTTTGATCTGAACGGAAAAAAGTTCGTTCAATTCCGTGCAACTTCCCTTGCTGCTGGAGCTCGGCGGCGAATTTCAACCGATCATGTTTGTTCTCATGATTTCCCAATTCAAAGGAAAATTGTTTTGGCAGCCGGTCGGGATTCAACCCGGTCATGGACCAATAAGCCGGATTTGCGCTCAACAACTTGCCATCCTTAAAGGTGGTCAGGCAAATAGCCAGCGGGGATGCGTTGAATATGTGGCTGAAACGGTCGTTGCTTGAACGCAGTGTTTCTTCGGTCTGTTTTTGATGGTGAATATTAACAAAGAAGCCCAGCCAGTAGATTGGTACACCAGTCTCATCCCGGATGAGCGAGGCTTTCTCGCGGATCCAGATGTACTCCCCATCTTTTCGACGCAAGCGGTATTCTTCGCAGAACGGTTCACCAGTCTTATCGGTGCGGCGGTCTTCCTGGCTTACGCGCTTGCGGTCCCCTGGGTGGAGTGAATTTTCCCAGAGGTTCAGGTCCCCCATCCACTGGTCTGGTGTATAGCCGAGCAAGTCTTCGATTTGAGGGCTGATGTATTGGGTGACTTTGATTTCATCGATTGAATCGAGAAAAACGGTTGCAGGCATTCGCTCTACCAGCGCCCGGTATCGCGCTTCATTCTCCTCAAGCGTCTCTTCGATCTTCTTGTGAGCGGTGATATCAGTCAGAAAGCCTTCAATGAATTGGAGTTGCCCTGTTCCATCGGTGACTGCACGCGCATTGACGCGGATCCAGATGATGGAGCCGTCGAATCGACAATTGCGGCACTCAAAACTTTCTACATACCCGGTGGCGTCCAGTTCCTCCAAGAAGCGCTCCCGGTCATGCCGGTCAACATAGATTTGTTTGGAAATATTGGAGATGGATGCGACCATGTGGTCGGGCGAATTGTACCCGTAGATACGTGCCATGGCCGGGTTCACTTTTAGAAAGCGTCCCTTTACAGTTGACTGGAATATCCCCTCGGTCGCCTGATTAAAGATGTTTCGATATTCTTCTCCATCAAGAAGTTGTGGTATCTCCACGCGCGGACTCCAAAGTGAACATAACTCCCTTTCATATCTGTATTCCCCTCTATTTTTACCTCAAATGGCTTCCAGAATAGTTATGGTTTCATTACGTTCCTTTTAACAGCGAAAAGTGAACCTTGGCAGGTTCACTCATCTGAGGCGTCGACGGGATTTGAACCCGTGATCAGGGTTTTGCAGACCCTTGCCTTACCACTTGGCCACGACGCCTGGTTTGAAACCAGAGCGGGCGATGGGATTCGAACCCACGACCTTCTCCTTGGCAAGGAGACGTTCTACCACTGAACTACACCCGCTTATTGTGGCCCTACGAACTGGCCCAAGTGCCGAGAGTCAGAATCGAACTGACGACACCGCGATTTTCAGTCGCGTGCTCTACCAACTGAGCTATCTCGGCCAGTTGTTCGATTGTAAAGCGTGGGTGATTTTAATAGCATAGCAGGAGATTGTCAAGCGCCCCCATTGGGCGAGCTTCTGTAATCGGTGTTCCATCTTGACCTAAGCCTACTTCCACACTACAATGCGATCGCTCCAGGAAAGGATTTCATGTTCGAATCACTGACTGCTCGGCTCAATCAAATCTTTGATCAACTTCGCAAGCGCGGGGTGCTTTCTGAAGCGGATGTAGACGCGGCCATGCGCGAAGTGCGCCTGGCCTTGCTCGAAGCTGACGTACATTATAGCGTGGTGAAAGCATTTATCGCGCGCATCCGTGAACGGGCGGTCGGAGCAGAGGTCTCAAAGGCACTGAATCCAGGCCAGCAGGTGGTCAAGATTGTCAATGAAGAATTAATTACCATGTTGGGAAACCCGGCTCCGCTGCAGTTGTCAGGCCCCAAACCGCGTGTGTTGATGCTGGTAGGCTTGCAGGGTTCCGGCAAGACCACTGCTGCCGGCAAGCTGGCGCGCTTGATGCGTAGTAAGGGAGAGCGTGTGATGCTGGTTGCGGCTGACCCATACCGTCCGGCTGCTGTCCAGCAATTGCAAGCGCTGGGAGAGCGGCTGGATGTCCCGGTGCATGCCGGGGAGGGTCTGTCACCACCCGACTTGACAGCGCGTGCCTATGATCTGGCGCAAAAAGGTGGATTCAGCCTGGTGATCGTAGATACTGCTGGCCGTTCCCAACTCGACGACCAGTTGATGGAGGAGCTCACAGCCATCGCGCGCAAGGTGCCCCCTGTCGAAACATTGCTTGTGGTAGACGCCATGATCGGTCAGGAAGCATTGAATGTCGCGCAAGGATTTCGCGATGCGGTTTCACTGACCGGCTTGATCATGACTAAAATGGATGGTGATGCCCGGGGAGGCGCAGCTATTTCCATTCGATCAGTGACAGGTGTGCCGATCAAGTTCCTGGGGACGGGCGAAAAGTTGGATGCGCTGGAAAGCTACGATCCTACGCGCCTTGCGTCGCGCATTCTTGGTATGGGTGATGTGATCGGGTTGATCGAGAAGGCTGAAGCCGCCCTGGATGCCGAGACGGCCCGCACACAAACCGAGCGTATGATGAAAGGGCAGTTTACGCTGGAAGACTGGCTGACCCAGATGAAACAGATGAAACAGATGGGACCGCTCGGCCAGATGATGGACATGCTGCCCGGCCAGTTGGGACAGCAAGCCCGGCAGGCTGATCCACGCGAAGTTGAGAATCAATTGAAACATAGCGAGGCAATCCTCAATTCCATGACCATCCTAGAACGCCGCAATCCTGACCTGTTGAACGCCTCACGTCGCCGGCGGATCGCGGCCGGATCAGGCACCCATGTCCAGGATGTGAATCGCCTGGTAAAGCAATTCCGTGAGATGCAAAAATTGATGAAATCCCTCGGGAAATCCGGGGGTCGAGGGTTGAATCGGTTGTTTGGCTAAGGGAGTCTTGCCTCTTTTCATTTATAGTTTATAGTTTCTCTGGTAAAATAGTCGCCTGTGGGATTGACAGGCCTGTGAGTGCGTCCTTTCACGCTCCCCTCCTTGCATCGCCTGAACCTGCACGTTATATTCGATAATTAAATATAAGATGAAGGAGAACGATCTCAATGGTTCGCATTCGTTTTCGAAGGGTAGGTCTGAAAGGGCAACCCTCGTATCGCATCGTCGCGGCAGACAAGGAAAGTCCGCGCGACGGTCGCTTTCTTGAAATTCTAGGCTTCTACAATCCCCGCACCGAGCCTACAACGCTGACGGTTAAGGAAGAGCGTGTCTTCCATTGGATGCAGAACGGCGCCAAGCCTACTGAGTCGGTAGAACAGGTCTTTAAAACCGCGGGCGTGATGGATCGGTTTGAACGTCTGAAGAAGGGGGAAGATCTCGAGAAATTGCTAAAAGAGGCGGAAGAGGCGCAAGCTAAACGCAACGTCAACGCCAAGACCCGCCGTGATTAAAGAGTGTTTTGCTGCTGGGCATACGCGCCAGATAGCTCTGGAGGTGTAATGCAGGAGCTCATCGAATATATTGCTAAGTCCCTCGTGGATAACCCAGACCAGGTGGAAGTGCGTGAATCTCAATCCGGAAACCGGGTACGCCTGGAATTGAGCGTTGCCAAAGAGGATATGGGACGCGTGATCGGGAAGAACGGGCGGGTCGCGAATTCCATCCGCATGCTGTTGCGTGTGGCTGCTGAACGGGAAGGTAAGCAGGCAACCCTCGACGTTATGGAACCTTGAAACCACCTGGGAACGATTCGGCTTCGGCTGAAACAGGCTCGCCGTCACAGGGCGAGCCTGAATATTTAGCGGTGGGGTTTCTGCGACGCCCGCACGGAATCCACGGGGAGATGTTGATGGACATACACACGGACTTTCCGGAGCGACTTAAACCTGGTTTGAAGGTCTTTGTGGGACCGAAATACAATCCTATGGTCATTGCCAGCCGGCGGGGACATGCCGCTGGATTGCTTGTGCGCATGCGCGGAGTTAAAACCCCTGAACAAGCCGGCGTGTACCGCAACCTTTGGGTATTCGTCCCCACCGCTGACCGTCCGACCCTCCCCGATGGCGAGTACTACCACCACCAGTTGCTCGGTCTGGAGGTCCACAGTGATGGAGGTCAGATCCTTGGCACGTTGATCGAAGTGCTCGAAACTGGGGCAAACGACGTGTATGTCATCTCGGACGTACAGGGAAAGGAACTGTTGTTGCCAGCTATCCCGGAAGTCATCCTGGAGGTGGACCTGGAGCAAGGCAGGATGCTGGTGCACCTGATGGAAGGATTGGTCTGAAATCATCTCGGGGGGTAAGCATATGAAGGATCTTCGTTTCTGGATCGGTTTCACCCTGGTCAGGGGCATCGGCGCTGTGCGATTCCAGCGCCTGCTAGATACTTTTGGCGATGCAGAAACCGCTTGGAAAGCCGCCCCTTCTGCTCTGGCCGAGGCCGGCCTCGGCCCCAAAATACTCGAGCGCCTACTCCAGGTGCGGCAGGAATCCAATCTGGATCGTATCGTGGAGCAGATCCAATCGCAGCGCATCCAGGTCCTGACCTGGTTGGATGAAGCTTACCCGGAACGGCTGAGAGGGATCGATCAGCCTCCGCCTGTCCTGTACCTGCGCGGGGAATTGGCCTCTGAGGATGCCTGGGCGGTGGCGCTCGTAGGCACACGGCGCGTGACCTCGTACGGTAGGCAGGTAACAGAGGAAATCGCTTCGCTGCTGGTGGCGAACGGTCTGACCGTCGTGAGCGGTCTTGCGCGCGGTGTGGATGCTCTCGCGCACCAGATTGCATTGCAAGCAGGCGGGCGTACTCTGGCGGTACTAGGCTCGGGCGTGGATCGCATTTACCCGCCGGAACACCGTGCGCTGGCGGAGCGTATCCAGGCAAATGGTGCAATACTCAGTGATTATGTTCCGGGTACTCCCCCGGAATCGAGAAATTTTCCGCCGCGGAATCGCATCATAAGCGGGTTATCAATGGCTGTGGTGGTGGTTGAAGCGGGGGAGACCTCTGGAGCCTTGATCACAGCCGAATTTGCTGCCGAACAAGGCCGGGAAGTGTTCGCGGTGCCCGGCAACATTTTTGCCCCTCAAAGCAAAGGCACCAATAAATTGATCCAACTAGGAGCCTTGCCCCTGCTGAATGCTGGTGATATCATGCAAACCCTGAACCTCAGTCAGGCTGGTCAGCAAAAAGCGGCTCGAAAAGCTTTGCCGGCCAACGCAGTGGAAACACAGGTACTGGAGTTGCTCAGTGAGCAGCCCACACATGTGGATGAGATCTGCCAGCAGACCGGTTTAGCGGTTGAAAAAGTGTCTGCCGCGCTGGTTTTGATGGAATTGAAAGGCATGGTACGGCAGGTTGGCAACATGCATTACGTGGCAGTGCATGAGGTACAATCTGGCTATTCGATCAGTGATGAGTAACTTAGACAATACCTACGCCGTGATCCTGGCCGGAGGGGGTGGAACCCGTCTTTGGCCGCTATCGCGCCGGGATCATCCCAAGCAAGCCATTCCTCTGGTTGAAAAACGGTCTCTGTTCCAGGCCACACTTGAGCGGTTGGATGGCTTATTTCCCCCTGAGCGCATTTTGGTCGTGACTGTCAGCGCCCAGGCAGCAACTTTACGTGCCCAAGCTGCGAACGTTCCCCAGGATAATTTTATTCTGGAACCAGAAGCCCGTGGTACGGCTTCTGCTATTGGTCTGGCTGCAATGGTTCTTCACCACCGTAACCCCGAAGCAGTAATGGTTTCATTGCATTCAGATCATTTCATTCGTAACCAGGATTTGTTCCATCTTCTTGTCCGCGTGGCCGCGGAGGTTGCCGAGCAGGAGTACCTGGTCACCCTGGGTATTTCTCCGACTTATCCGGCGACGGTGTACGGCTATATCCAACGTGGAGAGCCTCTGCCGGAACACTTTGGTTATCCGGTCTATCAAGTGCTGCGCTTCCAGGAAAAGCCCGATGAAACGCAGGCCCGACAGTTGGTGTCGACCGGCGATTATTCCTGGAATTCGGGCATCTTCTTTTGGAAAGTCGAAAACATCTTGGCTGAATTCGCGCGGCAGATGCCGGAGTTGTACGGCGTGTTATCTCGTATAGGCGAAACCTGGGGTAGTCTCCAGGCGACGGCGCTCCTTACGGAATTGTGGCCTACCCTCCACAACGAGACCATCGACTACGGCATCATGGAGCACGCCAGGAGAGTAGCGGTACTACCGGCCGGAGGCCTGGAGTGGAGCGATCTTGGTAACTGGAATTCGCTTTTCGATGTCCTTTTACCTGACAAGGACGGGAACATTGTATTCAGCGGACACCATATCCCCGTCGAAACTTCCAACTCACTGGTCTACGGGAATAAGGACGAGCGATTGATCGTCACCATCGGTGTGGACAATCTGATCATCGTAGATACCGGTGATGTTTTACTGGTCTGTCGTAAGGATCAGTCGGTCAAGGTGCGTCAAGTAGTCGCGAAATTAAAGAACTCAGACAAGAAGAATTTCACGTAATAGACCCGGCAATCCACCTACAGCGATCATGTGTTGGTTGGTCTGCCGTTCTTGGAGGTAGTATGCAAGCCTATTGTATGAAATGCAAGGAAAAACGCGAAATCCAAAACCCAGAAGCGACGTTCAATGCCAAAGCTTCACCTGTGACGATCGGTACCTGTCTGGTATGCGGTACCAAAATGTATCGTATGGGCCGGACGCCTGCGCATGAAGGGTTGATACCGCCTGAACCAAAAAGCAATCGCAAAGGCAAGCTGGTAATCGTAGAATCTCCAGCCAAGGCAAAGACAGTTGGACGCTTTTTGGGGAAAGAGTACACTGTGCGCGCTTCAGTTGGTCATGTACGCGATCTGTTGCGGTCGCAATTATCTGTGGATGTCGAGAATGATTTTGAGCCGAAGTACCGTGTTCCGAACGAGAAACGGGAAGTTGTCAAGGAGCTCAAATCCCTGGCAAAAAAAGCCGAGGAGATCTATTTGGCGACTGATCCTGATCGCGAAGGGGAGGCCATTGCCTGGCATTTAATGGAAGCTGCTCAAACCGAGCCGGAACTTACCAAGCGTGTGGTTTTTCACGAGATCACTGAACCGGCGATTCATGAAGCATTCTCTCACCCGCGCGAGATCAATACTGACCTGGTGAACGCGCAACAAGCACGACGGGTGCTGGATCGTTTGGTTGGCTACAGCATCAGCCCAATCCTGTGGGAAAAGGTGCGTGGGCGGCTCTCGGCGGGGCGAGTGCAATCCGTGGCGTTACGCCTGATTGTTGAGAGGGAGCGTGTGATCGAGGCCTTCGTCCCTGTGGAATACTGGACGATCGGCGCAGAGTTCAAACCCGCGCCGCTCGATTCTACTTTCGTTGCCCGCCTCGTAAAACTGGAAGGCGCTGATCCCGAACTGACCAGTGAGGCTATCGTCAAACCAATCCTTGAGGATATGGAGCAGGCCGCATACGAGGTAACGCGTGTGAAGCGCGGCGAACGACGCCGTAAACCATCTGCGCCTTTCATCACCTCATCCCTCCAACAAGAGGCCTCGCGCAAGCTGGGTTACACTGCCAAGCGCACGATGGGCCTGGCTCAAGGCCTTTACGAAGGGCAGGATGTAGGCGAAGGTGGAACTTCTGGCCTGATCACTTACATGCGAACCGACTCGACCAACGTCTCAGAATTGGCCCAGGACGAAGCCCGACATTACATCCGGGAAAAATATGGTGCGGATTATCTACCGCCGCAGGCGCCACGCTACAAAACCAAAGCCAAAAGCGCTCAGGAAGCCCACGAGGCTATCCGCCCGACCTCGATATTGCGTGACCCGCAGAAGGTAAAGCCATTCCTAGAATCGGCGATGTACAAGCTTTACCGGTTGATCTGGCAGCGCTTTGTGGCTTCGCAAATGGAATCCGCCGTGTACGATACTTTACAAGTAGAAGTGTCAGGACGTTCGGCTGCTCACGAATATTTGTTGCGCGCTTCGGGCTCGACTGTAAAGTTCCCCGGTTTCTTGGTGGTATATGAGGAATCCAAAAGCGAACAGACCAAACGTGATGAAGCCGAGCAGGAGGATGTGAATATCCCGACCGGTGTGGAAGAAGGGCAGCAACAGGAGTTGGTGCGCCTGATTCCGGAGCAGCATTTTACACAGCCTCCACCACGCTATTCAGAGGCTTCCTTGGTCCAGGCGCTGGAGGAGAGGGGTATCGGACGTCCATCCACCTATGCACCAACGCTTTCAACCATCCTGGCGCGTGGCTATGTAGAACGTATCGATCGCCGGTTGGCTCCGACCGAGACCGGAGTCCTGGTCAACGATCTGACCAGTGAGTATTTTCCTGAAGTGGTGGACTACAATTTTACCGCCAATATGGAAGAAGATCTCGATAAAGTCTCAGAAGGAGAGGCGGATTGGGTGAAGATCGTGCGGGATTTTTACACCCCCTTCGCAAAGCAGGTCGAGAAAGCTCGCGAGGATATGCCGATGGTCAAGTCTGAACCCGAACCGATCGGACGCGCCTGCCCACGCTGTGGCCGTGATCTTATCATCCGATTTGGACGGTACGGGAAGTTTATATCTTGTAGCGGGTTCCCGGAATGCCGCCATACTGAACCCTGGCTGGAGAAGATCGGGATTGTCTGTCCGCAAGATGGGGGCGAACTCGTTGAACGAAAAACGCGCAAAGGTCGCACCTTTTATGGTTGCGAGAACTACCCGAATTGTGACTTCACTAGCTGGAAAAAACCGCTGATGCAACACTGTCCCAATTGTGGCGGCTTGCTGGTCGTGGCAAACAAGCAAGAAGCGGCATGTCTCAAATGTGAAGAAACCTTTCTGCTCGAGCAGATCCTTCCAGAAGTAGTAGCAGAGTCGTAAGAACTTGGTAGGCTGACATTACCAAACTGTACAGTGCCAGGCAGGCACTGTATAGTATATAATTGTGAAAAGCATTATCAGCAACGAAGGGAAAGGCACTATGGGCTCATTACTTTCAGTATTGCTCAAACGACCTGCCGTAGCCGCCACGTTCAGCGGGGTGATTGGACTGCTGTTCGGATTGGCGGTCGGATGGTGGGTATGGCCCGTACAATGGCAAGAGGTGCCGCCTTCCTTGTTAGGCCCTGAATATCAGCAAGAATACCTGCGTATGACAATTGATTCGTTTCGCGTCAACGGTGATCCAAACCTGGCCATGCAACGCTGGGAAGACCTGGGTGCAGACGCCCCCAGAATGCTAGTAGTCGTCAAGCAAGAGCCGGGAAACCTTGATCCTGCCGTCATCCAGGCCTTCAGCGATCTGGCCGAGTCGGTTCAGGGTCCATTGGTGGGGGACTTTGAAGGAGAGCCGACACAATCACTCACCCCGACATGGACGATCATCATTGGAGTTGGCGCTGCACTGGTGATAGGGGTGCTTGTGTTCGGGGCGATCTTCTTCATCCGTAATGTTTTCCGCCCACGTTCCGGGACCGTGACGGCTGCCATGCAGGCTGCAGAGGTGACACGCCAGACGGAACGGACAGATTTCGAATCTCTTGGTTTGGCGCCGCCGGTAACCCAGACGATGACAACCTATGTGCTGGGAGACGACCTCTACGATGAATCCTTTAGTATTGATACCCAAGGCGGGGATTTTCTGGGCGAGTACGGTGTGGGTGTTTCCGAAACGATCGGAGTTGGTGAGCCCAAGAAAGTCACAGCTTTGGAGGTCTGGTTGTTCGATAAAAATGATATTAAGACCGCTACAAAGGTGTTGATGAGCACCCACGCGTTCAACGATGTGAATCTACGCTCTCGTCTGGAAGCCAAAGGCGAATTGGTCATGCTCGAGCAAGATGAACAGATCATCCTTGAAACTGCCACATTGCAGCTACTGGTGACTGTTTCGGATCTGGAATACGGCGAGGGCGCATTACCCGAAGATAGCTACTTTGAGCGCGTCACACTGGAGATGGCTGTCTGGCCGAAGGACGAGTAAACGAGCCAGGGCGAGCTGGCAAAAGCCGAATACTTAGACTCTTTGGATGTACTACAAGACGACCCAGATCAATCAAATCTGGGTCGTCTTTTTTCAAACGCAACTTTTTTCGAGCCTTCACTCGATTTTCAAGATCTTGAAGGATGTCTCACCAGCGGGTGTTTCCACCACTACGCTCTCACCAGGCTTGTGATCGAGAAGCGCATTGCCAATCGGGGATTCGTGCGAGATCATGCCTTTGGAGGGGTCTGCCTCTGTGGGCCCGACGATGTGATAGGTTTCAGGGGGGTAATCAGCTTCCTGAATGGTAACGTGGGATCCGATCGAGACCACATCCTGGGCGCCGTTCTTCTCTATGATGACAGCATTGGACAGGATGTATTCAAGCTCCTGGATGCGCCCTTCCAGGAAGCCCTGATCCTCCTTGGCTTTGTGGTAATCCGCGTTTTCAGATAGATCACCCATCTGGATGGCGGAGCGCAGGCGCGCAGCAAGGGCTACGCGCTTGGGTCCCTGTAATTCCTGTAATTCCGCCTTCAGACGGGCGGCTCCTTCTGGGGTGAGGTAGGTGGGTTCTTTCATGGGATCTTCCTTAAAGTTGAATTGGGTTTCAAGTAATGAATAAATGACAGGTCCTAACCGCTGGTCCCTTTCCTAGGAGGGGGCGAAATGGACAGAGCGATTATGGTTTTACTTGTGGGTTCAGGAGCTTTTGGTGCTCGTCAATTGCATAGCGGTCTGTCATGCCAGCAATATAATCGCAGATCGTGCGTTCCAAACCACGTCCTTCGATCTGGCTTTGGATATGGTCGGGTAGGGTAGCGGCTTCCATCCGGTAGGCGTTGAACAAATCTTCAAGGATTTTCTCGGCTTTGACCTGCATACGTACCACGCGATAATGGCGGTAGAGCTTCTTGAACAGGAAATCTTTAAGCTCGCGGTTGCGGCGTAACATGTCGTCGCTGAATCCGATGACGTTATGCTGTAATTTCTGGATCTCCAGCGAGGATTGAACCGCGTTTTCCTTCAGGCGATTGTCGGTCGCTTTTACAAGATCGGTCACTTCCATGCCGATCAGCTTGCGGATCAGGCGATGGCGGTCGATCTCAGCCAATTGTGGACCCTGCCAGTTGAGCGTATCTGTCAGAATCTCCCAGAGTGAGAGGCCTTCTAGCATTTGCGAGTCGAGCATTCCTGAGCGCAAGCCATCGTCCAGGTCGTGGGCGGTGTAGGCCAATTCATCAGCCACATTGGCGATCTGAGTCTCGAGATTACCACGCAGTTCGGGCTGATAAACTGAGGCGTCCGATACATCGTATTCGGATTCGTGCTTGACGATGCCTTCACGCACTTCCCAGGTCAGGTTCAGACCGGGGAATTCCGGGTAACGCTGCTCCAATTCGGTCACGATACGAAGCGATTGTTTGTTGTGGTCGAAGCCGCCGTGGTCATTCATCATACGTGCCAACACGGTTTCACCGGCGTGACCGAAAGGCGAGTGGCCCAGGTCGTGGGACAGACAAATTGCTTCGATTAGATCCTCATTGCCACCCAGCGCGCGCGCGATGGTGCGGCCGATCTGGGCCACTTCCAGTGTGTGGGTAAGACGGGTGCGGTAGTAATCGCCCTCGTAATTGATGAAGACCTGCGTCTTGTATTCCAGGCGTCGGAAGGCGGTGGTATGGATGATACGGTCCCGGTCGCGCTGGAAGGCCGTGCGGTAATCTGGTTCGTTGTCCAGATATGCGCGGCCTTTACTATCCTTGCTGCGCATGCCATAGGGCGCCAGGCTTTTGTCTTCGAATTCTTCGAGAAGTTGGCGTGTGTAAAACATCTTTACCTTCTAGAACAGGCTGTCATTGTAAGGCGCACTTTGGCAGCTCACAATGACAGTGTATGGGGCGAGAGGGGGTCGAACCCTCATGGTGTCACCACCGACGGATTTTAAGTCCGTTGCGTCTGCCGATTCCGCCATCGCCCCGGCGCTTAGATTTTACTCCATTTTTAGTGTCTTAATCAATTCGGGACCTGCGTATCTGGAGGTGACCCCCGAAGCAAGAATGGACTGTACAGAAGGACGAACGTCACAATTCCGATCAGCTCCATCCAGGCCAGGTACCATGGCCAGGATGGCAGCAAATCGAGCAGGCTGGCTGTGAAAGGTTTGTGATTGACCATCAAGTAGTTACTTCCGAGTGCCAGGTTGACAAAAAAAATACCAAGTGCATAGATGTTCAACCCAACGGCGGCTTTCAGCATGGTTCTCCAGGTGGGGCGGTATCCTTCCGCCACGGTCATATAAACGGCTGCTGTCAGGATTAAACCGTGTGAGAGAAAGGTCTGGAAGAATCGATAATGAGGAAAGCCGTAGATCCCCAGATCTGGTGTGGCCAGAGCCTGCATGCCCCCCCCGATGCCCCAAAAATAGGCGAATTCATAGATACGATAGCTGCATTTCACCAGCATGAGCCCCGAGAGCCAGACCATCAGGCTGCAGACCTGAAGCGGCAACATGCTTTGGACTGTCCAGGCGCCATTCGCCCACATCCAGGCGTGCCAGGCGATTTCATTCAACCATAACACCAACGCCAGGGCAAGCCTAAAATGGGCCCGCGTGCGTGGGGAGGTCCCTCGAAAACGTACCAGTACCAGATTGCATCCAAGCAACACGAGCAACCCGGCCAAATGCGCCGTTCCAAATAATTTGAAGGGTGCGCCATGGTAATCCCAGGCGAATAGCCCTGCCATTTTATTCCTTCAGTTGAGAACAATCTGTTGCCGAGAGCAAACCGTGGACCTAGGCAGGTTGAACTTTGGCACGCCAATCTTTAAAGACAAAGGGGAGGTAGAGCACCAGGCAGGTCGCCAGGCCAATGGCTTCCAGCCAGAGAATATACCAGGGCCAATCTGGCAGGACATCGAGCAGGCTGGCTGTTTCAGGTTTGTGCGCCACGAACATATAGTTGCTACCGATTGCCTGGTTGATGAAGAGGACCACCAGCAGGTACAGGTTCATGCCAACGAAAATACGCCCAAACGATTTCCAGGTAGGCCTAAACCCCTCTACGGTAGTCATGTAGATCGCGGAGGTCACGATCAGTCCATGGGAGATGAAGGTCTGGAAGAAACGGTAATGCGGAAAGCCATAAATTCCCAGATCGGGGGTCAAAAGTGCCTGCAAGGCGCCTCCGATGCCCATAAAATAGGCAAATTCATAGATCCTGTAATTCTTGGTGACCAGCATGATGCCCCCCAACCAGACCAGTATGCTGCAGACATGCAAGGGGATCATGATCTGGATGTTCCATGCGCCAATGGAGGCGTTCCACAAATGCCAGCCGATCTCGTTGGCCCAAAGCGTAAGCGCCATCGCCCACCGCAGTTTGCGGCGGGCTTCAGTAGATTGGGTCCTATAGCGCAGCAGGTACAGGTTAAAAAGAACGATCACCAGCAGGGCTGACAGATGGGCAACCCCAAGAAAATTAAAGGGATTTCCGTTGAAATCTTTAGCGAAGAATTGGTCCATGCTGGTCTCCTCGATTGATGTTTTATCAGTGTACAGCAGAACCATGGTGTAGTCAAAGATCAATGACTGGAAATCTCTCTCGTGGTGTGCTACAGTATGGATGGCTAAACCTCATTAAAAAGGAGGTGACCGATGAATGTCAAGGCTAGGAATAAGATGAAGATTCTGTTTGCCGATGATGGTTCTGAGCATGCCAGGGCGGCCATCAAACTGCTTTTAGATCTGCCGTTGCCTTCGGAAACCCCGGTGCATCTTCTGCGCGTCTTCCCTGCAGGCCAGACGCATGCCGTGGGGCAGATGGAAAAAGACCTGAATGTAACGCGCGAAGAGCTTTTAAGCCACCAGATGCGGGTAAAGAGCGAATTGCTGCTTGGCGACCCAGCGCAGAAGATTGTTGAAACAAGCGAGCAGACCCGACCCACCCTAACGGTGTTAGGTGCGAAAGGATTGCGCGCCACTTTGGGCATCTTATTAGGCGGCGTGGCCCAACAGGTGGTGGAGTACGCCGGCAGCCCTGTACTGGTGGTACGGTCGCCCTATCACGGCCTTCGCCGGGTGTTGCTGGTTACGGATGGTTCTCCTTCGAGCCGTAATGCGGTGCGCTATCTTGGCAGATTCCCGCTGCCGACAGGCATCGATCTTCGTGTAATGCATGTTCTGCCGCCGCTGATTTCGCCTGTCATCATGGAGCCTTATTTTGGGGGACGGGATACCTACCTGCCCACACCTGCACCAGAAGAGGAACACAGGATCCTGGCAGCGCAGGAACGGGAAGGGAAGGTGCTGCTCGACCGGACGTGCGAATCACTCTCAAAGAGCGGGCTGAACGCCTCCCCCGTGTTGGTGCGTGGAGACGCGGCGACAGAGATCATTGCCTATGCAAAAGAAGAACAAGTAGATTTGATCGCAGCTGGGTCGCGAGGATTGAACCAGTTCCAGGGATGGCTGATGGGCAGCGTTTCGCGAAAGCTCGTTCACTATTCAGATTGTTCTGTGCTAGTCGTCAAGCGAAAAGAGGGTTGATCTCAGGAGGCCTCGTATGGAGCAGAAAATTGGGCACGTCATCCATTATTTCAATAATATCGGTGTTGCAGTCCTTTACTTGGCTGAGGAGTTGAGGACAGGCGATAGGGTCCATATTCTCGGTCGCACAACGGATTTTATCCAAGAGGTGCATTCGTTGGAGATAAGCCATAAGAAGATCGAAGTGGCCAAGCCCAAGGAAGAAGTTGCGCTGGAAGTGGACGAAGCCGTGCGCGGGAACGACGAAATCTTCAAGATCATCGACGAGTAACCTGAAACCACTCTATACTTACCTGAGGTGCGCATGGAATTCTTCGAAACCCTGCAGGCGCGTCAGTCGATTCGCGCATTTGAACAAGAAAGCCTGGAACCTGAGAAAGTGGAGAGAATACTGGAGGCGATCGATTACGCCCCGTCCGCAGGAAATCTACAGGCCTTCGCAGTTTATGTGGTGATTTCAACTGAATTGAGGAAGAAATTAGCACGGGTGGCCTCGGACCAGGCGTTTCTTGCGCAGGCTCCCGCAGTTCTGGTCTTCTGCGCGCATCCGGGTCGTTCGCAAGGCAAGTATGGCAAACGTGGTGCGGAGCTTTACAGCTTGCAGGATGCCACGATCGCATGTACGTACGCCATGCTGGCGGCTACGGCGCTGGGACTTTCGAGCGTGTGGGTGGGTGCGTTCGAGGAGGATGAGGTCGGTCGAGTGTTGCGTTTGCCAGGTGAATACCGACCGATCGCGCTCTTGCCGATAGGCAAGGGGGCGGAATCGCCGCCCCGTCGGAGCCGGCGCAACCCTGATGAATTGATTCGCAGGATCTAACGCATAGCGGGAGGGATGATGTCAGAGCCATTACTTTCACATACCGCGCGCGCTTTTCAGGCTGAGGTGCGAGATTTCGTGCGTGAGCAGGTACCGCGGGAGTTGCTGCTGGATATGGATGCCGAGCGTGTACACTACCCGCGTGCGTACATCCAGGCCCTTGCGCGTCAGGGTCTGCTGGGTGCGAGGTTTCCCAATGAATGGGGTGGCCGCGGTTTGGATTGGGCGCACGAAGTTCTGGCGTTGGAAGAGATCGGTGTACTCGGCGCTAGCCTGGCATGTCTGTTTTCATTGCCCAGCATCGTGGGAGAAGCCCTGCATATCTTCGGTACGCCTGCCCAGAAAAGGAAATACCTGCAGCGCATTCTGGCGGGCGAACTTACTGTCGCCGAAGCTTTGACCGAACCTCGTGGCGGCTCAGATTTCTTCGGCGCAACGACATATGCTAAAAAACAGGGGGACCATTACTTGCTGAACGGGCAGAAGCGTTTCATCGTAGGTGCGGAGGGTGCCGATCTGTTCCTTGTCTATGCCCGTACCCGCGCGGAAGGCCATGGCCAAAAATCAATCAGCGCGCTGCTGGTGGAGCGTGACCCGCAGGTGGAGGTGCAGCACGTCTACGGGTTAATGGGTACACGCGGAGGCGGAACGGGACGCGTCTATTTCCGGGATGTGCGTGTGCCGGTAGAAAACCTGATAGGCTCTGAGAACGGCGCTTTAGAAGTCTTCAATCAAATGATGATCCCTGAGCGTATGACCAGTGCTGCTGGAGCACTGGGGCTGGCGCGTGCGGCACTCGAGATTGCGGCCCGCTATGCCGGTCGCCGCAAAGCCTTCGGGCAGCTCATCCGCGAATTCGAGGGAGTCAATTTCAAGATCGCTGAAAGCCTGACGCGTCTGGACGCAGCGCGCGCCCTGGTGCGCGAAACGGCGCGCCTGATCGATGCGCAAGGTAATTCGGGTACCGTGCGGCGTATGGTGTCAGAATCGAAGAAGTTCGCCACCGAAACGGCCTGGGCCGTCGTGAATGAGGCCATGCAGATCATGGGAGGTATCGGGTATACCAGCGTGTATCCGATTGAGCGTCTGCTGAGGGACGCGCGCCTGATGATGATCTGGACAGGCACGAACGAGATCATGAACCTGGTCATCCAACACGAGTATTATCGGGAATTGACCGGCCCGCATGAAACCGCGCGAGACGTGGAAGCGGATGCTCAGCATGCGGAAGTGGAAGGGGAGAAAGTCTACGAATAGACGGAGTTACACTAGATCCACTTCAAGAAACCCAGGAAGATCACGGCCAAAACCAGATCAACGCCCCAGATCGTCCCGACTGCCCAAAGCTTCTTCTTGAACGAGTCCATATCGTAGACCCAGAAGGCGGCGATAAAGAAGGTCAGGTAACCGAACAGGAAGATCAACCAGGGCGCAGACCGGTTCCACCAGGACCACTCCCAGGTCAGGGCGCCGGCACTATTGAGCAGGTATTCGACGAACACGCTGAAAGCGGCTCCACCGATCGCCACGAACCAACGATTAGGGATCCCGAGATATTTGAAATTCTTAGCTGGGTGCAGCATCTTGGTCCAGATGATGCCGGCCACGGCGAACATGAACATCGTTTCGATGTTCAAACCGGCCAGGATCAGGTAAGCGGTGCTGCCGGGCTCGCCCCAGATCGGAGCGTAACCGGTCAGGCGTAATACCACCCCGTTGACGATCTCGTTGAACCAGTCCACACCCCAAAAAGCCAGGCCGGCCAGGATCAGGTTCCAGTTTCGTTTTTCAGCCTCCACAGTGTAGACGTAGAACACGAACGCCAGCAGGGGGATGACGTACCATTTGAACTGGCTCGGATCGCGGAGAATGGATAGCGCTTGTAGTGCTGTATCAGACATGCTGCCCTCCTTTATAGGTGGTTAAAGTATAGAGGAGAATGAAGAATAATCAAAGGAATTCGCCTTCCGTTCCAGCGCATCGTGTAGAATCCTATTTGAGAGTCTTCTCGTTAATGGTACATTAAAAGTAGAGTTGGGATAACTCCTTTGATCAGGTAGACATAACTCGGTAACTTGGATATTATTGAAAAAGTTTCTTGTTGGAGCTTCGGAAAAGTCCAACGCAAGGTGGAAAAATCCCGTGAAATACATACTGCTGATGCGGCATGCCAAATCCAGCTGGAAAGAGAACGATCTGCCGGACCACGAACGACCATTGAACAAACGCGGGAGGCGCGATGCGCCGCGCATGGGTGCCCACCTCCAGGGGCAAGGACTTGAGGTGGATGCCATTCTGTGTTCGACGGCACAACGCGCCCGGGCAACCGTAGAAGGTTTATTGGAAGAGTACTCATTTGAAGGGCAGGTCCAATACCTGGAGGATTTGTACCGTGCCGATCCGGGAGAAATGCTCGCTTTACTGGTGTCTCTACCGGACGCATTCGAAACGGTGATGCTCGTCAGCCACAACCCCGGGCTCGACCTTTTCCTGGCGCAGGTGAGCGGGCAAAACGAGCACATGCCCACTGCCAGTATGGCTTACCTGCGCTTCCCGATTGAGCGTTGGGGAGATTTGGGAAAGGGTGCAGAAGCAGCGTTGCTGGCGTTCTGGAAACCGCGAGACCTTTGAAGCGGGAGGATTGCTTGCGTTAAAGCAAGCGTACTATCTCGTTGCGGGATAGACCCTGTTTGAAGCGCCCGTACCAAAGGGCCAGCGGGAACAGAATGGCGATACCCAGCGCCCAGAAGAACATCATCACGATGGGGCTGCTGCCGCCGGGCGTAAACAAGCGCCCGAGACCCAGATACAATGCCAGGTGCAGGATGTAGACGAAAAGCGGTTCCCGGCCGAACACCACCAGGAAACGGCTGAGTTCTTCGATAAGTGGACTTGACCTGGCCAGGGTCCAGAGCCAAAGCAGGTTTCCTCCCATTGTCAGACAGGTGAAGGCCAGACTGGGAGGGTACTTGACCACGTTCAGGAAATCGATCCAGCTATCCCCCGCACGCGGGCGGATGGTACCGAAGCCATCGATAAACCGCAGGATCGTGAAAGCCAGAAGCAGCAGTAAACCCATCCACAGGCCCTTCTGGTAGGCCTTTTGCTCATTCGCAATCAGCCAGCGCCCGAAGAGCATCCCGAAAGTCGTCAATGCTAACCAGGGCAGGATCGGATAATTCGACCAGAGATGCCCGTCGCCCCCACTTCGCAGCAGGATCAGTTTCCAGGGGCTATTGTCCAGCCGCCCCCACAGCTCTGGAGCGGGGTGCAGCCACGCACTCCAGACCAGCAGTGCCAGAGTCAGGACCAGGAGCGTTGTAGAGTTCAACTGTAGGAAGGCACTGCCAATGTGCATAGCGCCGCCCAGAGCGAACAAAACACCGATGTAAGTCTCGGGGAAGGTTCCCGGTCCCGCCCTCCAGATTAGATTGACCACCAGCAATTGCAACGCGATCAGTAGCATGCCGCGTACCAAGAAGTGGGTAAGCACCCGCCTGTGCTTCCAGCCTTGCACGCGGCGCGCTTCGGAAAAGAGTAGCATGCCCGCGCCCATCAGGAAAAAGAATCCGGGCGCGCAAGCATGCGTCACCAGGCGCGTCAGGAAGGGCAGTGGCGCACTGTAGGATGGAAAGGGCCCGCCCCAATATTCGCCTGAGGAGTGCGTCTGGGCTACGAAATAGTTGGCGTGGTCGAGCGCCATCAAAATGATGAGCCCGCCTCGCAACGCGTCAAGTGGAAGGAGCCGCTTGTGTCCGGGTTGATTCATATTGGGTGATAGCTTAGAGCGCTTACTTAATTTGCGGGCGTAAAGTAAGCCAGGTACTCTTCGCGCAGTGGGGAGAAGACCTCTATGACCAACGAAGCTTCCAGCGCGGTGGCGCCATGTTCGCTGTCTCCAGGGAGGCTCCAACTGTCGCCGGGACGCGCTACGGTGCGCACTCC
Organism: uncultured Anaerolineaceae bacterium; assembly: GCA_964621295.1. Taxonomy (GTDB): domain Bacteria; phylum Chloroflexota; class Anaerolineae; order Anaerolineales; family Villigracilaceae; genus JAABUE01. Next base: position 10,616 of record CAZULT010000049.1, on the reverse strand, counting down.
CTCCACCATGAATTCCATCTCACCTGAAATCATGTATCCGGTCTGTTCGTGAGGGTGCCGGTGAGGCGGTATGTTTGCTCCTTTTTCCAACCGGACTTCTGTCATCAGCGTATTCTCGCCATGGACCGTGGTCTTCAGGTGAACGCCCGGGACGACCTCGGTGTAGGTTCCGCTTGAGGATATCTTGAACATGGAATGCTCCTTCTGGGTTTGTCGTGTAGGCATAAAGAATCATTGGTTTGAGATTGTTCACTGTTGGGTCTCTCCTGAGACCTTCTCGATCACGGCCAGCATGCGTTCATAATGTGAACCTTTCCAGTAGATCTGGTCGCAATTCGGGCATAAATGAAACTCCCTGAAATATTTTTTGGTGAGCGGTTTGAGGCGGGGTAGGATCTTGCTCTTGCTGACGGGTTGTAAGGGATGGTTGCAGCGCAGGCACCGCTGGAATGGTTTGACCCAGCGCGCCAGGTCGAAGCGCAGGAATACCTGCTTGAGTTGATCCCTGGAGTCCAGACTGCGGATCAGGCAACCCTGAGTCAGGATTTTGTGCATCAACAGGCGTCGGTCGCGAGTCAGCAGGATACGCCCCTGATCGAGGCTGATTTGCACCAGCTCGTTGTCCTCGTAATCGTTGCGGTAAAGGCAGTCCAGCCCCAGCATGCGCAGGTGGGAAACCAGCCGGCCGAGGTGGCCGTCGAGCACAAAACGCGGTTCCTGCACGCTCTCCTTTAACGGCTGGACCGGCCAGACCTGGACATCATCCCCTTCGCCGGTCAGATAATCCAGGCCGACATGCTTTTTATTGGCAAGCAGGTCTCCGACTTCAGTGTGCGGGATGCCCAATGATTCGATCAAATGCTTGAGGGATTGCGACCCCTGGAAATTCAACTCTACAAGCCCATCGCGTTTCTCGCGTTTGAGCAGCGGCCTTAAAGCGGGGGCAAAGTCGAACCGGGCGACTTTCATAGCTAAAGTGTATGTCAAAATAGGTCCAGAGGCAAATTACCGTCGCAGCGAAATGGGTTGAATGATTTGTAGAGGTGTGTGCACATGTAACCTATCAATAAACCGCCCCAATAAGACCGGGGCGGCTTTCTAAAATCGGATTTTCTCGTGTAAGTTATAGGGATTCAATGGCCTTGCGGATCCTGTTCAAACCGGCTTCGATGTTCTCGATCGAATTGGCATACGACAGGCGCAGATAACCTTCGCCGTAAGCTCCAAACGCGCTCCCTGGCAACAGGGCTACTCCAGCCTGATCCAGGATCAGATTAGCCAGGGCGCTGGATTCCAAACCTGTACCAGTGATATTGGGGAAGGCGTAGAAGGCGCCTTGAGGTCGCTGGCAGGTGAAGCCTGGTATGACGTTCAACCCGTCCACGATCACATCGCGGTGGTGCTGGTACTCACGCACCATTTGTTGGACGGCCTCTTGCGGACCCTGGATGGCCTCCAACCCGGCAAACTGGGTGAAGTGTGCGGTAGAACCAAGGGAGTGGGTCAGCAACAATTCGACGCGCTCCGCCAGAGTCTGCGGCATGATCCCGAAACCCAGCCGCCAGCCTGTCATCGAGTAGGTTTTGGAGAATCCGTCCACGATGATGGTGCGCGCCTGCATGCCGGGCAAAGCCGCGATGGAGGGTGCGATCCGCCCGTCATAGACCAGGCGGGTGTAAATTTCGTCTGACATCAACCAGCAATCGAAGCGTTCAGCCTGGGCCGCAATGTGCTCCAGATCGGTGGGAGGCATCACACCGCCGGTGGGATTGGAGGGTGAGTTCAGGATGATGAGCCGGGTGTGCTCGTTGACGAGCCGGTCGAACTCCTCCAGGGCGAAAGAGAACTGGTTGGTTTCCAGCAGCGGAACGGCCACCGGCACGCCCCCCGCCACCCGTATCATGGCCTCGTAGGTCGGGAAGCCGGGATCGGGATAGATCACCTCATCGCCGGGCTCTACAAGTGCCAGGGTAGGGAAGAACAGGTTGGGTTTGCCTCCTGGGCTGACGATCACCTCTTCGGGCAGGACCTTGATACCGCGCCGCCGGCCGGCATCTTCGGCAATGGCTTCACGCAACGGCGGCATGCCAGCCGGTGAAGTGTAACGAGTCTTCCCAGAGCGGATGGCATCGATGCCCGCTTCGCTCACATTTGCGAATGTCGCGTAGTCCGGTTGACCGATCTCGAGATGGATGATGTCCTTCCCGGCGGCTTCCAGCTGATTGGCGCGCGCCAGCACCTGGTACGCCCCTTCGGGTTTGAGATGTGCGGTTCTACTTGTGAATGGCATGGGTGGCCTCACGGGTACTAGATGGATGAAAAGGATGGAGGAGGATCGACGGATAACTGGCGACGAACCACGAATGAAAAACACAGGATGACAGTCGCCGAAAGGACAAAGCTAAATGTCATCCTGCGTACGTCCGGAGGCTGGCCTCCATCGGCTGATTCCTGATCACTGATTGCTGACTGCTATTTGAGCAGCTTCACCAGTTCGTCATACTCCTCATCCTTGATTCCGAACCAGTTTTCCGGAGCCGGGAACTTCCTGGCGATGACCTCATCGTGGTAGGCCTGCAGCCCGTTCAGAATGACCTCGCCGGCGTTGCCGAATACCTTGGCCATTTTGGGTTTGAATTTGGGGTAGAGCCCGAACATGTCGTGGTAGATCAACAATTGACCGTGGGCGTGCGGTCCGGATCCCAGGGACATGATGATGCAGTTCTCTGCTCGTTCGGTGATCAGCTGGCAAATGCGGTCCGGCACCATCTCGAGCAGGATGGCAAAGGCGCCCGCCTTCTCGAGAGCTTTGGCGTCGTCGATGATGTGCTTGGCCAGCAAGGCGTCCTTGCCCTGCACCTTAAATCCCCCCAGGGCGCTGACTGATTGCGGGGTCAAGCCGAGATGGCCGATGGCCGGAATGCCGGATTCAGCGATGCCTTTGATGCGGTCAGCCATGGCAGCGCCTCCTTCAAGTTTGATGGCGTCGCAGCCGGTTTCGGACATAAAACGCCCGGCGCTGCGAATGGCGGTTTCGACGCTGGGCTGGTAGCTCATATAAGGCATGTCCCCAACGATGAAGGCAGTGGGTGCGCCGCGCCGCACAGCCGCCGTGTGCCGCATCATATCTTCCATGGTGACGGGCAGGGTGGAGTCATACCCAAGCATGGTCATGCCCAGGCTGTCGCCCACCAGGATCATCTCTATTCCAGCCTGCTCCTGCAGGTAGGCGGTAGGGTAATCGTAGCAGGTCAGCCAGGTGATTGGCTCGCCTTCTGTGACCTTCTTGAAAAGATACGGTAATGTAATTTTCTTGCGTTCAGACATAGTGTCCTCCTGAGAAAATGCCGCCTCGCACGGATGAGGGAATGCAACCTCTTCAGATTCTACTGTTGCTAAGTGTCATGCAATACAGGCCTGGGCAGCACAGGATGGTGATGGCTCGTCAATTGCCTGCAGGCTTTAAACATCAGGACTAATCGGTCAGGCAACGAGTTGGCGGGCGATGCGAGTGGCGCTTGAGGCATCCGGTGCGAAGGCGTCTGCGCCGATGGAGTTGGCGTATTCTTCTGTAACCGGCGCGCCGCCGACCATGACCTTGACCTTATCGCGCAGTCCGGCTGCTTTGAGCGCTTCGATGGTGACGCCCATATTGGTCATGGTGGTCGTCAGCAAGGCTGACATACCGATCAGATTGGCGCCTTCCTTCACGGCGCCCACAAAGGACTCTGGCGCGACGTCCACGCCCAGGTCGATGATCTCAAAACCGGCGCCTTCCAGCATCATGGCCACCAGGTTTTTGCCAATGTCGTGTAAGTCGCCTTTTACGGTGCCGATGGCGACTTTTCCGGCGCCCTTGATGTCCTTGGCCGCGAGGTGTGGTTTCAACAAATTCAAGCCACTTTGCATGGCTTTGGCAGAGATGAGCATTTCGGGCACGAAAAAATCCCCATCCTCGAATCGTCTCCCGACCTCGTCCATAGCAGCGATCAGGGCTTCGTTCAGAATCTTTCCGGCCTCGACACCCGCGTTCAGGGCTGCTTTTACGCCGTTTTCGACTGCCTCTGTCTGCCCCTCGATGACACTATCGAAAATTGTTTTCAAATCCATGTGTTCTCCTCAGTAGTTGGTGGAAAAATCCTACGATTTCGCCATGGTCGGGACCCAGGCTAGGGGTTGAAAGGTCATTATAGTTGCCAGGCTTTGGCCTCGCCTTCCATGACACTGTCCAGAATGGCTTCGTGCGCACGGTCGATATCCTCCAGCAGGGTTAGACGGGCAGCCTCCATATCGTTGGCCTTAAGCGCTTCCAGTATCCGCGCGTGCGTGACTTCCATGGACTTTCCAGCCCTGCGCATGACCATAAAACGCGCTAGTCGGTCATGTAACCTGCCAACCAGCTCGGCCAATTCCCAGTTGCCGCTTGCCTTGGCCAGCAGGTAGTGGAAACGCCGGTTTTCGTCTGTGTAGCGATCGTAGGACTCATCGTCGTCGCCGGCGTAACCGGCGTGTACATGGCTCATCTCTTCGATCTCTCCCTCGGTAGCTCGTATGGCAGCCCGCTCGATCGCGGTCAGTTCCAGCACGCGTCGGACTTCCAGCATATCACGCAACTGCTTCAGTGTGATGCTTTTTACGAAATAGCCGGAACGCGGTTTGATGTCTACCAGGTCTTCGTGGCTCAGCATTTGTAAGGCATCCCGTACAGGGGTCACGCTGGTATGATATTCCTCCGCTATCGCTTCCACGTTCAGCCGTTCACCAAAATCGCGATGACCCATGATGATCGATCGGCGGAGTTTCTTGTAGATTATACTCTTTGAGGTTTCGGCCTCAGGCTGGGAGATACTCTCTGGACCCATGTCATGATCATACCATAAGATATATCAATTTACAATAATAGGCGATATTTGATGTATCAATTATTGACATCTGATATTTTAAATGCTATGATTACGGTATTATTGATGTATCAAGGTTCCCTTGCCAAGTTAATCTCCGCAATTCGCAAAGAGGTGTCCCCATGATCGAAACTCACGGCACTCACATGGCCAGTGCGCATTACGCCCGCATGGGGGATGAGGAGTGCGACCGAATCCACAAGGCCAGTCTGGAAATCCTGGAGCGCATCGGAATCGATGTCCATGATGAAAAGGCCATCCAGATTCTGGCGGCCGGTGGTGCCAGTGTAGACGGCCTTCGCGTGCGCATCCCAGAATATATGGTCGCGGAGGCGCTTTCCACTGCTCCGAAATCCATTACGCTTTATAACCGGGAAGGTCGGGTGGCGATTCGCGCCCATGACTACCAGACCTACTACGGGGGCGGGTCAGATTGCCTGAACATTCTCGACCACCGCACCGGTGAGAGGCGCAGGCCGGCTCTGGAGGATGTGGCGAATGCCGCCCGCCTGTTCGACGCGCTGCCTGAGCTCGATTTCGTTATGTCGGCTTTCCTGCCAGCAGATGTGGACCAGAACATCTATGACCGCTACCAGATGGATGTGATGCTCAACAACACCACCAAACCGATCGTGTTCGTCACTCCGGATTTCGAAGGGTGTGTAGCGGCGGTAGAGATGTGCGAGGTTGTAGCGGGCTCCCCAGAGGCATTTCAGCAGAAACCCTTTGCCACCTGTTATATAAACGTCACGACCGGCATGACCATGAACCAGGAAGCTCTCCAGAAGAACATGTACCTGGCTGAGAAAGGTCTGCCGCAGTTGTGGATCCCGCTCAATGCTGGCGGGGTGAACTCACCCGTGACGATCGCCGGCTGTATGGCCTCCATGAATGCCGGTATCCTGCTGGGCATCGTGCTCTCGCAGTTGGTGCATCCCGGTGCGCCGATTGCCGTTCCCGGCTGGAATGGCGGCCCATACAATCTAAAGACCATGGTCGGCAACTATGTGCTGGCCGATGAGCAAGGCGTGCCGACTTCAATGGGCAAGTACTACGGCTTGCCGGTTTTCGGTCTGGGCGGCTCAACCGATTCGAAGGTGCTCGACCAGCAGGCGGCGTTTGAGGCTACCATCAGCCTGATGAGCGCCATGCTGCACGGCGCCAACATCGTGCATGACGTCGGTTTCATGGATGCCGGCCTGCAGGGTTCGCTGGTACTGATGGTCCTGTGCAACGATTGGCTGGGATTTCTGCGTGCCATGACGCGCGGCGTTCCAGTGAACGATGAAACCCTGGCGCTGGATGTGATCGAAGAACTTGGCCCCACCGGTAACTACCTGGACCACCCGCACACGCTGGCGCATTTCAAGGAACCTTACTATTCCAAATTGGCTGACAAGGCGCCCTACGCGGTCTGGATGAAGAAGGGCAGAACGACCATGGAAGCGCGCGCCGCCGACCAGGTGGAAAAGCTCCTGGCTGCACACACCGTACCGCCATTGCCTGAAGAGGTCCAGCAGAAGATCAAAGCCATCCTTGCCCGTGAGCAGGCCTGGATCGAGAACAAGAAGAAATGACCGGCTCATACAGTTCGTTCCATCCTTATGAAAGAGGAGGCCGCTATGACCGACGAACCGCTCTTTTTCATGCGCGAACCTTGGAAGTTCGATCCGGATTTCAAGTGCCCTGCACGGCCAGATGACGAACTCGGTTTTGATACCCGTTCCCTGCACGCCGGTTTCCGCCCCAGCGACGACATGGAACGCTTCAGGGCCTTTGTACCTCCTATCGTGCCTTCCATGACGTACCCCTACAAGCATTTCGATGAGATCCCATACCCTGTATACGGGCGCACCAAGACCCCCACAGCCGACCTGCTCGAGCAGCGACTGGCTGCATTGGAAGGCGGCGAGGCAGCCATTACGGCAGGTTCGGGCTCTCAGGCGCTTTTCAACCTGCTTTTTACCATCGCCCGGACGGGAGACAACATCGTCACCTCTTTGCATACCTTCGGAGAAGGCTATAAGCAGGCCGCCTCCATCTTTCCGGAGCGTTGCGGAGTGCAGTTCCATTTTGTCAGGCAACCGGAAAATCCGGAATCCTGGGATGCCGCTATCGACGGACACACGCGGTTGGTTTGGGTGGAGACGCCCTCCAACCCCACGCTGTTTGTGACGGATATTCGGGTGGTGGCCGAGGTGGCTCACGCGCGCGGAGTCCCATTGCTGGTAGACAACACCACTGCTACGGCTGCCCTCCAGCGGCCGCTGGAACTGGGAGCAGACATTGTGCTGTTGAGCATCACCAAGTTCCTGGCGGGCAATGCTACCGTGTTGGGCGGAGCGATTGTTGGCCCACTCGACCTGACTGAGGACATCCGCTGGAATACAACCGAATTTGTTGGCGCTATCATGACGCCCTTTGACTCCTGGTTGACATTGCAGTACCTCGAAACGCTTTCCCTGCGCATGGCCAGACATGCCGCCAATGCCAAAGCGATCGCTGAATTCCTGGTTGGCCACTCCAAGGTAAGACAGGTCAACTACCCGGGTCTGAAAACTCATCCGCAATTCAAACTCTCAAGGATGCAAATGGAGACCGGCGGCGGCATGCTTTCCTTCGTGGTGCCTGGAGGTATCGATGGTGCGCGTAAACTGACCAACGCGTTCGGTCTCATCATCCATGCCGTCACTTTTGGCACCAGCCGCACGATCTGCATGCATCCGCGTACCATCACGCACGAGCATATGACCCAGGAGGAGCGTGACATGGCCGGTATCGAAGACGGTCTGATCCGCCTTTCGGTCGGATTGGAAGATCCCCGGGACCTGATAGCCGATCTCGACCAGGCACTGGAAGAGCTTTAGAATACGTTTACCGGCACTTATTCACTTCCGGCATTTCGATTTGAACGTGTAGTACATCTCGTGGAAACTTGGCTTTTGAACCATCTTGCTGCGCTCCTTCTTCCTTCCTCGGATGGCGTAACCTGCTTACGCCGGCCTTTTCTCGCGATTCGCCCTCCGATCCATCGACAGGGGATTATTAGATGATGGAATGAAGATTTTGGAAATGACGGCCGAATTCTTCTGGTGTACACTGATGGAGTATATGTATGTGATCGCGGGGCATCGAGAGGACTTTGGGCACGGATAAACGTGGCCAACACGATCCTCCCACATGATCAAGTCTCTGTGCGCTCGGTCCGTTTGTAGTGCATTCTTTTGCGGAGGCAGGTATGATTATCGCCAATTCGCTCGAACGTTTCACGCCGCAATTCCGTGTCCTATCTGACTCGCAATGCCAGGAGCTGTTCGCAGCAGCGCTGAAGTGCCTGCGCCGCGTGGGGGTGCAGATACACCACGCCGGGGCGCGAGAATTGCTGGTCAATCGCGGCGCTTGCGAGGAAGGCGACATCGTGCATTTCCCTGAATCTCTCGTGAAAGAGGCGCTGACTTCAGCCCCTCGCGAGTTCAGCGTGTGGGGCCGGGAAGGGGGACCCGCCATGCATGTGGCCCCTGACCGCGTGCACTTTGGGCCCGGGCCGACATGCACCAACTTCATCGACCCTTTCACGGGCGAGCGCCGGAAAGCCCATCGCGGGGACGCGGGCCTGACAGCCAGGCTGTGCGACACGCTACCGAACCTCGATTTCATCATGGGATTGAGTCTGTTCGATGACGTCTTACCGGTCCTCGCAGAAGTCTATGAATTCGCTGAGGAGATCACCAACACCACCAAGCCGGTCGTGGCCTGGGCCAACTCCCCCGATGCTTTTGAGGATATCTACCGTATGGCGGTTGAGGTTGCCGGGGGCGAAGAGGCTCTGCGTCAGAAGCCAGTCTTTGCCTACTTCACTACGTATGAATCGCCTTTACGGCTGGCAAAAGCGCCGGTCGCAAACATGCTGCGGGCGGCCGAGGGCGGTATCCCGGTCATCTGCCTGGGCGGGCCTTCGATCGGGCTGGAGGCACCCTTCACAGGGGCATCTGGACTGGTGATCCATCTGTCCAGCGCGTTGGCGGCGATGACACTGGTACAAAGCCAAACGCCGGGCGCTGCCATGGCGATTGGGAGCGTGCCGTCCATGATGGACCTGCGTACGGCGCGACCCGCATATGGTTCCCCTGAAACCAGCCTGCACTCAGCGGCTGCAGTGGACCTGGCGCGTTCATTGGGGCTGCCCTTCATGGGCACGGCGGGCGCTTCTGAGGCCAAGCGCCTCGATTGCCAGGCTGGCGCAGAAGCTGCCATTCAGATCGTCTTCTCGGCCTTGAGCGGGGCGGCGCTGGTGCACGATGCGGGCTTCCTGGATTGCGCCGATATAGGCTCTCTGTCCTATTTGGTGCTTGTGGATGAGATCATCGGCATGGCGGCGCGCATCATGCGCGGGGTAGAGGTCAGCCCCGAGACGATCATGCTCGACCTGATCGAGAAGGTCGGCCCCGGCGGGGCCTTCATCAACCAGGCCAGGTCAGCCTCCTTGTGCCGGCGCGAAGCCTGGGTACCGTCAGTGCTGGATCGCACTCCGTATACGATCTGGGACAGCAAGGGTCGCCCTGCGGCTGAGGAGCTGGCTGCAGAGAAGGCCAGGCGGCTGCTCGAGACGCACCAACCCGCGCCTCTGCCGGATGGAACGGCGGACCGGATTCAACAAATTCTCATGGAGGCCGAAGCCAGGGAAAAGGGGGCTTAGAGTTGATCTTTCCTAGCGGAAAAATTTATCCTGCGTCAGCACGCCGCCGGGGGGCACGACGATGAATTCATCGTCGGCCTGATCGAGCGCTGCCGCGATCTCGACCAGGCGCCGCAGCATGGCGTCCGTACCGACCAGCTCTTCGTAGCGCACGCCCCAGCGCTCGCAGTAGCGCGCCACCTCCTGCGCGGCAGGGCGGTAGGTCTCCAGGTCTTCCTCATTTTGCACGATCAGGGCGATGCGCTTGTAGTTGTGGTACTGGTAGTCCATCAGCCAGTCCGCCTTCTTTTCCCCGTATTTCTCGATCAACTCCTGGTGCTCCTGCAGAGGCGTGCTGCCGCCCTCCAGCCATCCTTTGGAAAGGTAATACGTGGCTGGTTCTTTTTCGAATTCGCGACGATAAGCCTGGTAGGAGCCCAGGATGATACCGATGCAATCGTCCGTGCGTGGAACGAGCAGGGTGTGCTTCCCGGCCTGGATATCATGCAACCCGTTTCCGCACAATCCGTAACCCAGGAGGATCAGGCTGGGTTGTTCGATGCCGTCGATGGTTTCTTGAATGGTGGCTCGCAGATTTTTGGGCACCTGGTGCAGGGCATAGTCAAAGAAAGTGATCTGGCTGGTCAACTCTTCAGGCAATAGATTTTCCAGCCAGCCTTGAAAGACGCGGCAGGCCAGTACGACGACGGGCAGGCGGGTGGGTGCGGCGCACATGCGCGCAATTGTAGCATGAAAGCCCCGGCGCAGCCTCCGCACAGACCTGAGAGTGCTCGTGGCTTCAATGTGCAACTCTTTTACATTCCAGTGGATCCGAATATGCACACGAATGAGGTCGTTTATCTTTTTGGGGAGAGGAAAAACCCTTCGGGAGAAACGAAATACCTTTTGGGAGAGATGAAAAACTCTTCCGCGCAGATAAAAAACTCTTCGGCGCATATGAAAAACATGTCGGCGCATATGAAAAAACCTTCGGCGCAGGTGAAAAACTCTTCGGCGCACATGGAAAAACCTTCGGCGCA
>CAZULT010000048.1:0-32814 GCA_964621295.1 uncultured Anaerolineaceae bacterium | reverse complement strand
TCGATCTTTTTGAGGATGCACTTGACCGAATTTACAGAAAAACCCTTGCACTATCAGACCATCGGGCTCAATACTCATTTAAAGCAGTAGAGAGATTTACTAAATACGAATGTGTGGAAGAATATACGAAGCGTTTTTTACGTTACATGAGAGAGTACTATCCAGATTGATAGAATTATGGGGGATAGAGATGTCGTTGAAGGAACCCATAAAAAAACAAATAAAAATTTGCACTCCGAAACGTTTTGGATTACAATGGTTTAATCCCCGAAACGTTTTGGTAAAACGCTTCTTTATAGAATAACAAGAGCAACTTCTATGACCGTAACGATCAAAGACATCGCGAAGCGAGTAGGTCTTTCAGTCACTACGGTTTCACGCGCGTTAAATGATTTCGATGACGTAAACGCAGAAACAAAAGAGTTGATTCGTCAAACTGCTACCGATATGGGCTATGTCCCCAACTCCCTGGCCCAACGCTTTCAAAAACGAAAAACTGATACGATCGGTTTGATCCTCCCGACATTTGGTCCCAGATTCTCGGATCCATTTTTCAGCGAATTACTGGCAGGGATTGGCAATAAGGCAGCAAGCCAGGGGTATGACCTTCTGGTTTCAACACGCTCACCGGGCGAAGAAGAACTATTAGCATATCACCAGATGGTACAGGGACGCCGCATTGATGGCTTGGTAATTGTCCGTACGCGTAAGCACGATGAAAGAATTGGATACCTGCGCTCCGTTAAGTTTCCCTTTGTGGCTTTTGGTCGCACCGAAGGGAAACTTGATTTTCCATTTGTGGATGAAGATGGCGAATCTGGCTTGCGATTGGTTGTTGACCATCTTGTTAACTTGGGACACAAGCGAATAGCCTGTATCGCCTCCCCTCCAGAGTTAATGTTTTCTCGGTATCGGCTTGATGGATTGCGTTCCCGTTTGAAGGAACTCAATACCCCACTCGATCCCACCCTTGAATGTATTGGTGATCTGACCCAACGCAGCGGATATGAACAAGCAATGGCATTACTCAATCTCTCCAACCCACCTACGGCTATTGTTGCTTTTAACGACTTGATGGCACTTGGCGCAATGAGCGCGGCGCAAGATCTCGGACTTGAAGTTGGTTCTGAAGTTTCCATTACCGGCTTTGACAATATACCGATGGCGGACCATTCGCATCCTCCACTAACAACAATCGACCAGCCGATTTACCGAATCGGGAGCATGGTATGTGAAATGTTAGTCAATCTCATTCAAGGAGCACCTCTTGAAGAAGAATACATTCTCCTTAGACCAGAACTCATTGTGCGGCAGTCCAGCGGGTTGTCGCCTTCTAAATGATAGGAGGTGAAAATAGAATAATTTTGTATGACAACATACCATTGATAATCAAATTTGATACGAAAGGAAAAAGAGAATCATGAATAAAAAGTTTAGTTTTTTAGTCATTGCCTTGCTCGTCAATGCCAGCATGATCCTGTCAGCATGCCAGCCCGAGGTTGTCACCAAAGAAGTGATTGTGACTAAGGAAGTCCCCGTAGAGGTATCCGTAGAACCTGTTGACAAGACCGTCATCGAGTTCTGGACGACGGACAACGAAGAACCTCGCGTTGATGTGTACGAAGAAATTGCGGCTGCCTTTATGGAAGAACATCCCGAGGTTGACTTACGCATCGTTCCCATCGAAGAAGCAGGGATTGCCCAACGTATCGCGACTGCTCAGGCCGCCAACCGCCTGCCCGATATTGTCCGCATGGGTGTTGAGCGTGTCTCCGCTTTTGCCGCTGACGGTATTTTGGATGAAGATGCTGCTGGCGCGACCATTGCCAGCATTGGTGAAGATGATTTCCGCGCTGGCCCGCTGAAGATGGTTACCAACCCCACAACCGGCGTTTATTCTGCTGTCCCATTCGATGGCTGGGTTCAGGCTATCTGGTACCGCACCGATGTCTTCGATGATGATGGACTCGAAGCTCCTCTCTCCTGGGATACGATCAACGCTGCCTGCGACACTCTACCTGGTACCGGCAACCTGCTTTATGCTCTGGGCCTCGGCACTGATCCAGGCCAGAATTACCCTCATCAGGTCTTTGAACAAGTTGCGATCTCCAATAACGCCTGGCCTTTCGATGCTGATGGCAACGTTACCATGAATACCCCTGAGATGGTTGAAGCCCTCGCTTTCTACACTGACCTGCAACGCTGTGCTCTTCCCGGTCCACAATACTGGCGTGGTGCCCGCGAAGCCTATGAACTGGATCAGGCCGGGATGCTCTTCTACAGCACCTATATCATGGACGATCTTGTTGACGGCTCCGGTCTCGATGCAGGTGGAAACGTAGAAATCCCTGTAGAAGATCTCGCTGGTAAAACTGGTTTTGCCTATGAAATGGCTGGCCCCAATGGCTCCGCTTCCTATGGTCAGCTCGTGACTCTGGGCATCATGAAAGATGCTGATCCGATGGCACAGGATGTGGTCAAATACTTCATGACTGGCGATAACTACCTCAAGGTGTTGGGGTTGGCTCCTTTTGGCAAAGTCCCCGTGCTTGAAAGCGCAGTGGAAGGCTGGGGTGGCTTGAGTGACTACTTTGCGAAGTACTCCCCTGAAACCATTTCGCAGATTGGCAACGGTTTCGACACAATGCAGCGCTGGCTCTTCCGCCCCGAGTACGACGCCACCCAACGTGCCGTTATCGGCGACATCGAAGGCCGCCTCTTGATCTCGCAAGCGATCAGCAATATTGCCCTCGAAGGCACAATGACCCCTGAAACTGCCGCCGTGTGGCTGCAAGAACAGGTTGAGACACTGTACGCAGAACGCCAGAGCGAATAAGTTAGCTCTAGATTTTTGGGGAGGCAGGATATCCTGCCTCCCCTTCTCCACTCTCTTTCTGGCAATTATTATTTTCCTTTTCTCGCAAAATCGTTCTAAGAAATCCCAAGAGGTGGCTCGATGACAACTTTCATATCCACACTACAGAAGCGCTATAGAAGCAGTTCCGCGCAAGAAGCACGTTTAGCCTGGATGCTGATCTCTCCCACTGCGCTGATTGTTTTGGGAATCGTGATTTTCCCAGCCTTTTTCAGCATCTGGGTCAGTTTTCATAACGTTGGATTGCACAACTTGAACGATGTCTTCCATTCTCCCTATGTTGGTTGGGAAAATTACCAAAAGGTCTTTGACGATTTCGCATTCAAGTTTCAGGGGATGCAAAGCTGGGGAGCGGCGGTCACGAGTATCGTCTATTCCTTTGCTGGAACCATACTCACTCTTATTGTGGGCTTGGTTGCTGCCCTTTTGTTGAACCGGCCTTTTCGCGGACGAGGCCTCGCCCGTGCGGTATTCCTCTTCCCTTATGTTGCCCCGGTTGTCAGCATTGCCTTTGTCTGGCGTTGGCTGCTGGACCCGCGTCCCTCCGGCGTGCTGAATGACATTCTCATGCGACTGAATGTCATTGACCTGCCAATGGCGTACCTCTCTCAACGAGGCCTGGCCTTACTACTCGTGATCATCTTTGAAGCCTGGCGATATTTTCCCTTTGCGATGCTGATGATCCTGGCAAGGCTTCAAGCCATAGACAGCACCCTTTACGAAGCTGCTGAAGTAGATGGGGCCAATGCCCTAAGAAAATTCTGGTATATCACCTTACCCGAATTGCGTTATGTTATCGGAGCCATTTTCCTGCTCCGCCTGATGTGGACCTTCAACAAATTTGACGATATCTTCCTGCTCACCGGCGGCGGATTTGGAACAAAGGTTCTGCCTGTCCTGACCTACGAATTCAGCTTCCGTCTCTTTGACTTTGGGCGCGGCGCGGCGACAGCGATGATCTTGCTGACCATTCTCGTTTTCTTCATCACGATCTATATCACGGTCGTGATGCGGAACGTAGAGGAGTGATCATGAATAAAGAGAAGAATACCTTCATTGGACATTTAGCCGCTTGGCTTAATTGGCCCCGTTTCATTTTCTCCTTGACCCTGATCTTCTTCCTGGCCGGAATTCTCTTTCCCTTTTATTGGATGGTGAGTTCATCCTTTAAGAGTTACGCCGAAATTGGCGGGCGAGAGCCGGTCTACATACCTGGAGCGTTGCGGCTGGATGCATACGAAGAGTTGCTTTCCCCAAAGCACGAGAGCTATCAAAACTTTGGGAAAAACATCCTCAACACTCTTCAAGTTGCAATTCCGACAACCGTTATTGCTGTGATTCTTTCCACACTTGGGGCTTATGCTATTGCTCGTTTAAGATTTAAAGGCAAGGAAGCCTTGCTGAACAGCATTTTGATGATCTATCTTTTTCCCGGCGTGCTACTTATCATTCCTCTGTTTGCCATGCTCGCGCAGGCTGGTGAAAAAATGGGCTTCAACGTACAGGACAATCTCGGTGTGCTGATCTTCACCTACTTAGCACAGACGCTGCCCGTTGCCCTGTATATGCTGACCAATTACTTCCGCACCATCCCCGACGAGATCGAACAGGCTGGCCTCATTGATGGTTGTAGCCGCCTGGAGATCATTTGGCGTATCACGCTTCCTCTGGCAATCCCCGCTCTCGTCTCCGTCAGCATTTATACTTTCATGATCGCGTGGAACGAATTCCTGTATGCACTGGTTTTCTTGAATGACCACGCCATGTTCACCATGCCGATCAAGATCAATACCATCTTTAACGATCCCAGCCCGCGCCCGCATGTGGTTATGGCTGCATCTACAATTATGACTATTCCCATAATCGCCCTCTTCCTTGCGATGGAACGTTACCTTGCTGAAGGTCTGACTGCAGGCGGCGTCAAAGGGTAGGGCATGCGTATCGGTTTTATTGCTACACGTCTTTCAGGCACGGATGGGGTTTCTCTGGAGGTCGCCAAGTGGGTGCGGGTTTTGCAGCGATTGGGCCATGAGATATTCTATTGTGCAGGCGAACTGGGAGGCTATGCCACCGGGGGAACCCTGATCCCCAAAATGCACTTTTTGAACGAGGACATCCAGCGGATTAATGCACGGGCTTTCGGCCAAAATGCAGATACTGAGCCGCATCAACTGCTGGACAAGATCGGCCTGCTCGCCGGCGAGTTGCGTGACCCACTCCGACAATTTGTCCACGCCAACCAGCTCGACCTGATCGTTATTCAGAATGCCCAGGCCATTCCCATGAACCTGCCGCTTGGCCTCTGCCTGGCTGACCTGATCGCTGAAACGGGCATCCCCACGATTGCCCACCATCACGATTTTTTCTGGGAGCGAGAGCGCTACCAGACCAATGCTTTCCTGGATTTCCTCGATACATATTTTCCACCCAACCTTCCGGTCATCCGGCATGTGACCATCAATAGGATCGCCCAAAAACGGCTCAAACAGCGACGAGGGATTGATTCTGTGGTCATTCCAAATGTGTTCGATTTTGTCACCCCGCCGCCCATTTTGGATGAGTACAACCGCGACTTCCGGCAGGCGCTGGGGTTGGATGTAGCTACGCCCCTGATCATCCAGCCCACGCGTGTGATCCAGCGTAAAGGCATAGAATTAGCTGTCGAACTGGTCAGCAGGCTGGGGCTGGGTGTAAAGCGGTTATTCGTCACCCATTCGGCTGGGGATGAGGGTCTCGCATATTGGCGCTGGGTGGAGCGTGAGTCCCGCATGATGGGTGTCTCGCTGGAATTGATTAACCATCTAACGGGTGACGAGCGAGGACAAGTGAACGGGAAGAAAATCTATTCACTGGCTGATGCTTATCTCAATACCGACCTGGTCACGTACCCCAGCATATACGAGGGGTTTGGCAATGCGCTGATCGAGGCGGTTTATTACAAACGCCTGGTTGTTGTGAACCGTTATCCGGTCTATAATAGCGACATCCGCCCTCTGGGATTCCAGTTCATCGAATTGGATGGGTTTGTGGATGACCGGGCGGTAGAGCAGGTAGTGCAACTCATTCAGTCTCCGAAAGATGCGAGCGCAATAGTGGACAGGAATTTTGCCATTGCGAGTGAGCATTTCTCGCTTGAAACCCTGGAAATTAAACTCAAACAAGTGTTGGCATCCTTCCAGCCTTCAGCAACAGGATCATGATTGAATTAAGAAAAAAAATTCAGAAACTCCTCTCGTTTTTATATGGTAAAGAACAAGAATACGACCTCATAAATTCTTTGTGGCAACGGATTGAAACATTTAAGCGTGATCACCCAAAGTTTCAGGCAAATTTATCAACTCACCAAACACTCACCCAGGAAGATGTAATACTCATCACATATGGGGATCAGTTTCGTGAGCCGCATTGTTCGCCGTTACATTCCTTGAATGCGTTTGTACAATCGAATTTAGAAGATGTAATCAGTGGGGTGCATATTTTGCCGTTCTATCCGTATTCATCGGATGACGGCTTTTCTGTGATCGATTATCGCCAGGTTGCGCCAGAGTTGGGAACCTGGCAGGATATTGCCCTGCTAGGGGAAAATTTCAACCTGATGTTCGATTTGGTTGCCAACCACATTTCTGCAAAAAGTAATTGGTTTCAAAATTTTTTGGTAGGTGAGAAGCCTTACACGGAATATTTCCCTGTCATCGACCCGGGCACAGACCTTTCCCAAGTTGTACGTCCCAGGGCGACTCCCGTGCTGACGCCGTTCCAAACCCCCGAGGGCATACGTCACGTCTGGACAACCTTCAGTGAAGACCAGATTGACCTGGATTACCGCAATCCACAGGTGCTGCTGGAAATGCTAGACGTTTTGCTTTTTTACGTTGCGCAGGGCGCACAGATCATCCGACTGGATGCAATCGCATTTCTCTGGAAGATTCCGGGGACATCCTGCATCCATTTGCCACAAACCCATGCAGTCGTTAAACTTTTTCGAGCGATTCTGGATGTTGTTGCCCCATCCGTCTTGTTGATCACAGAAACGAACGTTCCTCACAAGGAAAATATCAGCTACTTTGGCGAGTACCTGCCTGAAAAACAACGCAGCGATGAAGCACAGTTGGTATACCAGTTTCCCCTGGCACCACTTATATTGCATACTTTTCTTATCGGGGATTCAACCCAACTGACCGATTGGGTAGAAGGCTTGCCTGAGCTTCACCCTGGAACAACATTTTTCAATTTTACAGCTTCGCATGATGGTATCGGCGTCCGGCCTGTGGAAGGCTTGCTTCAATCAGAAGAGATACAGAATCTGGTTCAAAATACCCTGACACACGGCGGACAGGTATCTTATCGTTCCAATCCGGATGGCAGTCAAAGCGCCTATGAATTGAACATCACCTGGTATGACGCCGTGAATGATCCCACCCGCCCGGAGCCAGAGTTGGATGTTCGGCGTTTCCTGGCTTCCCAGGCCATCATGCTTTCGCTGGCAGGTATGCCTGGCATTTATATCCATAGCCTGCTGGGTTCTCGTAATTGCATCAACTGTTCGGCAGAGACGGGACGGGCGCGTTCGATCAATCGGGAAACGTTCATATTGGAAAAATTGGAACGTGAGTTAGCTGATCCAAATAGTTTAAAGTCCCGTGTGCTGACAGGTTATCGGCAATTGCTCCTTGTACGCAGGCAGCTGCCTGCATTTCACCCTGCCGCACAGCAACGTGTGCTCAGGTTGAGTTCTGGCGTTTTTGCAACATTGAGAATAGCCGAAGACAGAACGGAAATGCTCTGTATAACAAATGTGACTGCTAAATCTTTGGAACTAGAGATTGAATTGTCAGACTGCGAACTAATGGGAAACACGGAGTGGATGGACCTACTGACGGGTAAAACCTTTTCTGCCCGTGGGTTATTGCGATTAGAGTTGGTGCCGTATCAATGTTGTTGGCTTAAGATTAATTTGGTGTAATATCTGATGTGTCCCCAAAATACTGATACAGCCCCACAGTTAATATATATTTACCAAGGTAATTTACAGAGCCTTCAACTCAGGATGAGAATGGTATGATCTCATTGCCATCGCAGTCTGCCGAGCATACCAGAACCACATTCCTGAAAGTAGGCTCAAACGGCGAAATTGTTCGTGAAATCAAGCGGATTTAGCAGCTAAACTCACACCGTACCTGCCGATACGGCACTTCGCACCGCCTTGCGGCACTTCGCACCGCTGCGCGGCATTTCATAACCCGGAGGTCGCAGTTGGGTGCCACGAAGTGGTATCTAGTCCTGCCCCCGCTACACTCTAAGGCCCATCCCGAACCCCACCAGGAAGGTGAGTTCGGGATGATCTCCTTAAATCACACAGTTCTTCATCAAGTTCTAAACAATCACATATCTGTGTAAGTTGCTGCCACGTATAGTGTCTAGAGTATCCAGTACTTTCGGCGCCTACTTCGCAATGGCAAACTCGATGGTATCAAGATTGGCCAGAAACAGATTTATTCGTTTCATGGTATCTTATTCGCTACTATGAATCTAAACCAGCAATTCGAAGGTATTCATCAATCATCCACAGTCGCAATGGCGGACCGCGTGCTAGCGCTTAAAGCCAGCGGACGTGAGATCATTTCTTTGCAGGTAGGTGATCCTGACTTTATGACTCCGACCGCTTTGCTAGACGTGGCCTTCAAAGCCATGCAGGACGGTTTGACCCATTATGGGCCCAGCCGCGGCCGTCCGGACCTTCGAGCTGCTGCCGCTTACAAACTTAGTCGTGACAACAGCCTATCCTACAATCCCGAAACCGAAATCCTGGTCACGCATGGTGGTGTACACGCCTATTATCTTGCCATGCAATCCATTCTGAATCCTGGCGATGAGGTGCTGATTCCCGACCCAACATGGGCGACGCATGCAAACATGGTCGCTATGTTGCGCGGTCAAGTCGCCCGCGTGCCAGCACCATCTGAAAACGGGTTCATTCCACCGATCGATACTTGGCGCAGGGCACTGACGGCGAAAACCCGTGCCATTGTGTTCAACTACCCGTCAAACCCGACCGGGGCATATCCCAAGCGGGAATATATGAACCAATTACAGGATTTCGCTGCCAAATATGATTTGTGGGTGGTCAGTGACGAAGTTTACGAAAATCTGTACTATGACGAAAAACCAACTTCGGCTGGTGCATTCCCTGGTGCGAAAGAGCGCACGATTTTGGTCAATAGTCTGTCCAAAACTTATGCCATGACCGGTTGGCGGGTTGGTTACTTAGCTGCCCCAGAGCAGGTAATTGAGAATGCATTGAAAGCTGGGCAGAATTCTATCACTTGCGTATCACCTTTCGTGCAAAAAGCTGCCGCCTTTGCCTTGACTGATCCGGAGATGCAGGCTGCTGCAGCTGAGATGCGTGCTGCATATGCCCGTCGCCGTGCCCATGTTCTGCGCATAGCCTCAGAATTGAAGAGTGGAAGCGTTTTGGTCAACCCACCGATGGGGGCCTTCTATTTCTTCCTCGATTTTCGGGCCTTGAAGATGCCCTCGGTTGAAATTTGTGAGCATATCTTGGAAGAAGCGGGCGTGGGTCTCGTCCCCGGCTCAGCGTTTGGTGAGGGGGGCGAGGGCTTTGTACGAATGACGATTGCCGCGTCAGATGCAGATATCGAGGCCGGTTTCCGAAAGATCGTGGAATGGGCTGAAACTCAATAGTGGAGCGGGCACAACTACAATAATCCCTGCGCGACAAGCAGTTCAGCATTCAGGATCGATCCACCAGCCGCGCCACGTATCGTATTGTGCGAGAAACTCACGAATTTGATGTGGAATAGCGGGTCGACGCGGATTCGCCCTACCACTGTGGTCATCCCGTTACCTGTATCGCGGTCACGGCGTGGTTGGGGCCGGTCAGGCGCGGAAGCGACTTCGATCACGGTGGCAGGCGCGGAGGGGAGTGACGCCACAATCGCCGGGGCATGGAATCCTGCCAAGGCAGTAGTAGCCTCTTCCGGGGAGACCCGCTGTGCAAATTCCACCGATGTGCATAGCATGTGTCCATCCGTCACGGCAACGCGGTTGGTGTGGGCGGAAATCTGGGTGGTCAGGAATTCAATCCTGTCCCCAGCCAAAGTCCCCAACATCTTTTGTGGCTCGGTCTCCACTTTTTCTTCCTCACCTGAAATGTAAGGGATGACATTGTCAAGGATGTCCAGCGAGGGCACACCTGGGTAACCCGCCCCGGAAAGCGCCTGCATCGAGACCGCAAAGACCTTTTTTAATGTGAACGCATCGTGCAAGGCGCGCAAGGCAATGGTCAGCCCGGTGCTGGTACAGTTGGGATTGGTTACAATGAAACCCTTCCAGTCGCGCTTTTGGCGCTGGACTGTGGTTAGGGCAGTATGGTCGGGGTTGACTTCAGGAATAAGCAGGGGAACATCCTCCCACATGCGATGGGCGGAGGCATTAGAGCTGACCACATACCCGGCCTGAGCCAACTGCGGTTCGAAGATTTTTGCCTGGTCGGATGGCAGCGCTGAAAAAGTGAGTTGCGCGTCCAGACCTGGCTCGGTGGGCAGGATGGGGATGTCTCTGGCATAGGCCGGAATCTGACCGGGTAGCACCCAGCGACAGGCTTCCCCATATGTCTGTCCTACGCTGCGGTCGGATCCGGTCAGCGCTTTGACTTCGAACCAGGGATGGTTTTCGAGTAACTGGACGAAGCGTTGGCCGACGGCTCCCGTCGCGCCAAGGATGGCAACTCTAATCTTGGACATCATGACTCCTTTTGGTTTGTTAGATGATCAATGCATGGATAGCAGCGACGGCTTTGTTGGCATCCGCGGCATCCACCACCAGGCTGATATTGCACTCGGACGAGCCCTGGGCAATAACGACCACATTGACACCCGCTTCGCCCAAAGCGCTGAAGACCTTTCCTGCAATTCCCGGCGTATGACGCATTCCTGCTCCGACCACGGTTACGATGGCGCATTCATTGGATGCGCTGATACTATCAATGTCTTTGCGAGTCAGTTCAAGCATGAATTCTTCTTCCATCCTGCGTAACACTAGCTCGCTGGACTGGCAGGAAACCACAAAACAAATGCTCTGCTCTGAGGAGGCCTGCGAGATCATCACTACGCTGGTATTGGTGAGTGCCACTGCCCCAAATGTGCGCGCTGCAATACCAGGTACGCCAAGCATTCCACGCCCCTCTAACGTAACGATGCATTGTCCCTTGAAGGCGGTTACTGCCCGTATTGCGCCATTGGTTTTCTTGCCATCGTCTGGAACGATCAAGGTTCCTTGTTCGGCAGGCGCAAAGGTATTCTTGACCCACAATTTCTTTCCGCGCTCGAGCACCGGGCGGATAGCCTTGGGATGCAGCACCTTGGCCCCATAAAAGGCCAACTCCGAAATTTCCTTGAATGTCAGCACCGGAATGGTACGGGCGGACTTGACAATGCGCGGATCGGCCGTCATCACTCCGGTGACGTCGGTCCAAATCCAGACTTCGTCCGCATCCAACGCGACCCCGAAAATAGCTCCGGAAAAATCACTGCCTCCACGTCCAAGCGTTGTCGTGACACCTTGACGGGTTGCCCCGATAAAACCGGTCAGCACAGGAATGCCTCCCCTTTTGAAGATTGGCTTGACCAACGTCTCACAATGTGCTGTGGTCTCTCCAATCAAGGGCGAGGCGCTTTGAAAGACTGCATCGGTAACCACCACTGAGCGCGTGTCTACTGCCGTAGCGGGAAGGCCTGCTTCCGAAAGCGCGGCAGCCACCAGCGGTGCGCTCATGCGCTCACCCAGAGACGAAATGGCATCCAATGCATGCGGGGAGGCTTCGCCCAGGACATGAATGGCATGACAAAGCGCAACGTACTCGTTCAGGCATCCTTCGATCAGTGTACGTACGTCTTTTGCTCCAGGCGCAAGTTCATTCAGCGCATTGATATGCTTTTCTTGCAAGGTTGCGGCCACTCTCTCTGCGGACATATTGTCAACGATGCTGTTTGTGGCTCCATGAAGCAGGGTATCGGTCACGCCGTTCATGGCGGAGACAACCATTGCCACATTCGCCCATTCCGTCCGGGTTGAGCGCGCGATCTCAATAATCTGGCGGATAGCGGGCGTGCTTCCTACAGATGTCCCACCGAATTTCATTACAAGCGTTTTTGACATGAGGCCTCCGGTACCGAATCTTGAAAATAAAAAACGCGGCTCTCCGCGTTTTTTACTAACGAAAGGGAAGCTTACCCGCTATTAGTTACGCGAAGAACTGACCAGCCCGTAAAGGGTAGTCATGGTCATCAGCGTAGTAGTGTTAAACAAGGGATGCATCCGCGTCACCAAATTTGGCCGATTATACACCAGAAATAACTGGAAACCCCGAGATTTTCCGTGAATGATGTAAAATCATCCTCGTACGAGCTGCATTTTCAGGAGGTCTGATGAAGGTCGCATTCCAGGGTGAACCGGGAGCTTATAGCGAGGAAGCAGGTTACACGTATTTTGAATCGGCGGAGATGGTACCCGAAGAGTCGTTCGATGCCGTTTTCGCGGTGGTGACTTCAGGGGCGTGCAAGGCCGGCCTAATCCCGATCGAAAATTCACTGGCAGGTAGCATCCACCCAAACTATGACCTGCTCCTGCGGCATAATCTGTACATTGTAGGTGAGTTTTTCTTGCGAGTACGGCATTGCCTGATAGGCTTTCCGGGAGTTGCACTGCCTGAGATCAAGCGTGTCATCAGCCATCCGCAGGCGCTGTGGCAGTGCGCGGGGTACCTGCGGAAATTGGGCGTGAAGACTGAGCCGGTTTATGATACGGCCGGTAGTGTGAAAATGCTCAAAACGAGTGGTGATAAAACCATGGGGGCAATCGCTTCGAAGCGAGCAGCGGAGATTTACGAAATGCAGATTTTGCAGGAGCGCATCGAGGACAATCCGGAGAACTATACGCGCTTTCTGGAGATTGCACCACAAGCTGTGAGGCCCGAAAGCGAAGCCAAAACGTCAATTGTGTTCACATTGAAGAATCAGCCGGGCGCGTTGTTCAAAGCCCTGAGCGTGTTTGCCCTGCGCGATATCGACCTGACTAAGATCGAGTCACGTCCGCTGGCGGGAAAACCTTGGGAGTATTTGTTTTACATTGATTTCATCGGGGCAATAGGAGATGAGACTGTCAAACGCGCGCTCGACCACCTGGGCGAATATGCGCTCATGTTGCGTGTACTGGGTTCGTACCCAAGATTTAACCGATAACCAGTTGATGAAGCCCATTCGCACTTGACACATCCTCTATTACGTTATAAAATTGCGCCCAATATGCATCAATCCTACCGCTCCTTTTTTAGTTACTACTTTTACGGCCCCCGAACCAGGTTGCCGTTGATGGCGCTTAAGCGGTAAGCAGAATAGACGCATACCCGATTACCCAGAGCGAGCCAGGCGGCTCGCTCTTTTTGTTAACCTTATTCTTTCCTCTCCCTTTGGGAGAAGGGCAGGGTGGGGAAAAGATTGGAGGATCATGACTACCCGTGGCATTCGCGGTGCAACCACTATCGAATCAGACTCGGAAGGAAACGTTCTTTCCGCCACTCGTGAATTACTGGATGCGATTCTCGCAGCCAACCCTGACCTGAACGAGGGCGATATTTCCTCGGCACTTTTCACTGCGACGGAAGACATCGCCTCCGCCTACCCCGCACTTGCTGCCCGTCAAATGGGTTGGAGTCTGGTTCCGTTGATATGTGCTCGCGAAATACACGTGCCGGGCAGTTTACCGTTATGCATCCGAGTGCTCATCCACTGGAATACTGATAAAGAACAATCTGCAATCAAACATGTATACCTACGCAACTCCGTTGTATTGCGACCAGACCTGGTCGCTCGTGCATAAAGCATAGGAGAAGTTCCCATGATGATAATTATGAAAGCCAATGCCACCCCTCAGGAAGTAGAGCACGTGATCGAAAAGGTTAAATCGGTGGGGTTATCTGTGCATATCTCCCAGGGTGTTGAAACGACCATCATCGGCGCTATTGGTGAGGCACACGGCCTGCCAACAGATCAATTCGAAGTACTGGACGGAGTTGAAGCCGTGCAGCGCATTACCCAGCCATTCAAGCTAGCTTCGCGGCAGTTTCACCCCGAGAATTCGATTTTTCCTATCGATGGTTTTTCTGTAGGAGGAGAAGAATTGGCTCTCATCGCCGGGCCATGCTCAGTTGAGTCGCGTTCACAGGTTATTGAAACAGCGCACGCCGTCAAAGAAGCGGGAGCAAATGCATTGCGAGGTGGTGTTTTCAAACCGCGAACTTCCCCATATTCATTCCAAGGGCTTGGCGAAGAAGGTCTTGAATATCTGGCTGAAGCCCGTGAACAAACTGGCTTACCGATTGTAGTTGAGATCATGTCACAGGTTCAAGTTGACTTGATGGTGAAATACGTGGATGTGCTACAAGTCGGTGCGCGCAATATGCAGAACTTCAACCTGCTGTGTGTGATCGGGGAAACACAAACGCCTGTATTACTCAAGCGCGGGCTTTCCGCCTCCATCGAGGAATTGCTTATGTCAGCCGAATACATTTTGTCAGGAGGAAACAAACAGGTCTTGTTGTGTGAGCGCGGTATCCGCACTTTCGAAACTGCCACCCGCAACACGACTGATATCAACGCTATTCCCGTTCTGAAAGGTCTGACACATTTGCCCATCATCCTCGATCCCAGCCATTCGACAGGTCACTTTGATTACGTTGCCGCCATCGCCCGTGCTGCTGTTGCTGCTGGTGCCGACGGCTTGATTATTGAAGTTCACCCCGACCCTGCTAATGCTGTGTCCGATGGACGCCAATCGCTCAAGCCTGAAAAGTTTGCGTCCATGGTGAAGCAGGTTAGCCAGATCGCCGAGGTCATGGGACGGCGCCTTGCCAAAGTCAAAACCGCCAGCATTCCCGTTCACTGAAGGAGTAGTCTTATGATGATTATCATGTACCCCGGTGCAACTGAAGAACAAGTTGCTCATGTGATCGAACATATCGAAGAAGTAAATCTATCTGCGCACACAATTGTTGGTGTCGAACAGACTATCATCGGCGCGGTGGGGGAGAGCCACACTGTCGAAGCCAGTACCTTTGAAACCCTGCCGGGTGTACAGGCAGTCCAGCGTATTTCACAGCCGTATAAGTTAGCATCCCGCCAATTCCATCCCGAGAACTCGATCTTCCCGTTGGACGGGTTCGCTATCGGGGGCGAAGAAATCCCCATTATAGCGGGACCATGCTCGGTCGAAAGCCGCTCGCAGATTACTGAGGTGGCACGAGCCGTCAAAGAGGCCGGGGCCAACGCCTTGCGTGGTGGCGTGTTCAAGCCGCGTACATCCCCATATTCGTTTCAAGGGTTGGGAGAAGAAGGCCTCGAGTATATGGCAGAAGCTCGTGAGTTGACGGGCCTGCCCATTGTCGTTGAGGTGATGGCCGTTTCGCAGGTGCCGATCATGATCAAATACGTAGATGTGCTCCAGATCGGCACGCGCAACATGCAAAATTTCAACCTGTTGCGGGCAGTCGGCGATACACATTCACCAGTCCTGCTGAAGCGCGGTATGAGTGCCACAGTCGAAGATCTTCTCATGGCGGCTGAGTATATTCTGGCAGGAGGAAACGAGCGTGTGATGTTGTGCGAGCGCGGTATTCGCACTTTCGAAACCACTACCCGTAATACTACCGATATCAATGCCATCCCTGTTCTCAAGTCGCTCACACATCTGCCTGTCGTACTCGATCCCAGTCACTCTACCGGCCATGTCGATTACGTCACGCCGATTGCGAAGGCTGCGGTCGCAGCCGGCGCCGATGGGCTTATCGTTGAGGTGCATCCGGACCCAGCCCATGCCATTTCAGATGGCCGCCAGTCGCTCACACCAGAAGGTTTCGCAGAAATGGTGCACAAGGTCAAGACTGTTGCTGAAGCAGTAGATCGGCGTCTGGTTCCAGTAGAAATTCCGGTCAATGGATAAATCTGGCTTTTCCCTCAAAGAATCCAATATCACCATTATTGGATTGGGACTCATGGGCGGCTCCCTGGCGTTTGCCCTGAAAGAGCGCTGTCGACGCTTGAGCGCGTTTGACTCGCATCTTCCTACGCTTGAGCTTGCTCGCCGTCAAGAGATCGTTCACCTGGCTGAAAGCGATCCCGCAAAAGCGCTGATTAATGCTGACCTTATTATCCTAGCCTGCCCGGTCCCTGCTATTTTGGACTGGTTGGATCATCTGCCCGAATACGTTCAGCATCCATGCATCGTGATCGATATCGGCTCATCAAAACGGACAATTGTCGCTGCGCTCGAATCCCTGCCCGAAAATTTCGACCCGATTGGTGGGCACCCCATCTGTGGGCGTGAGCAGCTTTCGCTTGCAAACGCTGAACGGTTTCTCTACCGTGATGCGCCCTTTGTGCTGACGCCACTCTTACGCACGGGTGGGCAGGCCCGTTCGGCTGCTCAGCAAATAATTGAGGCCCTTGGGGCCAACCCTATCTGGTTGGGTGCCGATGAACACGACCGTATCCTGGCCGCGACCAGCCACATGCCATATTTGCTTTCGTCCGCGCTGGCAGATGCCACAACTTTCGATGTGGCGCCCCTCATCGGACCGGGATTCTGTTCTTCGGTGCGGCTGGCAGGCACCCCTTCCAATATGATGCTGGGTGTTTTAATGTCCAATAGGGATAATGTGCTTGCATCCATCGCGCGCTTTCGCCAGTCATTGGACATCATTGAAACAGCGCTGCTTGATGGAAACAGAGATGCGCTCGAAACCGCATTGGATAATGCTCGCAACCAATATCAAAACATCACTGTGTAGCTATGCAATCACTTGAAATCGTTCCCATCGTCCATGCCTTGAATGCCAGCGTATGCGTTCCTGGCTCCAAATCGCTGACCAACCGTGCTCTGCTGATCGCTTCCTTAGCGGATGGCACGACAACACTCGCTAACGCTCTTTTTTCAGACGATTCTCATTATTTTATCAATGCACTTAAATCGCTGGGTTTTGATATTGCTCTCGATCCTGACAATCTATCGATGAAAGTTACTGGATTATGCGGACGCATTCCCGCATCCAAGGCTGAACTCTTTATTGGCAATGCTGGTACTGCGGCTCGCTTTCTGACAGCTTTTCTCACACTGGGAAAAGGCGAATATCTGCTCGATGGCGATGCCCGTATGCGCGAACGCCCGATTGGCGACTTGGCATATGCCCTGGCCCAATTGGGTGGGAATGTTTCTCCCTGTTCCTTTGTGGGAGGGGGGCCGGATCATGGTCCTATTTGCCCACCGCTAAAGGTCGTCTCTTCAGGCTTGCCTGGCGGAAAGATCAAGATCGCAGGAAACATCTCCTCCCAATATCTCTCTGCCTTGCTGATGGTTGCACCGTATGCACAATCTCCGATAGAAATCGAAGTTGTCACCGAGCTCAATTCCAAACCCTATGTAGACATGACCCTGTCCATCATGTCTGATTTTGGGGTGGAAGTGGAACGAGAGGGGTACCATTTCTTCAGTATCTCCAATTCAAATTACGAATCGCGACTTACGTACCCTATTGAATCCGACACTTCCACCGCATCTTATTTTTTTGCTGTCCCTGCTATTTGTGGAGGGACGGTGAGCATTGAAAATATCTCCCGCAAATCAGTGCAGGGTGACATCGCCTTCCTGGATGTTTTAGCACAGATGGGGTGTAGTATTGCTAAAAAGAACAACGCGATCGAGGTCACAGGCCCGTCAGAAATACACGGTGTAGATGTGGACATGCGCGACATTTCTGACACAGCTCAGACATTGGCTGTGATTGCGCCATTTGCATCCACGCCCACACGTATCCGTGGGATTGCGTCTGCGCGTTTCAAAGAGACCGACCGGGTTTCAGCAGTCTGTGCCGAGTTGACGCGGTTAGGTGTGAAAGTCGATGAGCATGAAGATGGCATGACAATTTATCCGGATGATGAAATTCAACCGGCAACTGTCCAAACCTACAACGATCACCGGATGGCAATGGCTTTTTCTTTGATAGGTTTGCGCGTGCCCGGAATAACGATTGAAAATCCCGGCTGTGTCTCCAAAACCTTCCCAGAATTTTTTAATGTACTGGAAACCTTGCGATGATACAACTTGGCTTAATTGGTTATCCGACAGGGCACAGCCTTTCGCCTGAAATTCACAAGGCTGCTTTGAAAGAGTGTGATCTAAAAGGGGACTATTCCTTGTTCCCGATTCCCCCTGATGATTTGGGAGCATTGAAAGCATTGCTGGCGCGTGTTCGTGATGGCGAAATTGCCGGCCTGAACGTAACAATTCCGCATAAGGAGAACGTCATTCCGTTGTTGGATGAACTCACCCCAATTGCAAATACCATTGGCGCTGTGAATACGATATACATGAATAACGGGAAGCTAACAGGCGATAATACCGATGTGCCCGGGTTTCTAGTTGACTTGAAACGATTTGTTGAGATTCGGAAATCAGCACTGGTTTTAGGTGCAGGTGGATCGGCGCGGGCAGTAGTTTATGCTCTAATTGTTGACGGTTGGGAAGTTGCCATTTTTGCCCGTCGCCCCGAACAGGTTCAGGAACTCAGCGCTCAATTTCCAAGTCCTGATTTCCGAATAGCCAGTATTGAACTCACAGCTCTCAACTCTCTATTCTCTTTACCCTCTCTCATCATCAACACTACCCCGGTTGGTATGTCACCAAATGTGGATGCTTCTCCCTGGCCAGCTAACCTGCCATTTCTACCCAATACGGCAGTCTACGATCTAGTCTACAATCCACGCGAGACGAAACTGGTGAAAGATGCACGTGCCGCGGGGTTGCCTGCTACCACCGGCTTGGGAATGCTTGTCGAGCAAGCTGCACTTGCTTTCGAAATCTGGACGGGGTGTAATGTGTCCCGAAAACCTTTGTTTGCTGCTTTGGAGGAATCATGAGTTTGCATTTTTTGACTGCGGGCGAGTCGCACGGTCCCGCTCTAACTGCAATACTTGACGGTATGCCAGCTGGTTTGCCTCTGGATGCATCTGTCATAGATCCTGATCTTGCTCGCCGTCAGAAGGGTTATGGTTCCGGCGGACGGATGAAGATAGAAAAAGATACAATCCGTATTTTGAGTGGGGTCATGGGTGGGGAAACGATAGGAGCGCCAATCAGCATGCTGGTCGAAAACACCGATCATACCAAATGGAAGGGCAAAGCCGTTGATTCGATGACCGTGCCGCGTCCAGGCCATGCTGATCTGTCGGGTGTAGTCAAATATGCTTACCGTGACCTGCGCCCCTCATTGGAGCGGGCTTCGGCCCGCGAAACTACCATGCGCGTGGCAGCAGGTGCGATTTGCAAACATTTCCTGGCGCAGTTTGGGATTGTTGTCGGCGGGTATGTGCGGGCTATTGGCGAAGTAAAAGCGGAATTCAATGGAAGCAATTACCAGGCTCGTTTTGAAGCGGCTGAGTCGAGTGATGTTCGCTGTCCTGACCCAGTCGCTGCGGAGAAGATGCGCGCACGTATCAAAGAAATCATCCACGGGAAAGATACGCTGGGGGGCATCATCGAAGTTGTTGCTCTGAATGTGCCGGTTGGACTTGGGTCTTTCGCGCAATGGGATCGTCGTCTTGACGCACGGCTGGCCCAGGCGATTATGTCGGTACAGGCGATAAAGGGAGTGGAGATTGGGGATGCCTTTAAGAACGCTCATTTGCCTGGCACGCAGGCACATGATGCCATTAAGGTTGATGGAGAAAGTCTCGTTCGCCCAACCAACCGAGCAGGCGGCACAGAAGGTGGAATTTCCAACGGGGAGCCTATCATTGTCCGCGCGGCGATGAAGCCCATTGCAACCACGCTTACTCCGCAAACGACGATCGATCTTGCAACCGGCGAAGAATCCCCAACAAAATACGAACGCTCCGATTTTTGCCCAGTTCCGCGTGCAGTTCCCATTTTGGAAACCATGGTCGCTTATGTGCTGGCTGATGCGTTAATTGAAAAGCTGGGTGGCGATTCGCTGGCCGAAATGAAACCGCGTTTTGAATCACTGCGCAAGGCGCGCCTCGAAGATTTGAAGATGAAGAATCAGCCGCGGATTTGGTGGGAATGAGCATGCATATATTTCTGTATGGGCCAACAGGGAGTGGTAAATCCTCAGTTGGGAGCGCACTGGCACAGGTGCTAAATTTGCCATTCATTGACCTGGATGCTGAGGTTGAGCGCGCTATTGGGCAGGGCATTTCGCAGTTTATGACCGAGCAAGGGGAGGTTTCGTTTCGGGATGCGGAATCCAATGTTTTGCAGAAGGTCGTTGATAACGCAGATATGATTGTAGCTTTGGGCGGGGGGGCATTGCTACGTGAAGGAAATCGCTCCCTTGTAGAAGCAACTGGGCAAGTTGTATTCCTCGATGCAAATATGTCCACACTTGTAGCAAGACTTTCGGAAGATGAGAATAAACGACCTTTGTTAGCAGGCGAACTAGAATCCAATCTCGCCTCTCTGTTAAAAAGTAGGCAGGCTCACTACGACTCATTTCGCTTACGTGTGGATACAACTGGATCGCCAGAACAGGTTGCCTGGGAAGTCCAGTGTTCTCTCGGTTGCTATCATGTGCATGGCATGGGGCCGGGCTATGATGTGCTTGTGCAAGAGAACGAGCTGGATCAACTTGGTGCAATGCTCACGGCGCGTGGTTTGAGCGGCCCAGTTTTGGTAGTGAGCGATACGAATGTCGCGCCGTTGTATAACGAACGCGTGATGAGTTCTTTGCAGGCGGCAGGATATGTTACCAGTTCACTGGCTATTCCAGCAGGTGAAAAGTATAAAAAGCTCGAAACGGTTTTGTCGATCTGGCGTGGGTGCCTGGAGGCAGGCTTTGACCGCAAGAGCATGGTCCTTGCTCTGGGTGGCGGCGTTGTCGGCGATATGGCCGGATTTGCTGCCTCCACGTTCATGCGTGGCGTGCCCTGGGTGAATGTTCCGACAACTGTGCTTTCGATGGTGGATGCGTCCTTGGGTGGCAAGACAGGTTTTGACCTGCCCGAAGGCAAAAACCTGGTTGGTTCTTTCCATCCCCCAAGGCTGGTTCTTGCTGACCCAAACACACTCTCCACCCTACCTGATTCCGAATTTTGCTCCGGGTTGGCAGAAGTGGTCAAACATGGTGTGATTGCCGATCCAGACCTGTTCGAGTTTTGTTCGGATGGTATCAAGTATGTAAAAGAGAATTTAGGCCATGTCCTTCGCCGTGCGATGGGCGTAAAAGTAAAGATTATCCAGGAAGACCCGTATGAGAAAGGTATCCGCGCGGCGCTTAACTTTGGTCACACAATTGGACATGCAGTGGAGTTGGTGTCGGATTTCGAGATTCGGCACGGAGAAGCTGTGTCTATTGGGATGGTGGCAGAGTCCAAGTTAGCGGAACGTTTAGCGGTGGCAGACAAAGGCTTGTCTGATACGCTGGCGAAGACACTTGCGGAATTGGACTTGCCTGTCGAAGTCCCTGAAAGTTTGCCGCGCGCCAATATTATTCGTGCGATGAAGATGGATAAAAAAAAGGTGGCAGGCGTTGTTCGCTTTACGTTACCAGTACGAATCGGTGAAGTTAGAGTGGGAGTGGAAATTGAAAAGTTGGAGGACATATTATGAAAATCCTGGTTTTACACGGCCCAAACCTGAATTTGCTGGGTACACGCGAGCCGGAAACGTATGGCAGCATGACGCTGGATGAGATCAACGTAACATTGGTGGAGCAGGGGAAGAAATCGGGCGTGGAAGTGACTTGCCAGCAGTCGAACCATGAGGGCATTTTGATCGATGCGTTGCAGGAGGCGCGTATATGGGCTGACGGCGTGGTTTTCAACCCGGGTGGATATACACATACTTCTGTGGCGCTACGAGATGCGGTTGCGGCGATTGATATTCCGGTGGTGGAAGTACATCTTTCGAATATACATATGCGCGAGGAATTTCGGCACAAGTCGTTGCTTTCGGCGGTTTGCAAAGGTAAGATTACTGGCTTTGGTTGGCGGTCCTACATGTTGGGATTAAAAGCGCTTATTGAAGACATACAACAACAAAAGAGATCAAGTACTGGTTAACCTTCTCATTCTTGGTGTAGTAAGATGGACTTTAAGATGCTCTAAGTAGGTATTCGGAATTTGATTTTAGGTCATAATCCAAATGTTCTTTGTTCACCAATCAACTACCCTAAGTTCCTTGCGAACAATAGACCATCAGGTTAGCTTAATGGAAGATCGAAGCGCTCTAAGGCCTCTTTTTGGACTGGAACTCACGCCGCACCGTGGCCGGTTTGGCACGGTGCATCGCTCCGTGGTACTACTTACCCCGGAGGTCGGCGGTTCGAGCCCCTCGTTGCTCAACACTCAGAAACCGCCAACAGATAATGCTAAGCGGTTCTTGCTGTTTTAAGGGTAAGAAAGATTTGATCCCACTTATCGTTTTATCGTGAAAAAGTAAAAAATGCCTAAAAATTTGGCAGTTGAACAGTAAATGCTAAAATCCGCTATTGACACATTTTTTTCGAGTGGTAGAATTGCGTCCAACATGTACAATTTGTTCGCGCTGCCTCGTTCTCGTCGTCCGTACCCGCTTCTCAGTGAGAAGGTTGGGCAGTTTTGTTTGGGCGATGATCTAGTAGTGTAAACGCACAGTTGACCTAAACAGCCCTCCTTCTCGGAGGGCTGTTTTTATTTTACCCCCTCAATCCCCCATTTTGCTCCGCAAACAGGGGAAGGAAGTAAGGAGAAAAGATGAACCCAAAACTGCAAGTTAAGAAAGTCGTGCTAGCCTACTCCGGCGGGCTGGACACATCCGTGATCGTCCCGTGGTTGAAGGAGAACTACGGCTGTGAGGTGGTCTGCTTCTGTGCCGACGTGGGGCAGGGCGATGAGGACTTATCTAAACTGGAGGGCAAGGCGATTGCCAGCGGCGCGAGTAAGTTCGTTGTGCATGATATGAAGGAAGAATTCGCGGCTGACTACCTTTTCCCAATGCTGCGCGCCGGGGCGGTGTACGAGCGCAAGTATTTGCTTGGCACATCGGTGGCGCGCCCCTTGATAGCCAAGCACCTCGTGGACG
This sequence comes from uncultured Anaerolineaceae bacterium, assembly GCA_964621295.1. Taxonomy (GTDB): domain Bacteria; phylum Chloroflexota; class Anaerolineae; order Anaerolineales; family Villigracilaceae; genus JAABUE01. The sequence continues at coordinate 9,794 of CAZULT010000048.1, read as the reverse complement.
TGGCGCACGAAGTCGGCGCGTCTGCAGTGGCGCACGGCGCGACCGGCAAAGGAAATGACCAGGTGCGTTTCGAACTCACCGTTATGGCGCTTGACCCTCGCTTGCATGTCATCGCCCCCTGGCGCGAATGGGATATCCGCTCACGTGAAGATGCACTCGAGTATGCGGCCAAGCATAATGTGCCGGTGACCGCAACGATCAAGTCCATTTACAGCCGTGATTCGAACTTGATGCACCTGTCGCACGAGGGTGGTTTGCTCGAAGACCCGTGGAACGAGCCAGAAGAAACCATGTACCAGATCTCGGCTTCGCCCGAAAACGCCCCAGACGAGCCTGCCTACGTCGAGATCGAGTTCGACAGCGGTACGCCGGTCGTGGTCAACGGTGAGAAGATGTCCCCGGCCAGCATCATCACCTATCTTAACAAACTGGGCGGCACGCACGGCATCGGCCGTGTAGATCTGGTTGAAAATCGCCTGGTCGGCATGAAGTCGCATGGCATCTACGAAACCCCCGGCGGAACCATCCTACTATACGCGCATCGCGAACTCGAGTCGCTGGTACTTGACCGCGAGACCATTCACTTCAAGGATGTAGCCGCGCTCAAGTACGCCGAGCTGACCTACAACGGCATGTGGTTCACCCCGTTACGCGAAGCCCTCGACGCATTCGTCGACAGCACACAAGGTCCCGTCACTGGTACGGTGCGGCTTAAGCTCTTCAAGGGCAATATCATTTCCGCGGGCAAGAAGAGCAAATTAAGCCTGTATCGCGAAGATTTTGCTACCTTCGGTCAGGAAGATGTCTACGACCAGTCCGACGCAGAGGGCTTCATCCATCTTTACGGGCTTCCGCTCAAAGTGCGCGCCCTCAACGAATTGCCGATCGCTGGCATGAACCTGCCCAAACCGGATTACAGTAGGTTCAAACGAGACTAACTACTATGAGGAGATGAGATGACCACTTTATGGAGCGGCCGCTTCAACGGAAACCTCGACGAAGGCGCTTTTTCGCTAAATACATCTCTACCGTTCGATCATAGATTGGCATTCCAGGATGTAAAGGGATCGGTCGCCTGGACGGCTGCCCTTGCCCGGGCCGGAGTCTTGACCGAAGACGAATCCAGCCGCATCATCTCCGGACTGGAAGCTATTGAGGCGGAATTTATAAGCGGCTCCTTCGCCTTTGCCGACTCCGACGAAGACATCCACACGGCGGTCGAGCGGCGGCTGGGCGAGTTGATCGGCCATCTGGCGGGCACACTGCACACCGGGCGCAGCCGCAACGACCAGGTCGCCACCGACTTCCGCCTGTGGATGCTGGATGCACTGCCTACATTGGATGCCGCAATCTTAGACTTACAGTCCACGCTGGTGACAAGAGCCGAAAAACGCCAGTTCACGCTGATGCCGGGATACACCCACCTGCAACGCGCCCAACCGATTACGCTGGCACACTGGCTGCTGAGTCACTTTTGGGCTTTGCAACGCGACCGCGACCGCCTGTCCGATTTAAGAGACCGGGTCGCCGTTCTACCGCTGGGCAGCGCTGCATTGGCTGGGACAGCGTTCCCCGTGGACCGGGTTGCTTTGGCAAAAGCGCTGGGCTTCGATGCTCCCGCACCCAACAGTCTGGATGCTGTCTCCAACCGGGATTTCGCCGTTGAATATCTCTTTTGCACGGCAATGGTCGGTGTGCATCTGAGCAAACTGGCTGAGAACGTCATCCTATTCACCACAGCGGAGTTCGGCTTCTTCGAACTCTCGGACGCCTATTCGACCGGGTCCAGTCTGATGCCGCAGAAGAAGAATCCCGATATGTTCGAATTGGCACGCGGCAAAGCCGGGACGCTGATCGGCCTGTTGACCGGGTTGATGTCCACGCTTAAAGGACTGCCATCCACGTATGACAAGGACTTGCAGGAAGACAAGGTCCCTGTCTTCCAGGCGACCGATACGTTGCTGGCGATCCTGCCGGTGCTGGCCGGCGCACTGGGGACCATGATCATAAATGAGGATCGCATGTCCGCCTCGATTGATCCATCCATGCTAGCAACGGATCTGGCGTATTATCTCGTCCGCAAGGGTGTGCCTTTCCGTGAAGCGCATTGGCTGGTGGGAAACGCTGTTCGTGTGGCTGCGGAAAAAGGTATCAGCTTAGATGAACTCTCGTTAGACGAGTACCGCGACCTTATTCCAGACGAGATGAAGTTGCGGCACAAGTGGCAGACTATCGGTCCGTTCGAAGCGGATGTAAAAGATGTTTTCGACCCGATGAAGTCTGTCGAGGCCAGAAATGCCATCGGGGGCACCAGTTCCCAATCTGTCAAAAAACAAATTCAACAAGCTAAAGAGCTTATTGGAGTCCGATGACACGCGTCATCGAAAAAACCAAATCAGAATCTATAGACTTCGGATTCTAAAAAACCCAAGGAGAATAACCATGACTACAGTACCTTGCCCTGAATGTGCTGCCGAAATCACGTTGGATGAAGGCACCGAAGTGAACGAAATCATCGTCTGCCCCGATTGTGGTGTGGATCTGGAGGTTATTTCACTTGCCCCAGCAACGGTTGATGTTGCACCTATGGAAGAGGAAGACTGGGGCGAATAACACCAGGGATGAACAGAGCTAGAAGAGAAAACGTTTATCTTCGTTACTCTCCGGTAAATTGAGGCGATATGCAATTAAGAATAAAAGTTGGCGTGCTTTACTCACGCATGCGCGTGGAGGAAAAATGGATTTTTGCCGCGATGGAGAAGCAAGGTATCGACTACGAACGATTGGATGACCGCAAAATTCATTTTGACCTGGATGACCCAACGCCGTGGCGCATGTTTGACGTGGTGTTGGAGCGTTCAATTAGCTACACCAGCGGGCTTTACGCGCTGCGGATGCTAAATGCGTGGGGTGTGCCGACCGTCAACACGGCGGCGGTGGCCGAAGTGTGCGGCGACAAGTTGACCACATCGGCGATGCTGGCACGGGCAGATGTGCCTCAACCGCAGAACAAAGTGGCCTTCTCGCCCGAAGCCGCGCTGGACGCTATCGAAGAATTCGGCTACCCGGTTGTGCTCAAGCCAGTGATTGGCTCGTGGGGGCGGTTGCTAGCAAAGGTCAATGACCGCGACGCGGCGGAGGCTGTACTGGAACACAAGTCCACGCTTGGTTCGGTGCAGCATTCGGTCTTTTATATTCAAGAGTTCATCAAGAAGCCGGGGCGCGACATCCGCGTGATCGTGGTGGGTGACAGTGTCTTGACGGCGATTTACCGCAAGTCCGAGCATTGGATCACAAACACAGCCCGCAGCGGAGAGGGCGAAGTCTGCCCGATCACGCCAGAGATCGAGTCGTTATGCCTGAAAGCCGCACAAGCCGTCGGTGGTGGCTTGCTGGCGGTGGACCTGGTGGAACATCCTGATAAGGGACTGGTGGTGAACGAGATCAACCACACGATGGAGTTCCATTCGGCGCAGCCGGTCAGCGGGATGAATATCGCAGATGAGATCGTGAATTATGTCGTGGAAGTAGCGAGAGGCAATGAGTTTCATTGCGAAGGAGCGTAGCGATTGAAGCAATCTCCCGTTTGTAGTGGATTTTCTAAACAAGAGGAGATTGCCACACCACCGAAATGCATCGGCGGCTCGCAATAGTATCTTTATTTGGAGCAATTATGACAAGTGTTTCGATTATCGGCGGTTCGGGATATGGTGGCGGTGAGTTGCTGCGGTTGCTGCTGGCGCACCCAGCGGTGGAGATCAAGCAGGTTACCTCGCGCTCGCATCTGGGCGAGTATGTTTTCCAGGTGCATCCCAACTTGCGTAAGCAAACGCAACTCAAATTTGTTGACCTATCCGTAATTGAACCAGTGGATATGCTTTTCCTGGCGCAGCCGCACGGACAGTCCCAGCATAACATCGAGCAGTACGCTGCGCTGGCAGGCAAGGTCATCGATCTGGCAGCTGATTTCCGTCTGCACGACGCGGCCTTTTATGAAGAATGGTACGGCGAAAAACATGCCGCGCCAGGTTGGTTGAGCAAGTTCGTTTACGGCTTGCCGGAATTGCATCGCGATGAACTGACGACAGCGGACTACGCCAGTGGAGTGGGTTGCAACGCGACAGCCTGTAATTTGGCATTATTGCCTTTGCTCAAAGCCGACTTGATCGACCTCTCCTCTCCGGTTATTATCGAGGTCAAAGTGGGTTCATCCGAATCCGGAGCGACGGGCAACGCCGGATCGCACCATACCGAGCGTGCTTCCGTTATCCGGACGTTCTCTGCCTTTGGACATCGCCACACCGCCGAGGTCATCCAAGAAATGGGTGTGAACAACGTCTCGCTGACAATGACTGCCGTGGACCTGGTCCGTGGCGTACTGGCAACGGCGCACGCACAACTCAAGTCGGGCGTGGCAAAAAAGGACTTATGGAAAGCTTACCGCGCTTTATCAAACGAGAATCCGTTTCTACGCGTGGTCAAAGAAAAGCGAGGTATCTACCGTGTACCTGAACCAAAGATTCTGGCTGGCTCAAACTATGCTGACATCGGCTTCGAGTTGGACGAGTCCACCGGGCATGTGGTCAGCATGTGCGCGATTGACAACCTGATGAAAGGCGCATCCGGCTCGGCGGTGCAGTGTATGAATCTGATGCTGGGGTTGGATGAGACAATCGGGCTGGAGTTTATGGGATTGCACCCGATCTAATCTGTCATTGCGAGGCAATAGCCTGAAGCGATCTCCCACTGGACGAGATTTTCTCTCGCAGTAGGAAATTGCCACACTCGCTACAGCTCGCTCGCAATGGCAAGTAGCTGGAGAACTTATGACAGAATCAATTATCGTAGTCAAACTCGGCGGCACCGAAGGTGTGGATTTTTCCGCCATTTGCGCGGATGCGGCCGGATTGCTGGCCCAGGGACAGAAATTGGTCTTTGTGCATGGCGGCTCGGCAGAAGCGAACGCACTCGGTGAGGCCCTGGGCACGCCGCCGAAATTCATCATCTCGCCGTCAGGATACACGTCACGCTACACCAACCGCGAAACCCTGGAAGTGTTCCTGATGGCGGTCAATGGCAAGGTCAATTCGTTGTTGACGGAGCAACTGCACGGACTCGGAATAAACGCCTTTGGCTTGAGCGGTGTGGATGGCAGCCTGATGGTTGCGGCACGCAAGGATGTCATTCAGAGCGTGGAAAATGGCAAGCGCAAGATTATCCGCGACGATTACACCGGTAAAATCGAGCAGATCAATGTGGCGCTTCTGGAAATGCTGCTCGGGGCAGGCTACCTGCCAGTTATCGCGCCGGTGGCTGTCAGCCAGAAGGGTGAAGCGCTCAACGTGGACGCCGACCGGGCGGCAGCGATGATTGCATCCGCATTAAAAGCAGAAACACTCATCCTTTTGACTGCTGTTCCGGGACTGATGGAGAAATTCCCGGACGAATCGACGCTCATCAAACAACTACCGCAGGAGAAACTCTCGTCCGCACTGGAGATGGCGCAGAGTCGAATGAAGAAGAAAGTTCTCGGCGCGGAAGAAGCTTTCAAGGGTGGAGTCGGCAAGGTCATCATCGCCGATGGGCGCGTAAAAAAACCAATTTCAGCAGCAAAGGCTGGAAATGGGACCGTTATTGAATAATATCCACTGCGGAGAAGCTGAACATGTAGAGACATTTACAGAATTCTCCATACTCTCCATGTCTACCCGGTGAAATGATCGGAAGCAATTATGGATACTTTTTACAAAATCGAGACCCAATATGGCGCAGGCGTATATGCCAAGCAGCAACTGTCCTTCGTACGCGGACAGGGGGCGAGTCTGTTCGATGCGGATGGCAATGAATATCTGGACTGCTCATCCGGGCATGGCGCGGCGAACTTGGGTCATGCCCATCCGAAGATTGCTGCGGCAATCGCCGAGCAGGCTGCCACGCTGATCACGCTGTTTGAGTCATTTCCCAACGACAAACGGTCTGCTTTGATGGAAAAGATGGCGGCGCTAGTGCCGGGGTTGGAGCGGGTCTTTTTCTGCAACTCGGGCACCGAGGCCGTAGAGGCGGCGCTTAAATTCGCCCGCATCTCTACCGGACGGACGGCGGTTGTGGCCACAATGCGCGCATTTCACGGAAGAACGTTTGGGTCGCTTTCGGCCACATTCAACAAGAAGTATCGTCAGGGCTTTGAGCCGCTCGTACCGGGCTTCAGCCACGTGCCGTTCAATAGCATCGGCGTACTGGAAAACGCTGTAACTGACGAGACTGCCGCTGTCATTTTGGAAGTTATTCAAGGGGAAGGTGGGGTTTACTTGGCTGATCCGGACTACGTTCAAGCGGCGCGGCGGATTTGTGATGAGCGTGGTGCATTGCTGATTGTGGATGAAATCCAGACTGGGTTTGGGCGTACAGGCAAGATGTTCGCGGTTCAGCACTTCGACGTAGCACCGGATCTGCTGTGCTGTGCCAAGTCGCTGGCAGGGGGCGTACCGATGGGAGCGGTGTTGATCGGTGAAAATGTGCAGAATTTGACGCCGGGTGTACATGGCTCGACCTTTGGAGGCAATCCGCTTTCATGTGCGGCTGGAATTGCGGCGATAACGGCCATCGAAGAAGAAGATTTAGCCGGGCAGGCGGCTGCGAAGGGCGCCTACCTAATGAACAAACTGCGCCAGATTGATTCTCTAGTTATCCGTGAAGTGCGCGGAATGGGACTGATGGTCGGGATCGAATTGAAGCAGAAAGTCGCGCCCTATCTGAAGGCTTTACAAGAAAAACGGATTATTGCACTGAACGCCGGGTTGACGGTCCTGCGTTTACTCCCGCCGCTGGTTATCTCGTATGAACAAATTGACCGGGTGATGGTTGCAATCAACGATGTGCTTGCTGGGGATTAAAGAATATGGATAGCACAAAAACGCTTATTGGTTTAGTCCAACATTACAGCCCATCCGGCCAGGAGCGCAGGGCTGTGGATTGGCTCGTTGAGCGCATGCAGGCGCTTGGTTTTGACGAATCGTTCGTGGACGGTGCTGGCAATTCGATCGGTGTAATGGGAGCCGGGCCGAAGCAAGTGGTATTGCTTGGACATATTGATACTGTGCCGGGAGAAATTCCTGTCCGTGTAGATGATGAAATTCTTTATGGTCGCGGCTCGGTGGATGCGAAAGGTCCGCTGGCATGTTTTGTGGACGCGGTGGCACAGTCCGGTCCGATGAATGGCTGGCAGTTCGTGGTGATCGGTGCGGTAGACGAAGAATGCAAGTCACTGGGCGCGCGCTTTGTGGTGGATAGGTACAAGCCAGATTTTGCGATCATTGGCGAGCCCAACAACTGGGACAGGATTGCTCTCGGTTATAAAGGCTCGGCTTGGGCAAATGTAACTGTCAGACGCAAGCAATCGCACACTGCCAGCGGTGCGCAGACAGCAGCGGAAGAGGCTGTTGATGTTTGGGCAAAAATCAAGACAATTGCGGAAGAATTCAACCTCGATACAAAACGCGCTTTTGAAAAAATCTTGCCGACTCTGCGTGGCATGGAATCAGGACAAGATGGGTTCGAGCAGTGGGCGCGTCTCAATGTGGGCGTCCGTTTGCCGGTGGAAGTGACGCCAGATGAGTGGTATGAGAAATTGCGTGAGACTCTACATATTTTCGTGAACCACCCTCGAAGTGAAGCGAAGGGCGAAGAGACCTTTAGGACCTTGGTGGAACGAATCGGACACCCTGTCCCAGCGTGGGAGTGTGAGAAAAACTCTCCGTTGGTACGCGCTTTCTTGAACGGAATCAGGAAAGAGGCCGGCTCGCCGCGCTTTGTCTACAAAACTGGGACCGCCGATTTGAACGTTGTCGCGCCGGTCTGGCAATGTCCGGCCGTGGTATATGGTCCAGGGGATTCAGCTCTCGATCATACGCCGAACGAACATATTTCGCTAGATGAGTATGCTAAGGGGGTAATTGTCCTGAAGAGTGTGTTGAAGATTCTTATGCAAGCGAAGAAGGGCATTTGACACATCTGTATTACGCAATGTGGTAATCAACACGTCCAAGCACCTTTCTTTATTCATCTGTTTGGGCTTAGGGAAGGCTGGAAATACTTGCCGATTCAACGCATTTCAGTTATCTTCTTGAAAAGATAACACTGCTGTACTGTATTTTTTCCTATTTTAAGGAAGAAAATGGTTCGGAACTGGTCCGCTAGGGGCTTCTCACCAATGAAGAAGGCACTTAAAGTGCCTTTTTGCTTTAAAGAGCCATCTAAGACTCCTGATTTAGAACTGGAACCTCAGCTCCTGGGATCTCAGATTCGAGTTATGCGTCGCTGACCACCTCATGATCGGATCGATTCTTACGATACTTTTGGACCGGAGATCGGGGGGGAGGCCAGTTTCAGTACCCTTGAATAAATTCCAATGCTTGCGCAAGGATCTCGTTGAAATCCTCCGGGAAAGCATGTGCGATGGCAGGCGCAATGCTAAGCTGGCTGACCAGCCCGTGCGAATTCAGCATTTCGTGCAGGGCCTTTACGCTTCCCAGGTTTTGGTCCCGTTCCCCGGCCAGCAGATAGGCGCGCATTTCCGCCCGCGTTTTGCAGCTTTCAAGCAACGGCAGCCATGTATCCACCTCCTGGAAGAATGGGCCACCGGGGTTGACGGCAATAAAGCCTGCCAGTGGTATGACTTCCATGAGCGCCAACCAGATGGCCATTTCGCCGCCTTTTGAGAAGCCGCCGACCACTACCTGCCCGGGCTCGAGCGGAGGTTTTTAATCAGCTCATGATAGTGCGCTTTGATTTCTTCGGCCCCCTTTTCGAGATCGTCCCATACATAGGCATCTGGGTTACTGATCTGGGAGGATTGCAGCAAGATGGTCAGCCAACCCTGTTCGACAGCGCTCTCCCAATAAGGGCGGGCGCGTTGCGCATTCCCGCCGTTGCCATGCAGGGCCAGCAGCAACGGCAGCGGCTGGGCCGACTCCGCCGGTAAAGGCAAGGGCAGGGCCAGCGGTTTTGCTGAGGCCTGGGCGGCCTGGTACTTAGCCTCGCTTACTTCCACCAGCTGGTTGAATTCAGGCAGGTCTTGCACAGATTTTAAATCATCATCCGATTTCAGATAGGCTGCACTCCACCAAAATCCGGCTTCCAGGGACTCTTGAATGAGCTGGAGGGCCAGCTGAGGTTCATTCATCATGGCAGCCGCGCAGTAGCGCCAGTTATAGATCAGCGCGGCCTGCTCGGGAAAGTGCGGAGCGGCTTCAGTCAGCAGGTCGTAGGCGGCCTGCAGGTTTTCCTCTTTTTCGAAGCATGCAAGCGCTTTTTGTGAGACTTCATCGAAGGATGCGGAGGTTGATATGTAGGTGGCTCCTTGAAATACCAGGCTATTATTCCTCAGTCATTGTACACGATATCGATTGCGAGGAACCGGTCTTAAAGTATGGTTTCTAGGTAGCTTTCCATGTGGAAGAAGAGCCTGCGACGAAAGCTCTCAATAAGAAAGTATCACAAGCTTTCCTTTACGATCGCAGAGCTTCCAACTAAGATTCTTGAAAGGTAATCCTGTTGTACTATATTTACCCCTATTTGTAAGTTATAAAGTGATTTGGAATAGGTCCGATAGTGGCTACTAATGAAAAGTACCTTTCAAGGTATTTTATTATAAGGATGAGTTACCAGTTCGCCCCAGCGTTCATCATTCTTCCCCCAGCACACCCTTCCCCCTTCAGGGACCTGCGGCGGGTACCTTCGACAAGTGGGCTTCGCATGTGTGCTGCGCGAGGGCGAAGCAACCCCATTGCGTTCTT
>CAZULT010000047.1:0-32830 GCA_964621295.1 uncultured Anaerolineaceae bacterium | reverse complement strand
TACTGAGTTGGTCAAGAGATACTGGATCGCCCAATATCACTGTCATTGCGAGCCCTCCGTATGAGGGTGAAGCAATCTCACTCTTGAGCTTAAGGGGTAGATTGCTTCGGGCTTCGCCCTCGCAATGACAAACTTGAATAGCAAGTACCAGTGACAATCGTCAATTGACTCCCCCTATCTTGTATTGTAGACTATTTCTAATCCCAATATGCGAGGTGGCTCATGGCTTCGAAAAGTTCGCGTTACCGCTGGGTCGTGGTTGTCATCTTCTTCTGCTTCATGCTGCTGCACCAGACCGACAAATTGATGATCGGCTCGATGCAGGAGACTATCAAAGGCGAGTTCAGCATCAATGACCAGCAATGGGGCCTGATCAATTCGGGCGCGCTGCTGGTCGCCACGCTGCTTTACCCGATCTGGGGCTACCTGTATGACCGCTACGCTCGCGATAAGCTGCTGGCGCTGGCTTCCTTCATCTGGGGCGCTACAACCTGGCTGAGCGCCTTGATGCGCACTTATCCCAGCTTCCTGGTCACACGCGCCTCCACCGGTGTGGACGATTCCTCTTACCCGGGGCTGTACAGCCTGGTGGCAGATTACTTCGGGCCCAACCTGCGCGGCAAGATCTACGGCGTGCTGCAACTGGCTCAGCCGCTGGGCTACCTGATTGGCATGATCCTGGCGCTGATGGTCGCCCCGCAGATCGGCGGTTGGCGCTCCGTGTTCTATATCACCGGTTCGCTGGGCCTGGTGATCGCAGTGTTAATCTTCTTCGGCGTCAAAGACATGCCGCGCGGCAAGGCCGAGCCTGAGTTCGAGGGCATGGCAGAAACCGAGATGGAGCACTTCCACTTCTCCTGGAAGGAAGCCCGGGAGATCTTCAAGAAGAAGACCATGTGGTTCGTCTTCCTGCAGGGCTTCGCAGGCGTCTTCCCCTGGAACGTGATCACCTATTTCTTCTTTGGGTATCTGATGGTCGAGCGCGGCTACGAAAACGACGCCGTGCTGCTCACCATGGCGCCCGTCATCCTGATCCTGGCGGCCGGCTACTTCGTCGGCGGCGCACTTGGCGACTGGTTCTTCAAGCGCACCACCAAGGGCCGCATCCTGGTCTCCAGCGCGGGCGTGCTGCTGGGCGCGATCTTCCTGGCCCTTGCCATCCTGACCCCCGTCGAAGACCGCACGGCATTCTTCATCTTTATGGCGCTGACGGCCATCTTTATGCCGCTTTCCTCGCCGAATGTCATCGCCACGGTCTATGACGTGACCGTGCCCGAGGTGCGCTCCACCGCGCAGGCGCTGGAGTATTTCGTGGAAAACTTCGGGGCGGCCTTCGCCCCCATCCTGGCCGGGACGCTCTCAGTGCTGTATGGCAAAGGCAACGCCATCCTGTGGGTCTGCATCACAGCCTGGATCCTGTGTTTCTTCTTCTACCTGGGCGCGCTGTTTTTTGTGGATCACGATGTGAAGAACCTGCGCGCGCAAATGGCCGCCCGCGCCAGGGCTATGTAGAAATATGAATCAACCCGATCCTTTAGAATCTCGGGGTGTTCCTGCCCCATCCCCCTGCCTCCTTCCCAGTGCGGGTAGGGTGTGTGAATTGGAAACAAGAGGCTTAGGGGGGTGAGCCAGGGGTGGGGGCTTCCAGACCCGGACAAGTGCCGAATTGTGAAGTCTCATAGGAGGATCGCTTACATCGACTTATGGAAATCATCCAGATCGACCTTGCCCACAAGCAGCAGGTAAGGGACTTCCTCGGGTTGCCCTTCCACATCTACAAGGACATCCCCCAGTGGGTGCCGCCACTGCGAATGGACGAGCGCCGCCGCCTGGATCGGAAACGCCACCCATTCTACAGGCATTCCCAGGCCGGGTTCTTCCTGGCCTATGAAGGGAACCGCGCGTTGGGGCGCCTGGCCGTCCTGGACCACCACCTGTACAACGAATTCAACCGCGAAGCGACGGCTTTCTTCTATTTGTTCGAGTGCGAGAACCAGCCCTCCGCAGCGCAAGGGTTGTTCGAAGCCGCTTTCGCCTGGGCGCGCGACCGCGGCCTGAAACGCGTGCTCGGACCCAAGGGTTTCACCGTGCTGGACGGCTTTGGCCTGCTGGTGAGAGGCTTCGAGCACCGCCCGGCCTTCGGCCAGCCGTACAACCCCGAGTACTATCCCGGCCTGGTCGAAGCGGCGGGCTTCCAGCCTGAGCGGGACGCGCTTTCGGGCTACCTGGGTGTGCAGATCCAGTTCCCGAAGCGCATTCATACGCTGGCCGAACGCATCGCGCGCCGGCGCGGCCTGCGCATCGCCCGTTACCGCACCCGGAATGACCTGCGCGCCTTTGTGCCCAAACTGAAAGAATTGTATAACAACGCCCTGCGCGGCACGGCCGGAAATGCGCCTTTGACCGACGAGGAGGTGCGCATGATGGCGAACCAGCTGCTGTGGTTTTCCGATCCGCGCTTGCTCAAGGTGGTCATGAAGGTCGAAGACCCCCTTGAGGGGGCCGAAGATCCCGGGGAGGCAGGTGAGCAGCCGGTCGGTTTCCTGATGGCCTATCCCGACATCTCGGCTGCGCTGCAAAAGACCCGCGGGCGTGTCTTCCCGTTCGGTTGGATCACCCTCCTGCGCGAGTTCAGGCGCACCGACTGGCTGAACATCAACGGCGCCGGGTTGCTGCCCGAATACCGCGGTTCGGGCGGGACAGCCATCCTGTACAGCGAGTTGTTCAAGTCGGTGGTCGAAACCGGCCAGTTCCGGCACGCCGACATCGTGCAGATCGGCACCGAGAACGAGGCCATGCTGCGCGAACTCGAGCACTTTGGCGTGGACTTCTACAAGCTGCACCGCGTGTATGAGCGCGTCCTTTGAGACCAGGAGGTAGGATGGATTTTTCCGAAAACACCGGTTTACTGCTCAAGGCAGTGCGTTTTGCGGCAGGCAAGCACCGCAACCAGCGTCGCAAAGACAGCCTCAAATCCCCGTACATCAACCACCCCATTGAGGTGGCGCTTCTGTTATGGGAAACAGGCGGAGTGCGCGATGCCGAGGTCCTGCTGGCATCCATCCTGCACGACACCATCGAAGATACCAATACGCATGAGGATGAAATCAGGGAGCACTTCGGCGAGGGAGTGCTCGCCTATGTGCTCGAGGTGACTGATGACAAGAGCCTGCCAAAAATGAAGCGCAAACGGTTGCAGATCGAACACGCTCCTGAAAAATCGAACGGAGCCAAATTGCTCTCCCTTGCAGATAAATCCTGCAACGTCAAGAACCTGAACACCGTCCCACCGCAGGACTGGGATCACAAACGGCGTGCTGAATACCTGCTGTGGACCGAGCAGGTGGTCGCCGGCTTACGCGGCACCAATGCAGCCCTGGAGGCGTATTACGACAGCGAGTTAGCCGCCGGGAAGCAATTGTTGGGTATTGAGTAAGATCGCCTGAGTCGGGAGGCTCCCATGACCATTATTGTCGCAGACACCACCTGCGGACTGCCGCGTGAACTGCTGGCAGAGCGCGGCATCCCGCTCATCCCGCAGGTCGTCATGTTCGGTGAGGAGTCGTACCATGACGACAAGGACCTGGATACGGCCATTTTCCTGGACAAACTGAAGGCGGCCCCAATCCTTCCGAAGACAGCCGCGCCGGAACCATCCTTGTATTTTCCATTCTTCCAGGAAGCGCAGGCGCGAAGCGAAAGAGTGGTCGTACTGGCGCCTTCAGCCAAGGTCAGCGGGACGGTGCGCTCGGCTGAAACCGCCGCACAAGAGTTTCCGGGTGTGGACGTGCGCGTGATTGACACCCTGACCCTTTCCTGCAATCTGGGTTCGTTGGTGCTGCTGGCGCATGACCTGGCCAGGGCGGGCGCCTCTGCCGACGAGATCGTGGCGAAGGTAGAGGAAATGATCCCGCGCGGGCGTCTCTTCTTCGTGGTCGACACGCTGGAATACCTGGCCAAAGGCGGGCGCATCGGCGGGGCCAAAAAGCTGCTGGCCGAGTTGCTGGAGATCAAACCCATCCTGGCCATCCGCGAGGGGCAGGTCGAGCCGTTCGAGCAGCAGCGCACCAAGAAGCGCGCGCTGGCGCGCCTGGTGGAAGTGGTTGAGGAAAGCTGCCCGCGCTCCGAGCAGGCACACCTGTGTGTGATCCAGGTCGCGGCCCGGGCGGAAGCCGAGCAGATGGCAAACAACCTGAAATCCCGGATGGGGATCACGGAGATCCCGATCTATGAACTACCTCCTGCCATCGTGGTGCACGGCGGGCCGAAAACGATGGGGGTTGGCTTCTTTGCATGATCTCCCTCAACCAGATGTCGAGAAGTATAGGGTAAGGATGCCTCCCACACACCTATATGTGAACTTCAAGACAAATCACCAGCTGAGGTCGGAGAGGGGCTCATGGTATAATTCCCTTCACGAAAACAGTTCCCGCCTCTTTGTGCTGCTTTGAATAGCTGCGGTACTTCCAGGCGGGTTTTTTGAAGGAGAACTGGTATGTCTGGGCATTCAAAATGGTCCACCATCAAACGCAAAAAAGGCGCAGCGGATGCGAAACGCGGCGCCATTTTTACCCGCCTCGCCCGTGAGATCGCGGTTGCTGCCCGCGAGGGCGGCGGCGACCCGGATTCCAATTTCCGCCTGCGCCTGGCTGTCGATAAGGCTCGCGCCGAAAACATGCCCAAGGATAATATCGAGAGGGCGATCCGGCGCGGCTCCGGTGATGATAAAGATGGGAACGCCTATGAAGAGATCCTGTATGAAGGATACGGTCCGAATGGCGTTGCCATGATGATCGAAACCGTCACCGACAACCGCAATCGCTCGGTATCGGAGATCCGGCATACCCTGACGCGTGTGGGAGGCAGCATGGCCGAGGTCGGCGCGGTCTCCTGGCAGTTCGAGCGTAAAGCTTACTTTGCCTTTCCGTCCAGTGAACTGGACTATGAAAAATCCTTCGAGCTGGCCATCGAAGCCGGCGCGGACGATGTCACAGAAGAAGAGGGTATGATCGAGATCATCGGTCCGGTCGAAGCCTTCAAAGCCATTGCGGACCTGCTTCACAAGGCTAAAGTCAACCCCGAAGAAGCCGAGTTGCGCATGGTTCCCAAGCAGGAAATGGAATTGGAAGTCAATGACACCTTACAGGTGATGAAGGTGATCGAAAGCCTCGAAGAAATGGATGACGTGCAGAACGTCTACTCCAACCTGAAGATGTCGGAAGAAGCGCTGGCAGCGCTCGAAGCCGAATAGATGCGAACGGGGCGGCCAGGCGGTCGCCCCTTCTCCATTCTGGCCTCTTTACATGACACTTGCGCTCGGTATCGACCCCGGTATGGCCTCGACAGGCTACGGCCTGGTGCGGCTGCTCCCCGACGGGGTCCTGCATGCCGAGGCCTTCGGTGTGATCAGCACCCCCAAGGAGCGCAGCGTCCCGGAACGGCTGAATCAGCTTTACCGGGAACTGCGTGGCCTGCTCGAGCAGCATCGGCCGGATACCGCTGCAGTGGAGAAACTGTTCTTCCAGCGCAACGTCTCGACTGCCATCGCCGTCGGGCAGGCGCGCGGCGTGACCCTGCTGGCGCTGGCGCAAGCCAACGTCGAGATCTATGAATACACACCCAATGAGGTCAAGCAGGCTGTGGCAGGCTACGGATCGGCCGGCAAACACCAGGTGCAGGAAATGGTACGCATATTACTCGCCTTGCAAGACCTGCCCCGCCCCGACGACGCCGCCGACGCGCTGGCGGTGGCGATCACACACCTGAATACGAACAGATATGGGAACCACGAATAACCACAAAGACGAACCCCTGAAGGTATGATGAACGTACCAGCGCCAAATCGTGAATATCTCCATGACCTTGATTCTGGTTATCCCAGCGCCCGAACCGAATCCTTTTTCTCTGCGTACTTCTATGGTTAAATAGAAGCATGATCGCAACCCTGCGCGGTGAAGTCACCCAGATCGAAGAACAGGCCATGGTCGTGGAAACCGGCGGGGTCGGTTTGCGCGTCTTCGTCCCTGCTCCGGTCCGCGGGCGAATGAAAGTCGGAGAGCCTGCCTTCCTTTTCACCCACCTGGTGGTGCGCGAGACTGAGCTTTCTCTGTATGGATTTGACTCGCAATCTGAGCGCGACCTTTTCCACCTGTTGCTCGGTGTGGACGGCGTCGGCCCAAAGGTGGCCCTCTCGGTGCTCTCCACCATGACGATCGATGCGGTCCAGCGCGCTGTCTTTACCGAGCAGGCCGAACTGATCTCGCGCGTGCCGGGGGTGGGCAAGAAAACCGCCCAGAAGATCGTCCTGTATCTGCACGACCGCCTGAAACCCGACGAGACGCTCAAGACCGTGGCTGCCATGTCCGATAGCGACTCTGAACTGCTGGCGGCGCTGGCCGCCCTGGGCTACAGCGTGGTCGAAGCGCAATCAGCCATCCAGTCCATCCCCAAGGACGCACCGGACGACGTGGAGCAGCGCCTGCGGCTGGCCCTGCAGTACTTCCAATAATAATTACCAATACAAAGTACACGAAGGGCACAACGCTCCTTCTTTGTGACCCGGTTGTCCTTTGTGTTTAAGATAGGAGTCACCATGTTAGATAAGAAGATTGCTTTTATCGGCCCGGGCGTGATGGCGGAGGCCATGATCGCCGGCCTGCTGCGCCAGAAGCTCGCTAAAGCGGAGAACATCCAGGCCGCCGGACCGCGCGCGGAGCGCGGGCGGGAACTGAAAAAGAAGTACGGCATCCGGTCCACCACGGACAACGCGTCCGCCGCTGCCAAGGCGGACGTGGTCGTGCTGGCGGTCAAGCCGCAGCGCCTGACGGGCGTCCTGAACGGGCTGCACGACCTGCCGTCGAAAGCGCTGGTCCTGTCGATCGTGGCGGGCGCCTCGTTGAAGAAGATCGGCAAGGCCCTGAAACACGAGGCAATCGTGCGCTCCATGCCCAACACACCCGGGCAGATCGGCGAGGGCATCACCGTGTGGTGCGCCTCCAGGGGCACCAGCCCAGAGCAGCAGGAGCTGGCCCGCAAGATCCTCGGCGCCCTGGGGGAGGAGGTCTTCGTGGAGGACGAGGGCTACCTGGACATGGCCACCGCGCTTTCCGGCACCGGCCCGGCCTACGTCTTCCTGTTCACCGAGGCCCTGATCGACGCCGGCGTGCACATGGGCTTCCCGCGCCGCATCGCCGAGCAGCTGGTCTTGAAGACCATCCGCGGCTCTGTGGACTATTACTACCACGCCGGACGGCATCCCGCCACGCTGCGCAACCAGGTCACCTCGCCGGGCGGCACCTCGGCCGAAGCGCTCTACTACCTGGAGAAGGCCGGTTTCCGCACGGCGCTCTCGCGCGCCATCTGGGCTGCTTACCAGCGCTCGCTGGAACTGGGTAAGGAGCAGATCGTGCACATCCCGGAGACGCACCTCGGGGAAGGGTAGCGTAGGGGCAGACCTGCGTATCTGCCCTAATAACTATCGCAAGACGATCCGGTTAAAGGGATACGATTATTCCCGGCCTGGCGGCTATTTCGTCACGATTGTGACCCAGGAACGTAAATCGTTGTTTGGCGAAATCCATCATGATGAAATGGTCCCAAACACCGCAGGAATGATGGTTGTGAAATGGTGGCAGGCAATACCCAAGAAGTTTCCGCCGGTTGATTTAGGAACCTTTGTGGTGATGCCCAATCATTTTCACGGGATCATCCTCATCCATGATCCCATCGTAGGGGCAGTAGGGGCAGACCCACGTGTCTGCCCAAAAAACGACTGCGTGTCTGCCCAAATAACAACCCACGTGTCTGCCCTAATAACAACCCACGTGTCCTCCCCAATGAAGGCGAACACACCGGTTCGCAATCGGGCGAAGACACCGGTTCACCCCTACCTGCCGGTCCAATTGTCTCGTTGCCTCGAATTGTTCAATGGTTCAAGACCATGACTACAAACGAGTATATTCATGGCGTCAATCATTTGGGATGGGAACCATTCCATCAAAAAGTTTGGCAGCGCAATTATTATGAGCACATCACTCGAAATCAAGCCGATTGGGAGCGCATTCACCGTTACATTGAATCCAACCCGGTCAATTGGGCGGAGGACGATAAGAATATCCTGCTCCAATCGTAAACCTGCCTCTCTCGCTTTTTAACTCGCAGGCATTCATCCAGATCATCTAGTTCACCCGGTCTCGTGTCAGACAGCCCTTCCCCTGCCATCTCCAAATCCAATGAATTAGGGAAGGGTGTCGCGAAGCGACGGGGGGGCCAGTCACGGTTATAA
This sequence comes from uncultured Anaerolineaceae bacterium, assembly GCA_964621295.1. Classification (GTDB taxonomy): domain Bacteria; phylum Chloroflexota; class Anaerolineae; order Anaerolineales; family Villigracilaceae; genus JAABUE01. The sequence continues at coordinate 24,546 of CAZULT010000047.1, read as the reverse complement.
TTCGTAGTCGCATATCCAGGCCGACCATTTCATGCTCGTTCGCGCAAGTTCGCACACTATTCACTCTGAAATAAGGGGCTCCATGAGAACTAAAAGGGACTTCTGGACGAACCGGCTCTACGCGATTCTGGCGCTTGTCCTTATCTCTGGCATTGTGTATCTGCCCGCTATCGCTAGTTTCACCTACTATCGGGACGACTGGTATTTGATGCACGGCGCTTCGATGGCTGGTGCAGGCATATTCAGGGAGATATTCAGCGCCGACCGCCCGGCGCGCGGCCTGCTGCTTGAAATCTATTACTCTATTTTTGGGCCTGCTCCCCTGGCCTACAATCTGGCCGGCTATTTCTGGCGACTCGCCGGGGCCATTTGCGCCTTTTGGCTGTTCGACATGCTTTGGCCGCGCCGGCGGCGGGCCACTTTTTCCATGGCGCTGCTCTTCCTCCTGTACCCGGGCTACCTGAGATGGTACAACGCGATCGATTTCCAGGCGCATGTGGTCAGCTTATGCCTGGAAGTGTTGTCGTTTACCCTGACGCTCAAGGCCATACAGGCGGCGCGCACAGCATCCAGGGCGGTGCTGCTCGCAGCGGCTGTATTGACCGGTTGGGCGTACCTGGGATTGGTCGAATACGCTCTCGGCATGGAAGTCTTCCGCTTCCTGAGCGTCTACCTGCTCACCAGGAAAGCCGGGACTCCCTTCGCGTTTTTCAAAAAAGGGGGGCGGGCGCTTTACGCCTGGCTGGTCACCTTGCTGGTCCCGTTCGGGTACCTCTTCTGGAGGCTGTTCCTGTTCGAAAATGCCCGCAAGGCTACCGACATCGGCGCCCAACTGGGCGCAATCCTCGACTCTCCTGTATTGGTGAGCCTGTGGTGGGGCGTCCGGTTGTTGCAGAGCACGATCAATACGATGGTGCTGGTCTGGGGTGTACCGTTCTACCAAATGGCTTTCCAGTGGCGCTTGCGCGAGATATTGGTCGGGTTGCTTCTCGCGACCCTTGCCGTGCTCCTGTACGGACTGGTTGAACGCCGGATCCATAAGGCCGGCGAAGGCGATGCCCAAACTGCTGACGCCGGCTGGCAGGTTACCGCAATCTGGGTTGGCCTGGTAAGCGTCCTGTTTGGGGTCTCCCCGGTCGTGCTGGCCAACCGCTCCATTGATCTGTCTGTATTCTCCTATTATGGGCTGCCGGCCCTGCTCGGGACAGTCCTCTTTACGGTCGCATGCCTGTATACCATCCCCGACCGGGTCGTGCGCTCGGTGGCCTTCTCGCTGGTATTGGCAGCGGCGGTGATGACCCAGCATTCCGTCTCGGTCGGGGCCAGCCGGGAGGCGCAGATCTACAGCAATTTCTGGTGGCAGGTCACCTGGCGGGCGCCGGGCCTCCGAGAAGGGACCACGCTGCTGGTCCATTACCCGGGCGTTGACATGGGGGAAGACAGCGATATCGTCTGGGGCCCGGCCAATATGATCTACTACCCCCAACATGCGACGCAACTTCCGATCGACCTGAAGCTGGGGGCGATCAGATTGACCCACGAAGACATCCAGAGACTTCTCATCGGCCATTTGGATCAAGAGATCGATTACCGCCAGCATCTGATCAAGAATGATTTCGGGAACGTGCTGATCATCAGCCAACCCAATGAGAACGCCTGCGTACACGTCTTCGATGGTCGCTGGTCCGAGGTATCCGCTTCCGAAGGCACGAACCTCATGCTGGTGGCCTCTTCCTCAAAGATCGAGAACGTACTGACCGAGGGTCAGCCCCCCACCCCGCAGGCCTTCGTGTTCGGCCCTGAACCGCCGCACGACTGGTGCTTCTATTACCAGAAAGCCGAACTTGCGCGCCAGCAAGGGGATTGGGACAGCATCGCCAGGATTCAGAAATCAGCCGAAAAAGAGGGCCTGCTACCCAATGACCAGATCGAATGGATGCCGTTCCTTCAGGCCAATGCCTACCTTGACGACCGAAAAGAAGTGAAACAGCTGGCCAAGCTCATCAACACCCAGGCCTTTTACAAGGGACAGGCCTGCCAGGTATTGAACCAGATGGGCGGGCAGGGCTACCCGCTCTCCGCGGGCATGCAGGCCTTCACCGCCGAGTTGTTCTGCAGCGGGAGCGAATGAACCCGTACTTTCCCGGGTGAAACCGGATAGGTTAGAATCTACCTGCGTTCTTTTTTGCCCAACTCCACGCACTGCTTATAGAAAGTACCGCCTACCCTCATGTCCCTGCTCACCGTCACCTCTCTCACCAAATCCTTCGGCGATTTCGACCTGTTCAGCGGCCTGAGCTTCTCGATCGCCAAAGGCGCACGCCTGGCGCTTGTCGGGCCGAATGGCGTGGGCAAGACCACCCTGCTGCGTATCTTGGTGGGCGAGGACGAGGCCTCTGCGGGTTCGGTGGCCAGGGCAAAGGGCATCGGAACCGGCTACCTGCCGCAGGAAGCCGATTTCGACATGGGTGGCACGCTCTGGGAGTCGTGCGAGTCCGTCTTCGGTCATTTCAAAGCCCGCCAGCAGGAATTACACCAGCTCGAAGCGCTCATGGCCGATCCTGCCCAGGCCGAGACGGTCATGGAGCGCTACGGGGCATTGCAGCACAACTTCGAAGAGCACGGAGGGTATGCCTACCCCACGCGCATAAAACAGGTGCTGAGCGGTCTGGGCTTTGATGAAAGGGACTACGAGCTGCAGTTGGCGCACCTTTCGGGCGGGCAGCGCACGCGCGCCTTCCTTGCCCGCCTGCTGCTCTCGGACCCGGACCTGCTGCTGCTTGACGAGCCTACCAACCACCTGGACATTGCCGCCGTGGAATGGCTGGAGAACTACCTGGCCGGCTGGGACGGAGCGGCAATGATCGTTTCGCACGACCGCTATTTCCTGGACAAGGCCTGCAACCAGGTCTTCGAGATGCTGCCCGGCGGCTACGAACAGTACCGCGGCAATTACTCGGCTTACCTGCACCAGCGGCAGGAGCGCGCCGAGCGCCGCCAGGAGGTCTTCGAACGCGAGAAGGAAAAACTGCTCAAGGAAGCGCTCTATGTCAAGAAGTACATCGCCGGGCAGAACGTCACCCAGGCGCGCGGACGGCTGCGCCGCCTGAGCCGCACCCTGCAGGCCATCGAGCAGGTCGGCATGGATACCGTGCTGAATCACAAGTGGATCGAGGTCAGCGAGGATGTCACCGTCGCCACCAGCGACCTGAGCCCCGACGAAGCCGAACGGCGCGTGCGCGCCCTGCGTTCGCCTGTACGCACACTGCCGCGCCTGCACCTGCAGCTCGGCTCGCATAAGCGCTCTGGCGACCTGGTCCTGCGCACGCGCGACATTCAGGTGGGTTTCCCGGACAGACTGCTCTTCTCCGCACCCGACATCGAGTTGCGCCGGCGCGAGTGCGCCGCGCTGATCGGTCCAAACGGCGCCGGCAAGACCACCTTCCTGAAAACCATCCTGGGACAGTTGCCGCCGCTGGCGGGCGAGGTGCTGCTGGGCGCCTCATTGCAGGTCGGCTATTTCGCCCAGGCGCACGAGGGCCTGGACGGCAAACGCACCGTCATGCAGGAGATCGAGGCGCTCAAACCGGGCTGGCTGCCGGGCCAGGTGCGCGATTACCTCGGTAAATATCTGTTCTCGGGCGAGGATGTCTTCAAGAAAGTCAGCCTGCTCTCAGGCGGCGAGCGCGGCAGGCTGGCGCTGGCCAAGCTGGCCCTGCAGGACACCAACCTGCTGCTGCTGGATGAGCCCACAAACCACCTCGACATCCCCTCCCAGGAGATCCTGCAGGTTGTGTTGGACGACTACGCCGGCACGATCCTGCTGGTCACGCACGACCGCTACCTGATCGACGCGCTCGGCACCCAGATCTGGGAGGTAGACCCGGATGGATCGGCGCTGGTGGTCTTCAAGGGCAGCTATTCGCAGCTCAGGGCGCAGCGCGAGCAGCAAGCTGTGCAACTGGCGGCTGCTCAGGCGCCCCAGACAGGGGGGAAACCCCGACGCCGGGGGACGCCGGAGTCCGTCAAAGCGGAGCGCCGCCGCATCGCCCGCCTGCAGGAACTGGAAAACCAGATCGCCGCGCTCGAGCAGCAACTGGCAGAATTGGGGGCGCAGCTTGAGAACCCGCCTGTGGACCCGGCCGAGGTCGCCAAACTGGGCAAGCGCTACGCCGCGCTGCAGCGCGAGATGGACGGGAAGCTGGTCGAGTGGGAGAATTTGCAGAAGGGGCCGGCGGCAGTGAACGCATGACCAAAAGAATTCCTGCAAGGCCCGGTATGGCTCCAGCACGGAGCCCGCAAAGTACCCCGTGGGGAAATCCCGTCAAACGATATTCAGGCAGGATCTTCGCAAAACAACCCGAGAAGGCAGTTCATCAAAGCAAAGCCGTTAGAAAACCGGAAATTTTCGGGGGAGTCTGCTCGATTAAGCCGGGGAAATCCGGACAAATTCATTGGAAACCGCTGATTTCTCGCCGAGAAATTTTATTATCTCGGCGAGCTTATTAAATTTCTTGCCGAGCTTTTTATTTTTCTCGGCGAGCTTTTCTAAATTTCCGGTGAAAACTCAGTATAATACGGGCTGTATCCGGTCGAATCCACGGCAAAAGGAGGGCAACATGGCCGAAAAGATCACCGCCATCCGCGCGTACCGCCCCGAACTCGAGCGCCAGCGCACCATGCAGAATGACGAGATTGTGGAAATCCTGGTACAGCGTACCAGCCTGAGCGAAGGAGAGCTGCACCACGCCATCTACGCCCTGCGCGACGTGCTGCTGATGGCGCACCGCGCCGGGCAGGCCGTCAAGGTGGCAGGGCTTGGCACCTTCACGCCTACCATCCGCAAAGGGCGCCTGGACATCGCCTTTCGCGCCGAGCCGGAGCTGCTCAAACAACTGAATTTCACCGGCAAGCTGCACGCCAGGATCCTGAACAGAGAGCACCTGGGTAAGTCCGCCGAGGAGCTGGTGGCGCTCTGGAACCAGGAGCATCCCGACGACCCGGTGGAGGGGTAAAATAACTTGATACCCTTGCTCCCGTGGGGGCTAAGCCCCCGCGGAAACAGGAACGCGACTGAGCCCCCGGCAAGCGAAATCCACCGTGCCTGTCAAACCAGTTTTTAATCCCGACCATCACTATTTCGTTACAACGAGTATTGCCCACCATTATTGGCTTTTAAAAGAAGAAGCTTTCAAACGGATCGTGCTCGATAGTCTTCACTATTCCCGTACAAACAAAGGAATCCTCCTTTTTGCCTTCGTCCTCATGCCAAATCACATCCATTTTATCGCCCAATACAACGAGGCCTACAGGCTTTCGGATATGATGCGAGACTTAAAACGCCATACGGCTCGTCAGATCATCCGCCAACTTCAAGCACAACGTTCAAGCAAAATCCTGGACTCATTGACCAAAGCAAACACCGACAAACGGCAGCTATTCAAAATCTGGGAAGACGAGTATGATGCTCGGAATATCTTTTCAACTGAATTCCTTGAACAGAAAATGGATTACATCCACAACAACCCCTGCCAGCCGCAATGGAAGTTGGTAGAATTACCCGAAGATTATCCTTGGTCAAGTGCCAGGTTCTATCTTACCGATCAGCAAGCAGTAATCCCTATTGATGATGTGAGAGATCTGCTTGTTTAGTGCTCCAGCGGGGGCAAAGCCCCCGCTGGAACAAAGAAGATGATATGCCCACCATCCATTTCAACGGCAAGACCTACAACGACCTGGCAGAAATGCCCGCCACAGAACGCGAGGCCTACGAACATTTATCGGCCATCTTCAAGGACGAGAACCAGGACGGCATCCCGGACGTCTTCCAGGGCGACGTCGTCAGCAACCTGCTGAAAGCGGCCACCACCACGGTCTACGTGGACGGAAAACCGGTCAGCGGGCTCAGCGCGGCGCTGACCCCCGAGCAGCGCGCGAAGCTCGAAAAGGGCCTGGCCAAACTGCAGGAACTGGGGATTGTGTCCCATATCCCGGACCTTTCGGGCGCCTCGCAGGCGCCGGCGTGGGAAGATGCGGACATCCGACCTTCGAAGCCGATCATCCAATCCCCATCCGCGATCCAGGAAGAAGGGAACGGCGGGCGCCGCGCCATCATACTCGTGGCGATCCTGGTAACTCTCGCGATGTGCATGGCTGGTGTGGGGCTGTATCTGTTCCTGGGGCAGTGAGGGCAGTATGCAGCAGTGGATCTACGTGCTCAAACCGGCCCGGCTGGGCATGGTGGCCGAAGGCTCGACGCCGGAGGAAGCCGAGATCGTCAGCCGGCATTTCGCCTATCTGAAGGACCTGACCGAACGCGGCGTGATGATCCTGATGGGCCGCACGCAGAACAACGACGAGTCGACCTTTGGGATCGCGATCTTCGAGGCGGAAAGCGAAGAGGCCGCTCGGGAAATCATGGGGAACGACCCGGCGGTTGACGGAGGGGTGATGCACGCCACCCTGTATCCCTACAAAGTGGCGTTAATGCGAGATTGAGACAGTTTTCAGAAGGCTTGTATCAACGCGCTTAATCCCATTATTGATCTGCCAGGAACAAACCTTCAAGCGGTCCGATGGTGAAGCGTTTGCCGCCCGGGAGCCTCACAACGACATCCGATTCTGTCCTGTTATAGGCGATGACCCCACCCTCGAATTTCTTGTAGGCCACGCCTTCCAGGACCCGGACCATGCCGGAGGTTGCCCGACCGAAATCCGTGTGGTAGAAGTCATAATAGGCATGCTGGTGGTCCCCGCCATCCCAATCACCATTGTTATCCGCATACAGGATATAGCCGTTCTCCGGGATCACAACTGCCATAGCCGTGAACAACTTTGCATATTGGTAGTTCTCGTCTGTATACCGGTCGGCAATATAATCGCCGGTAGTGATCTTCCAGGGCTCAAAGGCGATGATCCTCGGCGGTTGCAGGTTGGTATCCCAGTACATCAGCAACTTTTCCATTCTCTCGATAGACAAATTCCATGTGGTCCAGTCCTCGTCACGCTCCCACACGGTGTACCCCAGTTCGGGATAGACCTTCCACAATTCCATGAAAACGCCCGACAGGTACTGCGCGGTGGGATCATTGGCATTGTCATTGACGTTGCCCATCAGGAGGAAATCATCCCCGACCTTCTCCCGGATGGCTTTTGCAATCGCTAGGCGGGCTACCTGGACATCCGCCGCATCCCGCCCGTTGCCCGCGTAATTATGCCACCAGTCCAACATCATGCCGTCGAAACCGGCCTGCTTGAAGTTGGCCGCTTTTTCAGCCATGACGCCAGGCCAATCCGGGTGCTCGAAGTTGATCACCTTGGTGTCGCCGTACTCTGAATTCACATGGGCGCCGAAGATCTCATCGAGGTAGAACTTCGAATCTGGGGACAGAGTTCTCCAGCCCAGATTCCAGTAATGCCATTCTTCGCTGATGAGATAGAGCGTATCCTCATCCGAACGCATGAATGCGGTCTGGGGCGGAGGCACCCTGGGTTGAGTGGATTCAATATCCTGTGGGATACCATCCGAGATCCAGACCAGGCTATATGGGGTATCCTCAGTGTCGCAATCGAAGCCATATTGCGCTGTTTCCCCGCACCAAATCCCATCAGGATTTTGCCAGGGCCAGGGATAGAAAACAGGGATGGTAGGTCTGTTCGCGATTTTTTTGCTGATCGAATAGAACTCGCCGTCAAAGGGCCCGATGACCAGATCGGCCGGGCTTTCAACCGGATTCCCGCCTTCATCCAGCCCCCAGACATGGATATCATCGACACATACCTCGGTATTGGGTCCGGCGCCAAAGCCCGCGCGCCCAGAGGTTCTTTTTCCATCTTCGGTTTCCAGCAGCAATTCATCATTCAGGAAGTATTCCAGTTTGTCCCCCACAAATGCAAGCCGGACCCTGGACCATTCGCCCTGATTGATCGATACGGGCGTGCCGCCCAGGTCTGCGGTGGGAGGAAAGAAACTTACCCCCGCCCATTCGTTGTTCCAGATACTGGCGCGATACCCCTTCACCGATTGGTCCACCCTGATGTATGTCTCTGCCGATTGGTTTTCATTGGCCGAAAGGAATTTCACGCGCAGGGATACGGCATAATTCCTCCAGGCATCCAGACCGAACAGGAAACTGCTCCATTCCTCCGAGATTTCATTGCAAAAGATTGAATTCCCGCTCTCTTCCGTTTCAATATGCCACTTCAACGACGAGTCGGACAGCTCAAAAGGATAGCCATCTTCAAAATCTGTGCGGTACAGCGTGGCCTGCTCGATCAGCATTTGAGGGTCTGGCGTATGCGTTGGCCCGGGATCTGGGGCGGATAGCGGAGCCACTTCCGTTGTGCCCTGGATAGTGGGGGTAGTTCCTTCCGGGATACAGGCAAGCAACAACAATATCAAGCAGCATACGATCCCGATCCTTGAAAACCTATTCTTCATCTTTCACCCTCCCGCCAACAGAATCGCATCTTCTGCACCAACATCACAGCAGCGACGGTCCCTGAATTTATCATACCGTATCTCGCCTTGATTTGAATCCCCCAGTGAGATTTGGTATATTTTAGAGGGAGGCTCTAATGGATAAGATCGTTTTTCAAGGAAAAGAGTATGCCAGCCTGGCCGACATGCCCGCACAGGTGCGCCATGATTATTTCAAGGCCAGAGCCGGCTATGACGTAGAGACGGAAAGTACCGCAGGCAAACCCGACAGCATGCCCGCCGGGTTGGAACAAATGCCTGAGGAAGTACGTAAAATCTACGAGCGCGTGCGAGGCGACCTGGACGCCAAACCAACCCAAACAAGTCCGGTGGATGACCTGCCCAGGACGGAGGATCTTTACCGCCGATCAGCCCCCGCAGGGATGCAAGACCAACCCTCGGATGAGATCGTCTACAGTCCTTCGCCGCCATTGATCGCGCCGCCGCCGCCGGTGATCAAATCGGACCAGACAATGCTCAAACTGGTCGTAGGATTGGCTCTGGCCCTGCTGCTGGCAGGCGCTGCCCTGGCATTTATCATGGCAGGCTAGTTGGAAGATCAGGGGAAAACAGGCACGACCTCCCCGGCTACGGGCCGGGGGTAGATGTCGGTTCAGGGGTGAGCGTGACCACCGACAGGTAGATCTGCGGCAGCCAGCCGATGCGCCCGTCCACGTCCATCACCTCGATCCAAACCAGCCCGTCCAGCACATCGGACCCATAGAGCACCGTCACGAAATCCCCGGGCCGCAGCACCCCGATCGACGGACCGCCCGGTTGCTGCACAAGGTTCAGCACCTTTCCGGCATTGCGCGGGATCTGGGCCAGAGCCGGCGTGGCGGTGGGCGTCGGCGTATTCGTCGGAATGGGCGTGGCGGTTGTCGTCGGTGTAAAGGTCACGGTTGGGGTAAAGGTAGCCGGCGTAGCCGTGACCGTGAAGGTAGGCGGGACCAGCGGGTCAAGCTGCGTCGCCACAACCTGATTCACGACCACGGAGACTGGCTGTTGCAAACGCAGAGCTACGTCCCCTTGGAATTGAATGACATCTTCATAAGAGAGTTGCCGGGGGGTGCGCATGGAAACTGTGATACGCAGGGTGTCCCCTTCGGGAACGATCACAAGATTGGTCAGTTCCGCGCCATAGTTGGAAACTTCTTCGCTCACTACCTGGTTGATCTCACGGTTCTTGGTGGCTTCGCGGAAGAAACTGGCGCTCAAGAGCGTGAGCGGGACGAGCAGCACCAGCGTGAACATGGCCGAAATGGCCAGCGCGCGCGGAACCTTGCGGCCGGATTCGCGCAGTGGCGCAAAACCGAGCGCAAAAAAGACCAGCATGGCCGCGAAAGCAATCGTGACCGTGTTGGTGATAAAGAGCAGGAACGCCCCGCCGGCCACATCCCAGCGCCCCATGGCCACGCCGATGCCCACCGTACAGAGCGGGGGCATCAATGCCGTGGCGATCGCCACACCCGGTAAGGCCGCCGAGATGGAGGGCATGGCCAGGGCGAAAGCCGCCGCCATGCCGCCCGCCAGGGCGATGGTCAGGTCGATCGGGCTGGGGCGAATGCGCGCCAGCACTTCCGCGGGCAATTCCTGCAAGGTGACAAATGGCAGGTAGCGATTCCCGAAGGCCAGCACCACCGCCATCAGGATCGCCATCAGCCCCCCGCGCGCCAGCGCCACGCCCGAATCACGAAAAAGGCGCGCGTCGCCGGTGATGGAGGCCAACCCCAGGCCGATAATAGGCGACATCAGCGGCGCCACAAGCATGGCTCCGATAATGACAGCAGCCGAATCGGTTAACAAGCCCAGGGTGGCGATCACGGCCGAAAGCACCACCAGCAGGAAGAAGTCGAAATCAGGCGTGCAGGAATCACGCAATTGCACCTGCACCTCCGCGCGGCGTTCCAGCGTGACCGGTTTGACAATCTTGCGAAACAAGTAGCGCGCCAGCGTGCGCAGGGAAGGGGGAGGCGGCTCGGGAATTGTCATACTTCAGCCAATCATAATAGAAAATGGGGATTTATGGTTGCAAGGCTTTGCCGGAGAGCCGGCTTTCTCCACGTTACCACTTGCGCTCCATGGTAGCCCAATTCTACCTTATCCTCCCTGATTGCAAACAAGGCTATAATTGCTGCATGACCTCCATCACCGCCCCGGCAGGCGCCGCCGCAAACGAGCACATCCGCCCAGTAAACATCCTGCGAGACCTGCCGAAGGTCGCCGACCTGATCGAATTGTGCTTTGCCAGCAGTCTGGATAGTGAAGGCCAGTCCTACGTCAGGCAAATGCGCCATGCCAGCCACGATGCATCCTTCTTACGCTGGGCCCGCAATGCGGTTGAAGGCGCTTCCATGCCGCTATCTGGTTTCGTGTGGGAAGATGACGGCCGGGTGGTCGGCAATGCCAGCCTGGTGCCCTTCCATAGGAAGGGACGGCGCATTTACCTGATCGCCAACGTGGCGACGCATCCCGATTTCCGCCGGAAGGGGATCGCGCGCGCGCTGACGGAGCGCACCATGGGATTGGCTCACCAACGCGGGGCAACAGAACTCTGGCTGCACGCGCGCGCCGATAATCCCGGCGCGCTAGAGATGTATGCCAGCCTGGGTTTCGAGGAACGCGCCAGGCGCAATTCCTGGCGATCCCAGACCCATACGCCCCCATTAACCGCGATTCCTTCAGTCTCGATTGCCCGTCGCACTTCGCGCCTGTGGACGCAACAAGCAACCTGGTTGGACCAATTGCACCCTGAAGAACTGGCCTGGTACCGCTCATGGAACTGGAAAGGCCTCAAACCCGGGTTCTGGAACTGGCTCTACCGGGCTTTTGTGGAATTCGAACAACGCCAATGGGCGGCATTCAAACAGGGGGAACTACATGGCATATTGGTCTGGACCCCATTGAACCGGGCCGAATACCTCTGGCTGGCCTGTGGACCTGACTCAGATCCGGGCACCCTGACCGCATTGCTCGTGCATGCACGCCGCGACCTCGGCTATCACCGCAGACTTTCCCTTGAGCATCCTGCGAACCAGAATGAAGCGGCCATCCAGCAGGCCGGCTTCGATCTCAACCGGACACTGATCTGGATGCGCGCGCGCGCTGCAACTCGCTGAGGCTAATTTCGTATGCAATACTGAAAGGAGAACGTATGACCAAATTCATCTTACGGTGGACGATCAACGCCATCGCGCTCTTTCTGGCAGTTTACTTCGTGCCCGGCATCAACCTGGAGAGTGGGTGGACCTCCATCATCTGGCTGGCGCTGATCTTCGGATTGATCAATGCCTTCCTGCGCCCGCTCTTAAAGTTGTTGACCTGCCCGCTCATCTTCCTGACCCTGGGCCTGTTCACGTTACTGATCAACACTTTCCTGTTCTGGCTGACCGGCCAGGTAGGGCAGGCGTTTGGGATCGGGTTCACCATCGAAAATTTCTGGGCCGCGTTATTGGGCGGGCTGGTGGTCACCGTGGTAAGCGTGGTGCTCAGCCTGATCCTGAAGGACGAACTCAAGCGTCGAAAATAATACCAGGCGCCTGTCGCCCTGCTCAGAACCCAACGATTATTCCGAAAGCAACCCCGGCAGCCCTCCCGCCGGGGCTGCTTTTTGCACCGAGGCGACAACGGCCTGCGCCACGGCTTCTGCGGCAAATGCGCCGACCGTTGTAGGATCGGCTTTTTTCTGTCCGGTTCCCAACGCGAAGATCGTATCCCCATCCAGCATGGTATGCGCAGGGCGCACCGTTCGCGCAATACCGTCGTGCGCCATTTGAGCCACTTTTGTGGCTTCGGCCTTGGTCAATCTGGCATTGGTAGCCACTACACCGATGACCGTATTCGCACGGGTGGCAAAACCCAGCACCGTGCGGCCCACAAGAGTCTTCATCACCTCGATTGTGTCGGCGAAGTAACCGGCGGAGCCGACCTTCAAAGGCCCGAGTTGGGTAGAGCGGGCGCCGGCCAGGATCTGGCCATCCCTGGGGTTGATCACATCCCCAAAGGCGTTCACCGCCACAAGCGCGGCGACGATCAGGCCGCCAGCCGACAGGCTGGCCGACCCTACCCCGGCCTTCATGGCACCCTTCATCCCGAATATCTTGCCAACCGAAGCGCCACAGCCGACCCCCACGTTCCCTTCTTCAGGAGGAGTGGAGGAGGCAAAGCTGGCAGCCCGATAACCCATCTCGGCATCAGGCCTGACCTTGGGATCGCCGAGGCCCAAATCAAACAGGATCGCGGCCGGAACAATAGGGACTTTCGCTACTCCGGTGTCGAAACCGATTTTTTGTTCCTCCAGGTAGCGCATCACCCCGCTGGCAGCATCCAGGCCAAAAGCCGATCCGCCAGCCAGCACGACCGCATGGACTTTTTCTACCAGGTTGAGAGGGTCAAGCAGATCCGTCTCGCGCGTCCCAGGCGCGCCGCCGCGCACGTCGACGCCCGCTACTGCACCCTTGCGGCACAGCAGGACCGTGCAACCCGTCAGGGCCAGTTCGTCCTGCGCATGGCCGACCTCGATCCCCGGGACATCCGTAACTGTGTGTGTTAATGCCATGGCTTGCCTGTCATCCCAAATTGCCGACCAGGTCGATGAACTCTTTCCATTCCTCTTCGAAGAAATGCAGTGTTACGCTGTTGAGTTCGATATGGTACGTGGTTTCTCCATCCGGCTCATCAGCCTTCCAGACCAGGTAATTATCTGTCTCCGCCAGCGTATCCGTTTTAGGTTCTTTTTGGTTGTCAGTCATTTTTTTCTCCTCCAGGTGGTTCTTTGTGATCCGAATTCGTCAATTCCGACAAAGCGGAGGGGCGCCGGATCATCGAACGCAAACGATGCCAGCCCCCTTTCAACCGTGTCGATAGCGAGGGCAGAGAGCCCCCGCCCTCCTGCTCCGGTTCCGGCCAGGGATCCCGGTCGAACATCTTCCGTATGATATAGCGTCCCACCAATTGCAGGGTTGCCAGAAATGGAGCTGCAACGACCACGCCCAAAATCCCCAGCAAATTGGCGGCCACGATCGCCATCACCAACACTCCCGCCGGATGCACCTGCAATGCATCGGCCATGATTCGTGGCGAAAGCAGGTTATCAAAGATCAGATCCACCAGAAAGGCGAGCGCGACCACTAAAAGGGTATACCCGAGAGGCGCCATTCCAAACAATTTAAAACCCTGGAAATAAGCCACCAGGATCAAGACGATCCAGTTGATGGCAGGTCCAACGTAAGGTAAGAACCGGGAAAGCCCCGCCAGGAGCGCCAGCCCAAGCGCATAGCGCAGGCCCAGGCCGCTCAAAAGGATCGAATACACCGCTACCGCCAATAAAAAGATGATGATCTGTCCACGCAAAAACGCGTTCCAGATGCGTCCTAACTCACGACTCAACCGGGCAATATCCTCGTTATAGCCAGGGAGATTGAAGTTGAATATCCCGGCTCGCAGGCCGCCGCTTTCAGACAGAAAGAAAAAGGAGACCAACAAGATGAATGCGGCCCAACCAAAACCCTGAGCCGCTCCACCTGCGATCGTACCCAACAACTGACCGGTCTGGCCGAGCAGCGGTTGCACCACTGAAAGCAATTGATCTGCGACTGAATTGATATCGAATGCGGCCACATCCACCGGGAAGGGGCTGTGCTGGGTGACCCAATCCAAAGTATTGGTGATCAAGGCCGGCAATTCCGCCAGGCTGCTATCAACCAGGTGGATCATGCTTTGGATTTGTTGGATCAAACCCAGGCCCCCCACGGTCAGTAGGCTCAGCAACAGGATGACCAACAAAACGTAGATCATCCCCACCGAGGCTCTCCATGAAAGGTGTATCCTACGGTTAAGAAAGCTGGCCACCGGATAGAGCAGGTAAGAGAGGATGAAGGCCATCAACAACGGGGCGATGATCGACTGGAACCGGGCGAGCACCCAGGCCAGAATGGCGACCAGGGTGAGCGCGATCACCAGCTTGGTCATAGCGCTCCAGCGCGGCGAGGAAACAGGTTGGGATGGCGGCATGGGCTTTTTCTAATCCATTCAGGTAAAGATGAGCAATGATTACAACCCAGAATCAAACCAATAGTATCAGAAAATCAGGCGGTGTTACCTTGAAAACTTTTTCTAAAGATACCAGGTTTGCCTGTATAATTTATTCGCCAGGAGAATCTTGAGAACTTTTTCCGTTTATCAAGTCGATGCTTTCACCACCGACCCGCTGGGAGGGAACCCCTGCGCTGTCGTGTTCGATTGCGCTGCGCTGGGTGAAGGGCTCATGCTGGCGGTCGCCAAAGAGATGAACCTTTCCGAAACGGCGTTCGTCTGGCGAGAGCCTAACGGAAACTTTCGTGCGCGCTACTTCACGCCGGCTGAGGAAATCCCTCTGGCCGGGCACCCTACCATTGCCACTGTCCACGCTTTGATCGAGTCAGGCAGGTTGAACATGGCGGGAGAGTCGCTCAAGATCTCGCTTGAATTGCAGGAGGGCGCAATAACCGTCGAGATCTTCCGAAGCCAGGGGGAGGTGGAGCGGATTGTGATGTCGCAACGCAAGCCGCAATTCCTGGCCACTTATTCCCCCGAGGACATCATCCCGGTCTTTGGGTTGCTTGCAGAGGACTTGCTCCCCGACGCGACGATCCAGACCGTCAGCACAGGAACCCCCCAACTGATGGTGCCGCTCAAAAACCATGCCGCACTGCGCAAGGCCAGGCTGCACGCGGATCGCTATAGCGAACTACGCCAAAAGAGCGACTTCTTCAGCCCGCATCTCTTTTGCCTGGAAGGTGTCGGGCTGGGCAGGACGTTCGCCCGTCATTTTGGTGTGCCTCCGGATACGGCAGAAGATCCTTTCACCGGTTCCGCCACCGGGGGGATGGCAGCATACCTGTGGCATTATGGACTCATCACAACCCCTTCGTTCATGGCTGAACAAGGCCATTGGATGGGCAGGCCTGGACAGGCGTACGTCGAAATCATTGGCCCGCCCGAGGACATCCAGACAGTAAAGGTCTCAGGCTCCGCTGTAACCGTTCTGCGCGGAGAATTGACCTTTTGATCTCAATCTTGTAGGATAAGCAAGGAGAACCAGATGATCGATGAAAAGAAATACACCCTCTCAGAAGCGCATCACTTGTTTGCTGTAGATTATCACGGACAAACCTGGGATTTACTCGATAAAAAGGATCGCACTCAGGATGAAAATGAGCGCATGCTGAACTATGCACACGCATCCCTGGCCCATTGGCGCACCGCCGGAGCCGAACTCCATCACCAGCGTGGGGAGTGGCTGGTTGGGCGCGTCTATGCTGTGCTGGGAGATAAGACCAACGCCATGAAACACGCCTTACGCTGCCTGGACCTTTTTGAGTCCAATCAAAAACTCATGGCCGACTTCGATACGGCCTTCACCTACGAGGCGGTGGCACGCGCGTGTGCACTTTCAGGCGATAGCAGCAAAGCGCAAGAGTACATTCAAAAGGCGCAAGAAGCTGGGGAGTCAATCGCTGATGAAAAGGACCGTGAAGCGTTCTTCATAGAATTCAATGGCGGCGAATGGAACGGGATGAAGTAAGAGTCCGCCCGAGTAGGCAAACTTTATTTGAACTGCAAACAAAGAAATACCAGAGCCTGATATGAAAAGACAGAGCCTTCAAGCTCTGTCTTTCACGTTTCCTCTTCTTCTAAGGCTGGTAAAGGCAGACGCACGACAAAGGTGCTACCCGGGCACAGTTGCTCATCGTACCCGCCACTCTCCGCCCAGACTTTGCCCCCATGCGCCTTAATGATACCGGCCGCAATGGCCAGGCCCAGGCCTGGCCCCCCGCCCTTGAAGGTAGAACGGCCGGAGGAATGTAGTTCCACTTTGCCCAATTGATAGAGCTTTTCAAAGATGATATCCAGGTTGGATGGATCGATCCCGATGCCCGTATCCTGGATGCGGAGTTCGGCGCAGGGATGCTCGTGCTCGTCCGTGGTTTGGTCAATACTGACTGTGATCGAACCTCCATCTGGAGTGAATTTAATGCCATTGACGATGATATTGCCGAGAGCTTTCCTCATCAGTTCCGGGTCAATCGAAAGCGGGGGGAAGTCAGCCAGCGACGGGTCGAACTGTAGTGTGATATTCCGGGCCTGTAAATCCGCCTGAAATTCCTTTTGGATCGAATGCAAAGTGGGGGCAATCGAAGCCAGGTCAACCTGCGGCGTCAATACCTGATTCTCCAGCCGCGCAACATCCAGCATGCTGTTCACGATCATGTGAAGGCGGTCTGCGCCGTTGATCACGCTTTCAACGGCGTTCACCAGGGATTCGTTGTGCTGGACAACGGCATCACCACGTAACATCCCCAGATAACCTTTGATGACCGTCAAGGGCGTGCGCAATTCGTGCGCTGCAACCTGGATAAAAGTAGATTTATTCTTATCCAGTTTTTCCAGCGTGGTATAGGCCTTGTTCAATTCCTCCACGCGCTGCGCTACCATGCGCTCCATCATGAGGTTGAAACGATTGATCTCATCGT
Source organism: uncultured Anaerolineaceae bacterium (assembly GCA_964621295.1). GTDB lineage: Bacteria > Chloroflexota > Anaerolineae > Anaerolineales > Villigracilaceae > JAABUE01. Next base: position 7,554 of record CAZULT010000047.1, on the reverse strand, counting down.
ACAGGCGCGCATTCTCGATGGCTATGGCCGCCTGCACTGCATACGTGTTCACCGTCAGAGCATCATCTCTTGTGTAAGCCCATGGCTGGCTGCGTGTGAGCACCAGCATGCCCATCACCTTGTCCTTGAAGAAGAGTGGTGCCCCCATCCATGAGTGGTCTGCGGGGGCCCAATCGGGCTGTCGCCACCCTTTCAGATTCATCACGTCACCAATCTGGATCGCCTCTTTCATGCGGGCTACTGCTTCGTACATATCATCTTCGTCCAGCTGGTAAAGCAGGGAGTCAACCGGTGCCTGCGCTGCAAAACCATGGTGGGCAGCCACCTGATGGTCGCCGCCAACCTGCTCCAGGAAAAGCACCCCGCGATCGAAAGAAATGACCTCGCGCATTTGCTCGATGATCTGTTGCGGTACTTTCTCTAGCTTTTCCAGGGAGGAGATCTGGCGAGCAGCTCGCGCCAGGGCTTCCGCCACGCGGCGGCGGGTCTGTTCGGAGTCGTACAGTTTTTCTTTTTCAATGGCCGCTTTCTCTGCCATATCCCTGGCAACGGCCAATTCTTGGGCGCGCTCACGCGCGTCTTCCAGCAGGCGTTCTACCGCAGCCTGGGCCTTTTCCCGCTGTTCGTAAAGCATGGTACGCAACAAGGCGCTGCTGACCAGGTTGCGAATGCGGGTGTAGACATCCCAATCCTTGGGACCCATTTCCACCCACATGAAGCCAAAGCGCTTCTGCGCAAGCGAAAGGGGCATGATAACCGCGGTATAGCGCTCTTCCGTGGGCGTCTTCCCGTGCGGTACCAGGCTGCCCGTTCCAAGATTGACGACCTCGCTCGGGATCTCGAATTTCTGCTCGTCGTACTGGAACAACAGTCGGTAATTTTCTGGCGGCGGCAAGCTGGCTGGTTGGGGTGTCGCGACATCGCTGTAGAACATGACATACCAGCGTTCGATCCCCATGCGCGGAAAATTCTTGGTGATCGCCTCACCGATCTCTTCCAGGCGCATGGCCGGCGCGATCGAGAACCCAAAATTCTGGAATACGTCCTCTTGTTGCTCGAGTTGGATCCTGCCAAGGGCTTGCGTGCGTTGGGAGAATTCCCCCACCAACAAACGCGCCTGTTGGAACAGGTTTTCGGCCCGCAACATCGTGTTCGGATCGGAAATCCCGCCCAAGGCATACCGGCGGAGCATTGAAAGCAGATTGTGCCAGCTGGCCGGGGCATTCCCGTGCTGGCGCAGCATTTCGAGGGCTTCTTGCGTGACCTTCAAGAAGTCGTTTCCAGAGGCGCCTTCTTCCATTCCGGCCAGGAGCACATCCCACATCGTGCCGAATAGAGTTTGGAATTTATCGGTGGAGGCATCTGTAGCCTGCAGCCCCGCAGAGCCGAGCAAGGCTTCGACAGCTGCGTCGCGTTTGTTCTGCAGACGGCTGGTATGCGCCACTTCCTTCGCAGCGACGACAGCATTGCTGACCGTTTCAGGCATGCAACCACAGGACCAACGAACGATCAGTTTTGAGCTTACCTTTCGCTTTAGGGTCACCTTTTTCCCGTCGATAATCTGTAGCAGGGTTTCCAGCGCCCCTTTGCCAATCTCTGAAAAGGGTTGGTGGACCGTCGTCAACGGAACACCCAGGAGTTGCGCCTCGCGTGAATCATCAAAGCCTGTCAGAGCGATCGTGTCCGGCACCAGCATACCTCGCAACTGCAAGGCTTCAAGCGCACCAAAGGCCATGCGATCGTTTGTCGCGGCAACCGCCTGCGGCAAGACCCTACGGTCATCCAGCAACGTCTGGATTGCGGCTCGCCCGCTTTCGGGAGAGAAATCGCCCGAGACCACCAGGCTTTCATCGAAAGAGATCTGATGCGCGTTCAACTCTTGCTGGTAGGCCTGGAAGCGTACTTCCGCTTCGAGTTGTCCCTGCGGGCCGCGGATGAAGGCGATGCGCTGGTAACCGTGCTCTTCGATCAGGTGACGCACAACCGACCGCATACCCCCCAGGTTGTCGGCGATATGATAAGGTATGCCACCTGCCTCGATCGCGTGCGCAACCATCGGGAGGGGGGCGAATGACTTGCAAAATACCTGGATTTCTTCGGCACTTAACCCATAGGCGATGTCAGCCGCCAGAATGAGCCCATCGAACCGCCCGGACCTGGCCAGGTCATACAATCCGTACGAAGGTTTTAAAGGGTCGGGAAGATCCAGCAATGCAGGTTTTCCCCCCACAAAACAGACCAGATTGACATCGTGCGCTTCGGCTGCCTGGGTGATGCCCGCCATGAACTCCGCGCCCCATACACGATTGACCTGTGCAAGGAACACCCCGACCGTCTGGCGCTGAGAGACTGGCTTCTTGGACGTCATCACTCGTAAAATTATATCCTCGAAATGGGCTGGAAGGTATTACCTTAATCTCAAACTGAAATGTTTCAGCCACTGGGGGGTATTCAATTCACATATAAGGCTTTTATGGGGTACTATTAGGGTAAATTATGGCAGAATTATCTCGAACTGCACGCAAGATCACCCTGATTTTATTCCTTGCCCAAAGCCTGGCTTCGGCAGGCTTTATTGCAGCAGCCACTGTGAATTCCATCCTGGGGGCTAGGCTGGGAGGCAATCCCTGGGCTGGCGCCCCGTCCGCAGTCTTTTTGCTGGGCAGCGCCCTGGCGGCTTCGTTGTGGGGCGTATGGATGGATGTGTTGGGACGCCGCAACGGCATCGCCTTAGGCCTGATGATGGGCGTCGCCGGCGCAGGTTGTGTGGTCCTGGCAGCCAACTTGAACACCCTGGTATGGATGCTGGTAGGCATGGTGCTGATCGGGTTCGGCCAGGCAGCGGTCCTACTGGGACGTTTCGCCGCGGCCGAGGTGAACCCGCCTGAGAGGCGCGGGGCAGCCATCTCCAATGTGATCCTGGGCGGTACGGTTGGGGCAATTGTTGGACCGTTATTGGTCGGCCCAATGGGATCCGTGGCTGTGCGCCTGGGCTTTGACGAGTTGTCTGGGGCCTACCTGGCCAGCCTGGGTCTATTTACGCTGGCCGCAATGGTCATTTTCCTTGGTTTACGGCCCGATCCGCGCGATCTGGGCAAGCAGGTTTCCAAAATGTATCCAGCCGTCTCCAACGATGACCGACCTCGCCCAATTGGAGTGATCTTGCGCCAACCGGCTGCTTTGACCGCAGTGACGGCCATGGTGTTTGGCCAGGTTGTGATGGTAGGGATCATGGTCATCACTTCATTGCATATGAAGGGGCACAACCATGCCCTGGGCCTTATATCCACGGTCATTTCGGCCCATACATTGGGGATGTATGCTTTTTCGCTCGTTTCAGGAAGGCTGGCGGACCAGTGGGGCCGAGGGCCCGTCATTCTGACCGGAACCATTACGCTACTTTTAGCCTGCATTACAGCGCCGATTTCACCTCAAGTGGTGCCGCTAGCAGTTTCGCTCTTCCTGCTCGGCCTGGGATGGAATTTCTGCTTTGTAGGCGGTTCGACTTTACTGGCCGACCAGCTTTCTCCCGCCGAGCGCGCTCGTACACAGGGTGTCAACGATTTATTTGTGGGGCTGGCCGCAGGAATTGGCAGTTTTGGCAGCGGATTGATCTTCGCGACCGGCAGCTACCTGGCAGTTACCCTGATATCAGGAGTCCTGACCCTGCTGCCCCTGGCCATGGTTTTAGCCTGGATGCGCCGCAGCCAGGTACTTGCTGGCATCGGGTAAGATCGAAAATGCCGCCTGGGAGGCGGTATTTTTTGTTCTTGGTTCTATTGCATATAGGTTTTTTTAGGCCTTGATCATAGTCAGCAGCATCTTGAATTTGCCGGTCGCTTTCACTGCGTGGGGCACATCCGCAGGCATGATGATGGCCTCCCCGGCTTTGAGCGGATAGGCCTGCCCTGCTATTCGAATCTGGACTTCCCCTTCCAGCACATGCGCGAGCGCGTCAAAGGGCGTCGTATGTTCGCTCAATTCCTGGCCGGCATCGAACGCAAAGAGCGTCACATTACCAGCCTCTGCCTTGATGATCTGGCGGCTGACGACGGACTTCGTCTGGTAGCTGACCAACCCGGCCAGGTCGAGCAACTCGGATTTGGGGGTTGTGGACATTCAATCTCCTTCTATGGTAAGGCATGCCAATGTTACGGCTTTTCCAGCCCATGTGCTTCAAGTAAGGCTTCATCTTCCATCAACTCCGCCGTCGGCCCATCCGCAACGATCCTGCCTTCATCCATGATGACCATACGCGGGAAGAGCTCACGCACCATGAGTAGATCATGAGAAGAGATCAGCATGGTGATCGGCAGATCACGCAACAGGTTGATCAAACCGCGCCGGGCGCGCGGGTCAAGGCCTGCCGAGGGCTCATCCAGCACCAGGATCTGCGGGCGCATCGACAAAACTGTGGCTATGGCAATGCGTTTCTTTTCGCCCACGCTGAGGTGGTGCGAGAGACGCTCACGATAATCGCTCATGAGCACCATCTCCAGCGCCTCGTCGACACGCTCCCGCACCTCATCTTCTGGAAGTCCCATGTAAAGCGGTCCAAAAGCCACGTCCTCAAAGACCGTTGGGGAGAAGAGCTGGTCGTCCGGACTCTGGAACACGAGCCCGACCATGGCGCGGATGGTAGGCAGATTTTCCGGTTCAATGCGCAGCCCCGCAATATTGACCTCCCCTTCGCCGGTCAGGATGCCATTCAAGTGCAGCATCAAGGTGCTTTTCCCGGCGCCGTTCGGTCCCACCAGCGCCACTTTCTCGCCCTCGCAAAGGTTGAGAGAGACACCCCGCAAGGCTTCGTGGTGATCCGGATAGTGAAAGTGAAGGTCCGCCACTTTCAGTACGTCCCCATCACAGCCTTGCAGGAGGGGAGTTGTAAGAGGTAAGGAGGGATGGGTAACGGGCATCAGAAACGTCCTATCAGTTGCAGGAGCAGGAGTATGACCATGGAGAACACGGCAAAGACCCAGTCGCCAGCCAGCATGACATGAGGGGTGAGGGTGCGCATCTGGCCGGTATAGCCGCGTGCCAGCATGGCATTGTAGATACGATCGGAGCGCTCGTAACTCCGTAAAAAGAGTTGCCCGACCATGTTACCGGTGACGCGCGCCCGCCAGGCTACATTTCGGCCAGGGCGGTAGCCCGTAACAGTGGCGCTTCGCGATTGCCGCGCCCGCAGCAGGCGCAGGACTTCATCGGAGAGCACGAACAGGTAGCGGTAAAGGAACGAGACCACGGTGGTCAGCACGGCCGGCACGTGCAGATGCTCGAAGGCGTGGATCATGTCTGGAAAGCGGGTGGTGGCAACAAGCAGGATGGCGGCCTGTACCGAGAGCCATGAGCGCAGCAGGATGCTGCCGAACTTGATCAGGCCGTAATCGGTGGGGATGAGCGTGATCGGACCAAGAGCCCATTCTGCCAGAGGGTGTCCCACTGGAGAGAAGATGGCTGAGACCGCCGCCAGCGCGAAAGGCAGCGCAATGAACGAGCGCCTGAAGGAATAATCCACTCCCAGACTGGAGAGCTGATTGGCCCACAACAGGGCGCTCCAGGCCAGCCCGTATGCAGCCCAGGCGCCATCTGGCAGCAGCGCATTCGAGAGGATGAACAGCACTGTCGCGACAACCTTGACGCGCGGGTCAAGGCGGTGCAGGCGGCTTTCAGCTTCATGGAAACGGTCAAAGGCGTCAGCGTGCATAAAGGATTAATCCTATAAGGACGAAATGAGGGACGGGGCATTACCCATCCCTCATAATCAGATTAGGTGAAGTTAGCTGGTCTTACGCCGCAGGCTCTGCCCGATGACGATCATCAGACCAAGCACGACCAGCACGCCGACCGCGCCGGCCACGATTGTGGATAGCGCCGTCTCTCCCAGGAAGGGAATGGTGTAATCCGGCAGGAGTTGGTACGGTGCGGATTGTCCCAGATTGAGAAAGCCAAAATCTCTCGCGACGCGTTCCAACCCGTCGGGGGAAGCGGAGGCCAGGGGCGAAAGCAGAATCGCCAGCAAGGAGAATATCACACCCCCGTACACCCAGCCACTCCCACCTTTGGCAGCCATGGCCTTCTGCCCCAGCAGGTCGGGACGAGTGCGCTCGATGAATGACAAGGCCGCCACAGTGATCAACGCTTCGCCAATGCCGATGAGCACGTGCACACCCAGCATGGCCGGGACGACGATCTGCAGGCGCGAAGTGCCGCTCAGCCAGAGTTGCATGGAGGCCATCAGCGCCGAAGTTATCACAGCCAGCCATGCCGCCACACCAGCCACTACAAGGCGCGTGTTCCGGCCACGGCTGATGGCTGCACGGTACAGGCCGAAGCCGATCAGGGCGGTCAGAATCCCCATATTGAAGATGTTGGCCCCCATCACCAGCAATCCGCCGTCCTGGAAGAGCAGCCCCTGCACAGCAATGACCGCGGTCATGACCAGGATACCGGCCCAGGGACCCAGCACGATGGCCGCCAAGGCGCCGCCCAGGAAGTGTCCGGAGGTACCGCCTGCCACCGGGAAGTTGAGCATCTGCGCGGCGAAGATGAACGCTGCCATAATGCCCATCAGCGGGACTTGCTTCTCGCCCAGAGACTTGTTGGTCTTCGAGATGGCAAGCCCAACAGTCACAGCTGTGATGGCCCAAAAGACCAGGGAGATCACCAGGCTGAGAAAGCCATCCGGGATATGCATGGGAGCGGGAGAATAGAACATCATAAGCCTCCTGAAAGAAGTTTTTGACACTTCGGGCAGAGCCCGAAGAAGGTCACGTGACTATCGATGAAACGGTATTCGCTGGAGGATTCCAGCTGCGCGTACACTTCTTGCAGCATGGCGTGGTCGATCTGTATCTCCTCACCGCATTTCCGGCAGACCAGGTGGTGGTGATCCTGTTTGGTGATCTCATAAACCAGGTGCCCGCTATGCGTACGCCCAGGATGGGCCAGCCCGTTCTCGGACAGGAATTCGAGGGTGCGGTAGACCGTGGTCTCCGTCAGGCCGGGCAGATCGCGGCTGGCGCGTTCGTAGATCTCAACAGGCGAGAGGTGCCCGCCGGAATGGTGCAGCACGTGCAGGATCGCCATCCGCTGGGGGGTCATGCGGAAGCCTCGTGCACGCAATTGAGGGGTGTATTGTTCAGCGCAGGACATCAATACCTTATTGCAAGAAATAACAATAGCATTTTATCACAAGAAGCCTTGTTTGCTCGATTTCTTACCCACCCGCACCGGCTCGCTGAACATTAAAACAATATGAATCCCTTGACGCCTTGTTTTGACCGTGATACACTTCGGCGACTTCAGAAATGGAGCACATCTTACGAAAGGAGACGTAGACCGATGGCAAGGATCCAGATTTACACCAAGCGCGTCCGCACCGTACAAAGCGGTGGTGCAGCTTTGCCTTATCGGAGTGCGTCTGTTGCCAGATAGGTTACACATAGTGTAAGTATCGGCCACGGAGCGCTCCAGCCCGTGGCCTTTTTGTTTGGTACGATTCCAGACGGCCATGGGCACACCCGTGGCCGTTTTTATTTTTTGGAGGAAAAA
>CAZULT010000046.1:0-33957 GCA_964621295.1 uncultured Anaerolineaceae bacterium | reverse complement strand
GTGCGCGGCATGCCGTTCATGATCCAGCGCACCCACACGTCCACCACATTGGGCTTGAGTTTGGAAGTCGGCGGCATGACGCCGATGATCTCCTCGCCCGTCTCCGGGTCTATGATGTTCTGCTCCTGAATGACTTCAAGCAATATGCTTTCAGGATCGCCTGCGGCGATCAATGGCGCATTATCGCCCGTGGTTAGAATCTCTTCGTAAGTAGTCATCAGGTAATTGTTGTTGTCCTTGCCCTCGCGGTGACAGGAGACGCAGTAACGCTTGACGATCGGCGCGATGTGCACGTCATACGAAGGCACTTCGCCTTCGGCCAGCGGCGGGAAAAGTTCGGGGATCTCCGGCATTTCGAAGCGGTCATCCCAGGCGTAGCGCATAAAGGTGGTCATATAATCGATCTGGCTGCGGGTCAGCTCGCCGCCGTAGGCCAGACCTGAAGGCGGCATGCCCGAGTCAGGGCGTCCGTAGGCAATGACTTCGTACATGGCCGAATCGGTCACAGTATAAAGCACGTCCTTGCTGTTGATGGGGGTGATCTCCACTCCTTCGAGCCCCTCCACGCCTTCAATGATCTCAACGGAACCGTCGTCACCGTGGCACTCGACGCAGTACACAGAATAAAGATCCTGGCCGGCGACGATGCGCTCCGGCAAAGTCACGGGAATTTCCTCCTCAACGGTTTCAACTGCTGGGGCGTATAACAGCGTGGCACCACTGAAAGCCACCATCAACACTGATGCGATCCCAGCCGTCCAGATCATGCCGTTCCTGGCCCGGTCTTTCAGCGTAAACGCCATGATGAATAACAGCAGGAAAGCCAACCCGGGCACAACCAGCCCGCCAATCGTCTGGGTAATGCCGGCAATGTACACCACCTCTTCCCCGGAAGTGGTAGGGACGTCCGAGATCCAGGTCAGCGTGACCATGCTGACGACGAAAATGGCCATCACGCTGAGCGGCAGCGCACGCTTACCATAGTAACGATATGGGGATTTCTCGATGAAGGGCAGCAATATCAGCACACCGATGGCGATGACCGGGACGATAACCGTGGCGATGAACTCGATCTTCCCCAACACAGGGATCTGCCCATAGAGCGCCAGGAATTTGAACAGGAACAGGAAGTACCACTCCGGACGTGGCACGTAGGAAGTGTCGCTGGGGTCGGCCCTGGGGGTATCGTGCACGCCGATGAACGTGGCCAACACGACCAATAGTACAAAGATGCCTAGCGCCATAATGACATCTTTAAAGATGCTGTCGGGCCAGAAACGCTCGCCGATGTTAAGTTCGTGCTCGTATTTTGCGTTGATCTTCTGCTTGGTTTCTTCGTTCATGAAGAGCTCCTTCAACCTGTCATCGCAAACCAGAAAGGGGTGGATTGCTTTGTCGCTCACATGCACTGCACCAAGCGCAGTGCGGTGCATGTGTCGCTCGTTGCAATGACACCTGAGAAATTAATCTTCCTTGTCCGGGAAGTGAGATTCGCCGTGTTTGATGATCAAGTACAAATGCATGCCGATGAGCGCAGCCAGCATGCCGGGCAGCATCCAGATGTGCGCCGAGAAGAAGCGCTGCAGGGTCAGCGCGGATAGATCCGGGCCGCCGCGCAACGCTTTCAGGATGAAGTCACCGATGAATGGCACGCTGCCAGCGATGCGCGTCCCAACCGTGGTGGCCCAGTAGGCCTGCTGGTGCCAGGGCAGCAGGTAGCCAGTGAAGCCCATGCCCACCGTAAGCAGCAACAAACCCACGCCTACCAGCCAGGTCAATTCGCGTGGGTACTTGTAGGAAGCGGTAACGAACACGCGGATCATATGGATGAAAACCACCAGCACCATTAAGCTGGAGCCCCAGTGGTGAATGCCTCGAATCAGCCAGCCGAAAGCCAGATCATTCATGATGTACTGGATGGAATCGTAGGCGTGGTCTGGTGAAGGTGTGTAATAAACGGTCAGGAAGATGCCAGTCAGGCCTTGCATTACAAATAAAAACAGACTGGCCGAACCCAGCGTGTTCCACCAGTTACCTTCTGGTTCAGGGCGGTCAAGTAAATTCTTGTATACGCCCTGCAGGTCGAGGCGTTCATCCAGCCATTGGTAAACTCTATTCCACATCTCAGGCCTCCGACTTCAACTCGACTGGAATAATGGTGATGGTGCCTTCTCCATCCACGTTGTATTCAAAGTGGCCGAGTGGCTCCGGTGGCGGACCATCCAGCACCTTGCCCTCTGCGTCAAAACTGGCATCATGACAGGGACAGGTGAACTTGCGGGTTTCTTCATTCCACTTCACAGTACAGGAGAGGTGTGTGCATCGGCTGGAGAGCACAAGGATATCGCCTGGAGCCTCCGACTTGCGCAGCAGGTAACCGCCATAACTGTTGGCAGTACGCTCCCAGCCATTGACTTTGGTGATCGTGAAGGAGAAGGGATGGAACTGGCCGATCGGGATGTCCTCTAACTTGCCGATAGAGACGGGCGCCCCAGCCTTGTCTTCGCGAAGTGCCGGAGCGATCAAATAACCAATTGCCGGGATGCCCAATAACACCCCAATGAAACCCCCAACCACACCGGTGGTCGCCTTGATAAAATCTCTGCGGCTTAGCTGGTTCGAACCAGACATGTGCACCTCCTGGAAGAAATGCTGTGTTGACGTGCCGAAAGCTGCCTTACAAGATACGAATGATGAGTGCCAGCTTATTCTACTTGAGGATGCAAGTTTTCGATTACAATAATCGCGACTTGCGCTATTTTCCTTAATTGGATTATAAGGGTCTCGAAGTACTTCTTTAGAGGAAGTCTGAAACGAAATAACTAGGATAAACGTCACTTTCTCGGCGATATCCTCCATGTGATAATCTTCATGAGATTAACGCAAACCTTATCAGGAGGCGTCCATGACGCGTGACCGCAATGTCAGTATCTTCGAAGGTCTTCGGTATCAAGGGGGAGGTCCGCAGACCGCTTGGTTATTGCATCGCATCAGCGGGCTTGGTATCGTCCTCTTTGTCACCACACACATCCTAGCCTCCTTCCTGGGAGGCGATCTTGGCAAGTTATTCAACGCTGTGTACATCTCCTGGTGGTTCCAGATTTTCATCATTTTCTGCGCCCTGTTCCACGGTATCAATGGTCTGCGAATCACCCTCCTGGACCTGTGGCCAAAGTTACTAGAGTACCAGCGCGAAGCCATCTGGGTCGAATGGTTTGTCATCCTGCCAATCTTCGGCGTGGCAATCATTGTCATCCTCAACACCGCAGTGGGAGGCTAGCATGCGCTCCAGATCAAGAACCTTGCCGCTCAACAAACGCGGCATGAATTTTGAAACCCTGATGTGGCTCTTCACACGCCTCTCTGCACTGGCGATGTACCTTTTCATGGTGGTTGCCATCATCGGCGCATTGATCATGGGCGCGCGTACCCAGATGAATCTGGCCGACGTGCTGCGCTGGGCCTTTACCCCCAACGTAACCCACGTGCAGAGCACGAACGTGCTTGAACTGGATTCCTGGGCGACTCCATTCTGGAAGGCTCTGGCCAGCCTGATGGTTTTCACGGCGGCGGCGCACGGCCTGCACGGATTGCTGAGCGTGCTGGACGATTATTTTGCGCAGCCATGGGTAAGAACACTCTTCCGCGTCATCATCACGATCCTGTTGCCGATCTTGCCCGGGATCGGAATCTACGTCATCTGGACTTCATAGGACGGTCATCATGAAAACCCATCAATTCGAGGTCGTAGTCGTAGGCGCGGGCGGGGCGGGCCTGATGGCCGGCCTATACGCCTCTCGCACGGCCAAGACCGCCGTCATCAGTAAGCTTTATCCGACGCGGTCGCACACCGGCGCGGCTCAGGGCGGTATCGGCGCCGCGCTCGGCAACTATGAGGAAGACCACGCGGAGTGGCATACCTACGATACAGTTAAAGGATCCGATTATCTGGGGGACCAGGATGCGATCGAATTCATGTGCGAGGAGGCAATTCAGGCCGTTTACGAACTGGAACACATGGGCCTGCCCTTCGACCGCACGCCTGAGGGCCGCATTTCCCAGCGCCCCTTCGGTGGCCATACCAACAACGAGACGGGCAAACCCGTGCGTCGCGCCTGTCACGCAGCCGATCGCACCGGTCACATGATCCTGCAAACCCTTTACCAGCAGTGCCTCAAGAACGAGGTGAACTTCTTCGATGAGTTCCAAGTCCTGGATGTGCTCATTGACTATGGAAAAGTGTCCGGGGTGGTGGCAGTCGAACTGGCCACCGGCGAAATGCACACCTTCCACGCCAAGGCGGTAATTATGGCTACAGGCGGGCATGGGCGCGTCTGGGAGATCACCTCTAACGCCTATGCCTATACCGGTGACGGCACCGCCATCGTCTCCCGTCGTGGCATCCCGCTAGAGGATATGGAATTCTTCCAGTTCCATCCCACCGGAATATACAAGATGGGTATCCTGATCACCGAAGGCGTGCGCGGGGAGGGCGGTGTTTTGCTCAACAATGAGGGGGTGCGCTTCATGAACGAGTACGCCCCAACCGTGAAAGATCTGGCCTCTCGCGACGTCGTCAGCCGCGCCATGTACATCGAAATGCGCGAAAAACGCGGGATCGGCGGTAAACGCTTCCTATATCTGGACGTGACGCCTCCGACCGTGAACAAATATGCAGAAATCGATGGGCGCACCAACCCCGACGGCTCACCCATTAAGGTGACCGGCGAGCAGATCATGTCAAAGCTGCCCGATATCATCGACTTCTGCCGCACCTATCTGGGTGTGGACCCGATCACACAGCCCATGCCTGTCCAGCCGACGGCGCACTATACCATGGGCGGCATCCCTACGAATAAATTTGGTGAAGTAGTCGTGGACGAAAAGAACAAGGCCTTTCCCGGGTTATATGCGGCCGGTGAGGTGGCCTGCGTCTCGGTCCACGGCGCAAACCGCCTCGGAACCAATTCCTTGCTAGATCTGGTTGTGTTCGGCAAGCACGCTGGACTGCGGGCAGCGGAGTTCGTAAGAGGCGCTGACTTTGCCCCCTTGCCTGCAGATCCCACCGCGTTTTCGCGGGAGCAGTTTGACCGCCTCAGACATGGAAGCGGAAAAGAAAACGTGTTCGACATCGGCAATGAGATGAAAGCCATCATGTTCGATGACGTGGGTGTCTTCCGCTCTGAAAAGGGTATGAAAGCTGCGCTGGCAAAGGTCAACGAACTGCAGGAACGATTCAAGCAAGTCAATGTCCAGGATTCAGGCAAGATCTTTAACACTGAACTTCTCAATGCCTGGGAAATGGGGAACCTGCTCGATATGGCTGAGGTAATCACGGCTTCGGCCCTCAACCGCAAGGAATCTCGTGGCGGACATGCCCGCGAGGATTATCCCGAGCGCGACGACAAGAAATGGCTAAAACACACACTGGTTTGGAAGCAAAAAGGCAAGCTCAAGATCAGCTATAAGCCAGTGGTGATAACGCATTTCAAACCGAAGAAGAGAGTTTATTAGTAAGGTAGGCTGATATGGATGTGACGCTGAAAATCTTCCGCTACAATCCCGAAAAGGACCAGAAGTGGCATTACGAGTCCTACACGCTCGAGGCTGAACCGACCGACCGCGTTCTGGACGTGCTTGAGAAGGTCAAGGCCTACCATGACGGCTCGCTCTCCTTCCGGCGCTCCTGCGCGCACGGGGTGTGCGGTTCAGACGCCATGCGCATCAACGGGCGCAATATGCTAGCCTGCAAGGTGCTCGTCAAAGACGTAGGGAACGCCATCACGCTCGAGCCCCTCCTAGGGTTGAAGGTCATCAAGGACCTGATTGTAGATATGGAACCCTTCTTCGACAACTACAAAAAGGTCCTACCTTTCTTTATAAACGAAAGCCCCATTCCCAAAGACGGTAAGGAACGTATCCAATCTCCTGAGGCGCGTGCCCGCTTCGACGATACCACCAAATGCATTCTGTGCGCAGCCTGTACGACCTCCTGCCCGTCCTTCTGGGGCAACGAAGAATATCTCGGTCCCGCCGCACTGGTCAACGCACATCGTTTTATCTTTGATGATCGCGACGAGTCTGCGCCTGAGCGCTTGCACCTCCTTTCTAACGCCTCCGGCGTGACGCGTTGCCACACGACCTTCAATTGCACTATGGCATGCCCGCGCGAGATCCAGATCACCAAAGCCATCGGAGAGTTGAAGCTTGCGATGGTAACAGGGAAGTTAGAGTAGCCAATCATCTCTCAGTAAGAAACACAAGACGGGTCACGTCCATCACGTGACCCGTTATAATTAGAGATCTTGGGCTAAGGAGCAATCCAGCATGAAGCTCGAAAAACGTACGCTCGGCCAAACGGACATCAAAGTGACCCCTGTAGGGTTGGGTGTGATGCAATTCTCCGGGGGCGGCGGTTGGTTCGGAAGCATGTTCCCAGTTTTGCCGCAGGAAGAGAAGAACGCCATCGTCCAGGCTGCCCTGGATGGGGGCATGAACTGGTTCGATACGGCCGAGCTTTACGGATTCGGCCGCTCGGAGCAGGGGCTTTCCGCTGGTTTGAAAGCCGCAGGTAAGCAAAACGGAGAAGTAGTGGTGGCTACGAAATGGTTTCCCATTTTCAGAACCGCCCGCAGTATCACCGAGACCATCCAAGATCGCATTCGTAACCTTAATGGCTACAGCATTGACCTGTACATGGTGCACCACCCCTGGAGCTTTTCATCGATCGAAGCCCAGATGAACGCCATGGCAGACCTGGTGGAAGTGGGTCTCATCCATTCGGTAGGGATCAGCAACTTCAATGCGAGGCAGATGCGTCGAGCTCACTCTGCTCTAAATAAACGCGGTCTGCCGTTGGCTGCCAACCAGATGGAATACAGCCTGCTCAACCGCAAAATCGAAAGCAACGGAGTGCTCGAAACCGCCAAGGAATTGGGCGTCACCATCATCGCCTACACTCCACTGGGTTATGGCCTGCTGACCGGGAAATACCACAAGAACCCCAAACTGTTCCAACAATCCACTTCTCCACAGAGTAGAAGGTTAAAACGCAATTTCGAGGGCAGCCGCCCGATCGTAGAAGAGCTGGAAGAGCTCGCAAAGAACTACAACGCCACACCTGGACAAATAGCCTTGAATTGGGTTATCCACTTCCAGAGGAAAACAGTCGTTACCATTCCCGGCGCTACCAAAGAGGAACATGCCAGGCAGTCTGCTGGTGCGATGCGATTCAAATTATCTGAAAGTGAATTAAGTCGGCTTGATAAACTGTCCAGAGAATTCCGTTAGTCTTGAGGTGCGAATCCACAAGCGTGAGGGTCATCAGAGTTTAGCAAGAGACCGAGGCTTGCGTCTCGGTCTCTTATATTGACGATGCCTTATCGCCGGGTTCTTCTTTTCCAAGGACGATACAATGCCCCAACAACCAGAGCATGGAGGTAAAGAAGCACATCCATTCCCAGAATACTGGTGTGGAGCGTCTAACCATGCCCGATTCATATAGGATAAACAGTACGAAGAAGGCCAGGTAGCTGACGACGATGGAAAAGCTCAAGATCGGCAGGGCACGGGGCAGCGGCTTGATGGAAAGTTGCCTTGCTCCCAGTAGGGCTTGCAAGAAGACAACTCCCAGGAAATAGAGGCCGATGCCGCTTTTGTGGACAGCTGGTGCAACGCTGAAAGGAACGGCTGTCATCAAGACTGTCCCCAGCGTGGATAAGGCGCCTATCGATATGAAAACAGTATCGAAGGCGCCAGTTTTCTCGTTAAAACTCTGCAGCCGAAGCACTACAAGAATTAGCACCGCGTAGCGCAAGGGAGCTGCCAGGAGCGTACCCGTGTTGAACAGAATCTGGGGCCAGCCGGGAGTATCTCCGATATCACTAAGATATGTATTGATGATAGAGAAATCCGGATGATTGCTCGCATACGCCAGACTTGCGGAAAGTACCGTCAGAACCCCAAGAAGCAGGCTGACGTTGCCAGTGATGCGGAAGGCCCTGGCGATGGAGATGGAATTTGTTTGCATGTGTTTCTCCTTTATCTAATTACCGAACGTTTGGTAAATATAGTGGGTAAAAAAAACTTACTTTCGAAATAGGAATACTAAGGCATCAACCAGATCTTCATCCGTTGCCCTGTTCGCGTCCGATGTCTCTTTTGATAGTACTTCTCTCAAAGCCTCCTTACGAATCCAATAGTCGATCGCACCTCGGATAATGAACGGCATCAGGAAGGCGTCGATATCATCACGGATCAATCCGCTCTCCTGCCCCTCGCGCATTCCGTCGATCAGGCTGGTTGTGAAGCGCTTCTCCAACTCGATATTCCGCTCCAGGCCTTCAAGGTAGGACCACAATCCGATGCGGCGAAATTCGGTGTTGCTTTTGTTGTAAGACAGCGACCCACTAATCACAGTCTTTATCATCTCCGACAGGTCCCTGCTGACCTCACGCCGGGCAGCCATCCGGGTTGTGTATTCCTGGATCAAAAGGTCCTGCACCGCGGCGTACAGGTTTTCTTTGCTTTCGAAGTGATGCAAGATCAGCCCTTTCGAGACCCTAGAGGCTTCTTCGATATCGCGCAGGGAGGTTCCATGCAGTCCCTTTTCGCTGAACAGGCGTCTGGCTGCAGCTAGAATTTCCCTGGTTGTCTGGTCTTTGTCTCGCTGTCTTCGATCTGCCATAGTATTCTTCCAGATTATATTTACCGTACGTTCAGTAAATTATAATCGCGTTCCACGCCCTGTCAAGGGTATCAGGAAAGGCTTTACTCCCCCAACGCTGTGCTCGCGAAAAGAAAGGAGGGGGTTCATTTTCTTCCAAAGTATAATTATCGGGATATTTCTCCAAGCGCCTGTCGCTCACCTCAGTACGTGACCGCCCCTTTTTGAACAACAGACGACAGGGCTTACAAGGCGCACTTACAACGGATACCACCATGAAACCAAGAAAAACCAGCCTGATCGCTCTGGTCGCCTGGACGGTAACAACCTTGACCGTGCTGGCCAGCATATTGTTCATCGCTTTGCGTTGGGGGCAACTTGGCTTTGAACTGTTCGTACAAACAGGAATCTATACGCATTTACCCACGACCCTTGCTGCGGTCGCCTTCACCTGGCTGCTTGCCGGGAACCTGATCTATCTGTTGCATACGAAGCGATTGAACGCCTCCAACTTCTTTACCTGGGCTGGTTTTTTCTTAGTGGCTTTCCTGTACCTTAACGTGCTGCGCGAACGATTCAGATATGGCGACATTTCTTATTACATCGAGGCGGCTACAAACCTATTTAAGAACGACCCACTACCAAGCTCCTATTTCTATTTTCCTTTTTGGGCCACCTTGCTGGCGTTTATGGTACCCCTGGGAGAAGAGGCGATCCTGCTAACAACCTGGATATTGAATTTTCTATCCACCCTGGTCTTCTACGTCCTGCTGCACAAAGTACTGGAACGGTACGGCTTCTCTCCCCGCCTGGCGGCTCTGGTGGCGGCCGGTTTTATGATGGTAAACACGCCCTTATTAAGGTCACTTGTATACGTGCAGGTGAATTTGCACGTCATGAACGCCGTCTTCCTCAGCCTGTTGCTCTACCGGCGGTACTCCTTCCTCTCGGCTTTGTTCCTGGCGCTGGCGGTTCAACTCAAGACCTCCCCGGTGGTGCTGGTGCTGGCCTTTTTGCTGGAGCGGGACTGGCGCTGGTTGGGCTGGTTCGTGGTGGGAAACGCCCTGCTGGCTTCCATTACGCTATTGACGAATGGTGTTTCCCCCTTCCTGGGTGTGCTGCACAATGTCACCACGCTGGCTGCAGGACGTACAGCGATCTTCCACGATAACTCGTTTGATTCCTTCTTCGGTTTCCCCTCGCAGGTTTTTGCGGTAAGCAGCACCCTAGTGCGTATACTCGTTTATACGGCTAAAGGATTGCTTGCCATTGGTGTGCTGGCTGTTGTCTGGCGTCTGCTCCACTCACAAACCTTTTTAGCGGGAGAAGAGCACGGTGTACGCCTGTTCAATGCCGTCCCCCCGCTGTTCATTCTAATGACCATGGCCTCACCAGTGGTATGGGTCCATCACGGCGTTTTTCTTTCCCTCACATTTTTGCTGTTGCTCATGAAATTGGATACGCCCGGAAGCTGGTACCTGTTTGGACTGGCTTACCTGCTCCAATTCATCCTGCCCACTTTTGATTTCTATCCCTGGTCTTACGGACGCCTGGTTGCACCGTTGATCTGTCTGTGGCTGTTGTGGAAGCACGCGCAGTTAGCCAGCCCTTCACCATTCTTCACGCAGTTTAACAAGTGGGTTGCTGCGCTTCCGCTGCCTGTCAGGTTGTGAGGCTGGACAACGCAGCTATAAAGACCTGAACCATGTTCTCCAAGTTGATCTCACGCGCGACGATCTTGTAAGACTCGTCACCCATCTCGCGCAGCCGCCCCGGATCTGATAACGCCTCGCGTAGCGCAGACACCAGGGCGTTGTAGTCTTCTGGTTGGATAAGCCAGCCATTCTCCGGGCGTACCAGGTCCTCCTGAGTGCCATCCCCCTTCGCAACTATAACCGGCAAGCCATGCGCCATGGCCTGATGCACAGCCAGCCCCCCCGTTCCAGGCAAGACGAAAAGGTCCGCCTCTGTGAAATAAGGGTACAAGTCTACTCCGTGCTTAGCACCCACAAACTCTGCGAGCGGATAAATCTCACCAGCAAGCTGTTCCAGATACTGCCGTTCTGGACCGTTGCCTATGATGACCAATCTTGGTGGGTTCGTCATTTCTGCACAGGCGCGCAGTAACAAATCGATTCGCTTTCGTGCCTGCAACCTCCCAACAAAGAGGATGCTCAATCGGTATTCATTCAATGGTCTCTGATCAGGCGCAGCCCCAGGCCTTGTAGAAACCGCATTGTAAGCCACGAAAATCTTCTCACGTGGAAAGCCAAGCTGGGCATACTCCTGTGCGCCTCGCCGGCTATAGGCGATCAGTGAGTCGAACTGGTTCAGAAAACCGGTCCACCAGCCCTGCTGGGGCTGAGCCAGCCATCCAGTTAGTGGTGGGGCCCCGAGACCCCATCCAATAACTGGCCGTCCACGTCGCTGCATCCATCTCACAGCCGCAGGTGTCGCAAGATAACGCGGGTTGGCCTCCAAGATCAACACATCCGGCTCCCAGCCCGCCAGCCAATCTACGATGCCGCGCTGGTAGCAGACGTAGGCCGGCCCGGAAAAAAGATGCACGTTCCTGGCCGGGGCGTAGCGCGCAACCTGCAACGCGCCGTGCACGATTCCTTCCCCCCGGCGTGCCTGCCCGGCAAACAGGCTCATTCCATCTGCACAGGCCAAGGCTAACAGGTCGAAAAAGGGTACACGGTAGGAAGGTAGTACGCGTTGCTGGACGGCTAGCCGCCCGGGAAAACCATTCATGGACACATCCCAGACCTAGAAAAGATCACGGCATCATCATCCTGATAGATCTGGCACCATTCGGTCGTACTCTGTAGGCTTGCAATCAAGAGTGGTTCGCCGGCAGTGGACAGCATCAGCAAGTTGAGGCCTTCCTCGTCAAGCAGGGATTGCCACTGAGGCGAGGCGCGCACAATGGCCGCATAACGTTCCCACTGGCTTACCGGAAAAAGTTCGAAGCGCGGATCGATCCACACGGGCCGGGAAGGCAGGGCGAAAATAAGGTAACTCGAATGGCTGAGATCACTGAAAAGCGGCCCGGCCAATTCCGGATGCACTGCAAGCCACGCGGTAGCTGCAATGGGATTGGTATCATCGAACGGACTGGGTGCCCCCGGCCACCAGCGTTCGCGAATTCCGGGTGTGGTCGCGAACGGCAAGGACAGGAGCAGCAGACTGGCCATCAAATTGAGCGCCGGGCGTTCGTGCTTGATAGGTCGGTCGATGAAGCGTGTCCCCCACTCCGCAAGCAGGCTCGCCGTCGCCAGCGCCAGCAGGAAGGAAAACCAGATCACGTAACGAAGCCCGGAAAGCGCCAGCCATCCAAAGGCAAGGAAAAGAGTCCAATCCAGTAATGTCAACTTGTGGGGTGAAACAGCCACCAGCGGGGCAAAGGCCAGAAGCCAGGCAAAGAACAGATTGGCCTGCCAGCCACGGTTAACCAGAGGCGCCCACTCGATGCTGAGCTGGTTGGATGGGGCGGTGAGCATCTGTACCACGTACCCCAGCGCGCCTGTGCCGTGTGGATTTGCGAATATCGCGATCGTCGCCAATCCCATGGCGGCCCCTAGCGGCTTCTTGTGACCCCGTCCAAAGAGCAGCGTGAGATACCCGAGGGCGAATAGCAATGGGTAGGAGCCGTGCAGATTGACCCATAACAGGGCAAGGACCGGAAGAAGCCATACTCCCCGATCCTTGCCCTGTCTCCAGCGGTAGAGCACATAAACAGCGAGCACAAAGAGTGGATAGGTGAACAACTGTGGGCGGAAGGACCAGTTGCCACTCCCCACCAGAGCCGCTATGAAGGTCAGCAGGCTCGCCAGTCGCGACCCCGCGCCGGCTTCGCAGGCCAGCAGCCAGAGCAGCGCATAAGTCGCCACCACGATCAATCCGCGTAAAATGAACGTCAGTAAAAGGCCGCCAATCTGGTAAGTCTTCCAGAACAGGATGGCAGCCAGCCAGGCTTGATAGAAATAAGTAGCGCCTGCTCTCGTGAAGCTGTAGCTGTCCACTGCGGGAACTGCCCCCGAGTTCACGATGTCCTGCCCAAGCCGTAGGTACCACCAGTAATCCTGCGGACTGAGCGGTAACAGCAGGGCAATGCATACCAGCGGAAATAATGTCAGGCCCAACCAAAGCCAATCTGTGGAATTCTTATGAAATGTCATTGGGAGGCGATATGCGGTGCCTGCCAGGCGGGAGACTTGTGGCAGTGTACAACCTTCCATTTACCATCGAGCTTGACCATGACACGACTCTCATTGTGCGAAGCCACGCGGACTTCCTCCGGCAGCGCCGTGCTGATCAACAGTGTATAGCTGGCAATGGCTGCATCGCCATAACGCTGGATGTGCAGGTTGGCGAGGTCAAAGCGGGTAACTGCCTTCTGCCCCTCATCTTCCGCGCCGAACACTCCACCTCGTGCGGCATTGGCGTCCATCATGAACTCATGGAAGGGCAGGCCATCGATACGGTGCGGCGTTACCCACCATTCATACAGAGTCAGGTCTTGTGCCGTAGTCTCCGAATAAATTCCCGAATCGTTTTCCTGGATCGCCTGTAAATGTTTCCGTAAGAACGTCAGAATTTCTTCGTCCACTCAAACCTCCAACAGTGCTTGCAAATAGGCTTCCACCATCATATCCAGTCCAAGGCGTTTCTTCGCTTGGAGCCGCGCTGCTTTCCGGAACCTATCCGGCTTGTGCAATATTTCCGAGGAGGCGATTGCCAGAGCCGGTACGTCCGGTGGAATCAATTTCCACGGATCGCCTCCATAAGGGACCAGCCTGCCAGCATTGCCTACGACGAGTTCTTTCAAGGACCCTGTATCAAATCCTACCACGGGTAGGCCACACGCCAGGGCTTCGATCACGGCATTTGGGCAGGGCGGATTGATCTCGGCCGAGAACAACAGGTCCGAGGCGCGCAGGAGTCCCGGAATCTGGTCGCGCGGGACGACCCCAAGGAATTCCACAGGAACCTGGCTGGTACGTGCCAGCCGGCTTCGGGCTCTCTCGTCCACCTGGCCGGCCACGGTCAATTGGATCGGAAAGCTTTGTGTCAAGTGTTCAGCCAACTGCACGGCTGCTTTGAGGCCTGTGTCCAATCCTCCTGCCAGGCTACCCTCCACCACCAGCAACCGGCAACGATCCGGCCGCAGCGCGCTCTCGCTGTGCGGCGAGAAAACCCGCAAGTCCACGCCATTGAGGATCACCTGTCCTGGTGCTTCCGCCTCTCCGTACCAATCCTGCCACCAGCGCCGAATGAACTCACTCTGATAGACCACACGGTCGGCCAGGCGTGCCCGGATAAGCGCTAGCAAGGCGTTGCCATATTCAGCGCGCACCGTGTAGCGCAACCCACTCCAGCGGACCCGTTGAACCCAGTTGATACCATCAAGCCTTTGGACGACGCGCACACCCCGGCGTCGGGCGCGCAACAGCGGCAACAGGCGCCACGTCCCACCGATGACCAGCAGCGCGTCGGCCACTGTGTCTGGTTGATGCGTCACTTCGATCCCACGCTGCCGCAGACCATCTTCAAACTTCATGCGAAAGGAGGCCATGCCTCCGCTGCCCACCACGCGAGGCACGATGCAAATGCGAGGCATGTTGCGATTATACCGCCTGCGACCAATCCCCCTGGATATCCCATCAGGATCCCACCAAAAGCCGGAAAGCGTTTTATGGTATCCTTAGCCAATGCCACCCGCCGGAGCCTGTCCATGTACGTTGCTATTGAAGGGGTGATCGGTGTTGGCAAGACCACCCTGGCCCGCCTGTTACAGCCCCGCTTTGATGCCGATCTGCTGCTCGAAATCTTCGAGGAGAATCCCTTTCTTTCTGATTTTTATGCGGACCGCGCTAGGTACGCCTTCCAGACACAACTCTTCTTCCTGCTTAGCCGCTATCGCCAGCAGAACAGCACCGTGCCCAAACTTCTTTCGTCGGGTAAGAACCTCCTGGCAGATTACACCTTTGCCAAGGATGCTTTGTTTGCAGGCATCAACCTCGAAGGCGACGAATTGGATATGTATCATAAAGTGCACGAAGCTCTGGGGGAGAAAATCCCCAAGCCGGATTTGATCGTCTATCTTCAGGCCAGCACTGAGGTACTCATGCAGCGCATTGCGTTCCGGGACCGCCCGTACGAACGCCAGATGGAGAAGTACTATATCGCTGAGTTGAATCGCGCATACGAGGCCTTCTTTTCGAAACCCTACGATGGTTCGCCAGTCTTGAAGATCGACACCGATCCTTTGAACATCATCCAGAATCCCGAACATCTAAACCTGATTGAGCAACGAATCCGGCAGAACCTGGGTTTGCTGCCCTTCCAGCCGGTTCTGCCGTTGACAGAAGCAGAGTAACGAGACCATTATGCGTGTCACGCGTGAATCACTCATCCGTATTGCCAAGGAGACTGCGCAAGAGCGCGCCTACAACAACCGGAACATCATCGCCTCCTACCTGACGGGATCGCTCTTGACCGAGGAGCCTTTCCTCGGCGGCACCACCGACATCGATCTGGTGTTGGTCACCTCAGGCCCCCCCCCCGCCTCACGTGAAATCGTCCGGCTGACCCCCGAGTTCCACCTCGACGTTTCCTTCCATGCCAAGGCGGATTACAGCCCGACCCGCGAATTGCGCGTCAACCCTTGGCTTGGGTACGAAATCTACGACCCAATGCTGTTGTACGACAACCAACATTTCTTCGAATTCACTCAGGCTGCTGTACGGGCCGGCTTCGAATTTCATGAGTTGACCCTTGTGCTGCAACGCTGCCGTAAGCTTCTCGAGCATGGCCGCCAGATCTGGTTTGACCTGACCGACGTAGGAGAGAAGGCCGGTCCCAGGGAAGTGGCAGGCTATTTCAAATCTCTGTATCACGCTGCAAACGCCATCGCGGAGTTACACGGCCCACCACTACCGGAACGTCGCCTGCTACTGCTCTTCCCTACTCTGGCTGAGCAGGCCGGGCGTCCAGGCATGAGCGCGGGCTTGTTAGGTTTGTTGGGAGGCTCGGACGTTGACGCCTCTACACTGGAAGGCTGGTTGCCCGGTTGGGAGATCTCCTTCAAATCTGCCTTTGAAACCGGCCGGGCAGACGCGCGCATCCACTCTGCCCGCTTGAATTATTATCTGCAATGCTTTAAAGCCATGCTCGGTGGCGAGGATGCGAGGGTGTTGCTCTGGCCGATGCTGCTCACCTGGACGCTGGCCGCTGCAGTTCTACCTGAAGGTAAAACTGATCTATGGCAGTCTGCCTTCGAACATCTGGGATTGCTTGGAGGCCAATTTTCCGAGCGGGTGGCCGGCCTGGATCATTTTCTGGATGAAATCGAGATCCTGCTGGATGAAATTGCCGAAGCCAACGGCCTGGAAACGTCCACCTCCATCTAGGTATACCCGACGAAGGCCCACATCTGGGGGAAACGCTGGGTGCGACAAAGGAAAGCTGCCATCCAAACTGTGGATAACTAGCACAAAACTGTGGATAAGTCAGCCGGATTGTGGAAAACCTGCTCAATTGTTCGATAATTCAGCAAACCACCCTTTGCGCGCATCCCCCATATATAGGGGAGATTCATTCAGCCCTGCCAGATATGGAAATAAGGCTTCATAGGGCAATTGTCTACATTTTTATGCGTCCGTTCTGCACAAGCAGGCCAACCATGGAGAGCGGTCGTACCCCATAGATGCACGCTTGCTCTATTAGAAGTTCCCTATATCTGGGGGTCTTTTTGTCACAGGTCTGTTTGTCCACATTTTCCACACCCACTACTATGACGACTGATTCTATTTAACTATTGATAAAGCTGCTTGAATCTGTATGGTAAATCTTGTACAATTTTTACAGAACGATTGTGCCCCTTCTATGGACCCACTGGGAGGCTCAAGATGGATATGATTAAGGTCTCTGCCAACTCCCGTACCTCCGCAGTTGCCGGGGCCATCGCAGGCGTCATCCGCGAGTACAAACGGGCGGAAGTACAGGCTATTGGCGCCGGCGCGGTCAATCAGGCTGTAAAAGCGCTGGTACTGGCAACCGGGTACCTGCGTAATGATGGCATCGAAGTTTGTTGTGTCCCGGAGTTTGTTGACGTAGAAATTGAAGACAAGGTGCGCACAGCGGTTAAGATGGTGATCGAACCGCGCTGACGCGGCAAGTGGCAGGCGCGCCGTCGGAGCGCGATGGTTTCCGTCGAGGTGCGATATACTCAGCCTCGACGGTGTTTTCTTTTTTCAAACGATGCAATGGAATAAGCGTTTTTTCCGCTGGTTGACCGGGCTTTTGCTGCTCTCTGCCCTGTGCGTGGGAGGGCTGGACGGGGCGGGCCTTTCTGCGCGTGCGGCGCCAGCTATTCAAGCCACTTCTGGAGATGTAGTTATCAGCGAATTTCGGACATCGGGACCTAGTGGGGGATCAGATGAGTTTGTAGAACTTTATAACCGAACGAACAATTCAATAGCCGTTGGAGACTGGTTGCTGCAAAGATCAAGCAGTACCGGTACGGTAAGCACTCGATATACTTTCCCGGCAGGCACCAGTTTGTTTCCAGGACAACGTTTCTTGGTTGTGGGTTCATCATATAGCGGGAGTGTATCTGGCGATTCAACGGTAGCACTTGATATAGCCGACGGTGGCGGGATTGCAATAATATTAGCAGATGGAGTAACGGTAATTGACGAAGTTGGAATGAATGTCGGATCGGCATATTTTGAAGGAACAACTTTAGCCCCTCTTTCTGGAAACAGCAACCAAAGTTATGAGAGAAAAAATATTGGCTGCACTGACGACAATAACAATGCTGCCGATTTTATTTTGCAATCACCCAGCAATCCTCAGAACTCGACTAGTATACCGATTAGATGCTTGAAAGTAACCAACGTAACATCCACGGTTTCTGATGGCATATACACAGTTGGAACTTCCTTAGCGATTACCGTTGAATTCAGCTCGAACGTGGATGTGACCGGCGCACCAACGATTTTACTTGAAACCGGGATTACAGACAGGATAGCGACCTATGCGAGCGGGAGCGGTTCGAACATCTTGACTTTCAATTATGTGGTACAGAGCGGTGATGTATCTGATGACCTGGATTATTCAGGCACAAATTCTTTTACTTTGAATGGGGGGACGATAATTGGCGCGGTAGGAGACGCGGATTTGACCTTGCCGAATCCGGGCGCGACTAGATCGCTTGGAGCGAATAAAGCCATTGTGATCGATAATCAGGATCCTCCGAGTCTTGTCTCATTTAGACGCCAGAATCCACTTGCAAACCCTACAAATGCCGACACGCTAACGTTTCGTGTTATTTTCAGTGAGCCAGTTACAGGAGTGGATTCAAGCGACTTCTCTGTTACCGGGACGACGGCCACGGTAACAACCACTATTCTCGTGACCAGCTCGGTTTATGATGTGATTGTCTCTGGTGGGAATCTTGCCGGTTTACCGAACGGCACTGTGGGATTGGATCAAAGCGGATCGCCTGGCATTACTGATGCCGTAGGCGCCTCGTTGCCAACAGGGGAGCCAGCTATTGATGAAGTTTACATTCTGGACAATATTGCACCAACGGTAACTGTTGAGCAAGCCTCAGGTCAGGCAGATCCGGCTAGTGGGACACCTGTAACTTTTACGGTCGTCTTTTCTGAACCAATAAACACAAGTACGTTCACCACACCGGCGGATATCACCCAGTCTGGAACTGCCAGTGGTGATACCTGGAGCATCACCGATTCTGGAGATCATACGACCTTTACGCTTTCCGCCACAGCCGTAGCGGGCAATGGGACCCTGATCCTCTCCATTGGCGCAGGGCGAGTGACTGATCTGGCTGGCAACACTAACACTCCTAGTACAAGTACAGATAATACAGTTCAGTTCTTCGACAATATTCCCCCTTCAGTAACAGTAAACCAGTCGATTGGTCAAAGTGATCCAACGAACAATTTGCCGATCAATTTTACTGTTGTCTTTTCCGAACCTATCATCCCCAGTATTTTCACAGTGGCTGATATCAACCAGTCCGGAAGTGCAACCGGAATTACATGGAACATTATCGATTCAGGAGATCACGAAACCTTTACGCTGACTGCCACAGCGGTCACAGGGTATGGAACTTTAATTCCGTCCATTCCTGCAAATCGAGTAACAGATTTGGTCGGTAATAACAACACTGCCAGTATAAGTACGGATAACCAGGTTGGATACCAAGCTACTCCGCAATTAGCCGTCATCATCAGCGAGGTAGCCTGGATGGGCACGCAGGCATCCTCAAGCGATGAGTGGTTGGAACTGTATAACCCTGGTTCGAGTGGTATCGATATCACTGGTTGGGTGTTGCGCTCAAGCGACAACAGCCCGAACATCACGTTGAGCGGTACCATCCCGGCGGGAGGATACTACTTGCTGGAAAACACTGAGGACGATGTGGTACTGGATATCACCGCGGACCAGATCTATAGCGGCTCACTCTCGAACATTGGGGAGATCTTGCGTCTGTACGATGACTCCAACACCCTCATCGATACGGCCAACGTAAATGGCGGCTCCTGGCCGGGGGGCAGCGCATCCACGTACTCCAGCATGCAGCGCAGCCTGATCAGCGCTGACAGCGATTTCGTCTGGGTTACTTATGATCCCACAAACGATACTGGGACGAAGGCATTGGACGCCTCCGGCGTGAATGAGATTAAAGGGACGCCTCGTAGAGCCAATGTCCCTTTTAATGTCACCCCAACGGTCACGCCGAACCCGACCACCGTGAGCGCAAATCGAACAGCCACCGCCGCGCCCGGTCCGGCGCCGTTCCTGGGCATCAGCGAATTCCTGCCACGTCCCGGTCACGACTGGAACAACGATGGCACGGTAGATGTAGACGATGAATTCATTGAGGTTATAAACGCTGGGGTGATCGATGTGGATCTGAAAGGCTATCGGCTGGACGACGAACAGTATCTTGGCTCCTCGGCCTATACGCTAGGCGCCCTGACTCTCAAGCCGGGAGAACGAGCGGTCTTCTATGCTGCCGAAACCGGCATCCTGCTCAGCGATGCCGGAGACAGCGTGCGCCTGTTGAATTCACGTGGGTCGGTTATCGATGCCTTCACATACGGGGTTGTGCGTTATCCAGATCAATCCTGGTGCCGTATCCCGGATCGCCTGGGGTACTGGAATGACCCCTGTTTCCCCACGCCGGGTAACCCCAATGCATTGACGGGTACCTTCCCGCTCCAGGCAGGAAGTTTACCGGACGTCGGACCCCCAACTTGTCTCCTACCAGACACTACGCCCGAAGAATTTGTCTATGGGGAATGCTTGGCCAGCGGTGGTGGTATCTATAACAGACTATATTGGGATGGGGTCGGAGAGAGCGAATCAATGCTGGAGGATGAGTCTCAGAAGTGGCGTGCCATCCTACACTAATAAAGCAAACAGGCGCTGACAAGCGCCTGTTCTTTTTCAGTCTGTGGCCGCGTTCGCAACTTCTTCCGGTTCGAAGACCACCTCCTCCTTACCGGTCAATTTTTCTTCGATCTTCTGCACGATCAGCCGCAAATGCCCATTGTGGGCTACATAATCCAGATCGTCAGCCGGAAGTGTCAATACCGGGCACAGCGTGAATCGAGCGATCCAATTTTCGTAAAGTTGGTTAAGGCTGTCCAAGTAACCCCTGGAGATGGCGCGCTCGTACTCCCGCCCACGACGTGCGATACGGCCAATGAGCGTATCCACGGTCGCCCGCAGGTAGATAACCAGGTCTGGGGGAGGTAGGAATTCGATCACCGTCTCGTACAGCTCCCGGTACGTGCTGAAATCGCGGTCCAAGATATGACCTTGCATGTACAGATTCTGGGCGAAAATCTCCGCGTCTTCGTACACGCTGCGGTCTTGCAGCACCGAATTGGGGTGCTTGGCCAGCTGGTGATGGGCGCGCAGACGGTGGGTCAGGAAGTAGACCTGTGAATGAAAAGCCCAGGTCGGCATATCCTGGTAGAAATCCGCCAGGTAGGGGTTTTTAGCGACAGGTTCATAGAATGGCTCCCAATCCAGGTACTGGCAAATTTTTTCGACCAGTGTTGATTTCCCCACACCGATGTTCCCTGCAACGGCGACGAATTTCTTCATTGTCCCTCCCATAAAAAAAGGACGGCACTATGTGCCGTCCTAAGACCTTATTGGGGGATCTCCCCGGCCAATTCTTGGTCGATTACCTGTTGGAACACACTCAAGGGCTGGGCCCCGACAATCGCCAGTCCATTGACAAAGAAGGTAGGAGTAGAGCGTACCCCCAGATTTAGCGAGTAGTCCATGTCTTGTTGAATGATGTCATCGAACTGGTCGCTTTCCAGGCAACTTTCGAAGGCCGCACCATCGAGCTCCAGTTCGGACGCATACTGTAGATACGCTTCCCTCCCAAGCTCTAACTCGCCGCCAAAGAGCTTGTCATGGTAGGGCCAATAAGCGCCTTGCTCGTTTGCGCAAAGAGAGGCTATCGCGGCTGACATGGCCTGTGGATGGATGGAGGTCAACGGTAAATTGCGGTACACCAACCGGATCTGCCCTGGATAGGCGGCCATAAGGGGTTTATATGTTTCGTCGAACCAGCGCTTGCAGTACGGGCACTGGAAGTCGCTGAATTCTACCAATACGATTTCTGCGTCTTCCGGCCCAAGGCTGGGATACCCTTCAGTGGGAATCTCATAGCGGGTGAAGGCGGGGGCGGTAGTGGGTATGGCGACTTGCCCGGGCGGGACCTGTGCCTGGGCGACTGTTGGTTGCGGGCTGGAGGCCATTTGCGCCGGTGCCAGGACGCCCCAGACCAGATAACCAACCAGGATCCCGGCAGTAAATGCAAAAATGACCAGCACAGCGTAAAAGTGGCTGCGCTTGAATGTGACAGTCTCTTCTACTACGAGTTGAGGAATTTCGTTGTTTTCCATGCGCCGCATTATATCACGATGTAATCTGTCCAAATTCGATTGATACGTTTTAACTTATGCCCCGTATATCCTAGATGGAGGTGAAAATGTCAGAACAAAAACAGAAGATTTCCTGGTTCCTTTGGCCCTTCTGGGCGATCTGGAAACTGATCAGTGGTATAGTGATGTTGACCGGGCGGCTGGTCGCCGTGATCCTGGGTCTGGTGCTCATGATCGTGGGCGTGGTCATCAGCCTGACGGTGATCGGCGCAATTGTTGGCATTCCTCTGGTGCTGGTGGGCCTGCTGCTTGCGCTGCGTGGGTTGTTCTGATTCTTACTGGCAACCCAAATGTTCGGAGAATATCCGATTCTAGCCAGTTTTATCTTCTTGGAGTCAAATATTTAGTGCAACGAATGGAGAGATACAATCATTCGTATGCAAAAGACAAAATATTAGCGCATAACAAACAACGAACGCGAGGAGATAAGTCGATCTCTCGCAGGGTACAAATGACATCAGCAGGGCATACCTGCTGCACGCGGCGCAAGGCCAGGTATCGAGCCACCTGGCGTCTCTCGCCCAGGCGATCAGTGAGGGCATGGAACCGGGCATGCTTCGGAAGCGCGTGGAATCTGCGCTGGCCTTGGGCCACACTTCCGGGATGGATACCCTGACCGGGCTGCTGGTCGGTTTGGCGGCCTGGGACTACCCGGGGATTGCCGATATGTAGTTGGGCTGAGTCAGCGGGTATTATTTTTCAATGGTGCATGTCGCCCAGTGCTTTTGTAATTTCTCAGCAGGATTGCTCCCATAATTGGAAGTAATGCATTCAAGCCAAGCCCTATCGCCATATACGGATTCAAGAAGAGGTTATCGAGAATCCCTGTGTTGCGCAGATATTGAATTGCCCAAAACCCTACAGGAATATTGAGAAGCAGGCTCACAAACAGACCCGGGCTGTAAAGCTTTTTCGCCTTTATCGCCAACAGTATATGCGCGATACCTGCAAAAAATGAAAAATACGGGATCCATAATCCATAGCTGTAATCAAGTGTGGACAGAAGACCAAAAACAGGTAGGGCGATCCATATCAAGAGTACATTCACAAAGAAGATAAAGTTTTCATCTACCGGTCCCTCTTCAGTTTCCAGCCTAAATATCTTTGTATTGAAATATCTTCCAAAACCACCAGGAAAAATATACTCTTCGGTCTGATGAAGCATGTACAAAGGAGTGTGCAGCAGAAGGATGAACACCACAAAATCATCCTTGCGCACAAATATGAAAAGAAAAACGAACAGGAATATCGAGAGAACAAAGCCTGCTTTAGCCCAATCTCGCTTCAGCCAGCGGTAATATTCGGACGGTTTCATATAAATTCTCCTTGGTTAAACTTATTGGTACCCTTCGTTGAGTATCGATCCCTTTCCTTCTGGCCAGATAAGTATCGCCACTAATCTAAGCAAATATGGCAATACGCATTAGTTTCAAAATCAGGCGTGTCCTCAACGCCTTCCTGCTTGCTTGACCTTCCAGAACGATCGCCTTGGTTACCGCCAGGGTTGTCTGGCTTCCTACTTGAAAAATCATCCGCCCTACCTACCGGAAGGGTGGACCTCAGGATGGCTAGGCGTTGGCAGGAAAAGGTAATCAGTCAATTTAGGTGCGCCTCACCTTAGGTCCCCATTGTGTATGGGTGAAGGAGACGGGGGAAACAATCTTGAAGGTACTCAATGGTGATTGGAGTATGAGCGGGATCATTGTACAATATTCATGAGGCGGTTTATGCTTTTAGGGGTGGTGATCTTCGGTTTTTGAGTTTACTTTACCGGTACTGCTGGCCAAAAAATTTACTTCGCCGCGATCGACGTAATATTCATCTGTTTCTTCGCTTCTTGCCTCACCGATAAGAGGATTGAAAAGGGAGGGTCTGTTGATGTTCACTCGAAAAAAGCGTCTCTCCAGAGGGCTTACTCTGGTCATAATTCTACTATTGCTGACATCCTGTAATTACCCCGAGGAAATTATTAGCCAAGGAGGTGCCGATCTGAACCCGCCAGAAGGCGCGTGGATCGATGCCCCGCTCAATGGCGCCGAAGCTCCACCCGGAATATCCATCAAAGTCATCGGCCATATCGACCCAGCGGTTGGGCAAGCCGTGTTGTACCTCAATGATGCCAATTCAGGGTTGCCTGCAGCACCGATCTTGGGGAAGAAACCCCCGGCCTACGAGTGGGCGTGGAACCCGGAGCAACCCGGCGTGTACTACCTGCGGGTAGGCGGTGTGGAAGGACCGCTCTCTTCTCCTGTGCTGGTAACGATCAGCGGTGAGATGACTTTTGGTGCCCAGTTCTGGGCGGATCGGACCTCCTTGAGGTTGGGGGAATGCACGGCACTGCACTGGAGTACCGAAAATGCCCAGCTCGTTCAAGTGGACAGCGTTGCGGTAGATCCAGAAGGGAACCAGGGAGTTTGCCCACAGCAGGATGAAGAGCATTTCCTGCATGTGGAGTACAAGGACAAACACACAGAGGATCTCAGTGTGAAGCTGGTCCTGATTGTGGATACACCCACGCCTACGCCCACAATATATGTCCCGCCAGTGGTTATCACAACCGCGCCACCCCCCCCAGTAATTGTCACCACAGCTCCACCGCCACCGCCACAGGATAATCAACCACCTCCTGCACCGTCGGGATTGTCACCTTGTGGTTCACAAAAATCACCAGTTTCCCTGACCTACTGCGGCGTTGTCTCCCTGTCATGGAATGCGGTAAAGGATCAAAGTGGTATCGCGCAGTATCAGATCACGCTTATAGATGCGTATTCTCAACAGACGACTCAATACTACAGTACAGGCACTTCATATAACCTCAATAACGTCGATTCAAAATACAGCTGGTACGTGAAGGCGCAGGATGGCGCCGGGAATTGGGGGGCAGCCAGCCAGGCATGTCATTTCTTGTGCGTGATCGTGAAATAACGGAGAGCTGCGATGAACAGAAGAAAAGTTGTTTGGATTATAGGAATATTAGCCGGGCTGTGCGTGCTGGGAGTTTTAATTGGCGGAGGAGCGCTGCTTTTGACCCAGACAGCACAGGCGTCTCAGGTGCCTGTGCCAGTCGTGCAGATCTTCTATCCCCCGAACCTGGGCGAGATCCCGTTTGGGAGTGTTATCCCGGTTGGTGTGGAGGCATATGTGCCTGAGGGCAACCAGGTCACGCTGCTGCAACTCTGGGCGGACGGCGAACTCGTGGGCGAAATGGCCGGCAGCGATGTGGCTTTGACAACTTCCTGGGGTTGGACCCCTACCCATGCCAGCCTGCACACGCTGGTTGGAGTGGCCTACAACCAGGAGGGAGGCGAAGGGAACGCGGTCATCAGCGTGGACGTCCGCCAGGACCTGCCCGATACGGACCAGGATGGCATCGCAGACGAACAGGATGATTGCCCGGAGGAAGTCGGCGCTCCCGAGTGGAATGGCTGCCCGCCAGGAGGCGAGATCGGTGATGCCTGGAGCCCGGGGGAGGGTTTCTTCCCTGAAGATCTGGTGGCCGGCATCGAAGCGGAAGGTCCACCAAGCGAAGACCCGCCAGAGGTTGAGGCGGATCCGGATCCACCTGAGCCGCCACCAATGTCCCTCCTGGAAGTAGAAGCGGTGAACCTGGTTTCTGCCATCGGGGCCAGAGATATCTACTGCTATGTGACGCTGACTTCACGACCCTTGGAGCGAGTACCTGCTGTCCCAGGCAATTTCAGCGAAACCGCTCCTGGGAATGGGATATGGAATGCATCCGATTTCATGGGCGGTTTACACGGCCGACTGGTTGATGTGCCTGAAGTAGGTCCGCTGCATTTTGAAATGGACTGCTGGGGGCATTTCAGCGACGACCCGTTGGATCCAGATGTACGCCACATGGGTATCTTCATCGCTGATCACGGACCAGAAGACTGGGACGGAAGAGAATTAATTGGCCATGGCGCAATGGATGCCAACTGGTTCGATCTGACCTACCGTATTTGCCACGGAAATTGCGAAGAGACGACCTTACCAACGCCCTATAACCTTACATTGACATTTATAGGTCCCCACTACAATCTCAGTTGGCAATGGGATGAGGACCCGAGCGTAGATAATTCAGATGTCGGTTTCCACGTGTACCGCGATGGAATGAATATTGCCTCTGTGCCTGATAATCATCCTTTCAACGTCATTGGAATTGGAAGTGGCGTAGTTGAGCCGCCGTTGTGCAACCAGGAATACCGCTTCGAGGTACGCGCTTTTCGCGGAGCGGAAGTCCAGCTCTCTGCGCTCAGCAATATTGCCTGGGCAATTTCCCCCGATCTCTGCGTAGGTGAGAACCGGGTTGCCCTTGTGGATAACCAGCCCTATCAGGACGCGAGGATGGAATTGGAACTTGAGCATTATTACATCGGTGATTTTACTGAGCGGGTTATGATTGGCGCGCTTCCATTGCTTGACGGAAGCCTGGTACCATCAGTATTCACTTGGAATGGTGTCTCCGTAAGCACTGGAGGCGGGACGATTAAGAGTAACATCTACTATGAAGGCACAGAACCACTCACCACCAATGGCCTGCGCTTGTTCATGTTGAC
Organism: uncultured Anaerolineaceae bacterium; assembly: GCA_964621295.1. Classification (GTDB taxonomy): domain Bacteria; phylum Chloroflexota; class Anaerolineae; order Anaerolineales; family Villigracilaceae; genus JAABUE01. Next base: position 7,726 of record CAZULT010000046.1, on the reverse strand, counting down.
TGTCACCGAAGATGGCACCCCTGGTGGATTGCCGGTCTATATCCGGGATATCCCTTTCGATTTCACCTGGCAGCCTGGTATACCAGATTTGGAGATAACACGTGTATATTATCCCGAAGGTGATGACATCTTGCGAATAGCAGTGAAAAATGGTGGGAATTCCCGCCTGGATAATTGGGAGCCTAGCTTTGCTTTCTTCCAGGAAGTTTTGGGTGTACGCACCCGCGTTGACGCCTTGCCACCACTGGGTCTGATGCCAGAGACGATTATGCCTGGCGATACCAGGATTGTTTCCTGGCCAGGCTGGACGCCTGCTGAATTCGCCCTTTTAGAACCTCAATATGAAGTTGTGGTGGATCCGGACAACCTGGTCCCAGAGACCAATGAGGAAAACAATGTATTTGCTGATAGTAAGCCAAACGTGCAAGTAACGCTTGAGAAAATACGTGTGTTGTCCACTGCCGGCGCCAACGATGCAGCCGGGTTCGGGGGTTGCTTTGCAGGCTTAAGAGGTGTCGTACGAGTTGGTGGTATATCGCAGGATCAGCTCATTTTTCAGGGTACGGGACTGAAAACGAATTACCCGACCGCTGGAGATTGGTTCAGGCCGCATGAATTAGGGCTCCTGGTGTGCCCGCCCCAGGAATTCGACGTGGAAACAGAATTGATTCCCGCACTTAATGCCGGCAGCTGTAGCGCAGCATGCGGCAGCTACTTCACGGCTCATACGATGCCGATCTTTGCGGAGGGAAAGCATCCTGCTGCCCTTCCGATTCCGCCCTGGGGACCTGCCTTGGGAGAGGAGTACTGCGCTGCCTGCTTTACGCTGGCTGGACAAACTTCAGTTAACAAAGAAAGCAATGTGTTCGAGTATGGTTACGCTGGTGGCGATCTGGAGATTCGCACATGGATGTGGAATTACGATTTTCAGTCCAATTACATGTCGTTTACCCATCTTATATGTGACTTTACAGGCACGATCCCGGCAGTGGATATGGCTGCATTACCGGTCATGAATCGCACTCTGACTGACCCAGGCGGTGATTGTGAAATCGTGGTATCCGTCGAGCCGTTCCCATAGTGGAGGTGGTAATAAGGAACTGCTTCTTGAGCATATTGATTTCTGCGGATGAGCCGAAATAGTGCACCATGCAGGAGCCAGACTCACAGGTACGCATCCACGAACCCCTCTCCTTTCGGAGAGGGGTGTTTTTAATTGTTCAGGTAGGGAACTAGACAATAACAAGGGTCAGGCATTGGGCTGCGATTTGCGTTGATATAAAAGAGCCAGGGTTCGGGTGCGGAAGGTGGCCAGTGCCTTGCGCACGGCTGGGAGGCGTACACCTAACAGCAACAGTACCACCAGGCCGTAGACCAGCGGGCGCAGGATGTCCCCCTGCAACTGGAAGATATTGCCCTTTTTCGACCAGGCGAAATGAAGCACTACCAGCGGGACAATGAAATACACCGTCTTGTGCAGGCGCTTCCAGTTCTTCTTAAGGCGTACCTTCCACACGTCGAAAGAAGTCACCGCCAGCGGGATCAACATCAAGAAGGAGGCTGCGCCGACCAGAATGTAGGGCTTTTCAAACACACTCTGGAAGATCAGGCTCCAGGCCAGGCCATAATCCAGGTCCAGGAAGATCAGCACATGGATGGCCGCGTACATGAATGCATACAGGCCCAGTGCGCGGCGGCGCTTGAGCGGCTCCTTCCAGCCTAAGAGCGTATTCAGCGGCGTGCACAGCAACGACAATACCAGCAACGTAATGGCGTGCCGGCCGGTGCGCTGCTCCAGGTCCTGGATCGGATTGGGGGATAGGTAGCCAAAGGCAAAGTCGAACAGCAGGTGCGCCAGTGCGCTCCAGGCATAGACGTGCATCAGGATTTGCAGTGGGGTGAAGCGAGATTTCTTCATTGTCCTTATTTCTTTCAACAAGCACTTAATAATTTTTCGCCAGATCCATACCTTCGTAAAGGTAAGCCACCTGCTCGGCATAGCCGTTGAACATGAGCGTGGGACGCCGCCCGAGTTCGCCAATGCGGCGCTCGGAGGCTTGTGACCAGCGAGGGTGCGATACCTCCGGGTTGACGTTGGAATAAAAGCCGTACTCGTTTGGCGCAACTGTATTCCAGAGCGTATCGGGCTGGTAATCCACCAGTTCGATCTTGACAATCGATTTGATCGACTTGAAGCCGTACTTCCAGGGCACCACCAAACGGATGGGCGCACCGTTGGGATTGGGAAGCGTCTCCCCATAAAGACCAGTGGCCAGCAAGGTCAGTTCATTCATCGCTTCGTCGAGACGCAGGCCTTCCTGGTAAGGCCAGGGGTAGAATGGGCTCTTTTGCCCCGGAAATTGTGCAGGGTCAAGCAACGTTTCGAAGCGCACGTATTTGGCGTCTGAGGTCGGCTCGACTTCCTGCAGCAGGCTGGCCAGCGGGAAGCCGTTCCAGGGGATGACCATACTCCAGGCTTCCACACAGCGCAGGCGGTAGATACGTTCCTCCTGCGGGAAGTGTTTGAGCAAGTCTTCGACCCCGTAAGTCTTGGGATTGTTGACCAGGCCGCTCACTTCCAGCGTCCACGGGCTGGAGATGAAGTCCTGCGACAATCTGGCGACGGCCTGTTTGTCGGTGCTGAACTCGTAGAAGTTGTTATAGTTGGTGATGTCTTTAAAGGAATTGACCGGGTTACCCAGCTCATCACTTCCGACCGCCAGGGTAGGCGCCGCTTCGGATGTGGAGGCAGGGGTTTCGCCTGACTCCGTGGTTGGCTGGTTGATGGCCGGGGCACAGGCAGCCAGCAACGCGCTGCCGCTCAAGATGCCTGCAGCTTTAAGGAAGTCACGTCTCGAAAGGTAAAGCGCTTTGGGAGTGATCTCAGAAGGGAGCACCGGTACGGATTTGAATTTGTCAGTCATCAGTTCACCTCGTTTCTCTCCCTCGCCCCTTTCCTAATAGAAGTGGGGTTGGGGTGAGGTTGATTTATGGATAACGTTCTTGCAATAATGCCTGGATGGCGGTCTCAGTCTCCTGATAGCGTCCTTCGCCAATGTGCACATAGCGCAGGTGGCCGCGCTTATCGATCAGGTACAGGGTTGGCCAATATCGGTTGTGATATGCCCGCCAGGTGGCTCCGTCGTTATCCTGGGCGACCGCGTAGGGGACGTTTAGATCAAGGACGGCTTGTTTCAAGTTGTCCAGATCGCGTTCGTAGGAAAATTCCGGGTAGTGGTTACCTATAATCACAAGGCCCTGGTCGGCGTACTTTTCATGCCAGCCCCTCAACGAGGGGATCACATTCTTGCAATTAATTCAACCGAATGTCCACATATCAATGGCGACCACCTGACCGCGCAGGTCTGCCAGGCGCAACGGCGCCGCCACATTCAACCAGTTCTCATTGGACAACTCTGGCGCCGGTCCGAGATCCGGCAGGGCAGGGGGCGCCACCTGAGGTTCAAGGTTTGCCCCCTCTGCTGCAGCGGATGCCCTGCAAGAGGTCAGTCCCATCAGCAGTGCGCCAAACAGCCATAGTCGTTTCATGCTCAGTCTCCTTGATGAACTGAGTGTACGAAAACTTCCTTACAAAAAGATTACAAAAGCCTGATGACTTGGTTAAGGCAGCCAGAAGGTAAAGCACGTATCCCCCGGCCGGCTGTCTGCGCGGATCTCACCCTCGTGCGCCTGTACGATGCCGCGTGCAATGGCCAATCCTAACCCGGAACCGCCTGTGGCCCGGCTGCGGGACTTTTCGCCGCGATAGAAGCGCTCGAAGATGTGCGGCAGGTCTTCAGGACGGATGCCCTCGCCACTGTCCTGCACGCTTACTTCTACGCCGCGGTTGGTCCGCTGCGCGCGCAGCTCCACCTGCCCGCCAGCCGGTGTGTGTCGCAGAGCATTGCCGACCAGATTGTTGAGTACCCGTCCGATGCGCTGGCTGTCCATCAGCACTGGGTCCACGCCGGGCTCCGCACGGCCTTGCAACTGTACGTCCTGCTCCTGAGCCAGCGCAGAGAAAGATTCGAGCGTATCGGAGATCAGATCGGCAAGGGATGATTCGGTACGATCGAGCGGAATGCCGACGGTGTCCAATTGGGCCATCTGGAACAGGTCGTCGATCAGCGACGAGAGAGAACGGACATCGCGTTGGGCGGTGCCGAGGTAACGCTGGACCGTTTCAGGATCCTCGACTACCCCGTCCGCCAGCGCCTCCAGGATGGCGCGCATGGAAGCCAGTGGGGTTTGCAGGTCGTGCCCCACCCAGGCAACCAGGTCGTTGCGCAGCCGCTCAAGTTCGCGCTGCTTTTCAGCTGAAGTTTGCAACTGCGCGGCCATCTGGTTGAAGGTGGCCGCCAGAGCGGCTAGTTCGTCGCGACCTTCCACGCGCACACGCGTCTCGAGCTCGCCTTTCGCCAACCGCTCAGCTGCCCTCTCGAGGCGCCCGAGGCGCTCCGTGACCGTACTCGAAAGGAAGAAGCCAAGCGCCATGGCCATGCCTCCTGCAAAGACCAGCAGCACGATGGCCAGTAGCAGGTCGTGCTGGCTGGCGAACATCATCTGCGCCGAGAACCATACGTTAAAGAAGGTCAGGATGCTGGAGATAGCGTAGATCCCCATCAGCCCCCAACGCAGGCTTGGCGTCAGGGCGATCCATCCCAGGCGGTAGGCCAGGTAGCCCGCCAGGCTGGAGACCAGGGCTGTGATAGCCAGGAAGGCCGCCATCAAACTTAATTCGTTCAGTGGCGGGGCCATCACCAGATAGAAGATACCCAGCGAGATGGCCAGGATGGCTAACACGCCCAGCAGATAACGGGCGACAAGAGGTGCGCGGGTGGTTGGAATCTTCATGGATGTGTAGGTGGGCCAGGCGCAGATGCCCGGCAGATTGCCTGAGTGGTAGCGAAGGCCTTTACGGCTCGAACTTGTACCCCACCCCCCAAACGGTGATCAGGCGTTTCGGGTTGGAGGGCTCTGCTTCGATTTTCTCCCGCACACGGCGAATATGAACCGTAACGGTGCTGGGGTCGATGTAGGCAGCCCCGCCCCATATCCGTTCTAACAATTGCACGCGGGTATACACCTGTTTTGGGTGTTGCGCTAGCAGGTACAACAGGTCGAACTCCTTAGCGGTCAGCACGATCTCTCGCCCATCCTGTGTGACACTGCGGCTGAGAGGGTCGATGACGAGCTCTCCAAAGGAAAGCGCAGGCTCTGATCCATCCTGAGTTGACTCTCCCGGAACGGAACCCTTTTTCATCCTCCGCAGCACGGCGCGAACGCGGCTGACCAGTTCCTGCGGACTGAAGGGTTTGACAACGTAATCGTCGGCGCCCATTTCGAGTCCAGCGATGCGGTCGATCTCTTCGCGGCGAGCGGTAAGCAGGATAATGGGCACCTCAGAGCGGTCGCGCAGCCATCGGGTGAGCGAAAGACCGTCTATCTCAGGCAACATCACATCCAATACAACCAGGTCCGGAATGTGTGCTTCAAGCATCTGCATGGCTGCCCTGCCGTCCGTCGCCGTGTGGATCTGATAGCCTGCGCGTTGGAGGTACAGCCCGACAACTTCGGCAATGCTGGGTTCGTCTTCCACGATGAGAATGTTCTCTTCACGCATGAGTCCCTCTCTGGACACAATCATACCCCGATTTCAGTATGCCAGTAGGTTACGGATTTCTTACAAGGCTTGTGTCTGAGTTTATAGAAACTTAAGGAAATCGAAGAGCTTTCGTAAGACCTTCCGGGTAGGATACGTTCATAACAGACGACAAATTCAAGGAGAACAAATGAAAACATATACTACTACGCTCAGCCTGGTGCTGATGCTGGCCGTGTTACTGACGGCCTGCGGGGCCTCAGCCACACCTGAAGCCATGTTGGACAAACCCAATGAGGTCATGGCTGAACCAACTCACGAAGTCATGATGGATAAATCCGACGAAACCACAACCGGTCAGGCGGAGGCGCCTATGGAACAGAAGGAGGGTGGCATGGAAGTGCCGGCCTGGTTCGGGGCCTCTCTGACGGATTCGCGCACCGGCCAACCCTTTAGCATTGATGGTTTCAAAGGTAAGGTCGTGTTAGTGGAGACCATGGCGATCTGGTGCTCCAACTGCCTGCAGCAGCAGATCCAGGTAAAGGCCTTGCATGATGTATTGGGAGAGCGCGAGGACTTTGTCAGCGTCGGGTTGGACATTGACCCGAACGAAAATGCCGTAGCCCTCAAAGGGTATGTCGAGAGTAAAGGCTTTGACTGGTACTATGCCGTTTCCCCGGCGGATGTCTCGCGCGAGATCGCTTCCCTGTACGGCGATCAATTCTTGAACCCGCCAGCCACGCCGATCGTGGTCATTGACCGTCATGGCCAATCTCATCCACTGCCGTTTGGAATCAAGGGCGCGGATGATTTAATGCAGGCCATACAGCCTTTCCTTGACGAAAGCATGTAATACGCTGCACAGCCAACCGGGGGGGCAACACGCTCGCCTGAAGAGGAATGCAACTCCCGCCGAAGGTCCCCGGAAAGCTAGTGATGCATGAAAAGGTATGAATAAACATGGATGCTATCTTTACCTCTTTGACCCTGGGATTGCTGGCAACCACCAGCCCGTGCGTGTTGCCGCTCTACCCGGGATTTCTGGCCTATATCAGCGGAGGGCAGGAAGGCTTGCAGGGCAAGTTCGGCCGCTACCTGTTGGGCTTTTTCGTGCTCGCAGGCGTGCTGACCATGATGCTGTCGCTGGGTGGCATCATTGCCTTGCTGTCCGTATCGGTCGGGCAGGCGCTCTCCATTGTCATTCCGCTGGCCGACCTGATTATCATCCTGCTGGGTGTGCTGTTGCTGTTGAATATCAATCCTTTCAAGACCCTGCCCCAAATCCAGATTCCGGTGCTTTCGCATCCATTCGTTAATGCCTTCGTTTACGGTCTGCTGTACGGTCCGATTGCACTGCCCTGCTCCGGACCGCTGGTGGTGAGTATCTTCGCACTCTCGCTGACCGTGGCGGAGTTCATCAGCAAATTGAACATTTTCTTTTGGTTCGGGATGGGATTCGGGATTCCCCTGCTGGTCCTGTCCTTCCTTTCCGGGGCAGCCCAGCGCTGGATCACGCGACAGTTCGCCCAGCGCGCACGCACGATCAATGTCGTGAGCGGCCTGCTCCTGGTAGCGGTCGGCTTTTACGATCTACTCAGCAATTGGGAGTTGATTACGGCCTTTTTATAACCCTGGTATCTCCTTCGATAGTGCAAGGGTTTTTCTGTAAATTCGGTCAAGTGCATCCTCAAAAAGATAATTCAGAACCTTGAAAACTCAGATACGTTCTACCGGTCAACCACTCTTCGCTGATCTCGTTCAAGACCGCTGAAACCAATCGCAAGCAAGATGCCTGGTTGGGAAAGATCGAAACCACGCGTGCTCTGCGGCGGACTTCCCGGTGCAAGCGCTCCACGCCATTGGTAGTGCGTAGCAATCGCCGGTGAGCAGTTGGAAAGGAGAAGACCGTCAACCCTTCCGGGATGTTCTCTGGCATCCAGTTTGCCAGGCGTGAAGCGCTCTTGCGGTATTTCTCCACGGCTTTGGCCAGGTAAGCCTCTGCAGTAGCGCGGTCCGGAGCATTGAATATTGTGCGGATGTCTTCGGCGACTTCGGTCTGCATCTCCTTGCGAGGCACATAGGCTTGCGCATTTTGTTGCAGATGAAACTGACACCTCTGCCAGG
>CAZULT010000045.1:0-33959 GCA_964621295.1 uncultured Anaerolineaceae bacterium | reverse complement strand
GTTATTGAACCCCTCCTGCTCGGCTTTTTTGGCAAAGGCGCGATATTTTTGGTTCGCCTGGCTTTCCCCGGCAAAGGCATCTTTGAGATTTGTGATCGTATCGGTCATTCTTGGCCTCCTGTTTTTCTCAATATACCGGGAAATGGGCTGTTCTGCCTGTGGCGTTATTCCCGATTTTTCATGCCAAACTATCCCTTTAATAAATGAAGAGGCTTGCTAAGAAGCAAGCCTCATGAACCCATTTGCCTGTGGCTTTGTTCAGGACAGGCTGAGACTCAGGTGGAGCTTAGCCCGCATTGGAGTTGGACATATGTCCAACAGACTTCCGGACCAGTTCTTCGAGCACATCCCTATGCACATCGTCCAGTTTTTTGATGTAAAGGCAGGATTTTCCGGTAGAATGCTTGCCCAGCTTGTCCAACAAGTGGTCGTATTCATCAAACCCGGACATGATATAGAGGGTGATGTTTTGTTTACGAGGTGAAAAGCCGGTTACGAACCAATCACCTTCACGGCCGCTGGCGTATTGATAATGATAGCTGCCAAAACCTACAATGCTATCGCCCCACATCTCGGGCTCTTTACCAGTGGCCTGTTTCATCAGTTCAAGTACAGCAAAACTATCCTGCCGTTTTTTCTCATCAGGGACGCTATTGAGGAAGGCCATCACGTCACCTTTGTTGCGTTTGGTTTTCAAATCTGCCATTATTCATCCTCTCTCAACACTAATGTGACCAATATTTTACCGGAGAACTCTCCAAATTTTCCCTGTTGTGAGCGTTTATTGCTGGGCGAACAGGAAATCCGCGTGGGTCTCAGGGTATTCCAGTAGAAGGTCCGCTGGGCTGATCCTTTCGTAGCTTGCATCGTCAGGCGGCAGCATCCGCGCTGTAACCGGCCAGTGAGACTCATCCAGGCCGCCCGGGATGATCACCATCGCGCAATTATCCTCGGATGTGCGACCACTGAATCCGCCTCCGCCAGCCAGCGTGATGCCGAAGGTCGCGCCGGGGATTTTTGGATCAGTCTCGTCGAGCACGCTGTTCTCGTTCGCATCAAGATAGGCGCACCCGAAGAAGAATGTGTCTGCCAGCACAGCCTCATCCCGGTTTTTGTTGTTGGACGTATCCAGATGTGTATCTTCGTTTTGATTGTTTGAAACTTCCGGTTGTATCTCGTTCTTTTGATTGGCACAGGCCCCAAGGGTGAGCCCAAGCACGGTCAGGAAAAAGAATTGCAGGAAAATTCGCATGGATCACCTCATTGGGGTGACTATAAAAGAATTTCACGGGAAAATCAAGTAATTTAGGTCAATAAAGATCCTCCCCCGAAGTTTTTCTCCAGGGGAGGATTATTGGCTTGTGCACGCCGTTCAGGCATTGATACCTACTTGCTGTTTGCGGGTTCCCCGTACAACTTACGATGTACGATCGATAGCGCCCGCACCTGGTCGGCGGCATGATACGAAGAGCGCACCAGCGGCGCGGATTCGACCCACTTGAAGCCAATCTCCCGCCCGTAGTCTTTCAATTCCTTGAATTCCTCCATCGTGTAATAGCGCGAGATGGGGTAGTGTTTCTTGCTGGGTTGCAAATACTGGCCGATCGTCAGGATGTCCACGCCCCACTCGCGCTGGTCGCGCATCACGGCTTTGACTTCGTCCAGCGTTTCGCCCAGGCCCACCATGATACCGCTCTTGGTCAGTACCTCCGGGTCGAGCACCTTGGCGTTGCTGAGAGTCCTTGCCGCCCACTCGTACTTGTCCTGCGGCTGGATGGTCTTGAACAGGCGCGGCACGGTCTCCACGTTATGGTTCAGGATCTCAGGGCGGGCATCCATGACGATCTTGAGCGCCTCAACCGAACCCTTGAAATCCGGGATGAGCACTTCCACCGAACACCCCGGCAGTAATTCACGGATGCGGCGGATGACCATCGCAAAGATGGGTGCGCCGCCGTCGCGCCGTTCGTCGCGGTTGACCGAGGTGATCACGGCGTGCTTAAGTTCCATGGCTTTAATAGCCTGGGCCACGCGTTCAGCTTCGCCCCAGTCGAGCAGGGCGGGTTTGCCGTGCTTGATGTCGCAGAACACGCAACTGCGCGTACATACGTCCCCCAGCATCAGGAAGGTTGCCGTCCCGGAACCCCAGCATTCGCCCAGGTTCGGGCACATGGCCTCCTCGCATACTGTATGCAATTCCTTCTTGCGCATCAAGCCGTGTAGCCATTCATAGGTCTCACCGGAAGGAGCGCGCACTTTGATCCACTCCGGCCGGCGCAGTGGGCGGGTATTGATCTCTTCGGGTTTCACCCGATCTCTTGTGGGGGTAGCACCCATACATTCCTCGATCGAACCGTTATATTGATATCGTTTTATTGCGAGATAGCAGCGTTGACCTCAGGCCTTCAATCCCGATCTTCTCTTCGGACTTTGAGTCTCAGTCCAAGTACTTCGACCACTTCAACGCGATCGCCCTTACGGATCTTCCGTGACCCCTCGGCTGCCTCAGCGCTCCATAACTCGGAGCCGACCTGGACCTGCCCACTGGGGTCGAGGTTCGATTTGGCCGTGCCTATTTTCCCGCCGAGTGATTCCCGCCCTGATAGGACGGGCGCGCGCAGCGCGCGGACTCCGAAACCGACCAGCACACCGAATGCAGCGCCTGTCAGGACGCCTACCAGAATGACCAATGGGATCGACACCTGCTGGAACTGCGGCGTGCCGGGGGAATTGAACAGGACCAGCGCACCGACGATGAACGAAGCGATGCCGGCAGCCGTCAGCGCCCCGTGCGTGGGAGCCTTGACATCGAGTACAAACAGCACGAATGAGGTGATCAGAAAGATGATCCCAAACCAGTTGACAGGCAGCACGCCCAGACCGTAAGCTGCCAGTGCCAGACATACCACTCCGATAAATCCGGCCACCCAACCGCCCGGGCTGGAGATTTCTATAAAAAGGGCCTGAACGCCGATGGTGAGCAACAAGAACACGATGTTGGGATTGATCAACATGGCCAGCAACTCTTCGATGAAGCTGGCCGGCAGCTCCTCGGACCGCGCGTTGGCCGTGTGAATCGTGAGCGGGCCGCCCACCATCTGCACTTCAAAGCCGTCCAGTTGGGCTAACAGGTCGTCAACGTCTTCTGCCACAAAGTCGATCAGGCCGGCTTTCAGGGCTTCGTTGCTGGAGGCGGCTTTGGCCGATTCGATCGTGGCTTCCGCCAGTTCGACTGCTTTCGCGCCGCGCCGTTCGGCCAACGCGCGCACCGTGGCCTTGGTAATTTCCTTGGCCTTCGTTTCCAGGGTGGTTGTCAGGTCCTCACCCTGGGCGCCAACGGGGCTGGCGGCGCCGATGGCTGTCTCCGGGGCCATGGCAGCTGCGTGCCCGGCCAGCGTGATGATCGTCCCGGCGCTTCCGGCCCAGGCGCCGCGCGGTGCAACGTAGACCACTACCGGGATGGTGCTGGCGCGGAGAGCCGTCACGATTTCCTGTGTGGTTCCCAGGTCGCCTCCGGGTGTATTGAGTTGCAAGATGACCAGATTGATGTCGCGCTGTCCGGCTACTTTCAAGCCACGTTCGATGTATTCACGCATAGCTGGTGTCACCGCCCCATCGGCATTCAGCACGAGCACGAGCGGGGCATCGTTCTGAGCTGCAACCGGTTGGAAGACCAGCAGGAGCAGGCTGATGACCAGTAAGAAAGCGAACCGGATTGGTTTCATAATCAGATCTCCAGTAATCTCATTATAATTGTTCTGGAGGGCGCCATGACCAATATGAAGAAAGTCTTAACTGCACGGGTCGTTATACAGATGCTCGTGTTTATCGTCCTTGTTCCTTTTCTACCGCTGATCATCTCGGGCCGCTGGGGCTGGTGGGAAGCCTGGATCTATGCCTTGATCGGTGTTCTCGGTTTTGCCGTCAGCCGTGTACTGGTGGCTCGCCGGTACCCTGACCTGCTCGCAGAGCGCGCAAAGTTCATGCAGCACGAGGATACCAAGCCCTGGGACAACCTGCTCGCCCGCCTGGTCGGTCTCGGCGGTGCGTTCATCCCCCTGGTAGCTGGAATGGACGCGCGCTATGGTTGGTCCGGGCAGGACTTCGGGCTGAGCGAGGAGCTCATTGCCCTGGTGTTGACCCTGGTAGGATTTGCCTTTAGTTCCTGGGCGCTGATGGAAAATCGTTTTTTCTCCGGTGTGGTGCGCATTCAGGTGGAGCGCGGGCATCACGTGGTCACGACTGGCCCTTATCGCTGGGTGCGCCATCCCGGTTACGCGGGCGCACTGCTCACCTACTGGCTCACCCCGATCTTCCTCGACTCGCTCTGGACGTTCCTGCCGGTTGCTGCCATGACGGTCGTGCTTATAATCCGCACGGCACTGGAGGATCGCACCTTGCGGGAAGAGTTGCCGGGGTATAAGGAATATGCCCAAAAAACTCGCTTTCGCTTGGTACCGGGCATCTGGTAAATCAGGCTCCCACGAGTTGGACGATCTCGAAATCCCCCAAGGCGCTCTTCAGGGCTTCGCTATTCAAAATAATGGTTGTGCCGCGTACGCCTGAGCCAATCGAAACTTGTTCCTCGGCAAGCACACTCGCATCGACAAGTACCCTTAGCTGGCGCACCGTGCCGAGGGGCGAGACTGCCCCGATAGGATATCCTGTCACTTCCAACACCTCCACTTCAGATGCCATCGTCACACGGGATTGGCCAATGTAAGCACGCAGGGCCTTCCACGAAATCTGGTCTGGCCCGGCGACCAGCGCCATGAGGTACTGGTCCTCTCCGGTGCGAAACAGAATGCTGCGCACCACTTGTTCCGGGCGTTGCCCGCGTTCATGGGCGGCCTGCTCCAGTGACCGGATCGGGCCGGGGTGGGTGAAGATGCGATGAGGGATGCCAAGTTTTTCCAGTTCAAGACTAACGGGGGAAGATTCGCTCATTCGATTTCACCTGTCATTGCGAGCCACCCTGAGCGAAGCAAAGCGCAGTCAAAGGGTGGCGTGGCAATCTCGAGTAATTAGCAAGCGTGCGATTGCCGCGTCGTCGCTGTAGGCGGCTCCTCGCAATGATATGAGCTAGGCAGAAGGTGTCTTGGGCTCATACGCACACAATTTGCGCACCGGGCAGTCCGGGCAGTGAGGCTTGCGCGCCACGCAGGTTTCACGTCCCAGGCGGATGAGGTTCAGGTGCGCGGCGTAGTAAGTCTCAGGGGGCATCAGACTCTCGAGGTAGGGATGTGCCTGCTCAACGGTCATCTTGTCCGGCCGCAGGCCAATACGCCCACTCACGCGATAGATATGGGTGTCCACTGGAAAAGCCGGCCGGTTGAGCGAGAAACACAGCACGATCGCGGCAGTCTTGGGGCCGACGCCTTTGAATTTCTTCAACCAGGCGCGCGCTTCTTCCAATGGAAGATCGCTTAAGAAGGATAGGTCCAGCGACCCGCGCTCGGCAGTGATCGCCTGCAGCACCTGCTGGATGCGCGGCCCTTTCTGGTTGGCCAGCCCCGCCACGCGGATGGTCTCGACCACTTGCTCAGCAGGCGCGTCGCGTACAGCCTCCCAACTGGGGTAACGAGCTTTGAGCGCATCGAAGGCCCGGTCGCGGTTGGTATCGTTCGTGTTCTGTGACAGGATCGTCGAAACCAGTTCATCCACCGGGGGCAACGGGTTTCGCCAGCGAGGTTCTCCGTAGACTTCCAGCAATTTCTGATGGACTTTCATTGCGTGTTGCGATGCGGTTTTCATAGCCTTTTCCATGGTTTGTCAGGGGTGCCCTCGAGTGAGCCGGTCTGTAGGCTGTAGCGCGCCACTGCTACGGATTGCTCGCAAGCCGGAATACCGGACGGGATTCACCGACCACCAATCCGCGGTGGTTCGTGACAGGCTTGACCGGCCCGAATTCGGCCAACTCCTGGGCCTGCGTCTCACTTAACAGGTTGAGTTGCTTCAGGATCTCCAGCGTCACTGCTGGTCGGACCCTGCTAAAAGGTTCGAGACCAAGCTTGCGCTGTCCGAGATCACCATCCGATACTTTGAACGCAATTCCGATGCCAGGAGAGCCAGGCTCACTAGAGCCAGGCAGTACACCCAAGGCCTGAAAGCCTTCCGCTCCGCGTTTGCAGATGATCTTACCCCGACCGGCTTTCATCAGGCAGCAATCGAATTCGTCCGGCCCGCTGATCATTTCGGGCTGGCCGGTCATGGCGGCGATCACTTTCTGGCAAGCTTGCGCGCGCTCATCCGGAAAGTCCCGTGGATCGCACAAGCAGGCAAAAGCCAACGCGGTGTTGTAGAGTGGCACAGCAAAGTTAGGCGCGGAGCAGCCGTCGATGCCGAGTTCCACCTCTTCAGGCTTGAGCCGGCACATTTCGGCGAAGGTGGCCAGTATATCTTGCTGGACGGGGTGGTCAAACGCCAGGTACGTGTCGAGAGCAAGCCCGCGCATCCTGGCTGCGGCCAGCATAGCGGTATGTTTTCCTGAGCAGTTGTTGCGATTTGGAGTGGGCTGCGCATCCTGCTTGAGCAGCCGCTTGAAAGCGTTAACATCTCCAGGCATGTGGATCCCGCACTGAAGCTGGCTTTCATGGATGCCGGCCTTGGTCTGGAAGGATAAGATTGCGCGCACATGTTCGTCCGAGCCCTCGTGCGAGGCGCAGGCCAGGGCCAGTTCGGTGGAAGTAAGGTTGAAATGTTCCACACCGCCGCCTTCGACAAAAGGCAAAGCTTGAAACGGTTTGGCGCTGGAGCGAAAAAAAGCGACCGTGTAGGGGTCGCCGTAGGCTGCCAATAAGTTGCCGAGCGAATCCACGATGGCGATGTGGCCATGATGAATCGACTCAACCACCTGCCCGCGCATCAATTCGAACAGGGGGGCGGCGGTGGGCATTATGGATCAGGCCTCGCCTTGCAAGGAGTTGCTGGCTGAATTATAGTGGCGAGAGTAATAATACTGCAGACCATATCTCAATCGCTGAGCGTATTGCGTTTGTAAGGAGGCTGGTATCTTGAAATGGGAGACCAGGGATTGCGCCAGGTTCTCGGTGGGGTCTGTGGTTTGCTTCTTTTTGGCGATTCTCTCCAATTTCTTGAGCGTGTCTTTCAAGAAATCCGCCTGGGTTTTGATCATCGCAGCCGATACCTTTCCTCCCCGCCCGCTGATCACGGTGTACTCACGGTAGGATTTGCTTTGTAATAAATCCAGTGTTTCCTGCCAGATTGGCAGATCGGCATTGGCCAAGAAAGGGGGCTGGTTGACAATCACGGCATCGCCTACAAAAACGATTTTCTCTTCTGGAAGGATGACCCAGATGGCACCTGCGCTTGGACCGGGATGGTGTTCGAGCAGAACAGGCATTTCACCCCAGTGGAGTTCCAGGCTATGCGTGAACGATATTTCGGGCAGCATCCAGCGCAAACCGCCTAGGCCGGAGATGGTCTCCCATTCGGAACCGCTTTCGTCTACTTGAGCTTTGAAAGCGCTGGGCCGGTTGCGGAAGATTTGTGTGGCATTTTCATGAGCGACCACTGTACAATCCATGGCCCGTGCGCCAAGCGTGCGGTCGGGATGCGAATCCAAGTTGACCAGTAAGCGATCCGGTCCACCACCCAGGTTCATCAACGATGCGCGCCATGAACGCCCGTCTTCCGGTGCTGGAGGTGCGTCAATCTGGATCAATCCGCGCATTTGGACAATGACCCCCAGTGTCACACCCGGATATTGGTCATCGATATAGACATTCTTTGCGATAGATTTCATGCTTGTTCCAACTCCTGGGAGGCTTCGATCAGATCTGGTTTGCTTTGTTTTTTGCTTGTTGTTTGGCTGTCGCTACAGGTAGAGTAAAGAGGAAGGTTGAACCCTTTTCAGATTCGCTTTTGACCCAGATGCGTCCACCATGGCCTTCAATGATGATGCGGCAAAAGGCTAAGCCGATCCCCAGTCCGCCTGGTTTGTCCATCCCGCGCAATTGTGTAAATTTGTCGAAGATGCGCTCGTGATAAACGGCCGGAATTCCTGGTCCTTCGTCTTCGACCTCGACCTGTACCCAGCCCTTCTTCGGCCTGGCAGTCACTGTTATTTTACCTTGGGAGGGCGCGAATTTCGAAGCGTTTTCGAGCAAGTTGATCAACACTCGAAAGATCATATCTTCGTCCACCCAAACCGGGGGCAGCGCCTTGGAAATCTTGGGTTTGATTGTCTGGGAGCGATTGGTTGCGAGCGGTTGGATTTCGGCAATAGCCTTGGTTACCAGCGCACCCAGACCGACTGAACGCTGGTTGACGATTTTCTGGCCCGATTCGAGGCGATTGATGTCTAGCAGAGAGTTAACGAGGCGTTCGACGCGCGTGGTCGAATTCTGTGCGATGTCCAAGACGGATTGCACCGCTTCGTTGTCCTGCGCGTTGATCATACCGCTCAGCATATCCAGGCTGGAGATGATGTTCGCAAGGGGCGAACGCAGGTCATGGTAGACCATGGCCATCAGGTCATTACGCAAGTCATCCAACGCCTTGCGTTCGCTGATGTCATGCAGCGTCCATTGCAACACATCCGTTTCTTCAAAGTCAACCGAGCGGACTTCTACCTGGACGGGTAAGGATTGGCCATTCTTCTGGTGGAGTTGGGATTCGTAGGAGCTGGCGCCGTAGGTCTTCAAGTGCTCGAAAGCTGGTCCGGTATTATCCCGGTTCACATCGTGCAGACTCTCAATGTTCAGGCCGTGCAATTCCTCTTCCGGGTACTCGCTGTTGATCACGGCCTGCCGGTTTGCTTCCAGGATGGTCCCGTTCCAATCGGTGATTAGAATGGAATCCGTGCTGTTCTCGAACAACTCGCGGTAGCGCTGATGGGCGTCGTTCAGGCGCTCGAACAACTGTGCGTTCTGGATGTTAGCTCCCGCCAGGCTGCCAATGCCGTTCATGACCAGTAATGAATCAGGATCGAAGGCGCCTGAAACCGGATTGATCGCCTCCAGAATGCCGATAACCTGGCTCTGAGCCCGGATCGGCGCAATGGCAAGAGCGCGAGTTTGGATGCCTCCGAACCTGTCAACGGGCCTGTAGCGGTTGTCCTCTCCTACGTCAGGCACCACCACCCCGCGCCCTTCTTTGGTCACCATGCTGGCCAGGCCTTCACCGGCGGGTATGTGTCGATTGAGGATATTGCCGGCGTTCTGTCCGGCGGCCGCCCGAAAGACAAGATCGTCGCTGCCAGGATCGATCAATGCCAGCGCGACGGTCTCTACCTGCAGGGCGTGCATGGTCTGGTTGAGAGTGTGCTGCAGCACTTCATCCAGGCGCAGGGAGGCGTTGATGGCCGCTGCGCCCTCTGCAAGGGCGGTCATTACTCTGGCCTGGCGCTGGCTTTCGGTATACAGGCGCGCGTTCAGTACGGCAATGCCGGCCTGGTCAGCTATAGCCTGCATCAATTCGAGGTGTTCCGGGCCAAAAGCATTCGGCAGGGAGTGTACGAGCGTCAGGGCGCCTACCAGACGTTCGCGCGCGAGCAGGGGCACACAGATGGCTGACTTGGCTCCCGTCTGCTCGTCCGCGTCGTCGGGACGCCTCAGCCAACGTTCGTCCTGGCTCGTGTCCGGGATGAGAGCTGCCTTGCGGTTGCGCACCACCCAGCCTGCCAAACCGCGTTCAACTGTTTCGCGCAGTTGTTGGGTGGTGTGCTCGTGGAATTGCTTGCCGTGCACGATGGTAGCGTCCACCGGCTTTCCGGTGTCATCCAGCACGATGATCGTGCCGCGTTCTCCGCCGACGTTCTCGATGGCTTCGAATAGGACGCGCTGCAGCACCGTCCGCAAGTCCAGGGCAGTGGCGACCTCGCGGCTGACATGATAGAGTAATTCGAGCAAGGCTCTCGTGCGATCTTCTGGCATTTTCAGTTTTCGCTGGGATGCGAACGACATCCTTGAAACGCTGTTTGTGGATATTGTACCCGTTTTCAGATAGGATTGGTTTACAATACCATCATGGGACTGGACCTGACTCGAATCCGTGCGCTGTGCTTCGATGTGGACGGCACCCTGAGCGACACGGACGACCTGTACGTGCAGAAGCTCGCCCGGCGCCTGCCGCGTTTCCTGATAAGAGAGCCCGAACGGGTGGCACGGCGCCTGGTAATGTGGGTGGAGTCGCCCGGGAACGCCCTGCTCGGGTTGCCTGATATTGTAGGACTGGATGACGAGCTGCTCGGCCTGTGGGAATGGCTGAACCGCCACCGCCCGCGCCCCATGAAGCATTTCCTGATCATTCCCGGTGTACAGCAGATGCTCAAACGCCTGTATGCGCACTATCCCATGGCGGTGGTGAGTGCCCGCGACGAGGAGTCCACGCGCGCTTTCCTCGACCAGTTCGGGCTGACCGGCTACTTCCGGGAGATCGTCACAGCCGTGACGGCCGAACACACCAAGCCGTATCCTGACCCGATCCTGTATGCAGCAGCAAACATGGGCGTAGCCCCAGAGCACTGCCTGATGGTCGGCGATACAACGGTCGATATCCGTGCTGGGAAAGCCGCAGGCTCGCAGACGGTGGGTGTGTTGTGCGGTTTTGGTGAAGAGAGGGAGTTGCGCCGGAATGCGGCAGACCTGATCTTGGAGAGCACGCCGGATCTGTTAGAAGTCTTGTTGAAAAGAAAAAAGTTTCGGGTAAAGAAGTAACCCCGCGGGTGATAGCGAGGTTACTGGCAAAGCAATAAAGCTGCCTGTGCCCTGTGGGCAGGCGCTCTCTCCTGGCTGCTTACCCTGGGGAGTAAAGTTCGAGGGTATTCCCGTCAGGATCACGGACGGCCGCGTGCGTGCGACCATCTTTCAGGATGGCTTCCCCTTCCTGCTGGCCGCCATGCCGGATGGCAGCTTCGATGACTTGCTCGATTTCTGCAACCGTAAAACCAAGCTGGTGCACGGCATAGCCGTCGAAATCGGCCTCGTCCCGGAGTGGGACGAATTTCAACGTCAGGCCGTCCAACTCCCCGAATTGAGATTGCAGTGGGCCGGTCATCACCTCCCTGAATTGGATGCCGAATGCTTCTGAGTAGAACGCCAGCATGGCTTCCATGCGGTGTACGCGCATGGCGATCGTGTGCAACCTGATTTCGTTTGTGTCTGGGCTCATTTTTTCCTGTTATTGGGTTATATCCGATTCAGTCTTGCACATAGCGAGGATAGGTGCGCTTGGCCCGGTCAGCCGCACCCAGATCGATATCCGCTGTCAGGAAGGGCCGATCCGCTGAAGTCGTGTCTACCACCCGGCCTTCGCCTGGCTCGACGAGCCAGCCGATTCCAGCGTAATCTCCGCCTTGCGGGGTTGTGCCACTCAAATTCGAGGAGAGGCAATACGCGCCGGATACCACTGCCGCAGCCTGGCCGCCCGCCAGCCACTTGGGCGCGGTTGGGTTGGGCGTGGCCCGGGGGCAGACCAGCAGGTGCATACCCTGTTTGCCGTAAGCCCTGGCATGCTCGTTGAACCACAACTCGGTGCAGATGAGAAAACCGACCTTCCCTTTCGATGTGTCTGCCAGTGAGAAGTCCCCATCACCCCGCTCGTACCAGCTTGCTTCCCAGAAACCCGATTCGTCCGGGAGATAATATTTTGTGTGAATGGTGCGGGCACCCTGCCCCGGCTCCCACAGGTAGCCGGCGTTCAGCCGTTTGCCAGCAACGGTCACAGGCCGGGTGCTGGCCACAACGGCGGGCGCAAGTGCTTCCAGCCGGTCGATCCAGGTCTGGTGCGCCTCGACCGCCTCTTCCCAATGGCCAGGTTGCACCTCGCGCGAATGTGGCAGCCAGTGGTAGAAGGGCATCTCCGGAAGCAATACGAACTCGCTGCCGTTCTGCTGGACGTGCGCCACCAGGCTTTCCCACTCCTTGGCAAGTGCGCCCTGATCGTTGGGAAGTTCACAGACGGTTACTTTCATGTACCCTTCACAAACCTTTCCATTCGCAGCAAAAACCTGACCCACCAACTGTTCGTCAGTTTACCCAGAGCCTTGATGAATTTCTCCCGGTGCTCCAGTTCTTCCGGCGAGAAGCTGTCTTTCAAAATTTGGTTCTTGAATTCTTGCGGGTCGCGCTCATCGGGAACCACCCAGGTTTTCAACGGCTCACAGGCGATTTGATGATTTTCTCCCATAACAAAATGTTCATTCACCACCGTCCCCATGCCTTTGGTCGCTACCGGCCAGGTGGCGTCAACGATCATTTCTCCTTCAGGGGTCTCAAGGAGCAGGTAGTTGTGCACATCCACAAAGCGACCCCCCGACTGCTCAAGAAGTTTTCGCAATTCCCATCGGACTTCTTTTGGGTCGATGTGTGCCACGGTTGTACACGCGATCAGGCGGGAGGTATACCCGAGTTCATGAAAAAGCGCCTTCAGCAGGTAATGTTTCCCCGAACAGGTTCCTCGCCATTCCCGTATGATGGTTTCAGGATCGCGTGCACTGGCCCGGGTGTAAGGCATATCACGTACCAGCAGAAAGGCTTTCTCAGCGTCCAACACCTCTTCTGGATTGAGGATTCCCCGTTCAACAGCTTTTGATCTAAGCGTTTCAAGCAACATATTTTCTATCCGGTCGAGAACCAAGGTTGACGTACCTGAGAGTTTATCAGCAGGTGGATGGGTGGCTTTCCAGGCCTTTTTACCTGCTCCAGCCGCCCGGTAGGCGCGCCACTCCGATCCCGATCAGGATCATGGCGCCCAGTACGGCCAAGAACCCCACGGCATGCCGGTTGGCGGCTTTCTTGAACAGGGCTGGTGTATGGGCCGCCAGCGCCGCGAGCAGCATGGTGGCCAGGTGTTCGATGCGGTACTGGGGATAACCCACGCCGCTTGCGCCAGTCACGAAGAAAAACACCAGGCCCAACGTGACCTGCAGGTCCATCAGGCCGCTGAAACCTGAAGACAGGCCGCGGTCCATGCCGCTAAAGGCGCTCTTGCGCACCCATCCAACCAGGAAGTTGACCAGGGCTGCCAGGCCGACCACCACGATGATCCAGCGCAAGATGGAATGGATGTTGAGCAGAATGTTCATGATGACTCCTTCATAAGAACATGAAATTCATTCAGTTTGGAAAGTTGCTGCCAATGGTAGCATAAATCACGTTCTCGTGTAAAATGAAGGGGGTTTTCGTCCGATCGCTGGCGAGACCGAGCAGCGACAAGGAGTTCTTGCGTATGACCTATACTTTCATTTTGACGGAGAAACGCGGGCAGGTCGGCCTGGTGAAGCTCAACCGACCGGAAGCCATGAATGCCCTCAACCACGCTCTGGTGACTGAACTGATGGACGCTCTGGAGATTTTCGATCAGGACAGGACGCTCGGGGCCATGGTCGTGGTCGGTAACGAGAAGGCCTTCGCAGCCGGAGCCGATATCAAGGAAATGGTTGATAAGACCGCGGATGAGATGCATGAGAGCGATGCAGTAGCGGTCTTCGGGCGTATTCGTTCCATCCACAAGCCGGTCATCGCGGCCGTTTCAGGCTGGGCTCTGGGGGGGGGATGCGAGCTAGCCATGTCCTGCGACATGATCGTGGCTTCTGAAACGGCGAAATTCGGGCAACCGGAGATCACTATCGGCGTCATCCCAGGCGCGGGCGGTACGCAGCGCCTGGCACACGCAGTTGGCAAGGCCATCGCCATGGAAATGGTGCTCAACAACCGCACCCTGTCTGCGCAGGAAGCACTCCACTACGGCCTGGTCAACCGCGTCGTTCCGGCCGAGCGAACCTTGGATGAGGCCCTCAGCCTGGCGGAGAGCATCGCCGCCCAGGCTCCGCTGGCTGTGCAGGCTGGTAAAAAGATGGTCAATCTTTCCTTCGAGCAACCCCTGGGCCAGGCCCTGGAAGAAGAACGAGAAACCTTTTACAATCTATTTGCCAGTGCAGACCAGAAGGAAGGCATGCGCGCCTTCATTGAGAAACGCAAACCAGACTGGCAAGGTAAGTAACAAACCAACGAATTATGCTCACCTTTGGAGATTTTCGGTCGGCCCTGGGTAATTTGGAGCTGGAAAACAAACCAGCTATCGTACATTCCTCGTTGAGCACGTTTGGAGCCATCCAGGGTGGGGCGGAGACGGTCGTGCAGGCTCTGCTGACCACACTGAGTGGGGTGCTCGTGCCCACCTTCACCTACAAGACCATGCTCACTCCTGAGGTTGGCCCACCCAATAACGGACTGTCCTATGGGGGCGACCGCGACCTGAACCGCATGGCCGAATCGTTCCATGCCGATATGCCGGCTGATCCCCTGATGGGCGTTCTGCCGGAGACCATGCGTCATTTCCCGGGCGCCAAGCGCACCGCCCACCCTATTCTCTCCTTTGCCGGTATCAGCATGGGAACCGCCCTGCACTCCCAGACCATCCTTAACCCCTTTGCGCCCATCGGTGTGCTGGCGGACCAGGATGGTTGGATCCTGCTGATGGGCGTGAATCACACAGTCAATACCAGTATCCATTATGCGGAAAAACTGGCCGGGCGGCACCAGTTCGTGCGTTGGGCGCTCACGCGCGGCCGAGTGGTTGAATGCCGGGGCTTCCCGGGTTGTTCGGATGGTTTCGAAACCATCCGCCCGGACATGGAACCTTACGCGCGCCGGGTGGAATTGGGAAACGCCTTCGTAGAGGCCCTGCCGCTGAAGCGTTTGTTCCAGGAGGTGGAGGCGCGCATACAACAAGACCCGCTGGCTTTGCTCTGCCAGCGGTTGGATTGCGATCGTTGTAATGCCATTCGTGATATGGCGGTTGGCGTGGGCTGAGGCTCGCTCATCCGGCTTATTGCAGGGTGATCTCCTCGATCTGCCAGCTTTCCTCCCTCATTAATTTCTTTAACCGCAGGAGCATCTCAGGGCACACCCGCGTGGTGTCGTTGGGGAAATCGATCAGGTGCCCTCTCCCCCCTTCGTGAATTTGAAAACTGAAACGGTCGTGACCGTGGAAGGAGATCAGCGTGCCGTAAAGTGTCTTGATGCGGCGCTTGTCCCTTTCTCGATCGCCAGTCGGACGTAGCAGGATGGTAATCTGTTGCGGCGGGTGGGCGCGGTCTTCCGTTTGCGCAACCGGGACGTAGAGCGAAGGCAGGCGCAAAGTCGTGCGTACGGGCTGTTCGACCGCCTGGACAGAAACGCCTGGTATCGCCGCCGTCAGGTCTGCAAGTGCGGGCGTTTCCGTTTCTCGGTGTTCGTCCTCGTCCGGAATGGATGCAGGCACCGTTTCTGGAGGCAACGACACCGGCTCGTCCTTCTTGAATTTTGGCTCGGGCTGGGCTGCCAGCTTGGCCGCGTCAAAGGAGGGTTGCCAGGTTTGTTCCCAATCGGCCGGGAAATTGTCGGGCGGGGGCGGGCTATCTACCTCCCAATCGCCTAGGGGCGGGGGCGCGCTGCCCTGCGCCATTGCGTTGCCCGGTGTGACCCCGTCTTCGCGGATGCGGTCGGCCTGTGGGCTGGGCGCGGGGTCCGGGGCCGGTACAGTGTGAGGCGCAGACTCCAGTTCGTCAGCCGAGACCTTGAGCGCGAACTCCGTCTGCAGGCTGTTGGCCAGGATCTTTGGCGGGCTGCTGTTGGCGTCCACCTTGCCTTCCACGATGACGATACCCCCCACGGTCAATAATTCAGAAAATTGTTTCCAGGTACGCGGGAATAACACGAGATCGATCACGCCCTGGATATCTTCAAGGGTCACGAAGCCCATTGGCTTGCCGGCTTTGGTCTGGTAAGGACGGATATTGGTGACCAGTCCGGCCACGCGCACTTTTTCCTCGTGCTGGGCTTCGGTAAGTTGTCCAGAGAAATAGGTCACCAGCTGGGCCAACGTTTTTTGGTAGGCCGAGAGCGGGTGGTCGGAGAGGTACAGCCCGATCAGCTCGCGTTCCCAGTTGAGCATTTCGCGCCGGTCTACATCGTGGATATCGGGCAGGACGATATCCTCGGTGACGCCGGTGTTTGCGCCGAACAGCGACATCTGACCGGCCCGCGCCGCCTGGAAGTATGAATTGCTGATGGCCACGATGCGGTCGAGCGAAGCCAGCAGCGCAGCGCGCGCACCGAATGCGTCCAGCGCGCCGACCTTGACCAGGCACTCCAGGACGCGTTTGCCCACCGAGCGCAGGTCGGCGCGGCGGGCGAAGTCATTCAGGTCGGCGAAGGGTCCGTCCTCTCGGGCGTCCAGGATCAGGTTGACGGGCGCCTCGCCGACGTTCTTGACCGCGCTCAGGCCGAAGCGGATGGCAGGGCCGTCAGACAGATCTTCGATGGTGAAGTCCCAACCGGAGGCGTTGACATCCGGTGGCAGCACGGGTACGCCCTGACTGCGCGCGTCAGCCACGTAGAGCGCTACCTTGGCGGTGTCGTTGCGCGTGACCGAGAGCAATGCTGCCATGTATTCGGGCGGATAATGCGCCTTGAGGAAAGCGGTCTGCACGGCGATCACGCCGTAATCGGCGGCGTGACTTTTGTTGAACCCATACCTCGCGAACTCCTCCCAGTCGGTGAAGATCAGGTTGGCGGTCTCCTCGGACACGTCCCGGGCGGTGGCGCCTTTGACGAATTTATTGCGGTGCTTGCGCACCTTGTCGCCGATCTTCTTGGAGATGGCCTTGCGCAGGTCGTCAGCTTCGGCTTGGGTGTAGCCGGCCAGTTGCACGGCGGCGTTCATCAATTGTTCCTGGTAAACGGGAATCCCATAGGTTTCTTCATAGATCGGGCGCAGCGCATCGTGGCGGTACTCCACTTCGGCCTCGCCATGCATACGCGCAATGTAATCGGGGATGAACTGCATCGGGCCGGGGCGGTAGAGCGCAACCATGGCGATGACGTTGTCCAGGTTCTGCGGTTTCATCTGCACCAGCCAGCGCGTCATGCCGCCGCCTTCCAGCTGGAAGACGCCCGCCGTTTGCCCGCTGCCGAGCAGTTCAAAAGCCTGGGGGTCGTCCAGCGGGATGGTGCCCAGGTTGAATTCTACCCCGTGGCGGGCCCGGATCAGGTCGCAGGCGCGCGCCATGGTGGTCAGCGTGGCCAGGCCCAGGAAGTCCACCTTGAGCATACCGAGCGAGTCCAGGATGCCCATCTCGAACTGCGTCACCGATTTGATGGGGGTCTCCTCGGAGTTGCTTGTCGGCCGGTGAAGCGGCAGGTATTCCAGCAGGGGTTTATCGGAGATGACCACACCCGCGGCGTGGGTCCCGGCGTTGCGCACGGTACCTTCCATGCCGATAGCTGTGTCCACCAGTTCCTTGATATGCGGTTCCGTATCGTACAGGTTCTTGAACTCAGGCATGGTCAGGGCGTGTTCCCTGAGCGAGACGGTCTTGCCCGAGACAAAGGGCACCAGCTTGGCGACGCGGTCCACTTCGGGCAGCGGGATGTCCATCACACGGCCCACGTCGCGAATGGCGGCTTTGGCACCCATGGTGCCGAAGGTGATGATCTGGGCCACGCGATCGTCACCGTACTTGTGGGCGCAATACTCCAGCATCTCGGCGCGACGGTCGTCGCGGAAGTCCAGATCGATATCCGGCATGCTGATACGCCCGGGGTTGAGGAAGCGCTCGAAGATCAGGTCGTGCTCCAATGGGTCGACCAGGGTGATATCGAGGGCGTAAGCCACGATCGAGCCGGCTGCCGAGCCGCGCGCGTTGTACCAGATGTCGTTCTCGCGCGCGTAGCGGCACAGGTCCCATACGATCAAGAAGTAGGCGTCAAAACCCATGTCGTGGATGACGCCCAGCTCATAATCGAGGCGCTCGCGTACCGGCTGGCTGTCGGCCCGTTCGGCGTAGCGCCGCCGCGCGCCCTCTTCGCACAGGTGGCGCAGATAGGTCTGTGTGGTGTACCCCTCCGGCACATCGAACTCGGGCAGATGGTAACCCTTGAAGGAGAGGTCTACATTGCAGCGTTCGGCGATGAGCAAGGTGTTGCTGAGCGACTCAGGCACTTCCGCGAACAGGTCAGCCATCTCACCCGCGGTGCGTAAGTAGTACGAGTCGTCCGTCATGGTCATGCGCTCTTTGTCGCTCAGCAGCGAGTTGGTCTGGATGGCGAGCAGGATGTCCTGCAGGCGGGCGTCATCGGGGTTGATGTAGTGCACGTCGTTGGTGGCCACATACTTGGCCGAGTAGCGCGCCCCAAGGTCCACCAGCTGGCGGTTGAGCTCGGTGATCTCCTTGATATTATGGTGCTGAAGCTCGACGTAGAAACGCTCGGGCCCGAACACCTCGTAGTACCAGTCCATGCGCCGTACGGCTTCCTGGGGGTTCTCGTCCAGCAGCGCGCGCGGGATCTCGGCGGACATGCAGCCGGAGGTGCAGATCAGGCCCTCTGCATGTGCCGCCAGGAAGTCGTGGTCGATGCGCGGGTAATAGTAAAAACCGTCCAATTGGGCGGCTGAGGCGATCTTGAGCAGGTTCTTGTAGCCGGTCTCGTTCTCGGCCAGCAGCAGCAGGTGGTAGGAGGAGCGATCCAGTTTGGAGTCGCGATCATGCATCCCGCGCGCTGCCATGTAGGCTTCCATGCCGATGATCGGCTTGACCCCCGCGGCGTGTGCCGCGTTGTAGAAGTCGATCACCCCGAACATCGTGCCGTGGTCGGTGATGGCCACGGCTGGCATCTCCAACTCCTTGACGCGCTGCACCAGCTTCTTGATGTTGGAGAAGCCGTCCAGCAGGGAGTATTCGGTGTGCACGTGCAGGTGGGCGAACGACATGGGGACTCACGCGCATTATAGCACGCCTGTTTCATTATTGATATTTGCTTACCTTAATAAATCAGGTATTTTAAGGCCGTGCTATACTGGCTGTCACCATTGATTTTGTAGGGGTAGATCGCCGCGCTCCCTGCCCCCTCCGGAAAAACCACCTCCGAGGACCTTCGGCGGTCGCTCGCGATGACATTATGAAGGAGAACAATCATGCCACCTGAAACCATAGGCATCCTGCACCCTGGCGCGATGGGTATCTCGGTCGCCGCCTCGGCGCTGCGCTCCGGGTACCCGGTTTGTTATGTCTCTGAAGGGCGCAGCGCGGCCACCCGCGAGCGCGCTGTTGAACACGGGCTGCGCGATCTGGGCACGCTGGCGGAGCTCTGCGCGGTCTGCACGCTGCTCATCAGCGTCTGCCCGCCGTACGCCGCCGAAGACGTGGCCGCGCAGGTCGTGGACCAGGGCTTTCAGGGCTTGTACCTGGATGCCAACGCTATTTCGCCGCAGAAGGTCGCCAAGATCGGGGAACTGCTTGCGGGAGCTGGCATCACTTTCGTGGATGGTGCCATCATCGGCGGGCCGGCCTGGGAACGAGGGGAAACCTGGTTGTATCTCTCCGGGGCGGGCGCCGGACGTGTGGCGGAGTGTTTCGCCGCCGGCCCGCTGGAGGTCAGCCTGCTCAGGGAGGAGATCGGGGTAGCTTCAGCCCTTAAGATGTGTTACGCGGCCTACACCAAGGGGACCACGGCCCTGCTGGCCGCCATCCTGGCACTGTCGGAAGCCTCCGGCGTGCGGGCGGAACTGGCCGCGCAATGGGAGCGCGACGAGGCTGGCTTCAGCACGGACGCCGTGCACCGTGCCCGGCGCGTGACCGCCAAGGCCTGGCGCTTTGCCGGTGAGATGGACGAGATCGCCGGGACCTTTGAATCAGCCGGCCTGCCGGGCGGCTTCCACCGCGCGGCGGGGGAGCTCTACCAACGGCTGGCAGGCTTCAAGGACCGGGAGGAATTCCCGGATTTGGAGGAAGTGCTCTCGGCCTTGCTTGAAAAATAAAGAAAAATGTCATGCTGAGGAGCCGTGTAACGGCGACGAAGCATCTCAAATGCTGTACGAGAGAGATCCTTCGGTCGCAAAGATTGCTCCCTCACACCGTCCCGGTGTCCTTCGGGAGGATGACAAAGGGGGTAAATTATGAAGAAATATTATATCTACATCATGACCAACTAGTCCAGAACGCTATACACCGGCTTTACCAGTAACCTGGAAAAACGCGTGCATGAGCACAAGCACAAATTAGTTCCCGGTTTTACAAGCAAATACAACATCAAGAAATTGGTTCACTTTGAGGAATTCGGCGATGTCAACCTTGCTCTTGCACGTGAGAAACAGATCAAAGGCTGGCTACGGGCGAAGAAGATCACGCTGATAGAGTCCGATAATACCGAATGGCGTGATTTGAGCGAGGATTGGTACACATAGACTTCCCTGTCATTCTGAGAGAGCCGCTTTGCGGCGACCGAAGAATCTCCTACACGGCAAGAGCGAGATCCTTCGCTGCCTTCGGTCGCTCAGGATGACAGACCTGGTCGTTTCATGCTCCCGAAGCCTCTCCTCCACGACAAGCACCAGCTCACTCGGGGGCTTAGCCCCCGAGTGAGCTGGTGCACCTGTAAGCGATGATTAAACCTGGCGGTTCTTCACCGTCTGGGCGTCGGGACCTCGGGGACGGGCCTGGGAGTGACCGTGGATGTCGGCGGAATGACGATGATGCGCAGCTCGTCGGGGTTGCCTTCAAACTTCACAGAGCTCGTGCGCACCCAGCATTGGTCCCCGTAGACGGGGTTGACGACCACGAAATACGCGGAAGCCTCGCCACGCCCGACCAGGGCGAGCACCTGGCCTGATTTCACAGCGCTGACCACTTCGTACCTGGGTCCCGGCCCGGCGTAGCACAGGTCGTCGTTGTGGACGGTCACGGTGCGGCCGGTTGAGGTGGGCGTGGGGTTGGCAACCTTGCGCTCCGGCTTGGTCGGTAGGATCATGTCGGCCAGCGGGCATTGCCACTTGACGCGGCCCTTGCTGCCGTTGTCGAGTTTATCGTAGATGCGCTGGGGGTCGATCTGTGAGGCGTCCACGTTCCAGTTGTTGTAGCAGGCGTCCACGTCGTAGGGCGCGTCGTTGTAGAAGCCGTATTCTTCGACAGGGCTGAAGGAATTCTTGCCGACGCTGCCGTAGTACCCGCCGCCGAAATCGACGTGCGGCTGCTCGACGTTGGTGTATCCGTTGTAATACGTCTCCGCGGCGTGCGTGACCCCGGAGAAGCTGCTGTTCTGCACGAACAGGCCGAAGCCTTCCTGGGCCGTCCCGATGCCGACGTCGAAGCCGCTGGCTGTCACGCCGTCCACCTTGACGTATGTGGGAGGGCCTATGGTGATCCAGCCGCCGACCTCGATGGCGGCATAGGGAGGATTATGGGACACCCCGGTACCGGCCGGCTCGTTGTCGGCATGCGTGCGCGTGATCTTGCTGTTTTCAATGAAGACGAAGGTCGGGCCCTGGATGCGGACCCCGTCAGCGTAGTAGATATTCGAACCGGCGATTTCGACATTGCGGATGGTGACATGCGGCGGCGTGAAGGATTCATACGGATTGATTTTCTCTCCAGGGCCGGTCGGGATGATGTTGATGACGTGATCGAACAGGTCGCCCAGGTAGCTGTTGTTGATCTCACCCTCCGAGCCCTGCAGGTCTAACCCGAGATCCGAATACAGGCCGGCACTGGTCATGATCTTCGAGTCCTCGATGTAAAACAAGGAGCACTTTTCAAGCTGGATGCCATACAATCCTTGGGAATACTGTACCTCGATGTGATGTGCGATGAAACGCGTATTCACCGCCCGCACCCCGCCGCCCCACACCACCAGGTCCTGCAGGTTGACCGAGGTGGCGTTTTCGATCAGCAGGCTGGGCAGGTTGGCATCTGCGCGCTGGATCAAGGAAATGTCCTGTAGGGGCGTAAGCGGGTCTGACGGCGAGGTCGTAACCTGGCCCGCGCCGGCGCCTTTGAGGATCAACGGCTTCTTGATGACCAGGTTCTCCTCGTAGATGCCCTTGAGCAGATTGATCTGTGGGACGCTGCCGGCCTGGGGGTTCACGTGATTTATGGCATATTGGATGTGGCGCCAGGGCTTGCTCTGCGAGCCGTTCCCGCTGGCGTCGTCGCCCTTGACGCTGACGTAGTAATCACTGGTCGGAGGGGTTTGAGGAGGGTAACTGCAACTCAAGACGGCAGCGATCAAAATAAGGAGTGCTGCGAACCAGTTGAAATTCTTGTTAAAGGTGCTCATCGATAAAGTTGGTACGAATTGTTTATGAATTAGAACACCGACGCGCGATTTCGATGCGCCCCTCTTGACGCCCGCGCAAACGAGGGTAAAATACGTGTGGAGGCGACACGTTTTCTGCTGCATGGTTGGTCTGAAGCGCTTTTTTGTTTCAAGATAAAGGTGTTGAATAAACACGTAGTAGGCGCTTAAGACAAGCCCATCGCGCTCCAGCTCCTTGTCAGGCTGGACGGTCGGTGGAATGCCGTGCCCCAACCCAGGCGACCTGTCGCGAGAAAACCAGGCTATGATGAAAGGAGGTGATTAATATGGCCAAGAAGATCCAGGCGTGGACGGAGTTCGGCCCGCGCCTCGAGCCGGCCACCCCGCTGAGCGGTGACGAGCTGGTCGAGCAGCTTACCGAAGGCACGAACGAAAGCCTGAGTTCGCTGCTGGCCTCCCTGGCTGCCCTCGACCGCGCCATCGAACAGGCCCTCAAGTCCGGGCGCATCGTGCACCTGCCCAACGGCACGCACTTCAAGCCAACTGGCAAGAAGGACGGCAGCATCGAGGTCAACGTGCGCGTCACCCCGGCTATGGTCCGCAGGATCAATGCGGAGTTCCGCGGGGTATGGCGCAATGCCGAGAATTTCGGCGCCAGCCAGGACGAGATCATCGCCCAGTGGAATGCAGCCCACCCCGACGACCTGGTCGAAAGTTAGCCAAAAGCTCAAGCGCCGCTTTTCGAGTAACACCTGGATTATGTCATCCTGAAGGAGCGCTTCGCGCGACTGAAGGATCTACTGTTTGGGAATGGAGATGCTTCGCTTCGCTCACACCGTCCCGCGCAGTCCCTGGTGTTCTTCCCAGGGGGTATCCTTCGGGAGCATGACAGAAAACCGGGATGGTGACAACTTGGGTAATGAATACAGATCGAGCCAGCTGCCCCGAGGAATCAAGCCGGCTCGATTTCTGAATTAAGCCAGCAATTTTCCACAATTAAGCTGGCTAGATTCCCTAATTTAGCCAGCTAGATTTCCAAGTAAAGCCAGGAAATTTTTGAATTTAGCCAGCTACATTTTGAGATTAAGCCGCTCGATTCGCGAGTTAAGCCGCTTGAGTCAGAAATCTAGCCGCTCGATTCGCAACATAAGCCGCTTGACTCACGCATTAAGCCGCTCGATTCGTAAACAGATGTCTTTTCTACGGTTTGGATGTGGACTGAACTCTCTACTTCTATTCTGAAGCAAGTAGGGCCCATTTTCTATTTGGTGGTGCGACCCGGATGAGCAGAAGCGCATCCATGCACAGGCTGGTAGCACGTCTCGAAAATGATCCACGTACATCTTTCAATAGCTGGCCGCGCGAGTGACGACGATCAGGGCGTCTGTGGGTTCAAGGATCGTATAATCGGGTACGTTCTCAATCCGAACGTTGCCGGGGCCTTACATTACAGTTGCACGTATAATTCTTTCTCCTTAGAGTTCAGCTACTGCCGGGATGATCTCTTTTGCAAAGGTTTCGAGCGGTGTGATTTTGTAAACATCCGGCATATTAAATATCGCGTGTGTGAATCCCATCTCAGAGAGTTCCTTGATACGACTGATGACGCTATTTACAGTATCATCCTTAGAAAGATCCACGGTGCAGAGGGAGGTTTTCTCGATGGTGTCGTAATCGCGCCCCAAAGTGTCACAATGTTCTTTGAGGGTGTCGAGCGCTTTTTGCATTTTTTCTGTGCCGACCCATTCACCGATGTTGCAGGCATCCGCATATTGAGCCACCATGCGCAGGGTCTTCTTTGGCCCCGTTCCGCCGATCATGATGCGTGGATGCGGATTTGAGAGTGGGCGGGGATTATTGGTGATGGCTGGTGCCGAAAAATGCTTTCCATCAAAGGATATTTCATCACTTTCCCAGAGCGCCTTCGCCAGTTGCAGACTATCTTCCAACTGCTCGAAGCGCTCTGAGGTGGACGGGTAGGGGATGCCTTGACCTTTGGCTTCGTCTTCATACCACGCAGCGCCAATGCCGAAATATGTACGCCCACCGGCGAGAATATCGAGTGTATTGACCATCTTCATCAGAACAGCGGGATGGCGATAAATAACGCCGGTGACCAGTACACCAAGATAGGCATTTTCAGATAATCCTGCCATATATCCGAGCGTGGTATAGGCTTCCAGCATCGGGTCGGTATAGGATTCTCCGAATAATCCCTTGATTTGATAATAATGATCCATGACCCAGAGGCTGTAAAAGCCTGATCCTTCTGCTGTTGTGACGATTTCTTTCAGTTTGGGTCGGATCGCAGCTGTGCCGCCGGGATACTTGAAAGACGGAATTTGTAATCCAATTCGCATAATTAATCTCCTGTTCGATACTGTTCGTCGCTACCATGTTCCAGCCGCTCAGCCGCTTTACCGTCGAGGGCTTCCTGAATGGCAATGTGGCTCATCGTCGTGCTGGGCGCGGTGCCGTGCCAGTGCTCTTCACCGGGCGTAAACCGAACTACATCGCCGGGATGGACTTCTTAAAATATTAATATAACTCTCCAAATTTTACAACCGGCCTGCTGGCCGGTGCTTGACTTACCTATCTGTCGCGCTTCACCCCGGGAACGGAGCTCAAGCAGGCTCTCAAGCTGATCCGCTTACGGTAGTCCTGAAGGCGCCAAGCGGTCGGGGCAAACTGTTTCTCCTGCAGTTGTACTGAAGGAGGTAGCATCTCCTTCACCCGGCAGTTACACTGCCGGGTGAACCAACTTCTATTTTGAAGCAAGTAGGTCACGTTTGGTACGTGACCCGTTCCCTGGACGTCACGCTGAAAGCGTGACCTACGCGGATCCCTGGGCGGGTGGAAGTCCGGATACATAAAACCTGGGCGCCTTTCGGGCGGGCGAACGGGGTTTGCATAGGAGAACTTCCTCGCCCGGCGGGAGCATCGATTGATGGCGCGTTTTGCTCGATTTCATGCCATAATCATCTAAGCGCTTTGCCAACCCGGCCCGCTGGGGTGCGGACCGCCAGGCTGCGCCTGGCTGAGGAGACAGACCATTGATTGAGTTGGTGGAAGTGGTGGAGAAAAAGGACAGGCTACTCTCATTCTACAGGTGGCTTTTCTTTCTATACGCTTTCTGCTCCCCCGTGCTTGTTGCCGTAATTCAAACCCTCGCGTTGGATTTTCCTGAGGTCGAATATTTCTTTGGAACCAGGTATAGCCTTTGGCCGGCTATTCTCTTCATCCCCATGCAAACGGGTTTGTATGCTGTGCTCCTTGGGGCGATGGCCATGTATTTCTTGAGCGAAGGAACCATACGAATAAGACACCCACTTGCGAAACGCCTCCTTTTAGTCGCGATGACCCTTGCCACGAGCTTCTTTTGGTGGATATTTTTAGTGCTCTCGCAACGATCGGTAACCATGGAATATTTGAATGCCTGGAACGCAAACGGTTTGCATTTCCTGATATTCTTCACTTTTCCGATCTACCCAATCAGGGTCACCACGGATGGGCACTTCCCAATCCAGGCCACCATCCTCGCGGGCCTACTTGGCTGCGTGATCGTCGCGTTGTGTTACCTGCGCACCTACAGAGTGATCACCGGCAGGACCCGGCCCGCCAACGGCTCCGCCTGACCGATCTTGGCATGGAGCTGCATTGCACCTTTCACAAAGCCAACTCAGACGCACCTCTTTGGCGACAAGACTCCTAAAGTGGCTGAAGTGGATTTAATCTTTTTACCATCATGCTGACGGATCGCCTGAAGGGATTCTTTGCCTGACAATAGCATGCAGTGGACTGCCGGTATGCTTCCATTAACTTAGGTTATCATGCAGAGAAAGGGATTCTAATATGTCCCTGATACATACTGGCAGCCATAAACACATAGCGTAGGCCCAAGTTCAGTTTCCACCCCCCCTGTCGTTCGTTCTCCTTAACGCGCCTAAAGTTCACGCTCTCTCAACCTCCTTCCACACGCAATTCTCTTACATTTCTCCAATATGCCTCTGTTATAATCCTCCCCCGGAAAGGTCAAAATGCTACAAAATTTTGTCAAGATATTCGGGGGAGACCCCAACCGGCGCGAGATCGAGCGCCTGGCCGAACTGGTCGAAGAGATCAACGCCCTCGAGCAGGAGTACGAAGGCCTGAGCGACGAGGTTCTGCGCGCCAAAACGGACGCGTTCAAAGAGGAACTCAAACGCGCCACCGACGGGCTCGAAGAGGAAGAGGAAATATTCCAGGCCGAGCAGGATGTCCTGGAGGAGATCCTGCCCGAAGCCTACGCTGTGGTGCGCGAGGCCTCCAAGCGCACGCTCGGCCTGCGCCACTACGACGTGCAGATGATCGGCGGGATCGTGCTGCACCGCAGCTCCATCGCCGAGATGCGCACCGGCGAGGGCAAGACGCTGGTGGCCACCCTGCCGCTCTACCTCAACGCGCTTTCCGGACGCGGCACGCACCTGGTGACGGTCAACGATTACCTGGCGCGGCGCGACGCGCGCTGGATGGCGCCCATCTTCGACTTCCTGGGCCTGACGGTCGGTGTGCTGCAAATGGCTGCCGCCACCGAGAACGGCAAGAAGGCTTTCGTGGTGGACCTCGAGAGAGAGTCGCCGCATGAGGACCAGCACCAACTGCGCCTGGTCGAGCGGGCCGAAGCCTACCGTGTCGACGTTACCTATGGAACCAATTCCGAGTTTGGCTTTGATTACCTGCGCGATAACATGACCATGAGCCTGGAGGCGCGCGTGCAGCGCGGCCACCACTACGCCATCATCGACGAGGTCGATAATGTGCTGGTCGACGAGGCGCGTACGCCGCTCATCATCTCCGGGCCGGCTTCGGGCGACCTGGAGTGGTACGGCCGCATGGCCGGGCTCGTCAAGCAGTTGAAGCCCGAAGACTACGAGGTCAGTGAGAAGGACCGCAATGTTTCCCTGACCGAGCTTGGTATCGCCCACGTCGAGCAGATCCTGGGCCAGCCGCTGCAGGATCCTGACCGTCCGGAAGATGTGACCCCCGAGCAGGCGCGCCTGCTCGGCTATCTGGAGCAGGCTCTGCGCGCCCAGCACCTCTTCAAACGCAACAAGGACTACCTGGTCCAGGCCGGCAAGGTGGTTATCGTGGACGAGTTCACGGGTCGCCAGATGCCGGGACGCCGCTGGAGCGACGGCCTGCACCAGGCCGTGGAGGCCAAGGAAGGCGTGCGTGTGGAACCGGAGAGCGTCACCTACGCCACGATCACGCTCCAGAACTACTTCCGCATGTACAAGAAGCTGGCTGGCATGACCGGCACAGCCCTGACCGAGGCGGAAGAATTCAACAAGATCTACTCGCTGGAAGTCGTGCCCATCCCCACCAACCTGGAATACCAGGCCTTCGGCCGGGGAGCGCAGCTGGTCGAAAACAAAGCCAAGGATGAGGAGGGCTACCAGTACACCTACTACCTGCGCCCGGATGACCCCCCGGATGCCGCCCCGGTGTTGTGGAAGCGCAAGGATTACCCGGATATCATCTACCGTACGGTGGAGGCCAAGCTACGCGCGATCGTGACCGAGATCCTGCGCTATCACGTACAGGGACGGCCGATGCTGGTGGGCACCACCTCGGTAGAGGCCTCGGACATGCTCTCCAATCGTTTGCGCGCCGAACCGGTGCGCCGCTTACTGCAGGTGTTTCTGGTTCGCCGCGCCTGGCTGCAGGCCAACAACCGCGAAGAGGACGGCCGCTTGATCGAAGAGCTGGTGCCCTTCAACGTGCCGCTCGAAGGAATCGATACCGGCCAGTTGCGCAAGTTTGCCCAACCGCTGGGCATCGTCAGCCTCAATCCGGACGATGGGGGCAACCTGCCGGCCCTGCTTGACCTGCTGGGCCTCGGTCCCGAGGACGAAGAGCGCCTGAAGGCGGTCATCCAGGCTGGCGTACCGCACCAGGTGCTTAACGCCCGCCGGCACACCGAAGAAAGCCAGGTCATCGCCGGTGCGGGCGCCTTTGGGGCGGTGACCATCGCCACCAACATGGCCGGGCGCGGCGTCGACATCAAGCTGGGCGGCGAGCTGGCTGAAGAGGAGTTGACCGCCGTCAACCGCGTGCTGCGCCGCGTTGGCGTGGGGGATCCCTACGATATGCCGCTGGAGGAGCGCCGCCAGGCATTGCTCAAAGCCGACGCCTCCGCATTCGGCATCTACGATGGCGAGGTGGCCCACTTTCTGAAATACTTCGAGGACATGGAGCGCGTCAAGGCCCTGGGCGGCCTGCACGTTATCGGTTCGGAACGCCACGAGGCGCGTCGCATTGACAACCAGTTGCGCGGGCGCGCTGCCCGCCAGGGCGACCCCGGCTCCTCGCGCTTTTTCCTCTCGCTTCAGGACGACCTGATGCGCCTGTTCGCCGGGCAGCAGGTCAGCAGCCTGATGGAGCGCATGCACGTGGACGATTCGCTCCCGCTGGAGAGCCGCATCGTCAGCAACGTGGTGGAACAATCCCAACACCGTGTGGAAGGCGCCAACTTTGACGTGCGCAAGCACCTGCTGGAGTACGACGATGTGCTCAACGCACAGCGCGCTCGCATCTACGCCCAACGTGACCGCGTCTTCACCAAGCAGGACCTGAGCGAGGATGTACACGACATGCTGAGCGCCGAGGTCGAGACGCGCGTGCCGGTGGGACTTGCGGACGAGGAAGGTCCCTGGAAACTGATGGCATGGCTCGAACAGATCCAGCCGCCGTTCGCCTATGGGGACGACCTCATCTTTCCCAGCTACGGCCTGCGCCTGCTCCTGGAGGAACTTGATTCAGCGAAAGATCTGCGTGCCGGCCTGCTGGAGCTGGTGCGCCAGGCGGTGGAGGCAGAAGGTGCCCATACGCTGCTCGCCATCCAGGCACTGCTCGAGCGCACGGCTGAGAACCTTGATACCCAACTTGAGGAGCGTTACGATGCGGTAGACATCTTCCTGGAAGGCCTGCGCGACAGCGAGGAGCAGCGTCGCCCGCAGGAACTGGTGGAAGAGCTGGGTAACGCTGTGCACCTGCCGCTGAAACTGAGCAACGAACAGCAGCGCACCCTGGTCAACGACCCGGCTGAACTTGAAGACGAACTTAAGGACCTGCTGGCGGGACAACTGACCGAGTTGAGCGCGACGCGCGTGATCGGCGCGATCGAGAACCGCCTGGGCGAGTCGCTGGAAATCGAAAAGGGCCGCCTGCGCAGCGAGGATTGGGACACACTGGCCGGGGAGATGCTGGAGACGGCCGAAGAGATCCTTGAAAGGCAGCGCGAACGCCTGGCGGGCGAGAACGGCCAGGTAGTGCGCGATATCGAAGCCTCATTGGGGCGTGAGCCAGCCGAGAGTGAAGCCGCCCGCCTGCGCCTGCTGATGTCGCTCTCGCAGGGCGTGCGCAGTGCCTTCGATTCGAAGACGCACCGCCAGGTCAAGCAGGCCTTCACGCGATTCAGCTGGGTCTTCCTGACGGCGCAGTACTTGCAGGACCGCCCGGGGGCGGAAGTGATCGAAGAGGTGCTGGCGCACCTGGAAGAGGCCGAAGAGGCGCTGGTGCTGGCCTGGGGGCAGGGCGAGCTCGCCCGGCGTGGCGAGGCCGCCTCCCAGGGGAACGGGGAGACGGATGAGACCACCGTACGCCAACTCGGACTCCAGGTGTTGAACCAGGTTCACCGGCAATTGCTGCTGCAGGCCATTACCGAGCAATGGGTGGACTACCTGACGCGTGTCGAGGCTTTGCGCGTATCCATTGGGCTGGAAGCTTACGCCCAGCATGACCCGCTGGTACAATACAAATCCCAGGCCTCTGAAATGTTTCAGGGGTTGCTGGCCGATATTCGCGCGCTGGTCATCAGCCGCGTCTTTGCTTACCAGCCGCGCCGCATCCAGTTGACGCTGACCGACAACACGGAGAGCCCAACACCTGCCCCTGCTGGCAAGCCTCGAGAACCAGCGGCCCAGGGCGGCAAGAAGAAACGAAGGCGCAGACGCCGCTAGGACTCATTCCAAAATTTCTCTATGTCACTCGCCTGAAAGACACCGGGATGATGTGAGGGAGCGTTCGCAGCGACCGAAGAGTCTCGAATTCAAGATGAGGGAAACCCATCGCTTCCCCTCGCTCAGGATGACATTCCAGGATGACCTTTAGGAATTCATGACCGATCCGACGACCTCCAACAGTGTGTACGCAAGCATGCCGAAAGTGGAGCTGCACCGCCACCTGGAGGGTTCGCTACGTCTGGATACCATGCTGGATATCGCCCGCGAGTTCGGGCTTACTATCCCGGCCAGTTTGCACCGCTTGAGCGGGCTGGTGCAGGTGCAGGAGCAGGATCCGCTTACCTTCCAGAACTTCCTGGCCAAGTTCAACACCCTGCGGCTGTTCTACCGCTCGCCGGAGATTATCCGGCGTGTGACGCGCGAGGCGATCGAGGATGCCGCCAGGGACAATGTGCGCTACATGGAACTGCGCTTTACCCCTGTAGCGCTCGGGCGCGCGGAGAGCTACCCGCTGCGGGAGGTCATGGACTGGGTGTGCGCCAGTGCGGCGCAGGCTGCAGCTGACTTCGGCATCCAGATCAACCTGATCGTCTCTGTCAACCGCCACGAAAGCGTGGAGTTGGCTGAGCAAGTGGCCGACCTGGCCGTGCAGCACCGCGAACAGGGTGTGGTTGGGATGGACCTGGCAGGCAATGAAGCCGAGTTCTCGGCCGAGCCCTTCAACGGTATCTTTGCCGGGGTGAGGCAGTCCGGTTTGCACCTCACTATCCACGCCGGGGAATGGGCAGGCGCGGAGAATGTGCGCGAGGCCATCGAGGTGATGCAGGCCGAGCGCATCGGCCACGGCGTACGCGTGATGGAAGACCAGGCCGTGGTAGCGCTGGCACGCGAACGGGACACGGTCTTTGAAGTGTGCGTCACCAGCAACTACCAGACTGGCGTGGTGAATAGCTTGCGTGAGCATCCCTTGCCTGCCATGCTGGAAGCGGGCGTGAACGTCACCATCGATACCGACGACCCCAGCGTCTCGCGCATCACGCTCAGCGATGAGTACCGGCTCGTGTGCGAAGAATTCGGGTTAACCCTGGATATGCTCAAAGGGCGCGTGCTGGCAGCGGCGCAGGCGGCCTTCCTGGAGGAAGGCCAAAAAACGGGCCTGATGACGGGTCTCAGGCAAGTACTTTACCGGTAAGAACCACCACGCCTACCGAAAGGACGGCAAAGGCGCACCTTTGCGCCTTTTCGGTCTCTGTGGTGGACAATCCATCCTCACCCTTCGCCTTCTCCCATAGTGAGCGAGGCCTGGCGGTGAAGGAGAAGCCAAAGGAGACATTCCAATGCAAGACTATTTCAACGCCCGTGACACGCTCGAAACCAAGCAAGGCAGCTATAACTATTACCACCTGGGCGCCCTGGAAAAGGCAGGCCTGACAGACCTGAAGCGTCTTCCGTTTTCGATCCGGATCGTGCTGGAATCCGCCCTGCGCCAGTGCAATGAGCGCGAGATCACCCAGGAAGACGTAAAGAACATCGCCGGCTGGAAACCGGGCGGTGAGCGACCTGGTATCCCTTTCCTGCCTGCGCGCGTTCTGATGCAGGATTTCACCGGTGTGCCGGCGGTGGTAGACCTGGCGGCCATGCGTACCGCCGTGGCTCGCCTGGGCGGCGACCCACAGAAGGTCAACCCGGTCGTGCCGGTGGACCTGGTCATCGACCACTCCATCCAGGTGGATTTTTTTGCATCGCCTGAGGCGCTGCAGCGCAACACCGAGATCGAGTTCCAGCGTAACCGTGAACGCTACGAGTTCCTCAAATGGGGCAAGCAGGCCTTTTCAAACTTCCGGGTTGTTCCGCCCATGACCGGCATCGTGCACCAGGTCAACCTGGAGTATCTGGCGACAGTGGTTGTTGAGAAAGAAGGCGTGCTGTACCCCGATACATTGGTTGGTACCGACTCACATACGACCATGATCAACGGCCTGGGCGTGGTCGGTTGGGGTGTGGGCGGCATCGAAGCCGAAGCCGTCATACTCGGCCAGGCGATGGATATGCTGCTGCCGGATGTGGTCGGGTTCAAGGTGCACGGTAGACTATCTGAAGGCGTGACCGCTACGGACCTGGTGCTGACCGTGACCCAGATGCTGCGCGCAAAAGGCGTGGTGGGCAAGTTCGTTGAGTTCTACGGTCCCGGCCTGGAAAGCATGGCCCTGCCTGACCGTGCTACGATCGCCAACATGTCCCCCGAATATGGCGCGACCATGGGCTTCTTCCCGGCTGACAAGGAGACTTTGCGTTATATGCGCTTCACCGGACGCTCGGAAGAGGTCGTCGAGCGCGCCGAAGCCTACCTGCGCGCCCAAGGCCTGTTTCGCGACGCGTCCACCCCCGACCCCGAATTCAGCGACACGATAGAACTTGACCTGGGGTCTGTAGTCCCATCGCTTGCCGGGCCCAAGCGCCCGCAGGACCGTGTGCCATTGTCTGAGATGAAGCAGACATTTGAAGATGCACTGGTGGCGCCCGTCAAGGAACGTGGTTTCGAGTTGAGCCCCAAGGCACTGGCACAAAAAGGCTCGGTCGGCACCAATGGCGGCTCGTTCGAGATCGGCCACGGTGCAGTCGTGATCGCGGCCATCACCTCCTGCACCAATACCAGCAACCCGTCCGTGTTGGTGGCGGCCGGGCTGGTTGCCAGGAAAGCCGTCGAAAAAGGATTGCACGTGCCGTTGCAGGTCAAAACCTCGCTGGCGCCCGGTTCGCGTGTGGTGACCGAGTACCTGACGAAGGCCGGCCTGATCGAGCCGCTCAGCAAACTGGGCTTCAACGTGGTTGCCTATGGTTGTACGACCTGCATCGGCAACTCCGGGCCGCTGCCCGGCGAAGTGGCCAAGGCTGTGACCGGCAATGATCTGGTGGCTGCGGCGGTCATCTCTGGCAACCGGAACTTCGAAGGGCGCGTGCACCCGCTTGTAAAGGCCAATTATTTGGCCTCACCGCCGCTGGTGGTGGCGTATGCCCTGGCCGGTACAGTGGATATCGACCTGTTGAACGAGCCGCTTGGCGTCAGCTCGGATGGCGATCCGGTGTACCTGAAGGACCTCTGGCCGACCGCCCGGGAGGTGCAGGAAGCCATCGAGCAGAACATCACCTCATCGATGTATCAGGAGAAATACGCGGACGTGTTCTCTGGATCTGAGATGTGGAATGCGATCGAGGTCTCCGGTAGTGCATTGTACCCCTGGGACGAGCATTCCACCTACATTCAGCACCCCCCGTTCTTCCAGGAGGTCACGAAGGAGGTCCCTTCGATCAAGGATATCAAGGGCGCGCGTGTGCTGGGCCTGTTCGGGGACTCGATCACAACCGATCACATCTCGCCGGCCGGCTCTATCGCGGCAGATAGCCCTGCAGGGCTGTACCTGCAGGAGCACGACGTGCAGCAGCGCGACTTCAATTCCTACGGCTCGCGGCGCGGAAACGATCAGGTTATGTCGCGCGGCACCTTTGCCAATATCCGCCTGAAGAACCAATTGGTGACTCCCAAGGAGGGCAACTGGACAAAACATATGCCCTCCGGGAAAGCCATGCCTTTTTATGACGCAGCCATGCAGTACAGGGAAGAAGGCGTTCCCGTTATTGTGCTGGCGGGCAAGGAATACGGTACCGGTTCCAGCCGCGATTGGGGTGCCAAAGGCCCACTATTGCAGGGGGTCAAAGCTGTCATCGCCGAGTCGTTCGAGCGCATCCACCGCTCCAATCTACTGGGCATGGGTATCCTGCCCTTGCAATTCGTTGATGGACAGAACGTCGAGTCGCTCGGCCTGACAGGCGAGGAAGTCTACGACATCGAATGCCTGCGGGACAATATGCCCCCGCGCGGGCGCGTCAACGTGCGCGTGCACCGGCCGAACGGGCGTGT
>CAZULT010000044.1:0-34341 GCA_964621295.1 uncultured Anaerolineaceae bacterium | reverse complement strand
CACCCTGACGTGGTCAGGGTGTCCTTCTTAAATATAATTCATTGGACAGTCATTTCCTTCCAGCCATTTTTTCCAATTCCACCTTGTCCAGTAATTCAAACTGAGTGCGGCTCACTTTCACCAGTCCTTCAGTGGCGAAGCGTGACAGCATTTTACACACCATCACTGGCGTTGTACCGATCATGGTACCCATCTCATCCAACGTAAATTCGCGAGCAACCTGGGTATCTTCGGCCTCCCCAAATTTTTCCAATAAGAGACGCGCTAAACGGCCATGAACGGGTTGAAAGGCCAATTCCTCGACGTATTCACTAGCCTGGCGAATCCGCCGGGCAAGCAACAGGCATATCGCCCACAAAACGTCGCAATTCTTTTGGAACAAAGGCAAAATCGCATCTCGATGCCAGAGATACACCCTGCCGGATTCCTTTACCTCCAATGAAGCAGGCAATGGTCCTTCATCGAAGAACGAAGGTGTCAGGAATATCTCTCCGCTCACAAGGCTGACCGCTCCCAGATTACGTCCCTCCGAAGAGAGCTTTACGACGTTTACCACTCCGGTATCGATGACCAGCATATAAGGCCATACTTCCCCATAATGCGCAAGGTATTCGCCTTTTTCGATGTTCCGACAAACTGCCTTGTCCATTGTTTCATTGATCTCTACTTCATTGAAGTTCTGAAAGATTGGCAGACAAGAGAGCAAGCTATGCAATTCGGTCATGGAAATCCTCCTCATATTAACATAAATCTTTCCTTTAGGAAATGACATCCGGTTTTCAAAATGATAAAAGTAATGTGACACATATGTGATTAAACGCACAAAACATAAAACTAAGGAGATCCCAATGAACGAACAAGATTTTTCCCCTAAGGCTCGACAAACCATGGCCATCCTGGCTGTCATCGTCGGCTTGTTCATGGTTGCCGTCGCCCCATTCCTGGTCCAACGGGCATTGGATGAAACCCTGGCATTCATCACCGGTAAAATTGAACACGAACCATCCTTTGCAGTGGCCGTCATTCTACTTCCCATTTTCATGTTTGTATTTCGAGCGATCAGTGCGGTGGCCGGGATTGCCCTAATTGTGATCGCCCAGCCACTTTGGAAGGGAGAAAAATGGGCCTGGCCAGTCGCGCTTTCCTGCCTTTCCCTGCCAAGCATGTTCGCGGTATTGTATGTTCTTCCCTACCTGGCCGAACTGGGCTCCATGCCAATTACGATAGTAGTCCTGCTTGTTGGACTTGCTACGTACTGGACGTTCGTGCTCCTTAAAAAGGGTACCAGAGTGGAAAAATGGGCCAATTTCCTTGTATTAACCCTGCTCGGCATGCTTCCAGGTCATGCCAGTATCCTGGTCATCCATAGTTTCAAGGCATTGATCACACGTCCAGACAAGCCCCTTTTCTTGAACCGGAAAACAACCATTTTCGGATTCGAAGGACCGGTCAATTTCATTGTCATGGTGCTTTGTGCGGTCGCCATCTATCTGGTGGCTGCTCGCAATAAGTCCGGCTGGTACCTGGGAATGATCGCAGGTATCGCAGCAATGATTGCAGACTACCCAACCCATTTCATTCGCCTGGAAACCTCCGACTTCATGGTAGGTGGAACTTTGGGTCTGTTATTGACTGTCACGCTCCTTATTCCAGCTTTCCGCAACGCCCTTTTTGGTGAGGAATGAACCTCCAGGCTCAAACGTGAATGACAATAAGCGCAAGAGGAGCCAGTGGTTAAACCTGGCTCCTCACTAAGAATGGATATTTCTGCTATGAAAAAGCATCTGACGACCCTCTTCCTGGTGGGTATGATTATGCTCTTACCCTCATGCAAGGCCAAATGTCCTCCTGAACGGATAAGCCGTGTGGATAGCCTTTCTCTTTTCCCGGAAATCGATAAAACCAAGAATACCAAGCCAACTTTCATAGAGATCAAGGGGAAGCAGGTCCGGGTTGACCGTATGATTACGGGCCCAGTTTGTAATGAGGCCTGGTCAGGTGTAGTGTATGTGACCTGTGATATCCAGATCCCGACTGCGGAAGTGGATCGGCTTTTCTGGCGTCAATGTGATTTTAATGTCAAAGAGGGGTCTGTCGTGTATGTCGAAGCGCACAAGGACAAGCAATACGACAGGGGTTGCTCGTGCCACGAATAAATGAAGAAATCTAATCCCATATTTGATATCGATGGCTGCTCCCTAACTACAATTGGTTGTGACGAGCACGCTTTCAGGCCATCCACTGTTGAAGCAAGCTACCAACTAGCGCATTCTCACTCCAACCGGAGCCAAATATCGGCTCCGGTTGTTATTTTTATACAACTGAGTGTGTCCATCTTCACAAATTCTTTATACAAGCAATAAATATGCTTTACAACTGGACCGTATTATGATTCTATGGAATGCAAATTTCTTAATCACAATAAAAGGGAACCAGGATGAGTTTCAAAGTCCTCATTTCAAAACAAACACGCAATAAATGGTGGATTGTTTTTCTGCTCACGATCAGTGGTCTCTTGGTCGCGATTTCAAGCATTTACTTCCTATTCCTTCCCGTTGGGGGATATCAGGGCGGCCGCAATCCTTACTATGGGATCATCCTGCTCTTCACGCGTTCTACCTGGGATTTGATCCATACCTGGGTAGGGGTTTCCATGATCGCGGTTGCCGCCATTCATATTCCCCTACACTGGTCGTGGATTGTGGCCATGACAAAACGGATCTTCAAGATCATGCTCGGTCAATGTCGGGGGATGAATGCGCGAGGGCAGTTCAACTTAGTTCTTAACGGCCTCATCGGCTTGAGCGGTCTACTGGCTGCTATTAGCGGTTTGTATTTCCTGTTTTTTTC
The DNA here is from genome assembly GCA_964621295.1 of uncultured Anaerolineaceae bacterium. Lineage (GTDB taxonomy): Bacteria > Chloroflexota > Anaerolineae > Anaerolineales > Villigracilaceae > JAABUE01. The sequence goes on along the minus strand of CAZULT010000044.1, from coordinate 31,491 downwards.
TGGCACACATGGCACCAGTATGCTATCTCCTAGCATTCTGTTCAGTCGTGCTGTTTGGGATGTGATCCACACCTGGTCTGGCGTAGTTTTAATCGCTGCCGCTATCCTGCACTTCGCCATTCACTGGCGCTGGTTTGTCAAGGTAGCCGGAAAAGTGTTGGTAGGAACAACACCAAACCGTGAAATTTATGCGAGACAGGTTACCTTGCCACATGAGTGGAAAAACCAATGGTAAAAAATTTGATCCAATGGAGTCTGTATGCTGCATTTTTAGGATTGCTCCTCGGCGGAGCAGCCTACCGTACATCGGTCAACCTCTCCGATAGCGGACAAGAACGGAGCCGGGGAAAAGCATCCAACAACCAGCCCGCAAGCGAGACGGTCAATCAGCAGATGATTGAACAGGAGAACCAGCACAACCAGGAACGAATTATCCTGCATGGACAAGTTATGAAGGAAAGCAACCGGAGACTTTCTGTGCGTCTAATCGATGGACAATTGCTTGAAATCTTTCCCCGCGCCTGGCGCTATGCGCAAAATCTGGGATTCATCCCCAAGGTGAGCGACCCACTCAGCTTGGAAGGCTTCTACGTGAACGGGAAATTTGAAGCCTCGCGCATTACCAACCTCCGAAATGCACACACTATCCTACTTAGAGATGAAACCGGCCATCCCTTATGGAATGCAAACCAGTAAACACCAAGCTGCTGGAAAGCTGCTGGTGTTGCACGACTGTGCAACACTTTTTCATTTCAGCACCCCGATTTGCGTTAACGCAAAGACAAGTCAACAGCCTTGTGCTATATTTCACATATAAACTGGGTTCACAAGGATACACTTATGCGATGGAACAAATTACTGCTATTGATCTTCATCAGCTTTGTTAGTTTCGTCTTCATTGCCTGTGAAAGGACAAACACTGTTTGCCAGACAGAAGAGGTAACCCTTGGACCCACACTTCAACTATCTGAATTAATTAAGAACACGCCTTACCCTGCGCCTGCATCAACGCCCATCCAGGTTGAAATCCATGGCAAGCTGATGCAAGTCGATAAAGTCGTGGATTACCCCTTGTGCAATGACGAATGGAGTGGAATTGTCTACGTAAGTTGTGAGGCACAGGTGGCGCAAGCCGAGCTAGATGCAAATGCCAACCCACTCTTTCTGAAAGGCTGCAAACTGAACATTGACCCCAATACGGTGGTGTATGTTGCCGCACACAATGACGCGCCTTATTACAAAGGTTGCTCCTGCCATACCGGGGAGGATCCGATTCCATGAAATAGCAATTTGGAGGAAATTATGCACGAACTACCCAAGAACACCTGTTTGATTCTTGCCATCCTGGCTGCAGTGATCGGACTCTTTCTGGTCGTTGCAGTTCCATTTATCGTTCAAACCTCATTGGAGAGAGTGATCAATGCATTGGCCAAGGTTTCCGAAGGGAGACCCGCATACAGCAGTGGTATCCCAATCTTCAACTTCTTCTATCCTCTTTGGCGTGCCTTCACCTTTGTGGCAGGGATCACATTGCTTGCAATTGCCGGTTCGATCTATGCAGGAAAGGATTGGACTTTTCCAGTCGCTCTGTCTGCTTACGCCGTCCCCTCGGTGGGAGGCATGTTCATGTTCCTGCCCTACATCAGCTGGGTGGGTGGGTTTCCTCTCCCAATGATCCTATCCTGGGCTGGTTTGGCGGGATTCTGGAGTATGTTGCTACTCCAAAAATCTGATCGAATGCAGAAGTTGGTTGATTTTTTGGTCTTCACTTTTATCGGGATGCTTGCAACCCATGCCTTTGTGATCGGCATCGGCGCACAACGCATGTTACAAACTCGTCCGGGGCAACCTTTCTTTGCAGGTCTGCAATGGTGGATCCTGACAGTGTCCGGTGAGGTCAATTGGATTGCGGTGATCATGTTGTTGCTATCGATCCCTTTAATGGCGATGCGAAAGTCCAGCGGTTGGTGGCTAGCTTTTCTGGCTGCTTTGGCGATATTTGCAATCGATGTACCCACGCAAATTGTCCGCACAAAAACCCTGGACTACCTGTATGGATCGTTGCTATCCATCGGCTTGCTCCTCTGGTTATCCCTACCAGTTTTCAAAGCAAAATTGGTAAAGGCGTAGTGGTCGAGGATTTGCGTTAACGCAAAGTATTTCATTAATATTCGTGTTATATTTCACATATAGATCCACAGATTGGGTTCATCGCTTCAGGGGAAAGGTGAGCTCAAGAACCTGATAATTTCTGTCATCACAAGGAGATTAGGTATGGAAAAAAATGAGAAACTCGGTGGATACCTCGCCCTGTTCAGCGGTGTGATGGGCATCGTCGGGCATTTCATCCTCTTTTTGAATTGGTATGTAAGGGGCATGTCGGCTGAAACCGCAGAACCCGGTTGCGAAATCCTTTTGAAGTACATCAACCCCGCCATGGCTGACCTGGGTATTGTGGGTGGTGTGATTTTCCTGGTAAGCGCCTACGGCTTCTTCAATAAGAAGAACTGGGCATTCCTGTTGTCGGTCATTGCAATCGTGCTCTCCCTGCAAGGGGCCTGGTTCATCAACGTGCCGTTCATGGCGGCCAGCCTGCCTCCAGTCTACTTTTTCTTGTTCTGGCCTTTCCTTGCCATCTATTTCATCTTGATGAGGGCGGTTGGCAAATTAACCTGGGGCCGTACACTGGTTGGTTTGCTGTCCGGCATGGCCTGGGTCTTCTGCCTGATGAATGGTATCGCCAGCCTGAGCCGCATCATCACCATCGGTGCTCCGTTCTTCGCGCTGGTACAACGCATGCATTGGTTTGCCATGTTGGGTTGGGGCATCGTAACGGTTTCAATATTGATGGGCGCAAGAGAATGGACCTGGGTGACCGGGTTTACAGCAGGATTGTTGGAAGTGGTGGTAGGTTTTCCGCTCGCCTTCGTCACTGCTCAGGAATTGGGACGCTTCTCTCTCTTCGCTCTGGCACCCATCTGTTGTCTGATCCTGGTTGTGATCATGGTCTGGCCCGGGGGTCTCTGGCAACGCTGGACCGGAGCAGAATAGCCCATCGAAAAACGGACTCCATAGGCTCAGAATATTCACGAAAATATCAATAGACACTCACATAATCATCTGTTCCCTGCCCTGCTTTCTAACTCGGTTAGCAGGGCAGTTCCTTTGCGGTCAACTGGTCCAAAGTGTGTGACAAATATCACAGAAATCCACTGTCCCCTATGTCATACTTTATTATCGGTCCAATATGGCGCATTGATCTGGCGCCTTCCCAACTATAAGGAGAATGCACATGACACACCCTACTTTTTTGGATATTGTGTTACTACTGGCTACCGGCTTGACGGCACTTTACCTGGTCTGGCGTTTTTGGAAACGTTGGAGCTGGGAGAAGAAACCTTATGCCTGGTACTACATAATGAGTTTTGTTGTGCTGTTCATCAGCGGTGTGCTGCTCATTTTTATGGGCTATCAAATTTTGGGGACACCCTTTGTGCTCACCGTAGCCAGCCTAATACCGCTGGGTCTCTCAATGGGAATTGCTGACCAGTATTACCCTCAATGGAAGCGGGCCTTCAAGTGGTTTGCTACGATTGGCTTCGCCGCGATTGCTATGACAAGCTTTGGCGGCCTTGATACGCTCAAAAAAATTGCGGTACCCCTCTTCCACAGCGTTGCCGGGTTGGTGATTTTCCTGGGCCCATTCCTGGTAAACACATACGGGCAGGGCAAAAAAGCAGCCAAAGGTTTCGAGTGGGTTGGCATCGGCGGCCTGCTGATAGGCATCGGTGGTATTGCACTGGCCTTCCTTTCGGTTGGGAAACCTTTACTGGGTTTCTTTACGGCTGACCTGGTTTTCAATATTCTCTCGCCTTTGCTGCTGCTTATGACGCTGGCATTTGCCTGGGGATTCGTAAGGGATATCAAGAATTAGCCCATCCAGCATCTTTTCCCTCTCCTTGCCAAGCACCCTTAAGACCAGGAGAGAGATTTTTCTGAAGTGACAATTTAACATTAGGCAAAGACTTCTCGTCTGCTTTGTGATAATCTGAACAAAGACAGGTCGGGGTAATCCCAATTCTTTCTTTGGAGGTGCTCTACATGCAGGCTATTCAAAAAAGGATGAACTACTTATTCGGCTCCACCAAAGGATTGATCCTGGTCGCAATTGCCATGATAGCCATAGTGACCGCCACTTGGGGCATGCTTTCCGGGCCCATGGCTGAGATGGGGGTGCGAGAGGTCGTGGTAAAAGCCCTGGGCATGGATCTGGTCCAGGCCGAGCGCGAAGGTCGTATCGTCATCCTCTATCACTCCATTGCCATGGCGATCGTCGCCATCGAAACCTATATGATCACCAGCTTGTTGAAGATGAAGCCCTTCTTCAAGACTGCCATCAATGTCCTCATCACGGTAGGCTACCTGGTGACCATGGTCTTCGGGTTGAGCTTCGCGTATTTCGGTCACAACTGGGCTTTGCACGGCCTATACATCTTTGGATTATCGCTGATCTTTTTTGCCGGCGTGCTGATGGTCATCGCACTCTGGCCCTGGAGTTCCGAATACTACATCACTGATAAAGAATACGCCAGCACGAAAAAAGGGGTAGACATCGAGCGCACAGCCTTCTTCGCCACCGCTCTCACAACCGTGATTTCGGCCTTGTTCGGAGCAGTGCCAGGCTCGTTCTTCGGAAATGGTTTTGAAGTCTTCCTGGCAGAGAATGTCATTCGCTTCCCCGAAAAGACCACGATGCAGTATTCCATCATCGGCCACCTGCACATCATGCTGGCGTTGATCGCCATCATGATCACGCTCATCATCGGCCGCTGGCTCAATTTTAAGGGCATCCTGCACAAGTTTGCCATGCCACTCATGATCTTGGGCACCATCGTGCTCAATCTGGGCGTATGGGGCGTGGCTACTCCTCTGGAACCTATAGCGCACATGATCATCTATGTTGGCGCGACACCATCCATGCTAGCTGCGCTGCTCCTGCTCATTTGGAGCTGGACAAAATTCATTCGCAATGGGACGGCTCAATATAAAAAGCCTGGGTTTGGGCAGAAAATTGCTGCCCTCATTCGCGACCCGCTTAAGTTTGGCCCAACATGGCAGATGCTCTTTATGAACTTCACCACCAGTGGCATCGGCATCTTCATGGCTGTGCGTCTGGACGAAATCTTCCGAGTCTGGCCAGCACGCGAGGAACGCATTGAATTGACTGGCCACTGGCATGCTCTTTCTGCCATCATCGCCACCATCATCCTGCTCTACTATGGTGACATGCTCGGTCTCAAAGGTAGAATCCGCCAGTGGTATGGCTGGAGCATTATCATTCTTTCGGACATTGCCCTGGCCAGTGTCACTATTTTTGAAATGAAACGACTCTTCATCACAGAAGCGGTGCAACAACCGCTTGTCAATGTGCTCATGTATGCCATCGACTTCGGCCTTGGTATGTTGTTGGTATTGTTGGCCAGCGTGATGATTTGGCGGTTGATCGATCTCTTCAAGGTAAAAGGCCGCTGGACAGAGGAAGTAAAACACGATCTATCAAAGGAGGTGGTGAAATGAAGCAAGCCCTCCTGGCAGTACTGTTACTTGCAGCGATCGTATCTGCCTGTGCTCCAGTAGATTTGAATGCTCCCTTGCCAGCATTTGAAACAGGCATAGACTCCAATACATGGGCCCAGGTTCCGGCGGGAGAGTTCTACTACGGCCAACACGAGGACGTCACAATCACCAGCGCCTATGAAATCATGATCACAGACGTGACCGTCAGCCAATATGCAGAATTCTTGAATGAAGCCCAGGTCGATGGGTCTGTCAAAATCGCTGGAAACGAAGTTGTTGGCTTCTATCCCGGTGATGAATTTAACGGCTTCAAACATGAGGAAGAGATCGTGGCTGGCGATTGGCTCTACGTTCCCCTGGATGACCCTTCGATTCGTATCAAATTTGATGGCTCTACATTTACCGTCCAACCTGGATATGAAAACCACCCCATGACAATGGTCTCCTGGTTCGGAGCCCGGGGTTACTGCAGCTACTATGACTACCGCCTGCCCACCGAAATAGAATGGGAAAAAGCTGCACGCGGTACTGACACCCGTCCTTTCCCCTGGGGAAGCGACATTTCCCGAGAAAATGCCAATTTTTACTCCAGCCGTGATCCGTTCGAAGACATGCGTACATTCGGCTCGCGCACCTCTCCAGTAGGCTTTTATAATGGCCAGAAATATGGTGAGTACCAGACGCTTGACTCCGTTTCACCCTATGGTCTCTACGATATGGCTGGCAATGTCTGGCAGTGGACCGGCGACGTATATGAAAACCAACATTACCGCTATCTACGCGGCGGTTCGAAGGATACTTACGAGATGGACCTGCGCGTTTGGGTTCGCAACAATGCCACGCCAACGTATGTCAGTCCGGGTGCCGGTTTCAGATGTGTACGGTAAAATTGTTCTAATAGATACTTTGGATTTGCCAATGTTTGCCCGCTCACTACATTCTATTCGTTTATCGGTTTGGAGTTTGCCATGCACATTCGATCATCAATTCAATATCTGAAATCGAAGTTCAAGCAATACTGGCCTCTCATCAAGGGATTGCAAACCGGCTTGCTGCTGGCCACCGGCCTGGCCGGATATATGAGCGCCCGCTGCCCGGTCTTCAACCTGGATACGATCTTTCAATTGGGGGGCAGCCTGTTCCTCTCCATCAGCGGCAGCACTGTGCTCAATATGTGGTGGGACCGCGATATCGACGCTAGAATGAACCGCACCAAGAAACGCCCCGCTCCTTCCGGTTCCGTTACTCCGAGGGAGGTTTTCCGCATAGGAATGGTCCTTTCAATCATCGGCGTGGGCTGGGCTGTCACTATGAATGCACTCTATGGATTGGTAGTTTTTGCCGGATTATTCTTTGATGTGGTGGTCTACAGCATATGGCTCAAACGCCGCACCTGCTGGGGCATCCTCTGGGGAGGTATCTCGGGTGCCATGCCTATTCTAGCCGGGCGCGTACTGGGCGTTGGTGGCTTTGATTGGGTTGGCATCTCCCTGGCATCGGGAGTGCTCTTCTGGATTCCAACCCACACACTGACCTTCAGTATGAAATTCTTCGATGATTACAAAGCTGCCGGTGTCCCAACCTTCCCTTCCACGTATGGTATGCCTTACACACGTGCAGTCATCGCGGTATCGAGTGTGCTGGCAGCTCTTGCAATGGGTATAGCAGCTTTCGGTATTGGCATGGCCTGGGGTTTCCTGCGCTTGCTGGCTGTACTTTCAGCCGGGTTGCTTATCCTTGCCTTTACTACTACGTTTCGGCCTTCGGAGCAAGCTAATTTCAGCTTGTTCAAATACGCTTCAATATATATGCTGGCAGCCATGATCCTGGTAGTCATTGAGGTCCTCTAAAATGAAAATGTCCGGTTTCGACCGGCTGTTATTACTGCTCACCAGCATTCTAGCTGCCTATCAGGTTTCGGTCGGAATCGACGGCCTGGAAGCTCTGCCTGTCATCGCTTATACCATTGCCTTCGGAGTGTTATTGGTCGCTGCGTTGCTGCTGCTCATTTTGGGATTTGAGATCCTTGATAGCCCCGTTGTGGTTATTATTTCAACCGTCATCCCCCTGAGCTTGTCCTTTGGGCTGGTTTGGGAGCATCTCGATTTCTTGCGTATTCCCTATCTTGTCTTTGCCATCTTCGGATTTGCGGCGATCATCATTACACGTTCCATCATGTCGCCAGGTAAGTTCGCATTACTTATCCTGATTCTGGTCCACGGAGTAGCCGGGTTGGTTATTTTTCTACTACCTATCGCTTTTGCCATGACCAGGCAATCCAGACCGGGCTTCGCTTTTGTGGGTGTGGGAGGCGCATTGATCGGGGTGGGAGGTCTTTTGCTCTCCTTCCTTAAAGGTGGCCGGCCTATCCTTTCCAGGGAACTCATCTTAAAGGTACTCCCCGGGCTTTTACTGCTCATGACAGCTGCATTCTTAACCGGATTTGCCAACGCATCGTAACGTCTATGAAAACACTGAAACGCTTCAAACCAGGGGTGGACAAGAATTGGTTGAATTTGATGGCTGGATTGATGTGGTCAGGTGTCGGGATCATGCTAGCCCAGTTTGCCACACGATGGCTGACAGACGTCTCAAACGGTTGGAGATTTCTCCTCATCCTAGGCGGATTGCTGCTCGCCTTCTGCATCTACCGCTTTGGCTTTTCGAAATTTGCCCGAAATAACATCAACCGCATCCGGGATTACCAGGAAAAAAGGATCTGCGTGTTTGCCTTTCAGGCTTGGACGAGTTATCCACTGGTCGCTGTGATGATCGCAATGGGAATTTTCTTACGCTTGTATTCGCCATTTCCTAAATGGATGTTGGCCATTCTTTACCTGGGTATTGGCGGGAGCCTATTCATGGCAAGCTTCCAATATTATCTTCGCTTGTTTCCAGGCAAGCCGAGGGCTGCACAACCCAGTTCAGGCCCCAGTCGCGACCAATCCCAAAAATGATTATCCTTGGTTCCCTCCCTTTGCCTTCCAGATTTCTATTTCGTTTGCTGGTTGGGAATTTTGTATTGAATCGTGGTCGCGCCTGAAGCGTGGCCTCCTCATAGTTCAATAGGAGATTGATGTGACTCAAAAAGCTTGGTGGGGAAAAATCCTGCGAACCATCGGTATTCTGTTCATGGGAATAACGGCTCTTTTCACCATTGCTGGCGGTCTCGGCACGACCTGTGTGGCGCTCAACCCGACCGGCTTTGGCGAGAGCATGGCGCCGCTGGCGCCTTTCCAATGGCTATATATCCTTTTCGTGGTCTTAACCACTGCCATCGGAATAATGGCCGCGCACGCTGTTGTGCTGCTGGCAAAAGGGCGGTCTAATTCCTACCGCTACGCGTTGATTGCGCTCCTGCTCGGTCTCGTGGTCGGTGTGGTTCACATGCTGGTTTCTCGAGTACTGCGAGGAAAATCCATGCCCGTCGATGCTGTGGTCTACACCACTGCACTAACCTTGATCGTATTCCTGGTCTTCCGTATCCCGAAGATCTGGCAGGGCGTGAACTTCACTTCCGGCGACACGATTGACGGAACCGGCAGATTGGCCGCCGCCATCACCCTGATGGTCACAGCAGTACTGACTTTGACCGTCCCTTATTGGGCCGGCGCCAGTCATACCTGGAATGGCACGAATTGGGCCTCTGCCTTTCAAGCCACTTTGACCATGGCAGGCGTAGGCCAAATGACGGGAGGACTATTCTTGTTACTCTCCCCTAAAAAGATCAAGGTTCTTCACATGGACCTGCTACTCAGGCGCTGATCGAGCCCTGCGCGTCCCTTGCAAACCGAATTCACAAACCGCTCGACAACGAGCGGTTTGTGAATTAATGGATAATATTGTGAAATCAATCACGATTTGGTTGAAGTTCATGATATTTGTCATAATATATATATGCCTTTCTTCGCGCCCATTTTTATGTGTTCTTTATAGACTTCTTCTAGACTGGAAATCAGGAGGGATCAAATGCCAAAGGAGGCTATTTCGAAAGAATGGCCGCTACCCACCACCTGGGAGGAGGTATCTATGCTCGATTTAACCCGAACCGTGCAAGGCGCTTCGCTTGGACAGGGCCTCTCGCGCCGGGATTTCCTCAAATTCTGTTCGCTTATGACAGGGGTTCTGGCGCTACCCCGATCCTACAGTCAGCACATTGAACAAGCGTTGGCTGCGCCAGCGCGTACTCCTGTCATATGGTTGGAATTCCAGGATTGTGCAGGCTGCACCGAATCCCTGCTGCGCGCTTCCCGCCCCACAGTAGCTGAGATCGTCCTGGACATCCTTTCAGTGGATTATCACGAGACCATCATGGCCGCTGCAGGTGCTCAAGCGGAAGCGGCCAAACAGGCTACGATCGAGACCGGCGGCTATCTGCTGGTGGTAGAAGGCTCGATCCCGACTGCCGAGGATGGCATCTACTGCACCATTGGAGGCCGGACAGCCGTGGATCTTTTGGAAGAAGCCGCCTCGAACGCTCTGGCAGTTATTGCTGTGGGCAATTGCGCCACCTTCGGCGGTATTCCAGCCGCCAACCCGAATCCAACCGGCGCAGTTTCTGTGATGGATCTGGTGAAGGACAAACCGGTCCTGAACCTCTCCGGCTGTCCTTACAACGTCGTCAATCTCACCGCCACTGTTGTCCATTTCTTGACCTTCGCGGAATTGCCAGCCATGGACTCACTCGGTCGGCCGCTTTTCGCCTACGGCGCTCGGATCCACGATAATTGCGAACGCCGCGGTCATTTTGACGCTGGGGAGTTTGTGCGTGCCTGGGGAGACGAAGGACACCGAAAGGGTTGGTGTCTGTACAAGATGGGCTGCAAGGGCCCTGTTGCTTTCCATAACTGTCCTGCGGTGCGCTGGAATGATGGCACCAACTGGCCCGTGCGTTCTGGTCACGGATGTATCGCCTGCTCTGAACCAGGATTCTGGGACCTTGGGGTCTACAACCAGGCGGATTTGCAGGAATACGCCCCGCCAACCACCTACGCGCCAGTTCAGCTCCCAAGCGCCAAGATCGATCCGGCCGCAGCCGGGGTTATCGGCGCTGCTGCAGGTGTTGCCCTCGGCGCTGCTGGCATAGCCGCATACAATTCCCTTTCGAAATCTGAAGAGGTTGAAAAAGACGCTGCTCCCCAAAAGAAGAAAGCCAAGAAATAGGAGGGGCCAATGTCTATCAGCCGCAGAGATTTCCTCAAGATCACCGGACTCGCCATGGGAGGCGCGTTCGCAGTTCCCGCGCATGCTCTCGCCTCTTCAAGTGGATTTGAGTCAGACGAACAAATAGCCATGCTCTATGACGCCACGATTTGTGTGGGGTGCAACGCCTGCACAAATGCGTGCCGCCAGTGGAACGAAACATCGCCCGAGATCGACGAGCGTGGCACGTACGATGCGCCGCGTGAACTGTCCGCTGATACGTATACACTCATACAGCTCTACAAACAGGACGAGGAATACTCCTTCGTTAAGCGCCAGTGCATGCACTGTGTCGACCCGGCCTGTGTGAGTGGTTGCCCGGTTTCAGCTCTGCAAAAGACCAGCGCCGGTCCGGTCATTTATGACAAAGACCGGTGTATTGGCTGCCGCTATTGCATGTACTCCTGTCCATTTCACGTGCCTCGCTTTGAATGGGAGACGGCTCGCTTCCCGGTCATCGCTAAGTGCCATTTCTGCTACGAAAGCCGCATCCTGAAAGGTCTGGGCGGACCTGCCTGCGCAGATCGATGCCCAACCGGAGCCTTGATCTGGGGGACCAGATCCGAGCTTTTGGCGCAGGCCCAGGCTCGCATTGACGCCCAGCCAGAACGCTACGTGAATCGAATCTACGGGCAGGATGATGTCGGCGGGACCTCGGTGCTTTACCTTTCCCACATTCCATTCGAGAAACTGGGGTTGGAAGACCTGGGAACGGAACCCATCCCTGCCGTCAGCGAACAGACCTCTCAGATCATGCTCCCCACGATCTTCATCGGTGGACCCTTGATCCTGGCGGCGATCCGCTATATTCACAATCGAGGGGGTTGGGAGGAATCATGGCCGCTCTAACTAGATTCAATCGACGTGATATCCCGACCGCCTTTTGGCCCCTGCTGGCCTGTACTGTTTTCGGCGTCACTTTGGCTGTTTACCGCCTGGTAGTTGGCCTGGGCCCCACCACCAACATGAACGACCATTACCCCTGGGGGATCTGGATCACGATCGATCTGTTCCTGATCCCTATCGCCGGTGCCGCCTTTACGATATCGCTGCTTTCCTACTTCCTTGGGCGCGAGAATTATCACTCGATCATCCGGCCGGCCGTCCTGGCTGGACTGATAGGGTACGGTGTGGTGGGGGTACTGCTCTTCCTCGACATCGGCCGTTGGAACCAGTTCTACAACATTCTCAATCCAAAATTGATCAACATCCATTCTTTCCTGGAGGAAATCAGCCTTAGCATCACGTTTTATTCGCTCATCCTGGTGCTGGAGGCAGCTCCAATCTTTCTGGAAAGGTGGCATATCCAGGCTCCCATCAAATGGATCGAGCGCGGGATCTTCATCATCGCCGGTGCGGGTATCGTTTTTTCCATGCTGCACCAATCCTCTCTGGGCTCTCTCTTCCTGATTATGTCGCACAAGCTGCACCCACTCTGGTGGTCGCCGGCATTGCCCTTGCTCTTCTATCTGCAAGCCGTTTACACTGGATTGGGCATGGCTGCTATCGCGATCTCGTTGATCTGGCGCGCAAAAGGGATTCCCAACAATCGTGATCTCTTTCGCAAACTTGGCCAGGCCATGAGCATCAACCTGATGCTCTATGCCGCGGTTCGTCTGGGAGATTGGATGGGTACCGGTAAACTACCGTTGCTTTTCAAGCCCGATCCATTCGCCTTCATCGCGTGGCTGGAATTTGGCCTCGGCATTCTCCTCCCGCTGGCCATCCTGCTCTCAAAGCTGGTCGGCCATTCAGGAGGACCCTTCTGGGCAGGTGTATTTGCCCTGATGGGCACGTTCATCAACAGACTGGTCGTGTCATGGGTCGGGTTGGCAGAGCCAAATCCGGTTTCGTACGTGCCCTCCTGGATCGAGATCATGATCACGGTCGGATTGATCGCTGGCGGTTTTTTGCTTTACGGCATCGTCGTCCGTTTCTTCCGCCTCTTTCCCGACCCCAAGACTGCTCACTAATCTGAATTGTAGACCTACTCCCAAAAAAGGAGCTGTAAATGATGACAAGAATAGCGATTGACCCCATCACCCGCATTGAAGGGCATCTGCGCATCGAAGTCCAGGTGGACGAAGGTGCGGTATCGGAAGCCTGGGCATCCAGCACCATGTTCCGCGGGATCGAGATCATCCTGAAAGGAAGGGATCCTCGCGAAGCCTGGGCCATGACCCAGCGCATTTGCGGTGTCTGAACGACTGTACACGCACTCAGCTCCGTGCGAGCTGTCGAAAACGCCCTTGGGGTGCAAATCCCGAATAACGCGCGTATCCTGCGCAACATCCTGGAAGGGATCCAGTACGTCCAGGATCACGTCATCCATTTCTATCACCTGCACGCTCTCGATTGGGTGGATGTTGTCAGCGCACTCGATGCAAATCCGGCCGCGACATCCGAGCTTGCCCAATCCACCTCAGACTGGTCAAAATCCAGCACGGATTATTTCCAGATCGTCAAGGATCGTCTGGCAGCCTACGTCAACAGCGGTCAACTCGGTCCGTTTGGAAATGCCTATTGGGGTCACCCGGCTTACAAACTACCACCTGAAGCCAACTTGATGGCCGTGGCTCATTATCTTGAGGCCCTGGACTGGCAACGCGATGTTATTCGCGCCCATGCCTTGCTGGGTAGCAAGAATCCCCACCTGCAGACTTATCTGGCAGGCGGTATGGCGACCCCCATCGACCCGACCAGCCAATCCGCGATCAACGCCGATACGATCGCCATGCTGAAGGGCCTGTTCACGCGTGCCAAGGAATTCGTGGACAAGGTCTACCTGCCCGATGTGCTGGCCATCGCACCCTTCTATCTGGAATGGGCCAGCATCGGCGGCGGTGACGGCAACTTCCTTTCCTACGGCGATTTCCCCGAAGAGGATGGATCACAGTGGCTGCCCTCCGGGTACATCGTAGGTAAGGACCTGTCGACCGTTCACCCCGTCGATCAGAACGAGATCACCGAATTCGTGACCCACTCCTGGTTCGAATACGACGATGATACCAAGAGCAAGCATCCCTGGGATGGCGAAACCCGTCCGAATTTCACAGGTCCACAACCGCCCTACAACTTCCTGAATGTAGATGACAAGTACACCTGGATGAAGGCGCCCCGCCTGGGGAAATACCCCATGGAGGTCGGCCCCCTGGCCCGTATGCTGGTTGCCTACGCCAGCGGCCACCAGCGCGTCAAAGAAACCGTCGATTTCGTCCTGAATGAGCTCGGCGCCGGCCCCGAAGTATTGTTCTCCACCCTCGGCCGCACAGCCGCACGCTGTATCGAGACGGTCGTGACCGCTGAGAAATTGAACGGGTGGGTCGATGAGCTGGCGGCCAGCATTGCCAGCGGCGATTACCAGATCCACGCCACTGAGATGTGGGACCCAGATAACTGGCCGGCTGAAGCCAAAGGCTGGGGTTTCACCGAAGCTCCACGCGGTTCTCTCGGCCACTGGATCCATATCAAGGACAAGAAGATCGAGAATTACCAGGCCATCGTCCCAAGCACCTGGAATTGCTCCCCTCGTGACGTCATGGAGCAGCCCGGGCCGTACGAAGCCGCTCTGGTAGGCACGCCCATCGCGGACGAAACCATGCCGCTCGAAGTGCTGCGGACAGTGCATTCCTTCGACCCCTGCATGGCCTGCGGCGTTCATCTGCTGGATGTCGACGGGAACGAGATCAATCAAATCAGTCTGGACGCAGCCGATCATTTTTCGAACCCGCTTGTGCGCATGCGCGGGAAGACGTCCCCCTCCTCCAGCGACCCGGGTTGCTCATGCAGCTAGATGGCAGTCCGGTAAAAACGCTCATATTGGGAGTGGGAAACCTGTTGATGTCCGACGAAGGCGTGGGAGTGCACGTCATCCAGCGCCTGGTGCGCGACTACGAATTCCCTGAGGAGGTCCAGGTTCTGGACGGGGGCACCCTGGGCATGGACCTCCTGTACTACCTGGAAGGTGTCGAGAACCTGCTGTTGATCGATGCGGTCGAGGCAGGGAAACAGCCAGGTACGCTCATTCGTCTCGAAGATGATGAAGTGCCTGCCTTCCTTTCTATCAAGATCTCACCTCACCAATTGGGTGTCCCTGATATGCTTGCGGCCGCGAAATTAAAAGACGTCTACCCGCAGCACCTGGTGCTGTGGGGCGTCCAACCAAAGCGGCTGGAGATCGGACTGGACCTTTCCCCAACCGTAGCGGCACAGGTCGAGACGATCCTTGCAAACCTGCTCGCCCAGTTAGAGGCTTGGGACCAGGCATTGACACCAAAACTTGCATCCGCTCCGATACCCTCCCTCGATTGATCGACGATTTTAGCAAAAAGCCAGTCTTTGTGACTGGCTTTTTTGTTTGGTTGGCCGATTTAGTGCGCGGATTATGATCCTCGCTCTCGCATAGTTTCAGGTTCCTTGGTTGATGCCTCGCTGGACCCAATATGTACATAGTCTGTGCGCCATTCCCCGAATAGACCTGTTATGAGGTGATAAAGTGCGTAGATCTCGAGTGCAAAAGGCAGGTATCCGCCGTAGCCCAGCAGCGGCATCTCAAAGATATGTAACCAGTCTGCCCATGGCACGGAATAGACCCATTTGGGATAGGAATAGAAGTTCCACATTTCCCAGAAGAAGGCAGTCAACCATACACCCAACCACAGTGCCAACACCGGGCGCCAATCTCCTTTCCCGGTCCAGTCCGCCAGCGAGCGGTTCCCGAACCAGACATTGAGCGGCTCGCAGATGAAGTAGAGTGACAGCCACACAAATGGGAAGAAGAGTCGCGGCCAGGCCAGCAGCATCGCCAGCATCAACCAGCCTGCAAGAAAGAAGCTGATGGTGGTCCTGCGATCCGGCCTGAGGCGTGGTCCGTCCTTCAAACGCTTAAGGAAGCCAAAACTAGCCATCAGTTCGGCACTGCCGAATACAGCCGGGATGACGGTTGAAAAGCTGAGCGTGGTCAGAAGTGCATACGTCTGCGGTGAGAAAAAGTCAACCCCAAGGTAAACCCAGTTCTGTGTACGCAGGTTGAGAAGCTCGAATAACCACCAGACGGGAGCCGAAACAACGAACAAACCCAGGTACTTGCGCCAGCTGCGCGTCAACAGTGAAGTGCCCGTTCGCTGGAAGACCAGCGCGTCCACCGTCAGGCAATACCCTAACCACATCGGGAAGAAGCCCCAGTGCGTGCGAGGGCCGCTAAGTGTCCAGTTCAGCCCCCAGAATACAAGGACCAGGGCCAATCCCAGCCAGCCGTGACGCGGAAAGGTAGCTTTCAAATGCGCCTCTCGCCATGTACCACTTTCCGGTAGGAATACATTGTGGCCCCCAGGCACAAGAAGTAAGTCGCAAGCGTAATGGCGCCAAAAGTATCGCTGATTAGAAACGAATAGCCTACCAGTAGCCACTGTCCCAGATAGAACAGTGCTAGGTAGGGCCATAACCAGCGCGTATAGCGAAAGTTCGAGGGAGTCACATAGTCCACGAATAGTTCTATCAGGCAGTGCATGGCTGTTGGGAGTACCAAGACGACCACCCACCATTCACGTCCTGCAATTGCGTTCAGAATCGAAGCAATCAGGAATGGGATGCCAAGCAACACTCCCAGGAACCCAATGCGGCGCTCGAGTCTCTTAGCGTTTCGCGTGCGCACCAGGAATACGGCCACCAAGACGAGATTGTACAGGTTGGCGGCCAGGAAGACCGTAAGGTCGATGGCAATGATCCGTTGATCGCTCATACTGGACTGGCCGCAGGAGGCGTACTCAGTCTACTTTCATGAAGCCGAACGTGCGCCACATGACACGCATCATTGCATGGCCGAAGTCCGGCTTAAGGAATTGGTTGGGGCAAGTGCCAGGGATGACTTGAATGCCATGCTCGCGGCACATCGCCACCGCATCCTGCGAAACGCTGGTCATACTCTGCGCCAACCCCGGTTTAGTGCCCATCATGCAATGCATCCAGACGTGCTTTATCCCCAGGTCCACGCATTGCTGGACGATTTCTTCAGTCACCTTCGGGCTGGCAAGGATGAAGACCGCTTTAGGAGCTTCCGGGATAGAATTCAGGTCCGGGTAACAGGGGTCCCCTTCGAACTCACTGATGCGCGGGTTGACGGCGTAGACCTGGTAGCCGTTCTGTTTGAATTTGCGGTAGTTCAGGTTGCAGCCAGTGTCACGCTGGTCCGAGACGCCCACCACCGCGATGCGCGTCTGGGAG
Organism: uncultured Anaerolineaceae bacterium; assembly: GCA_964621295.1. Classification (GTDB taxonomy): domain Bacteria; phylum Chloroflexota; class Anaerolineae; order Anaerolineales; family Villigracilaceae; genus JAABUE01. The sequence goes on along the minus strand of CAZULT010000044.1, from coordinate 14,490 downwards.
AGAAAATTCTGCACCATATCGTCGATTTTTGCCATGAGATTTCTCCTAATCAAAAATCGAAGCCGGGCTGGCTTCGATCAGAGTATCCACGATGTGCGATTTGAAACGCGCATGTAAAAATTATACACCATCCCTTCAAGCAGTGGATGGGCAGAGTATAACGGCGTTACGGACTCAATCCAATTTCGAATAGTTTTCCAGCTACCAGATCGAATCCAGTCAATCTTTCTTCATAAGGTGTCTATCCCTGAGCTTCGACCAAAATCCTCAGGCTGTCCGTGTCATGGACCATCACGATAAGGGAGAACTCTCCATGATCATCACTTTTCGTCTGATTCAGCCTGCCCTCCTGGAGCCCGGCATAATAGGAGTGGAGGACATCGTACGTTATCGTTGCGCCAGCGATCGGTTGCTCCGGACCCGCCGATTGATCGAAGATCATACCGGATATTTCTGTCTCCCAGGTGCCTACGATGGTCGGTGTATTTGTAGCGGTGGTCTTCACCGTGGATGGCGCGGCATCGATGCTACAGGCAGGTAAGCTTATAAGTATCAATGCGAAACCGCCAGACACCCATCTCATCCTGAGAATACTCCTTTCAGGGGAATCCACTTCACACTATGGCTCATCATTTCACGTACCCTGCTACTTCGCACCACGCCTTACGAAAAGGGTCACGCCGACCGCGGACGGGAATGGGTTAAAATCCTTCCGCGACATATTCACCCCACACACCCCGCAAAGCGTTGCAGATCTCGCCCAGGGTGATATGATTTTCTACGCATTCTATGAAAAGCGGCATCAAGTTTTCGTCGCCATTTGCCGCCGCCGCCACCTTCTCAAGGTAATTCTGTACCGCTTCCTGGTTTCGCGATTCTCGTAACTTCTTCAACTTGGACCGCTGCGCAGCCTCGATGGCCGGGTCAACCGACAATCGCTCCAGGGTGCGCTGCTCTTCCACCTGGAACTGGTTGACTCCCACCACCACCTGCTCCCCTGCCTCGACCGCCTTTTGTGCCGTATAGGCAGCATCCTGGATCTCATTCTGGATGTAGCCCCTCTCGATAGCAGGCAGGGCGCCACCCATCGCATCGATCTTCTCGATGTATTCCTCGGCGCGCTGTTCGATCTCATCCGTCAGGTACTCGATCAGATAGGATCCGGCCAGCGGATCGACTGAATCAGCCACGCCCGACTCGTACGCCAGAATCTGCTGGGTGCGCAGCGCCACTCGCACCGATTTCTCGGTTGGCAGCCAGAGCGCCTCATCCATGCTATTGGTATGCAGGCTCTGCGTTCCACCCAGTACAGCGGAGAGCGCCTGTAGGGTCACGCGTACTACATTGTTCTCAGGCTGCTGGGCGGTCAATGTCGATCCGGCTGTCTGGGTATGGAAACGCAGTTGCCAGCTGGCCGGTTTTTTCGCTTTAAAACGGTCGCGCATGAGCCGGGACCACAGACGTCGTGCCGCGCGGAATTTTGCCACTTCCTCCAGCAGGTTGTTGTGGGCGTTGAAGAAAAACGACAATTGCGGGGCAAAGGCGTCAACCTCAAGGCCGGCCTTCAAAGCCGCTTTAACGTAGGCTATGCCGTTGCTGAGCGTAAAGGCGACCTCCTGAACAGCGGTCGAGCCGGCTTCACGGATATGGTAGCCGCTGATCGAGATCGTGTTCCAATTTGGCACCTCCCGAGTGCAGTAGGCAAACACATCTGTGATCAAACGCATCGAGGGCATCGGAGGAAAAATGTACGTCCCGCGCGCAGTGTATTCCTTCAAGATGTCGTTCTGGATTGTGCCGCGCAGTTTTGAAATATCCGCCCCCTGGCGCCTGGCCACAGCGATATACATGGCGAGCAGCACCGCCGCCGGGGCGTTGATGGTCATCGAGGTGGACACCTTCTCGAGCGGGATCGCTTCAAAAAGCTGCGCCATGTCCTCAATGGACGAGATTGAAACGCCCACCTTGCCTACTTCACCTTGCGCGAGCGGGTCGTCAGCGTCGTATCCGATCTGCGTGGGCAGGTCAAAAGCCACCGACAGGCCTGTCTGACCCTGTTCAAGTAGATAACGATAGCGCCGGTTGGATTCCGCTGCGCTGGCGTACCCGGCATACTGGCGCATGGTCCAGAAGCGGCCGCGGTACATGGTCGGTTGCACGCCGCGTACAAAGGGATATTGGCCCGGGAACCCGAGCCTTTCCTCGTACGCGGGCTCAGTTTCAGATGGCAGGCCTAGGCGCGGAAGAGGCACGCCTGACGTGGTGCGGAAGTCTTTCTTCCGTTCGGCGAATCTTTCCAGGGCTTTTTTAAGCGTCGTTTCCCGCCAGCGTTTTAGTTCCTCTGTGAACGTCATTGGAGCCTCGTATGGTTGCAAAGAATAGTTATAATGGACAGCCTTGTTCCCCTTCATGTTATTTTTATTCTAAGTATACAGCCTTCTTGATAGACCCTGATAGCAATTACGGGTACAATCTCGTCAACTTTTTCAAAGAAGGAAAGCCATGAGCGTTTTTCTACAACTGGCTTTTTTGATTGCCGTAATCCTGCTGGCAGCCAAAACGGCTGGCTATCTGAGCGTGCGCCTGGGCCAACCCTCCGTTTTAGGGGAGTTGTTGGTGGGTATCCTGCTTGGGCCATCGCTGCTCGATCTGCTCCACCTGCCCTTCATCGATGGTTCCAAGTTGGGAGAGACGATCAAGGAACTGGGCGAACTGGGTGTGTTGCTGCTGATGTTCATTGCCGGATTGGAACTCCACTTGAACGAGCTGACCCGTAATACCAGGGTTTCGGCATTCGCCGGGATCCTGGGTGTGCTGGCGCCAGTCGCGCTTGGAACCGGGACCGGGCTATTATTCAATTTCGGATGGGAGCCGGCGCTCTTCCTTGGACTCACGCTGGGGGCCACTTCCGTCAGCATCTCGGCTCAGACCCTGATGGAACTGCGGGTGCTGCGCACCAGGGTCGGCCTGGGTCTGCTGGGTGCGGCCGTCTTCGACGATATCCTTATCATCCTCTTGCTTTCGATCTTCTTGGCCGTTTCTGCAGGGGGCTCCAGCCTGTTCGGCATTCTATTCATCCTGGTGCGGATGGTCCTTTTCCTGGCGCTTTCGACTGCCTTCGGGTTATACCTTCTGCCCGGCCTGGTACGCCTGACCGCGCGCCTGCCCATCAGCCAGGGTGTGCTCTCGCTTGGGGTGGTCGTGCTGCTGTTCTACGGTGTGGCGGCAGAGGTGGTTGGGGGCATGGCAGCCATTACCGGCTCGTTCCTTGCCGGCTTGATGTTCGCTCGCTGTTCAGAAAAGGAACGTTTAGAGCAGGGTATGGTCGCGTTGGCCTACGGGTTATTCGTACCGATCTTCTTTGTCAGCATCGGGTTGGAGGTGAACGTGCGCACCCTCGAAGGCAACGCCCTGATTCTGACCGGTGCGCTCATTTTGGTCGCGATTGCCAGCAAGCTCTTCGGCTCAGGCCTGGGCGCACGCTGGGCGGGATTCACCTGGCGCGAGTCCTGGCAATTAGGCGCGGGTATGGTTTCGCGCGGTGAGGTGGGCCTGATCGTGGCCAACGTCGGCATCGTGGCAGGCCTTGTGACCGCCAGCGAATTCTCCGCTATCGTCGGCATGGTGCTGGTCACCACTCTGGTGACCCCCCCAATGCTGCGCGCGTTGTTCGCCAAACCAGACGAGAACCCCAATGAAAAAAGCATTACATCAGGCAAGGAGGCTTGACATGTACCTGATCCTGTTTGTATTGGATGATCCAGATAAATTACAGGACTTGCTGGATGCCTGGGAAAAAGCCGGGGCCGGCGGCGCGACTGTGCTGGTCAGCACGGGCCCGCAGCGCATCCGCACGATCGGCTTCCGTGACGATATTCCCCTCATGCCCGGCCTGGACGATTTTTACAAACGCATCGAAGAATATCACCGCACCCTCTTCACGGTGGTCAAGGACGACCAGACTCTGGAGAAGATTATCGCTGCCACCCAGCGTGTTGTGGGTGATCTGAACAGCCCCAACACCGGTATCCTGGTGGTGATGCCCGCCTCACAGGTATACGGGTTGGAAAAGAATCTCTGATCTCACCCTGTCAGTGTGAGGCCTGCCGTGGTCTCAGCATCGCAGGCCACATGCAGGCGCAATAGCTACAGGTGGCGCCCTGGCGAGCGAAGGAAACTTTCCCATACGAAGGAAGCCTGATCTACTTACAGACGATTGCAGGTCTGGCTCGTAGCCAGACAAAAAGACCACCTGGACATCTTATCCGGGCGGTCTTTTCTTACCTGTTTGGTACAAAATAAAGACAAAAGTCAGTTGTCGAAAATGGGGGAAAATGCTACAGTAGGGAATATCTTACGTAGATTTCATTAAAGCCAAGGAGGCAAGATGTCATCCAAGATCTTCCTGTATATTGGCGCTGGCATTTTATTTCTGATCGGTCTGTGTCTGGTAGGTTATGCGGCGCTGGCGTTTGTCGGCTCTACCGATCCGGTTGCAGGGCAACAGTATTGGGTCACGCAAGGGATCTGGTTAGGGGTCATCGGCCTTGTGCTCGTCGGCGGAGGTGGCGGGCTGCTCTGGCTCGCCATCCGCGGCCAGAAGACCGAAGTAGTCCAGCAGGTCACGATGCAGGTAGATCTGCCCGGTGACACCAAGATCGAGGAGATGAAATGTCGATCTTGCGGGGGTGCGCTGACCGCTAAGGATATCAAGATGGTCAATGGCGCCCCCATGGTGAATTGCCCCTATTGCAATACAGTCTACCAGCTTACTGAAGAACCCAAGTGGTAAAAGGGCGCTATCCTTTTCCACTTAAGTGCAGGGTTCGAATTGTACAGAGCAATCTTTACCCGTCTTTTCATCGTCTAAGGAGGCCTCCATGCTTCGACGTCTGTTGACCTCGGTCATTGCCATCTTGCTGGCGCTGGCACTTCCAGCCGGCGCGTTGGCGCAGGAGTATTATTTTGGAGTACCGCAGGAAACCATCCACGTTTATTGGAACGAGGACGGCAGCCTGGCCCTGGAGTACACCTTTGTATTCGATAACCAGCCAGGCGCGCATGTCATCGATTTTGTCGACGTCGGTATGCCGAACGGCTCCTTCGATATGGGGAGCGTCAGCGCGGATGTGAACGGCTCCTCTGTGAACGTATCGAGTGACGAGTACCAGGGCTCCGGCTCTGGATTTGCAGTCGTCCTGGGGAATCTGGCCATCCCAGCGGGGCAAAGCGGGACCGTGCACGTGCGTGTGGGCAGTGTTAGAAATGTGCTCTACACCGACAGCGAAGATGACACCTTGGCCAGCGCGGTCTTCGCACCCACCTATTTTGGCAGCCAGTATGTTACCGGGAATACCGATCTGACTGTGATCTACCACCTGCCGCCAGGCGTCACGCCGGAAGAGCCAAAATGGCACTCGGCTCCGTCGGGGTTCCCCTCTGAGCCTCAGACTGCGCTGGATGGCAGCGGGCGCGTGTCCTACACCTGGAATAATCCCAACGCCAATGCGCATACGCAATACAAGTTCGGCGCCTCCTTTCCTAAAAGTTACGTGCCCGCCAGTGCCATCCAGACTGAACCGGTGATCAGCCTGCCATCCATCAATTTCGATACCCTTTTCAACGTAGGCTGCTGCGCCTTCTTCGCCTTGATGTTCTTCGGCATTCCTGTCCTGGGAGTCATCAACGGCCAGCGCCGCAAACTGAAATACCTGCCTCCTAAGATCGCCATCGAAGGCCATGGCATCAAGCGCGGCCTGACGGCCGTCGAAGCCGGTATCCTGATGGAACAGCCGCTCGATAAAGTCATGACCATGATCCTGTTTGGTGTCATCAAGAAAAATGCCGCCGAAGTCATCACGCGCGATCCATTGGATCTCAAAATCTCAGACCCGCTCCCGGAGGGTCTGCACGAATACGAAAAGGGCTTCCTGGAAGCCTTCCAGGCAGGTTCCAACCTGAAACAGCGCCGGGAAGGTCTGCAGGATATGACCATCAAACTGGTCAAGTCTGTATCGGAAAAGATGAAGGGCTTCAGCCGCAAGGAAACCATTGAGTTCTATAAAGGCATTATGGAACGCGCCTGGAATCAGATCGCTGAGGCCGGCACGCCCGAGGTTCAGAGCCAGATGTTCGAGGAGGCCCTTGAATGGACCATGCTGGATAAGGACTACGACGATCGCACGCGCCGCACCTTCACCGGCCCGATCTATGTACCTATGTGGTGGGGCCGTTATGATCCCGGATACGGCCGCGTCTCCGGTGGTGCTCGCCCGGTGTCCGCCGGGATGCCCTCCACCTCCAAAGGACCCTCCGGTGGCCTGCCCGGCTCGGCCTTCGCAGCCTCTATGGTCGGCGGCGTGCAGAACTTCTCACAGAAGGTGCTCGGTGATGTGGGCAGCTTCACCAGCCGGGTGACTAACAAGACCAACCCGGTGCCGGTCTCCTCTCGCAGCAGCTACCGCGGGGGCAGCGGAGGTGGCGGATGCGCCTGTGCCTGCGCCTGCGCCGGTTGCGCCTGTGCCTGCGCGGGAGGCGGAAGATGATTCTTGAATGCAGTTTGTCGATCTCAGGTTATTAGATTCCTGTTTACCGGCGATGATCATGACCCTTCTAGATACTCTGTTCAATCGAAGATCAAAACCCTCCAATCACGAACCCGGCCAGCGTCTTTTTCACTACCAGCGCGAACAGGACGGTGAGCGCTCGCGCCTGCACCTGCGCCTCGACGCGGACGGGCACGGCACGCTGATCGTCAACGCCAACCGGGTGTTGCACCTCAACCCGACTGCGGCCTTGATGGCGCGCCTGCTGTTGGAAGGAAAAGGGGAAAAGGAGATCATCAAGGAAATCAGCGATTCGTACCAGGTGGACCGCTCACAACTCGCCAGCGACCTTTCAACCTTCGACCTCCAACTGTCAGAACTGGTGCGACCCGACGGCGCCTGCCCTGTGCACGTACTCGAGCTGGAGACGCTTATGCCCTTCAGCACGCGACCCTCTGCGCCCTACCGCATGGACCTGGCTCTGACCTATCGCTGCAACAACGATTGTGCGCACTGCTACAACGCTCGCCCACGGGATTACCCCGAACTATCCACCGCCGAGTGGAAGCGTATCCTCGACCGCACCTGGGAACTGGGGATCCCCCATATCGTCTTTACAGGCGGCGAGGCCACTCTGCGCCCGGACCTACCTGAACTGGTCGCGCACGCCGAAGCCAACGGCCAGATCACCGGTTTGAACACCAATGCCCGCCGGCTCTCCCAGGTTGAGTACGTAGTCCAATTGGTGGAGGCTGGACTGGATCACGTACAGATCACGCTTGAATCTTTCGCGCCGGAGGTGCATGACGGCATGATGCGCACCAGGGGCGCCTTCAGGCAGACCGTGCAGGGCCTGCGCAACGTCCTGGCTACACGCCTTTACGTCATGACCAACACAACCATGCTGCGCAGCAACGCCCATTCCATCCCGGCCACGCTCGATTTCCTGGCGGATCTGGGCGTCCCGACGGTCGGCCTGAACGCCTTGATCTACGCCGGCAACGGCCAGACAGTCGGTACCGGCTTGGCGGAGCGCGAGTTGGAACCGCTGCTGGAGGTTGCGCGCGCCAAGACCGCTGCACGCGGGCAGCGCCTGATCTGGTACACCCCCACCCAATACTGTCACTTCGATCCGATGCAGCTCGAATTGGGCGTCAAGGGCTGCACGGCCGCCCTTTACAACATGTGCGTTGAACCGGACGGCGCGGTGCTGCCCTGCCAATCGTATTACCAGCCGCTCGGCAACCTGCTTAACGACCCCTGGGAGTCGATCTGGAATCACGAGCTGGCCCTGCGCCTGCGCGAGCGCCGTGAACTGCCGGGCAAATGCCACGGTTGCAGCCTGCTGGCTGAGTGTGGGGGTGGCTGCCCCCTGCAATTCGAGCAGGAATCCCGGCGACTGGAAGCGGGGCTCCCGGCATGACCAAGCAGGACCCCCATCCGTCTCATACCTGGGTGCGGGAATTTCCCGGTGCGGTGACGGTCTGCGACACGCAGGGTGTCATCCTCGAGATGAATGACAGAGCTGCAGAGATGTTTGCAGCAGACGGTGGTCGTGACCTTGTCGGAACCAATCTGCTGGATTGCCATCCCGAACCTGCCCGGGCCAAACTGGAAGGTATGCTGGCCTCCAGGCAAAAGAACGTTTACACCATCGAAAAGGCCGGCGTCAAGAAGCTGATCTTCCAGACCCCCTGGTATCTGGGCGGTGAATTCGCCGGGTTTCTTGAAATGGCCCTTGAGATCCCCTTCGAATTGCCGCATTTTGTGCGCGCCCCTGGTGACTGATGCCTTCCGTACAGCTCACCTACCTGATCGCCTTCCCGGATCCCGTCCCCAGATCCACAGAACCGCAGGAAACCATCCGCGGATTGAAGGACGCGCCCTACTTCCAGCCTGTGGACATAGCCGTGCGCACGCTTCCCCCAGCGAACCTGGTCGTCAACGGGACCAAGGTCGAAATCTCCCGACAGCGCTATGACGACCGCGTGCAGATGGTTGAATGCCGCTTTTCTCTGCCGGACTATCTCAACCCGGGCGCCTGGAAACTGCGCGATACGATCGGGGATGAGTTGCTGGAGAAATTCACCCCTCCAGCCCTGTTGCAGAGCGGCCTGTACGAAGAGTATTTCATCTTGTTGCTTCAAAAGGTTGTAGGCGACCCGGACGAATACATCGCTTCCCACACTGAAGGCCTGGCCCAATTTATCCGGTCACAGGGAGAAATCCTGAACCAGGCCGAACTCGAGAGCATCCTCAGTTCGCGAGTGCGCTATTCACATCACGACCTCACGCTGGTGGACTGGGAAGGGGCGGTGATCATTGCCCCGGATGGCGATTTCCAATCCGACATCGAATTGCTCAAGATCGGCAACTACCAGTTACTGCGGTATCGTATGCTGGACCAATCGGTGGATGACAGCCTGCAGGACATCGCCCGCCAGTTTCGCGCTGCACCCTCTCGCGGGTTGCGTCCCGGCCCGACGCGGCGCCAGGTGCGCCGAATCCTGCTGCACCGCCTCGAACTGGCTCTGGATTTCGAACACACCGACCAGAACCTGCTCTTGATCGGCGACTGGTATACATCCAAGCTCTACCGCACCATCCGTGATGAACTTTACCTTGACACGTGGAAGGCGGCTGTGCAGAGCAAGCTGGACAATCTGGAGGATCTGCTTAAGACCATTCAGGAAAACTTTTCACTCACCTGGTCTGAATTGATGGGGCAGGTCGAGTTGGCCGGCTGGCTGATCCTGCTCGTCGGTTACTTTATTCTATTCTTCGTCGATATCGGCGTGTTGACCAAACCGTAATGCGGGTAGAAGGAGACATCCATGAAAATCTTCAATCGACTTGCAGACCAATTCTCAAGGGTAAAACCCCTGCCGGCGGGAACACATCACCTCCAGGCTACCCTCCCGGACGATAGGCCTTACCGCCTGCACTTGCGCCTGCGTGGTGACGGCAGCGGCGTGTTGATCGTCAACGCCTCCACGATCCTGCACCTCAACCCCACCGCCACCGAATACGCCTACCACTTCATCAAAGGCACGGAACCGTCCGAAGCTGCCAGGGAGATCGCCAGACGCTACCGCGTCTCTCGCGGCCTGGCGCTGGAGGATTACCAGGATTTTGTGGATCGCATCCAAACCCTGATCGCAACCCCCGACCTGGATCCCGTTTCCTATCTGGATTTCGATCGGGCGACGCCCCATGCTGCGGATCTGACCGCTCCACTGCGTCTGGATTGCGCGCTGACCTACCGCCTGCCCTCCGGGACAAAAGCTGAATACGCCCCCACCAGGCGGGTCGAGCGCGAACTGACCACCGCCGAATGGCAGTCCATCCTGGATATCGCCTGGCAGGCCGGTGTGCCCCACATCACCTTCACGGGCGGCGAGCCGACCTTGCGCGAAGACCTCCCGGATCTGATCGCCCATGCCGAGAAGATCGGCCAGGTATGCGGCCTGCTGAGCGACGGGTTGAGACTGAGGGAAAAAGCCTACCTGCGTACATTGCTGGATACCGGCCTGGATCACCTGCTGTTCCTGCTGCAGCCCGAGAACCGCGATTCCTGGAGCGCTCTGGAGCGCATCATGCCAGAAGACCTGTTCACCACCGTTCACCTGACCGTGGATAAGAAGAACGTCAAAAAGGTGGATGGCATTCTGGAGAAACTCGCCAGGCTGGAGGTCACCAGCCTCTCGATCGGGTTGTCTGATCCGGCTGTGCGCGATAGTCTGGACGAAGCCCTGGACAAGGCCGCCAACCTTGGTCTGACATTGAATTTCGACCTGCCCGTGCCCTACTCGGCTGAAAACCCGGTAGCCTTCGAAACCGCCGAAGACGACGTACCTTCCGGCGCAGGATCATCCTGGCTCTACGTGGAACCGGATGGCGACGTACTCCCGGCACAAGGTATGGCGGACCACGTGCTGGGCAATTTGCTGCGCGATCCCTGGGAGCAGATCTATAAACACGTTTGAGAGATCGGTATGACCGATCCTGTCGAGAGCGCCGTACAGCGCTTCAACGGACCTTACTCGTGCGCGCAAGCCGTGCTTTCAGCTTTCGCGCCGTCCTGCGGTCTGAGCGAGGCTCAGGCAGTTAAACTGGCTGCCCCGTTCGGAGGCGGTATGGCGCGCAGTGGACACGTCTGCGGCGCTGTGAACGCAGCCTTGATGGTCATAGGCCTGGCGCGCGGGAGCGATGATCCCGCGGATAAGGAAGACACCTACAGGCTGGCTGGCCAATTCCTCTCGCGCTTCAGTGACCGGCATGCCGAGGTGAACTGCCGCGAATTGATTGGCTTCAACTTGAGCGTGCCGGAGCACGCCCGCGCGGCAAAAGACGCACAGGTTTTCATCCGGGTATGCCCCGGCTTCGTTCGCAGCGCGGCCGAGATCCTGGTTGACTTGCTGGACTAGTTCGACCTACATCCTCAGTCCTCCGTCGTCCGTCGTCCGTCGCTTGTCGTCTGTCGTTTGACGCTCGTCATTCGTCGCTCGTCGTCTGTCTTTTACCAGCCGTCGCCCTTGGTTTTTATGGTATCCTCCCCCCGGTTTATGAAACCTGCACGCCTCTTCCTCACGCTGGGTACCCTGTTGCTTTCCAGCCTGGCCTGCCGCGCCGCCCGGGAGCTGGTCTTTCCGGAGGCGCCGGTGACCATAGCTCCGCTCACCGATTCGCCCCCTGCCCCTGTTGCGCCGACCGAAACCGATCTACCGCAACTCACCTGCCCGGATGTCACCGGCAAGGTGCTGGTTGCCGCCACGGAATACATGCCGGACGAGCCGGAGGAGCTGGGCCCGCGTGATCCGGAGGTGACCTACCTGCTTACCTACGGCGTATCCGGCGACGAACTCGAACTGCTCTACATCGATCCGGTCGGTGAGAAGCTGCTGCCCTTTCAACAGGACGAATCCACGCAATTGCAGGCCTGGGAATTTTTCACCCGGCTGATTCCGCCCGAAGGACGCGGTGTGCTTTCAGAGTATTCCATCATGACAGACGGTAAAGGCAACCTGCTGGCTGCCGTGGCGCAGACCGGCAGCGACCCCGAGCGCTGGGCACTTGAGGTGGACATCCTCGACACCGAGGATCGACTCAACCTGACCTACACCCTGGTCCACGAATTTGCCCATCTATTGACGCTCAATCCCTCCCAGGTGACGCCCAGCCTGCCCGTTTTCGAGAACCCGGAAAATGACGATATCTATCTAAGCGAAGTAAGCGTCTGCCCGGACTATTTTCCGGGAGAGGGTTGTGCGCTCCCGGGGTCCTACATCAACCAGTTCTTCAACCGTTTCTGGAGCGACCTCCACACTGAATGGCAGGATGTCAACTTGATCGAGGACGACGAGGCCTACTACGCCGCGCTCGACGATTTCTATTACGCCCACGAAGACCGTTTTCTGACCGACTACGCCGCCACGAACCCCGAAGAGGACATCGCGGAGGCTTTCAGTTTCTTTGTGCTCGCGCCACGCCCTGAAGGAGCCTCTATCGCCGAGGAGAAGATGCTGTTCTTTTACGACTATCCTGAGCTGGTGTCCATGCGGGATCAGATCCTGAACGCCATCTGCGTTCTCAACCCATGAACTCTCCCGAGCGCCCCCTGCCTGCCAGTTACTGGGTGGAACCCGGCCGATTCCTGGCCGGCGAGTATCCCGGCCGGCTCAACCCGCTGCACCTGCGCCAGCGCGCGCACGCCCTGCTGCAGGCTGGCTTTGAATCCTACATCGACCTGACCCGCCCCAACGAACGCGAACCGTACTTTCTCGCCCTGCAGGAACACGCCGGGCGCTATGGGTTGTCCGTCACCCACCAGCGTTTCAGTATCGGCGACCTGGGTCTCCCGACGATCGAGAACATGGTGCGCATTCTGGATGCCATCGACACTGCCCTTGCGGATGGGCGCCGGGTCTACCTGCATTGTTGGGCCGGGGTGGGACGCACGGGAACTACCGTGGGCTGTTACCTGGTGCGGCACGGCATGCGCGGTAAACAGGCTCTGACGCACCTGAGGCGTCTCTACAGTACTTCCCTGCAAAGCCGCTATTACCCGCGCTCGCCTGAGACGGACGAGCAGGTACAATTCATTCTGGATTGGGGGAGGGGAGAGTCAAAAGGGCCAGCGCGGATTGCATGAACTGGCACGCCCGTTACCAACAACAGGCCGGTTGGACAGCTGCCTTGCGCGCCTACCTCTTCGCCGGCGCCGGCCTGGAAAGGGCAAATCAGGCGCTGGAAGTGGGCTGCGGAACTGGTGCGGTGCTGGGTGAGATGAGCAGCCCAATCCGACTGCACGGCCTAGACCTTTCGATAGATGTTCTGAACGAGGCGAAGGTGCACGCCTCACGTGCGCGCCTGGTGTGTGGCGACGCGCATCACCTGCCTTACCCGGGTGCGACCTTCGACCTGACCTGCTGTCATTACCTGCTGCTTTGGGTGCACGACCCTCTCCAAGTGGTGCGTGAGATGAAACGCGTAACCCGCCGCGGGGGCCACGTGCTTGCCCTGGCCGAGCCGGATTACACCGCCCGGCGGGACGCGCCCGCGGCGCTGGTGAAACTCGGCCTCTTGCAGACGCAAGCCCTGCGCGACCAGGGCGCAGATCCAGGATTGGGGAGCCGGCTGGCGGATCTGTTCCACCGGGCCGGGCTGGAACTGCTCGAGACAGGCGCCATGCCTCCGCCGCCACCCGCCCCGTTCGATCGCGCTGCCTGGGAGCTGGAGTGGACTGTGCTGCGATCGGACCTGGATGGCCGCCTGCCTGATGCACAGCTCCAGCGCTATCAGGAACTCGATCTGCGAGCCTGGGAACGCGGAGAGCGTTTGTTGCATATCCCGACCTATTTCGCCTGGGGTCTTGCCTGAGCGGATGGGGGTATAATTTGGCGCGACAAACTTCTGGAGGTATGGCATTGGAATTTCCCGAAACCGAGGGATCGCTTCCGTCGACCGAGCCGGCGCCTGCTGCTCCGTCTATCAAACAATTCCTGATCGACCTGCTCGAAACCATCGGGTTGGCTGTGGTGATGTTCTTCGCCATCAACGCCGTCTCTGCGCGCGTGCGCGTGGATGGTTTCAGTATGCTGCCTACCCTGGAAAACGGGGAGTACGTGCTCGTGAACCGGCTGGCATTCCGCGGGACCACACCCGAACGAGGCGACATCATCGTCTTCCGCTCGCCGGTCACCGAACAGGACCTGATCAAGCGTGTGATCGGCCTGCCCGGCGACGAGATTCGCATCGCACAGGGACAGGTGCTGCTGAACGGCCAGGCCCTGAACGAGCCTTATATCGCGGCCGCGCCGGTCTACGACGGCCAGTGGACCGTCCCGAACGACAGGTTGTTTGTATTGGGAGATAACCGAAACGATTCATCGGATTCGCATGCCTGGGGTCTACTGCCGATCGACAATGTCATTGGTAAGGCTATCCTGATCTACTGGCCACCCACCGACTGGAACGTGATCGAACATATCGAAACAAGCGCCGCACTTAATTGAAAAATCATCTATAATTACACGTACACATGCGCATGGATCGAACGAACCCTCTCATCCACACACTGGCCTTTCAAGGAGCACCGGCATGACCGGAGTCGAACTTCCCAAACCGATGCAATGTGACGAGTGCCAGGCCGGGATGATGCAGGTGCGTTACATCACCTATTTCACCTGGTTGGGGGAAGAACTGGTCACCGTACCGAATTTCCCCGCCTGGGTCTGCGACGTGTGCGGACGGCGAAAATATGACGAACGCGCCATCTCGTGGTTGAGCATGTTACTCAGCCCCACCGCTGGCCGTTCGGTCTCCCGTCCCCAACGGCGGCCACCGCCCTCACCGAAGGCAGATCCACACTACCCGCGGCCGGAATAGAAACTCCACAACAAGACATCCATGGATAACAACCCTCCCCGCACGAACCGCTACGTGA
>CAZULT010000043.1:0-37523 GCA_964621295.1 uncultured Anaerolineaceae bacterium | reverse complement strand
AAGCGAATTGTCTATAGTGTAAACAACTATAGACAATTTGTCAATAGACAACACAAAATAGTGAAGGCACACAGCACGTCCCTGGAGAGCGCTATCCCCGCCGCATGCAGGCGTTCATTGAATCGGACCAAGAGAGCGGCTAAAACCTGTGGCCGTCGATTTGCCGGGGTTATTCCCCCAAAACCTGCACTCTGACGTATCGTTCACGCGCTCGTACCTGGTCGAAATCAGCAAAATAGATACGCCCAAATTCGCCCAGAACCATTTTACCGGCTTCGACCGGGACAGTAACCGAACGACCCATGAGCACCGATCGAAGGTGGGCATCGGTATTGAGCGACCAAGAAGGCAGTTCTTTTCTCCCGGCAGCCGCTTCGATATGTTTTGGCCCGGGGTGTAAATACTGCCCTTCGGTCTGGCATGTGGGAATGATATGCTCCAGCACGTTCACCAGGTCTTGCATCAACAAGTCAGTCCCCCAATAGTTGACATCGTCCGAGGCCTCCTGGAGCAGCACGCTGCAGGTAGTATGTTGAGAGAACACGACCAGGATTCCGTTTTGTATTTCGGATTTTGCCAACAATGCCTCGACCTGGTCAGTGACATCATGAAAGGTAGGTCTGTGGTCGGATTGTATCTTGAAGAATTCATGGAAAACAGTCATGGTTACCTCTTTATTTTAGATAGTGCAATTTGTCCCAGGCTTCACGAACAGAACGAATCATTTCTTCCAACATCGCAAATGGATCCTTCGCCTTGATAATACCGCTTGTCGAGCCTGTGGCCTGTGCACCCATAGAGATGATTTCATAGACATCCCGGCCGCTGCTGATACCTGCTCCATGCAATACGAGAATTTCAGGGTTGATTCCGGACACGAGCTCATTGATCTTTCGAATGTTCTCCTGATCCTCGGCTGTGCGCTTTCCAGTCCCGATCAATTCTGGCGATTCTGCTAACAGGATGTTTGGTTTCATCTTTGCAAAGGTCCTGACATCTTCTAAACATCCGGCGCAAACCATGCTGGCCAGGCCTACCTCATCCGCCCTTTGGATGGTCAACCGGATGGTATCAAGTGGCAATGGCTTTTCGGCATGATTAAGCAAAACCCCCACAGCCCCGGCAGCCTTTATTGCTTCCGGAAGGACCGAACCCACTCCGCGACCAATGGGCAGTGCATCCATGTGCTGGGCAAAGATCAATAAATTCTTCGTTTCTCGCGCCAGAACAGGAATATCCACATATTGTGGCGTAAAAATGATCTGAACCTGGTATTTCAGGCTGGCCTCATCGGCAACTTTCGCCAGAGCAAGCACATCCCTGCCATAAAGATAGGCCTTCGGGCCAATTTCAAAAAAAGGGGGTAGGAGTTTCAAGCCCTGGTACATCGAAAGGATCCCTCAATTGCAGGTTTCTGCTGCACGGCGGTTCCTATTTCTTCTGGCGTACCGGATTCAGTGATTCTAACTGAAATGCCATGATCCGCAACTTTGCACGCCAGCACACCTTAACGTATCCCGGCGCGTTCTAATCGGTATTGTGATACACCTCAAAAGTCCAGGCTGGGGCGCCCAGAGCAGCCAGTGCCGCCTGGACACCTTCCTCCTTCGTGGGCGGGCAAAGCGCCACTGCGCAGCCGCCGCCTCCCGCCCCCATCTGTTTCGCTCCCCAGGCACCCGCTTCCATGGCTGTTTTGCAAAATGTGTTCAGGCGGTCGGTTGAAGTCCCCATGATATTCTCTTCGATCTGTTGTTGAGTCATCAATTTTCCAAGGGTTTCCAGATCCCCTTGCAACAACGCTGCTTTGCCTTGCTCAACCAGCTCTACAACTCGCATGAGCGAATCGATGAGCACCCTGTCACGGTCTCGCAAGCGATCTTGCAGCCATTTCTGCAGCTGCTGGGTATCATGGGTTTCCTGGGTATCGGCCACGACAACAGGCAGGGATCGTACGGGGATACTTTCGACGCCTGGAGTAGCCCCTGTATCGATGTAGGTTACGCCACCATAGGCGATAGCATATTGGTCCATTCGACCGCATTCGATATTTAAGTTTTCACGCTCTATCAGGAAGGAAAGTTCAGCAATTTCAGCGGTACTCAGGTGGATTTCGAATGTCTGGCTCAGGCCACGAATGAAGGCGATACATAATGCAGTGGAGGACGACATCCCCGCACTAACCGGGATCTGAGAATGAATGGTCGCCTCGAAACCAGTCGTGATATGCCCCTGAAGGCGTTGATAGACCGCTTCCAGATACTTCAGCGGCGATACCAGGGCCAGATCATCTCCCAGCCTGAACTCTTCCTGATAATCGATGTCTTCAGCGATGAGCACCACGCGATCGTCGCGCCGGGTCTGGATGGAAATGCTCAGGAAGGCCGAAATAGCCGCGGCCAGGACAGGTTTTTCTATGAGATCGACATTATCCCCCAGCAAACAGATGCGTCCGGGTGCGTGGGCAATCATAGGTTGGGACAAAGATAACCTACCTCCTCAACGTATCAACAGGCGAGTGGAGCATATCTGACGTCATTACTCGCGCTTGAAAGACGATTTCGTAATTTCTTGAGTAGTATATCACAATTAGCGGTATTTGTTATGTTATTATTCTGTTATAGTTCTTGATTATTTATGTTTTATGTGATAACATACAAAAACAGAGCAATTTTCATATTCCAGGATGTATTTTCTTGCTTTCCTGGCTAAATAAACTCCAGCATCTTCTGGAAACTTGAAGGGAGCCCAAAATGTCTGGTCCCGGTGAAAAAATTCGATTAGCGCGCTTATTCGACGGGGCAGAAAACGTGGTCGTGGTTGCTATTGACCACGGCCTTTATTTTGGTCCATTGCCCGGCCTGATCGAACTGCCTGCCGCCATCAAAAGCCTTCAGCAGGCTGATGGCGTCCTGCTGAGCGCAGGTATGGCACCATCGTGTGCGGATTTCTTTGCCCATCGCGGCGCACCAAGCATGATCCTGCGCCTCAATTGGGCGACCAATTATATGGCCCCCTGGCAGTATGAGCATTCGCATTCCGTGCACCTTCTTAATACATCCGAAGCCTTATGCCTGGGAGCCGATGTGGTGCTCGCCAGCCTGACGCTTAAAACCCCCGATCAGGCTGAGGACGCTCACAACGTGGAGCTTTTCGCCCAGTATGCGCAACAAAAAGTGCGGACAGGCGTCCCGCTGATCTGCGAAGTGTATCCGATCGACGGGGATCATGCGCAACCTGAGCAATTACAGGAACAGGTAGCCATCGGCTGTCGTATGGCTGCCGAGTTAGGTGCGGATATGATCAAGACCTTCTTCACCGGAAAGGGCTTTACCCAAATCGCGGCCGCCACTCCAATTCCCATTCTGGCTCTGGGGGCGCTCAAAAAACCACGCGAGACGGACGCCCTGGTTGCTGCGGCACAAGCCATTGAACATGGCGCACGAGGTGTGGTTTTCGGCCGAAACGTGGTCCAGGCTCGCGATCCGCAACGCCTTCTCGAAGCCTTGAAGGAAGTCGTCAAAGCTGGCAAGGCGCCAGATGACACCGCCAAACATTATCACCTGGACTGAGCATGCCTTTTTTTCTGGGTCTTGATATTGGTACGACCTCCGTAAAGGCTGGAGTCTTTGACACTGAAGGGGAATGCCTGGGGATTGCGCGAGAGGATTATGCGCTGCAAACCCCCGTCATTGACCATGTCGAGCTGGATGCAGAGACATACTGGGCGGCAACCTGCACGGCTGTGCAGCGTGCGCTGGGCTCAGGTCCAATTTCTGGTCGAGAGATCGAGGGCATCGGAGTTTCCAGCCAGGGCGAGACGGTGATCCCGGTGGATGAATCCGGGCATCCCATTCATCCGGCGTTGGTCTGGCTGGATAATCGAGCCCAGCGCGAATCCAAACAACTCAACCAGCAACTTGGAAGTGAGGTTTACCGCCATACCGGGATCCCTGAGGTCAATCCAACCTGGACGGCGTGTAAACTGGCCTGGCTGCGGAACAATCAACCCCAGGTCTTTCAAAAAGCCCATAAATTCTTGCTGGTCCAGGATTTTATCGTCCATCGCCTGACCGCTCAATTCATCACCGAGGGAGCTATCGCCTGTACCACCCTCTTGTATGATATCGTCGATCATCAGTGGTGGCCTCAGGCCCTGGACGCCATCGGCCTGAAACCCGAACGTCTGCCCGCTATTTCCAAGCCAGGAGCGGTGGCAGGTAATTTAACACCCCAGGCTGCCGAGACTCTCAGCCTCCGATCCGGAATTCCCGTAGTACTGGGCGGGATGGACCAGGCGGTTGGAGCGGTCGGTGCGGGAAACATTCTGCCCGAGATGGTGTCTGAAACCACAGGTGGGGCCCTGGCAATACAGGTCACCGTTCCACGCCCTGATCTCGACCCCAACGGACGCGTTCCAGTCTACGTTCACAGTGTTGCAGGTCAGTATTTGTTCGTTCCGGTCTGCGACACAGGGGGAATGGCTCTGCAATGGTTTCGCGATACCTTTGGGGAAAGCGAACGACAGCAGGCAATCCAACAGAAAAAGGATGTCTACGACTTGCTGACCGATTTGGCAGGCGAGGCGCCCCCTGGATCAGACGGTTTATTGATGCTGCCTCACCTGACAGGCGCATTCAGCCCCGAATACAACCCGTATGCGCGCGGGGTGTTCTATGGCTTCACACTTTTCCACAACAAGGCACACTTCACTCGTGCCGTACTTGAAGCTGTAGCCTATATGCTGCGGCGCAACCTGGAATTGATCGCCCAAGCTGGTATCAAAGCCGGGGAATTGCGCGCCACCGGCGGCGGGGCTGCCAGCCAATTGTGGCGCCAGATCAAAGCAGATGTCTGCCAATTGCCGGTTGTGACATTACGCTATGGAGATACTGCCCCACTCGGAGACGCCATGCTTGCCGCCGTAGCAGTTGGCGTCTTCCCGTCCCTGGATAAAGCCGTCAGCGCGATGGTATCGACCGCTGAACGACTACCCCCAGATCCTGAGAATGTTGCATCCTATGAGAAAGCCTATCAGCAATACTGTCAACTCAACGATGTGCTGGGACCCTTATTTCGACAGCACTTTAATCCACCGGCCGCGGAGTGAATCCGAGCAAATTGGTTCTCCGCCTCAATTTCTAAACCATAAGGAGGCATACTATGGCAACCCAACCTAAGATCGGCTTATTTGTCACCGCCTTGCTGGAAGATGACTACAACAAGACCGGCCACATGCGCCCCAAGATGAGCGAGGCCACAAATCGGATTGCAAAAATCCTTTCCCCGTATGGCCAAGTGGTGAATCCGGGTTTTATCGAATATGAACCGGACGCCGACAAAGCTACCCAGGCTTTCAACGCTGCAGAAGTGGACCTGATCGTAGCCATTGAGCTGGCGTACCAGAAGGGTATTATCCCTATGCGCACTCTCTTGCGCGTCAACGCCCCTATTCTGGTCTGGAATACGCAGCAGATCCGTCGCTTACCGGAAGATGCTGATTTCGACATAATCATGGAAAATTCCGGCATGGCCGGGCTCCCCGAGTTGACCAGCGCCCTTTTACGCAGCGGGCGGCCCTTTGAACTGCTCACCAGTCATATCGACGACCCGGTTGGATTAGCCCAGATCGGGGAATATGCTTCCGCCGCTGGCGCGATCCACCGCCTGGAGAAAATGCGCATCGGTATCATCGGCCATGCCTTCGAAGGCATGACAGACCTGATGGTGGACTATCTCAGTTTTCGAGACGTGATCGGGCCGGTCTGCTGGCCGCTTGAACCCGAAAAGGTGGCTGTGGCTGTCGAGAAAATGGATGCCGGCCGAGTGGGTAAGTTCATGAAGGCCCAGGCAGCTCAATATGACGCCAGCGCCATGCCCGAAGAGCTCTTCGAACGCTCTGCCCGTTTGGCCCTGGCTTTGGAAGATGTTTCAAAGGAATACAACTTCGACGGGCTGGCCGTCTTCGATCAGATCTGGTTGACCGATCCGCGGGTAGGTATCATCCCCAGTTACGGCACAGGCTATCTGTGCTCGCAGCATATCCCTGTGGCCACCGAAGCCGATGTCACCACGCTCAGCGCCATGATGATCCTGCAGGAGCTGGCCGGTAAAGCGACCTTCCTTGAGAACTATGTGATCGACTTTGACGAAAACGCCATCATCCTCTCCCACGACGGCCACGGCAATCCCGCAATGGCTGCCGATGCCAAACAGGTGCGTATCAAACCTAGCATCTATTACGAAGGCGTCAACGGCCGCGGAGCCGGGCTGGAGTTCGCCTACGCGCCCGGAGATGTTACCATCCTGTCTTTGATCCCCCTGGGGGATGGCGATTGGCGTTTGATTGTAGCCGAAGGCGTATCCATGCCGATCACTCCCCGGCCTGTAGCTGCCCCACAAATGCTCTTCCAGTATAAAAATGGCACCATCACCGAATTCTGCGACCGCTGGTTGCTGGCCGGCTCACCTCACCACATGGCGCTGGCATATGGCCATCTCGCCGAGGCAGTCGAAAAGCTGGGCCGCTTGCTGGGCATCGAGGTAGTATCCGTCTGAGATAAAACGGATTGCCATAGTCTCAGGATGTAGTGTCCGGTTTTCGCGAGCAAGAAGTACAGGTCGTTTTGATTTAGGAGACCGATTGATGCAGAATAATGGCAAATCCCAATGGAGAGTTGAATAATGGCGTATTTAGAGCTGCGTAATTTAACAAAACGCTTCACTAAAACGCTTGCCGTTTCGGATTTAAGCCTTTCGGTTGAAAAAGGCGAGTTCATCTCCTTTTTGGGGCCCTCGGGTTGTGGGAAGTCCACCACATTGCGCATGATCGCTGGTCTTGAAAATCCCGACGTGGGGAGAATTATCATTAACGGAACGGACATCACAGATGTACCGCCAAACAAAAGGGGGACGGGTATGGTATTTCAGGCTTACGGACTATTCCCCAACCTGACCATACGAGGAAACGTCGCTTTTGGCCTGGAAATCGCAGGAAAATCCAAGGTGACAATTGAAGAGACGGTCTCTCGGATGCTCCAATTAGTCCAATTAGAAGGCATTGAGTCCCGCTACCCTAGCCAGCTTTCCGGCGGGCAGCAGCAGCGCGTAGCATTGGCACGTGCATTAGCACCAGAACCGCATATCCTATTGCTGGACGAACCACTCAGCGCGCTGGATGCTAAGGTGCGGGTTGATCTTCGAGCAGAAATCAGGCAAATTCAATCTGAGCTTAGAATAACTACAGTTTATGTTACCCATGACCAAGAAGAGGCTCTATCCATTTCCGATCGAGTTGCGGTAATGCATCATGGCACGATCGAACAGATCGGAACCCCTGAAGAGATCTACCGCAATCCGGCCAACCGCTTCCTGGCAGCTTTTATCGGTACCGCCAATCAATTCAGCGGCCAGGCTGTCGATAACCGTACTGTACAAGGAACTCATTATACATTCAATACTGTTGTGCCGGCAGAACTAGTAGGTAAATCTGTTGTTGTCCTTGTTCGACCGGAAAATATTAAGGTTTTCAGTAAAAAAGACCAGATTCCAGATGGCTATAATCTGATCAGCGGAGAAGTTCAGACGATCACTTTTATGGGTTCAGTAACCCGACTCACTTTATATGTTTATGGTGAAAGGATTTTTTGTGACGTTCCTGCCAACACTCAGCATTTTGAACACAACCAGTTAGTTCATTTGGCTATTTCACCTGATCTTTGCCAAATCATGGCGGATTAAGGCTGAGGCTTATGGGAACAATAAATAAAAAACCCGGTGGGAAGAGAAATTTGAAATTGACTGTATTGGGAGCAGGCACTTGCCTACCCTACCCGAACTTCAGTCCAGCAGGTTATCTGGTTTATATCAACCAGGTACCTCTTTTGCTTGAAGCTGGACCAGGGACTATTGCCAGGATGTCTGCGCAAGGTGTCAACTATCAGGATTTGGAATATGTCTTGATTTCTCATCTACATCCTGACCACGTGCTTGATTTATTGATGCTGCTCCAAGTTTACAACGCCACACCAGGTTGGAAACGCAGGAAAAATTTAACCGTGATTGGATGTAAGGGGATTAAATACTTCCTGGAGGAGCAATTCCGTTTACTTGATGGTGTAAAACCAGAAACTTACCCTATGCAAATCTATGAAATGAATGATGAAACGATACATTTCGAAGGCTGGAGTCTGAAAAGCGTACTTTCTTTGCACACCCCTGAAAGCCTGGCGTTCCGAATCTCGAACATGAGCAAATCCCTTGTTTATAGTGGTGACGCGTCCAGACCAGATAACTTGATAGAACTTGCCAGAGGGGCAGATTTATTGCTTTGTGAGTGTTCCTTTCCACTAGGATGGGAAACCCCGGACCACCTTTCTCCAGATCAAGTCGGTATGCTAGCAAAGAAGGCATCTGCAAAGCGTGTGGTGCTAACCCACCGATACCCGCAATCTATTCAAGAGGATGTGATCTCACAGGTTAAATCCTATTTTGACGGAGAGGTGATAGGTGCCATTGATGGATGGTCAATTGAGATATAAAGGAAAGATGATTGATGTGGGATAGCCTGATTATCAAATGGAACAGTTCACTGAAAAAGTGGTCAATCTGGATACCGTTGTTACCATTTATCATTTTCGGATTCTTATTTGAGATTATCCCCGTAATTTCCGTATTGCTTTCCAGTTTGCGAAATGATTCTTATTGGCTCACACTGGATAATTATCACCGAGCTATGACCCCACTCATCCTTCGCTCATTTGGTAATACTATTCGATTATCTGTGACTACTGCTGTAATAGGAGTTGTATTAGGAACTCTAATCAGTCATGCCTTGGTTAACACACGCAACAAATATATACACAATTCGGTCATGGCTCTTGCTGATGTAGCGACCAATTTTGGTGGTGCACCGCTTGCATTTGCCTTTATTGTAACCCTTGGATCCACTGGTGTTATCACCCTAATCCTGAAAAATCTTTTCAACATCTCTCTCTATCCAGAGTTCCGAATTTACTCTATTACTGGGTTAACTCTGGCATATTTATACTTCCAGATACCATTAATGATTCTACTTATCCAGCCATCTATACTTGGGTTGAAGAGCGAATGGAAAGAGGCTGCTTCCACTCTGGGTGCATCAAATTGGCAATACTGGAAGCGTATCGCTTTGCCTATACTGGCACCGTCATTATTTGGGGGGTTCCTTTTATTATTTGCCCATTCCTTCGGAGCATATGCAACCGCCTGGACTTTAACAGGCCCAGATATCAATCTGGTCACAATCCAAATAGCAGCTCTGATTCGTGGTGAAGTACAGCTAGAACCAGGAATTGCTGATGCCATGGCGATCATGTCCCTTCTTATTATGATGTTGTGCGTATCTGGATACCAGTGGGCAAGCACCCGGGCTGCAAAGTGGCGCACATGAAAAAGATATCCCTGTCGCGCTTTCTTCTGATTGGTTTCTTTCTGGCCTATATGATTGTCCCCTTGATCGCAACTGTAGCTTTCTCATTTGCTGTTCGGTGGGATCGCACTATACTGCCGGAGGGTTTGACATTTGACTGGTGGATTGCTGCCACAACAAGACGTGCATTCAGCTTAGCTTTGAAGCACACAATATTATTGTCTCTGGCTACAACAGGTTTTTCTATTCTACTCATGACACCGACCGCATATTGGGTTTATCAACGTATCCCTAAAGCGAAATCCATAATAGAAGTTCTCACTATAATGCCCTTTGGGATACCTGGTGTGGTTTTGGCATTGGCACTTATTCGTACATATGCACGTCTAGGCGGAGCTATCGTGTACAGCCCTTGGATGTTAGTGATGGCTTGCACCGTGATTGGACTACCGTTTTTCTATCGCCCATTGGCAAACGCATTAAATGCTGCGGACATCAAAGTACTCACCGAAGCCGCCTTGACCCTTGGCGCGAGTTGGCCTCGCATCATCATGAAAGTAATTGTACCGAATATTATGCCTGGGATTGTAAGCGGTTCGCTGCTGGTCTTCTCATTGGTCTTTACGGAATTTACGCTCGCCAACCTACTGGTAGGGGGACGTTTCAAGACTTTCCCGATTTATCTTGTTGAATACACCCGTTTTGATGGGCGCCAGGCAAGTGCGTTGGCTGTTATCAGCTTTATATTTGCCTGGATCATCTCTCTCGCATTAATCTTGTTAGCTAGCAGGTCCGGTCTCCGCAGAGAGGAATCTATTGGAGGTCGATAACCATAAACTTAGCCTGAACGTGGTCTGTACTCTCGAAAGACATCATCCAAGCACGTTATTACAAATGTGACGCACAAGAAAGGAGAGTGAAGATGTACTAATAAACCTGACAAAGCAATACCAACCGTCAAACAATACATAATATTTGGAGGAATAGATATGAAAACCAGGTCAATATTTGCAGTAATCATTCTGATTTCTGTGCTGTTGGCGTCTTGTGCCCCGGCCAATACTCCAGAAGCTGAGATGACAAAAGAAGAAGGTGCAGCCAAAGAGGGTGCCGTTAACAGCTATGGGATGTCAGATGACTGGGTCAACCTTGGATACATGTGGAAAACCATAGAAGATCGATATGACGTTGTACACACTGATATCGACATGACCAGCGCCGAACAGATCACACGTCTGGATGCGGAGAAAGATGCCCCTGTTCTGGATGTAGCGGACATAGGGTACGATTTCCTGGGGACTCTACTCGAGAAAGAATATGCCATGGCATACAAGTCTCCCGACTGGGATACCATCCCCGCTAAATTCAAAGATCCTGATGGACGATGGGCGTCTGCATATTGGGGAGCCGTTTCCTTTTTGGTCAACACTGACGTCGTTGAAAACAAGCCAGAAACCTGGGACGATCTTCTTAAACCGGAATACCTCGACATGATTTGCTCCCGCGACCCGCGTGTCTCATCTTACGCTACAGCTTCAGTGCTTTCTGCGGCCTATGCCAATGGTGGAGGAGAAGATAATGTCCAGCCCGGGCTAGATTTCTTCAAGAAGTTCCGGGAAAGTGGTAACTGGAGGGAGGGAGTTGTCCTCAACGTAGCTGCCGTCCAAAAAGGTGAGTGCCCAATTTCAATTGTGTATGACTTTGATGGCTTCGCAAAACGCGATGCCACTGGCTTACCACTCGAGGTCGTCATACCGAAAGATGCGACAGTAGGCATGATCTTTGCTCAATACATCAATGCTCGCGCGCCGCATCCAAATGCCGCAAAACTGACTATCGACTATTTCTACTCGGACGAGGGTCAGGTGGCTTTTGCTACCGGTTATGCCCATACAACCCGTGATGTGGATCTGCCAGATGAAGTAGCCGCAAATATACTCCCTGAAAGCGCATACCCCAATCTATATTTCCCGACAAGTCTGGAGTCTTTCTCAGCGGCGGTAAAAGAGATTGTGGATGGATGGAGCGCCTATATGGGCGAATAAGCAACGAATATTATCAAACTCAAATCCGTGGGCGAGACTGTACTTTCTCCTCCCCAAAGTCTTCTCTATGGTAACAGAAGCTTCCGGAAATGTTCCCGAAGGCTGGGAGAAGATCGCCCAACAAGATTTTAACAGATTGCCGATCACTTGACAGTGGAACATGTCTTGGCACGTAGACTCCATAGGTCTCGTGCCAAGACATGAAGCGGGGATGCGATTGGCATTTGATTGTTGTGGTGAGGGCGAGTCCCTGCCGATCGCTTCCGACCCGTAGCCGCCCCTCAGATGCTCTTCCGTTACAAGAACGGAACTATCACTGAGTTCTGCGACCGCTGGTTGCTGGCCGGCTCACCTCACCACATGGCGCTGGTATATGGCCATCTCGCCGAGGCAGTCGAAAAGTTTGGCCGTTTGCTGGGTATCGAGGTTTTATCCGTCTAAGCTGAAATCATGATCTCTATCAACGAGCATATCGTACAATTAGATGCTGAGGAAGGTCTGCTGGCCTGGACCGACTACGACCGCGTGGTCTGGCTGGCGATGGATTTCATCCGCCGCTGCCCGGTCGAGCATAGGTCAGGTCTGCCTTGGTATCTGGTCTACTCCTGTTTCTGGACGGATCCGCTTCGCCCGACCGATTGGCCTGATAACCCGGCCGGTAAGTTCGCCATGGCCGCCGACACGCTGGTGCGCTTCTATGCTTACTCCGGGGAAACCTGGTTCATCGAGGTTGTGCGCAGTATGCTCGATCGCCTGATCGCCTATAGCACTCCGCCCAGGTATGCTTGGCCCGGCGTGCCCTATGCTTCGGCAGAACCGGTATTTGGGGTGTACTTTGGTGCACGCGCGGACGGTCATTACGTGACTGAACCGGACAAAGTCGCCCAGGCCGCGTTGGGCTACTTGCATTTTTATAAACTGACGAACGAGACGGTTTATCTGGATCAGGCTGCCCATTGTGCCACTGTGTTGAGCGCAAAGATCGAGAGCGGTGATGAGGACCGTTCCCCCTGGCCGTTTCGCGTCGACGTACGCGATGGGACGGTTGTCGAGAATTACACCAGCCATGTGATCCCTGCAATCCGCCTCTTTGATGAACTTATCGATCTGGAGGCTGACTCAGAATCCCTGTTACGGGATGCGCGTGACATCGCGTGGAATTGGCTGCAGCACTATCCCATGCAGAACAACCGCTGGAAAGGCTACTTCGAGGATATCCGCCTGGACCCGGAAAACGAAAACCGAGACCAGTACAGCGCTCTCGAAACTGCGCGCTACATCTTGAAGCATCCCCA
Organism: uncultured Anaerolineaceae bacterium; assembly: GCA_964621295.1. GTDB lineage: Bacteria > Chloroflexota > Anaerolineae > Anaerolineales > Villigracilaceae > JAABUE01. Next base: position 24,777 of record CAZULT010000043.1, on the reverse strand, counting down.
GCAAGACGAGGGTTGGAAAGATCATGCCAGGGGGCTCATCGAGTGGGTGCGCCAGAGTCTGGGAGCAGCGCCCTTCTTCAAGGCGACCCCCATCCACGAACAAAAATTCTGCTCCCATGTCATGGGCAGCCACACCGCTCGCTATGCATCTGTATGCGCGCTCTTTGCTCAGGTCACCGGGGAAACGGCCTATGCTGAACGTGCCCGCCGTTCTTTTAACTGGGCCACTTATATGGCAGATGAAAATGGCTGGGTCCGAGTAGGGATAGATGAGCCCGATTATCACAACCAATGTTGGTTCAGCGATGGTTATTTTGATTATGTACCGCATTTCCTGGATGGGATGGCATCTATGCCAGAGACGGCTCCTCGATCAAACGACCATCTCCTGCAAAGTTCTTCGATCGTCCAACAAATAACCTACACCCCCCTTCATATTCAATACCGCACCTTCGAAGCAAAGGCTGACGATACACTCCGGTTGACCTTTGCGCCCATGAGTGTCGAATGTGATGGGCTTTCCCTCCCTGAAGTAGAAGATTCCTCTCGCGAAAGGGGCTGGAGCTTTGATCCACCAGCCGGGTTACTGAAGGTCCATCGCGATTCTCACAACGTTGAGGTGCGCGGATAATGATAGAACAGGAGCAGTCATGACTCCCCGTAACGCAAAGAACAACAGGCGCAGGAAGAAGTGGCTGGATTGGATCCCACTGCTGCCTTTCCTGATCTTCTGTCTGACCATTATGGTATTGCCTCTCTTCTTCATGCTCAAAGGCAGCTTTACCGGATCGGAAGGTCAATTTACGCTTGAACACTACGCCAAGATGGGGGTCTCCATCTATGCCACATCCTTCCGGAACAGTATTCTGCTCTCCGGGATAACCGCCATCCTGGGCGTTTTCTTGGGGACCATTGTTGGCTATTTCATTTGCCAACTGAAAAGCAAACGCGCCCAGGAACTTGTGACCGCCCTGTGTGATGTGACTTCCAATTTCACCGGCGCACCGCTGGCCTTTGCCTTTATCGTTGTTTTGGGCAGCAACGGGGTGCTGACATTGGCCTTGAACGAATATCTGGGTTGGAAGATCTACCCAACTTTCAGTATCTACTCGTTCTGGGGCCTGGTCCTGGCTTACACCTATTTCCAGATACCGCTGATGATACTCTTGATCATCCCGGCCATTGCAGGTTTAAAATCTGAATGGAGGGAGGCAGCTCATGGACTGGGCGCAAGTTCACGCCAGTACTGGCGCTATGTGGGCCTGCCTTTGCTGACGCCTGCCATCGGAGCCGGCTTGCTCTTGCTCTTTGCCAACGCATTTGGAGCTTATGCCACCGCCTATACCCTGACGGAGTTTCGCTACCCCTTGATCACCCTTCAACTTGGATTTCTGTTGACAGGGGAAGTGTTCCGTGACCCCGGGGCAGGAGATGCCATGGGCATTCTGACCTTGCTGATGATGGGTATGTCCATCTTCATCTACCAGGTCGCTTCCAGGCGAGGCAGGAAATGGCAGCAATGAAAAAACAAACCGGGATCCCTGGATTTGTGATCGGCGGTTTTTTGTTCTACATGTTGCTGCCCGTCGTGGCAACCTACGCATTTTCTGTGGCCACGCGCTGGGATCGAAGCATCCTGCCTGAAGGTCTGACGCTGGATTGGTACAAAGCGGCCTTCACAGATCAATGGTTCCTCATTGTCTTCAAGAATTCACTGGTACTTTCCGTCAGTACTGTGATTGCCAGTATTTTGATCATCGTGCCAACTGCATATTGGGTTCACTTGCGGGTACCGAAAGCACGCCCTCTTTTGGATTTGATAAGCACACTGCCTTTCGCCATCCCGGGTGTCGTGCTGGCATTGGGATTGATCAGGCTCTATGCGCGCCCCCCATTGATGCTCGCACGCACGCCGGCCATGCTGGTTGCCGCCTATGTGATCTTTACCATGCCCTTCATGTACCGGCCGGTCGCCAACAGCCTGGAGGCAGTCAATATCCGGGTATTAACCGAAGCCGCCCAAAGTCTGGGTGCGTCCTGGGTGCGCACCTTCAGACAGGTCATTCTGCCAAATATCCTTCCAGGCATTCTAAGCGGAGGTTTGCTGGTCTTCGCCACCATTGTGGGCGAGTTTACGATTGCCACTTTCCTTGTGGGGGCGCGCTACAAGACTTTTCCCATGCAACTCGTATATTACACCCGCCGGGATGGGCGCATCGCTTCTGCGTATTCGGTGATCAGCTTTACCATCGCCTGGGTTACATCATTGATCATTCTATGGGTCGCTACCTGGGGAGCCAGGCGGACCAGCGGCGGGAGTTCACCTCAAACCAAAGGCCTCACAAAGGGAGCCGCTGGAGACTAACTATGAGCTATCTCGATCTCGATCACCTTGATAAAGCATTTGACGGCGCAATCGCAGTTCACGACCTGAGCTTGAAAGTAGAACAGGGAGAATTCATTTCGCTGCTTGGACCATCAGGATGTGGAAAGACGACAACTTTGCGTATGGTTGCTGGATTCGAGACCCCGGACGCGGGAAGTATCCATCTGGCAGGCGAAGATATCACCTCCCTGACTCCCAACCGGCGAGGTATGGGCATGGTCTTCCAGGCCTACGCTCTCTTTCCCAACATGACCGCCTGGAATAATGTAGCTTTCGGCCTGCGTATTGCCCAGAAATCCCAAACAGATATCAAGGAGCGGGTCAACACACTTCTTGACCTGGTCGGATTGTCAGACGCGGGACACAAATATACCAGTGAGCTGAGCGGTGGCCAGCAGCAACGAGTGGCCCTGGCCCGCGCACTGGCCATCGAACCGAGAGTGCTGTTGCTGGATGAACCGCTCAGCGCCCTCGATGCCGTAGTGCGTGTATCCCTGCGTCACGAGATTCGCCGCATCCAGACCACCCTGGGTATTACCACAATTTATGTGACTCATGACCAGGAAGAAGCCCTTTCGATTTCGGATCGTGTGGTCGTGATGCAAAAGGCAGTGATCGAACAAATTGGCACACCTGAGGAAATCTATACCCAGCCCAACACCCACTTCGTAGCCACATTCGTCGGCAACATCAATCAATTCCCGGGCATTTTGAAAGATGCCCAACGCGGACTGGTGGCAAGCGACACCGGCGACTGGCAGATATCCATCCCGCCCATAACGGATGGAAGCCTGCGAAATGGGGATGCGCTCATCGTCCTGGTCCGGCCTGAAGAAATCCGCGTCAGCCAGATCGAGACGGTTATCGAAGCAGAAAATTCCGCGTCCGCAATGCTTGAAGCGGTCACGTTATTGGGCCCTGTGACCCGCTTGAATCTCGATTTGCTGGGTCAACACATCATTGCCGACATCAAGACCGTTGATCGGGGCCGCTTTATTCGTGGTAAGTCCGTGCAGGTATCCTTCCCCAGTAAGGCCTGCAGGGTGATGCCAGGCAGTGGCGACAACGCCGGCGAGAAAATTTAACCCTGAGGATAATTCGAAAGGAGGTAAATATATTATTAGTCTATCCGTACCGATTGAACCAAGTCACCATACTGCTATGGTGACACCAAAGTCTTTGAGAAAAATATCTGGAGGATAAAGGAAATGAAGACAAAACTCGCACTATACATATTACTGGCCGTTGCTTTAGTGATCGTACTACCAGGTTGTGCTCCAACCCCCGTAGAAGAAGCGCCCCCCGTTGCCGAAACAGAGGCGCCCGCCGAGGTCGAGCAGCCCGCCGAAACAGAGATGCCCGTCGATCCGATGGCTGCTCTCGTCGAGGCTGCTAAAGCCGAAGGTGAGATCGTCAGCTATGGTTTACCCGATGACTGGGTCAACTATGGTGGTATGTGGACGCTGTACGAGAGCAAGTACGGCATCACCCATCTGGACACGGATATGGGCAGTGGTGAGATCATCGCCGCGCTTCAAGCCGAAAAAGGCGCTGGCGTTGCCGACATCACCGACCTGGGAGTAAACTTCGCAGATCAGGTCGTCAAGGATAATCTCTCTCAGCCTTACAAGCACGCTTACTGGGATGAACTTCCTGATTATGCCAAAAACGCCGATGGCTATTGGTCCGCTGCTTACTGGGGCGCGATCGGTTTCTGCGTCAACACCGATCTGGTAGAGAACGTTCCGCAGAGCTGGGCCGACTTGCTGGATGAGCAATACAAAGGCATGGTCTCCATGAAAGACCCGCGCAAATCTGGCACCGCCAACTCTGTTGTCCTCGGAGCTGCCTTTGGCAACGGTGGTGATGAAACCAATGTACAACCAGGGCTGGATTACTTCGCTCAGATGATTGAGACCGGCCAGTTGAATGCGGTTTCTCCTGGCACATCCCAAATCCAGGCTGGCGAGGCCCCGATAGCCCTGTTCTGGGACTTCGACTGCTTGAGCAAAGCGGATGAATTAGGCATGCCGCTTGAGTTGGTCATCCCCAGCGATGGCACTGCCGCTGGCTTATATACGCAGTTTGTGACCGCTGGCGCCCCGCATCCCAATGCAGCCAAATTACTGCTGGAATTGGAATTCTCGGACGAGGGACAATTAGTCTACGCCCAGGGCTTTACTCACCCGATCCGTGACATCGAGCTGCCCGCCGAACTGGCAGCCAAGTTCCCTCCCGCCTCGGCCTACGAGAGCGTCACTTTCCCGAAAGATTTCTCCAAGCTAACCGATGCAGCAGCAGCAATCGCTGATGGTTGGGAGAATATCGCCCAGTAGGTTGCTAAAATCGAGCAGGCTGATCGGCTGAAAATATTCCCCGTTCAGCCAGGCTCACAACCAGATGGTCAGACCCAGGTGCAACACCTGGATCTGACCATCCAAAGGTAGCTGGCATAGAGGGGTTATACTTCGAAATACATCCTCAGCGCAGGGTGTACGCTGGAAAGAAGTAGCCCAAAAATTGACAGGAAACATTATGAACGATCATTTGAGTGCGCGCCAGCGACGTGAATCTATTATCCGTCTGGTTCGGGATCGTGGGCGAGTCCAGGTAACTGAACTGATGGAAGAGTTCGGCCTGACTGATACGTCCATCCGTCGTGATCTCTCGATCCTGCAACAAAAGGGGGCTCTTCAACGCGTCCACGGTGGGGCGGTATCTACCAGTGAGGGGTTGCAAATTACGGCCTTGGCAGAGCGCATCGATCATTACGGGGCAGAAAAACGGCGGATCGGCGAGGCTGCCGCCGGGTTGATCCAGGCGCAGGATGTGATCATTCTGGATTCGGGAACGAGTGTATTACAAGTTGCCCGGCACATTCCTGATTCCTTGCGCCAGAAGGGTACATTGCGTATCGTAACAAATTCTACTTTGTTGCTGGATGAGATGGGTCATTGGGCCACGCCAAATCTTCTATTGTTGGGGGGCATCTTCCTGCCCGAACACCGGGCAACTGTCGGGCCCGAAATGCTGGGATGTTTACAGAAAATTTCAGCTAACCGAGCTTTCATGGGATGTGATGGACTGACCATCAATGGCGGCATCACCAGTGCCCACCCGCTGATTGCCGAAGCGGGACGAATGATGTCCTCCCAATCGCAGCAGGTTATCGTACTGGCTGACCACAGCAAACTCGGTAAAGCAGGGTTCGTTCCCATTATGCCACTAACCAAAATCGATATATTAATCACTGATACTCTGGCGCCCGAAGAAATGGTCACCTGTCTGCGAAAACAAGGTGTTGAAGTGAGAGTGGTTTAAACAGAGGCGAATACAGATTCGGTCCCAATAAACAAAAGCAAACTCAAGTTGGTGTTATTAGAATCAGGGCATTCTAAATCCACTTTGCACCGAGATACCAGGATTGCGGAAATTGCGGTGCGAGTTGGTCAGGAGAACAACTTGGGTATATAGCTACTTTGGGAAATAAAGCACGGCGCAAAAGAGGACTGCCGCCGCTGCAAAGATCAGAGTTGCCGGGTTGCTAGTATCCGTGATCGACATCCTGGGGATCTACGGATGGGGCGGCTTGCCAAAAGCACGCCCGTCTAATCGGCCAGGTTACCAGCCGTAGGGCCATGAGGTCTTCCGACCGGAAACCTGGAACGGGTTGTGACACTGTAGCTGCATGACAGCCACAAACAGCCATGGAGTATCACGCTATACGCGTGACCTAGGGACCATCGCAGACAAGGTTTACTGGGCAGGAAATCCAGACTTTCCTAACTCGGAAGAGTAAAACAAGCACTAGTTGATTAAATTCTTTCACCAGGAGATTATCTTCTTGCAGTAGGAGATTTGCATTTTGCTGGCAAGCAAATTTGCAACATGGGCGACCAACCGGACCGGTTCAATCGAAAGCTGGCGGCTCTGCCTGTGAACTCTCAGCATCCGCGCGGTGCAGGCTCACTGTGAAGGTCGTGCCCTGATCCGGTACGCTCTCGACCGTGATCTCGCCCCCCAGTTCCTGCACAATCGAATTCACGATGTACAACCCGATACCGCTGCCCGGAATCTCTGCCACCGTCACGTTCTTGGCGCGATAGAAGCGTTCGAACAGGCGCGGGATATCCTCCTGCGGGATTCCGATGCCTTTGTCGACGATGGCCACCGCCACATTCGCTGCCTCCTGCGAAATGTTAATCTCCACCTGGCTACCTTCCGGGGAGAACTTGACCGCGTTCGTCATCAAATTGACGAAGACCTGCTGCAGGGCGCCCCTGTCGCCCAGGATGGTGCCGGCAGTCTGCCCATTGCTCATCACCAGCGAGATACCGCGCAGGCTGGCGATAGTCTGTACCGATTGCATCGATTCGCGCAGGATCGGCAGCAGTTCAATCTCCCTGGCTTCGATCTTGATCATGCCGCTTTCCAGGCGCCCGGCCATCAACAGGCGGTCGATCAATTCTTTTTGCCGCCTCAATTCGTTGTTCAGGGTTCGCCAGCACTCCTCCATCTCTTCAGGTGTACCGCCCTCCTGGATCAGGTCCACCATCAGCATAGCCGAGGTGAGCGGGGTGCGTAATTCATGCGAGGCTCGGTTGATGAAATCGGATTTCATCTCGTTCAACTTGACCTGCTCGGTAACATCGCGGATAACGATAAGCGCTTCTTCGGCGCAAATGGGATACAGGTTAGCCTCGTAGGTGCCTTTGGCGTAAGGCAGGTGAAACTCCTGCAGCGTGTGTGTAGCCAGGAAAGCCTTGCCATTCTCCGCGCCGATGATCTGCGTCGCGATCTCCGCAGGGAAGGTCTGATCCAGCTGCCGGCCGTACGCCAGGTCGCGATGGATGTACAGGGGGTGGATCGGGTTGGAACTGTAGTCCAGGATCTTCCCTTCGACGTCCACGCGCAGGATCAGATCGGGCAGGGCATCCACGAGAAGGCGGTTCCGGATCTCGTTCAGGCGGATGGTTTCCTCATAACGCTTACGCTGCAAGGCGGCGTTGATTAAATTTGCGGCAGTTTGAAGCGCATCCAACTCAGCTTGAGACCAGCATAAACTGGTTTCATCGCCGACAAAAGCAAGGTACCCCTGAGCACTAAATGCTCGGTCCATCGCAATAGAAATAAAGGATAAAGTTGAAGCATATGTACGCCTCCCTTTCCTCCAGCTGGGGATGAAGATGGGCTGATCGCATGAGACAAGTTCGGGGATAAACGGCTCCAGTGCCCTTGTGATGAAGCCGTCAGAATACGAAGTGGCATTCCAGAGGTAGCGCATGCTGGCGGTCTTAGGATTGGCAAAGGACTCCACAGTGAAGATTGCACAACAGGACACGTTTATCGCGCGCCCCAAAGATTCAAGCAAAGCCGGCAGTTTCGCATCGATATCCGATGATTGCAATAACCTAGCTGTAGCTTCACTGATAATCGAAAGAATGCGCGCGTTACGCTTGAGCAGACGCTCCGAGTTCTTGCGGATCGAGATATCACGCGCCACGCTCTGGATATAAGCAGGTTGCTGATCGTCACCGTACACGATCGTGGTGCTGATCTCAACGGGGACAGTGGAGCCGTCCTTGCGTTTCAAGATGCGCTCCTGCAACACAGAGGTTTGGTCTTCTAGGTCTCCCAGATCCCGTGGTTCTTCCTGTGAAACCACCTCGTTCACTGCCTTATTGACCAATTCATGCTCGGCGTACCCCAGCAGGTCCAGGGCGCGCTGATTGGCAGTGATATAGTGAAAATCCAGGCTGATGATGAAAATGCACTCGCCAGTCTGATCGAACAGTGCGCGGTAGGATAATTTCTGGTCCCAGCCCTGGTCCAATACAAAAGCCCCCTCTTCCAGGACGGCCGGGATGCGTGGGATGGGGATGGTTTTATCGTCCATACGTCCTCAATCAGGAAAAAAGGCTTGCACGCAGCATCCAGACGGGCAATCCTGAATGGTGACTGATCCGCCATTGCTCTCGAAAACAGTACGCGCGATCGTCAGGCCCACCCCCAAACCTTCGTAGCTCCTTGTGTCGCCGCTGCTGGCCTGGTAAAAGCGTTCGAAGACCACCCCCCGTAATTCTGGAGGGATCCCCGGACCGCCATCCTGGACGGTGATCTCCAACCCGCCTTTCACAGATTGCACGCGCAGGGTCACCTTGCCCTGCTGCTGGCTGAACTTAAAGGCATTATCCACCAGATGTAGGACCGCATGTACAAATTCATGGCGAGGCGCCAGAAGCTCCTTCTCCAGCTCGATCTCTGGCACGAATTCAAGCTGCTTGGAGTCGTATCGCGCTAACCGCTTTCGAATTGGGGCAAGAAGCTGCGCCTCAGGGTCGACTGGTTGCCGCAGATTGTTGAGGCTGCCTCCGTCGATGTGGGAGAGCATCACCAGGTCAGCGATCAGCGATTCCAGGCGATTGGCATTCGAGAGCGCCATACGCAGAAAGCGCGTCAGCTCTTCGGGGCTGCCGTATTTGTTCTCGACCGCAAACTCCAGAGGCAACAGGATGTTGGTGAGCGGCGTATTCAATTCATGATGGTAGTTCTGCAAGATCTCATGCTTTAGCCGTTCCATCTGCTCTTGCGCCTGCGCGCTCATTTGATCGCGCACCTGCGACCTTTCAGCCTCGATCCTGTTGAAGACAGCGTCGATGCGTGCCAGCAGTTCATCTGAGTCGAAAGGTTTCAGAATGTAGTCATCGGCACCTTCCCGCAAACCCCGCACGCGATCCCGTACTTCGGTGCGGGCTGTGAGAAAAATGAAGGGGGTGGCTTCGAAGTTACGCTCCTGGCACAACAAACGGCGCATTTCAAACCCATCGGGGTACGGCATCATCACATCCGAGAGCACCAGGTTTGGCGTATGTTGTTTGGCCATGATCAGGCCTTCATTGCCGTTCTTGGCCGTGAGTACCTGGTAGCCATGGCGCTTGATCTTTAGCGAAAGTCCCATCAGAATGGCTGGATCATCGTCCACTACGAGAATGGTCTTATCCGTTCGTTCCATATCAACCTCTCAATCCCTGGGTCATCCCGGTGGCTTTGGTCAAAAGTGTCGAACTGTTGTCGACGAACATGATCTGGATATTGACCAGTGAGATCAGATCGCCCGAATTGAGCACACAACGGTCGACGGGCTTGCCGTTTACGTAAGTGCCGCTGGTAGACTCTTTGTCATACAATACATATTGCCCATCTTCAAAGCGGATCTCCGCATGGAAACGAGACAGGTACTCCTCTTGCAGGACCACATCATTCTCGAAGTGACGCCCAAGGCTGGTCCTTGACTTTGGCAACGGGATCACCTGGCGGTGAACCACCAGCGATGCCCCATCTTGATTAAACGCGGTGGTTGCAGGCTTGTCTTCATATTTGTCCATGTTTCTGTCTTCCTTTCCTGGCTCGACCAGGATCCGGCGTAAGGTCATTTAGCGGATGAAGCGGGTGGCCCCGATCACGAGCTTATAAGAACAAAAGGCTTGGTCAGATTGACCAAGCCGCCATTATCTGTGTAGACGAATCTGCACTTCTTCGGCAGCCTGGCAATCGTGGGCTTGTAAGGTAAGCCGGTAGATCCATAGCTTTGCGCCTCCGCTTTTCAACGGGTTTGCCTTTATCGGAAAGCCTTTTCCAAGTTAATCTTAGCATAAATCCTTCGATTTGCTCCTTGCAACGCATATACAGTTGTGCAACGATGTTGGAGTGCGGCTCCGGCCTGAATCTCCAGGCATGGATCCGATCCACACGCTCGTTTCAGGTGCGCATACGTTATAATGCTTCCAGCATGGACAAACGCACCAACGAAGAATGGCTCGCGGACCTGCGCGCCGAAGGACTGCAGCGCGAGGCGGCGCTGGAAGATCTGCACGCCATCATCCTGCGCGGGCTGCCGTACGCCCTGTCACGCTGGCTTTCTCCCTCTTCGCCGCAGTTCGAGGCGCTTACCGAGGAGGTCGCCCAGGATACGCTTTTGCGCGTGCTCGACCAACTCGAGACCTTCGAAGGGCGCAGCCAGTTCACCACCTGGGTGCACAAGATCGCCATCCGCATCGCCCTGACGGAATTGCGCCGCAAACGCTGGCAGGATTCATCCCTGGACGAACTGGTCGACAACGAAGACCTGCCTACGCCGCAGCGCATCCTGGAGGACTCACAAGCCTCGCCCGAAGAAACAGCCGTGCGCGCCGACATGCTGGTACGCGTGCGACGTGTGATCGCTGAAGAACTCACTGAGCGGCAGCGCGAAGCGCTGGTGATGCTTACCATGCAGGGTATGCCGATGGAGGAAGCAGCGCGCCGCTTGAAGACCAATCGCAACGCCCTTTACAAGTTACTGCACGACGCCCGGCTGCGGTTGAAACAACGCCTGGACCGGGAAGGGCTCAACGCCCAGGAGGTGCTGGCGGCCTTCGAGGGCAGGTAAGATTGCCCCCTACGCGCTCGTCCAGATTACAGTGCTTATGAACATCCAGCAATTCATCCAAAAGTTCGTGCATCGCTTGCGCCACGAACCACAGCTTTCCGACGCAGCGATCCACAACCTGATAAGCAGACTGGAAGCTACCCGTACGGACGAATTCTCATGTGACGACGTCTTCGCTCTGGTAGACGAGTACGCCGAGGCCCATCTTCAGAGCGAGGATGTCGCGCAGCTCAAACCGCTCATCCGCCACCACCTGGAGATGTGCCGCGAATGCGAAGAGGAGTACCAGGCCCTGCTGCGGGTTTTGGAAGCGAACCCCCAGAAAGAGTAATTATCGAAACCCATAAAATAGGGCGCGCTTCGAATGCAACCTGGCGGTCTCTTTAAATAGAAATTCCCCCCACCTGCGATCGGGTGAGGGGAGTTTTTTCATTTTGGAAGGAGTTTTTCCCCGGCGAGGATGGCAACCTTCAAACGATTCTCGGGCGGGGTCAATGGGCAGGACCACATTTCGTTGTAGGCGCAATAAGGATTGTAGGCCAGGTTGAAATCGACCAGAAAACGGCCCTCAGGGGCCGGCTCAGGCTCCAGGTAACGCCCGGCCGGATAGGTTTCCGACCCCGCTTGCGCGTCCACAAAGGGCAGGAAGTAGCCATGCTCATTCTTGTAAAGGGTCAGCTCGGCCGGCTGTCCTTCCACCGTGAACTTGATCTTCCCGTAGCGCTGGTAGGATTGCATCTGGCCGGTGGACGTCTGGATCTGGATCTCCTGCTCTTCCGGGAATTTTTCAACGTCCACTTCCAGGCGCAGATCCGCGTTCTCGGCAAAATACGCCAGACCACTAAACTCCCGTTTTTGCTCCGGCGTCAAAGGGCTCTGGGGATGGTTAGCAAAGAATTCATCTTTTTCGGCGCGAAATTGTTCCAATGTACTCATGGCACCTCCAGTGATATTGCCTTGACCACCGTACGTGCTGGAATCTTACAAGCATTCCAGGCGATTACACCCAGCAGGCCTCTTGCACTTTCAAACATCTTGTGCTATTTTTACCATCGATGGGAGTAAAGGCAATTTGAGCAAAAAGCGATTGAAAGTGGTCGTAGTTGAAGACGAACCAGCCATTGCAGATATGCTGGCGGAAATGATGCGCATGCTGGGCTTTGAGGCCATCCAGACCTATAGCAGCTCGCCGGCGGTCGACCAGATTTCCATCGAGCAGCCCGACCTGGTTTTACTTGATGTGATGATGCCCGGTATTTCAGGCCTGGAAGTGGTGCGCTACATGCGCCGCGAACCGCAACTGGCGCACATCCCGGTCATCATCCTCTCCGCCAATACCATGCCCGAGGATGTGCAGAAGGGAATTGAGGCCGGCGCAACCCTCTACCTGGGTAAACCCGTCACCTTCCAGGATCTGGAACAGGCCCTTCAACAGGTCTTGCCGGGGTACACCCCTTCTAAAAAGGATGCATCTGCCTGAGCGGCTATGAGCCTGTTGCGCGCCTTCATTGCAATCGAAATCCCCCCGCCGATCCACACTGCCATTACCCAACAAACCGCCCGGCTCAAAGCCGCGCTGGGGCCGACCCTGGTACGCTGGGTGCCGATCGAGAACGTGCATCTCACCTTGAAATTCCTGGGCGATATTTCCGTTTCCAATGTGGAATTGTTAGCCCAGATGCTGAGCGTAGAGGCCGGCCGGCTGGCTCCCTTCGAGATCCAAGTTGAAGATCTGGGCGCTTTTCCGGATATGCGGCGCCCACGCGTGATCTGGATCGGTATCCAGGCCCCAGCGGAGCTGGAAGTACTGCAGCACAGCATTGAGGCGGCTACCGCCCGCCTGGGGTACTCAAGTGAAAAGCGCAATTTCTCACCCCATCTGACGATCGGGCGCGTCAAACAACACGCGCAGGGTGAGGCGCTGCGGTTCATTCGCAGCGAATTGGAAGCCACACAGGTCGGCCTGCTGGGGACAGCCAGGGTCACCAGCCTCAACCTGTTCAAAAGTGAGTTGAAACCAACCGGCGCAGTCTATACGCGCCTGTTCTCTGCGTCGCTTGCATTTTGAGCGGCCTAGCTGAACGATAGTACAGGAAGGATAGGTAAACCATTTTACGAGGTGAACACTGAACGCTCTTGACCTTGCCCGCTCCATCGTTGGATTCTTGGAGGAGAAGAAAGCGGAGGATATCCTGCTGCTCGACATCACCGATATCGCTTCTTTCACGGATTATTTTGTGATCTGCAACGGTACCAGCGGCCGCATGCTGGACGCGCTAGCCGATACGGTGCTCAAGCAAACCCGGGCACAACTCAAAAAGAGAGGCCGCAAAGAGGGGGAATCGCACGACGGCTGGCTGGTGATCGACTACGGCGATGTGGTATTGCACCTGTTTTCTCCCGACCAGCGCGCCTACTATAAGTTGGAAGAGTTATGGGATGAGGGCAAAGTGCTGTTGAAAGTGCAGTGAGCCGCCAGCAGATAGGTCGCGTTTTCAACGTGACCACTCCTATGTCACGCTTTCAGCGTGACATACCTCCAGTGAAGCACGGACTCGCGTGCCTGTACTCTCCTTCCCAAAACAATAAAAACCCTCCGCTTGGATTGCTGCGGAGGGTTTAAGCAGGCAAACTCGGCTCAACTTTCAAACACCCAGGGATCGATCGCGCGCGACCACTCCACCAGTTCTGCAGGTTTGAACCACAGGGCCACTTCTTTGTCACCATTTTCCGCACTGTCCGAAGCGTGGGTCAAGTTACGACCGACTTCCAGGGCATAGTCATGGCGCAGAGAGCCGGGGGCGGCTTCCGTCGGGCGCGTGGCGCCCATCGTCTGCCGGATTGCAGCTACAGCGTTCGGACCATCCCAGACCATGGCCATGACCGGCGCAGAGGTGATGTAAGCGATCAAGCCGTCATAGAATGGCTTGCCTTTATGGATGGCATAATGGGTCTCGGCCAAAGACCGGTCAACCTGCATGAACCTGGCCGCCACCAGCCGCAACCCGCGGCGTTCCAACCTCGCGATCACCTCGCCTACCAGCCCGCGCTGGACTCCGTCCGGTTTGACCAACACCAGTGATCGTTCCATGTATGCCTCCAACAATAATTAAATTCCAGACGCCTGGGACAGGGTCCTGCTTTTTATCGTGTGTATGTAACCGTACTTCGTATTCCTGGATCCAGTAGACTAGCGCAGCAACCCTTCAGCTTTGGTGTATGCATCCAGAGCTTCTTGCAAGCGATTGGTGCGCATATAGGCATCCCCAAGCGCCTGCCAGATGGTGACTTCCACTGGATAGCGTTGCAGCGTGCCCCGCAAGTCGAAGATGACTTCGTCCAGTAAATTGCCCTTCTTGATAAGCTTGCTGTAGCCTTCGAGTGCGCCTGGGATATTGCCGCGCGCAAACTCGTTTTGGGCTGCAATCAAGAGAGGATCTTGCGTCTCGGAGAATTCGCCCGTGCGCTTGGGCCTCGGAACGGCTTCCACCTCGCTGGTTGGCTGCGGAGCAGCCGAAGCTGCTGCCTCGGCCGGCGGGCTCTCCTCCGATACTGGCGGCGCGGCCTCTTCGGCCTTGGGCTTCTCGGGGAATTCTTGTGCGGGTTCTGCGGCCTTGGGCGTTTCGGGGGCTTCCGACGAAGGTTCTACCTCAGTGGCTGGTTCACCAACGGATTCATCCGCCGGCTGCCAATCGGAGGGTTGGACAGGTTCCGGTTTGCCAGGCTCGACTTTGCCCTGGTCGGTGAGCCATTCCGGCGATTCTGCGGGTACGTCGGCAGAAGCTGCCTGTTGCTCCTCGTCCAGACCCGACAGCCAATCGGGCAACTCTTCGGCCGGTTTCTCCGGGATGTCTTCCACCGCCGACGGCGCCTCGCTTTGACCAGTTTTGGCATCCAGGTCGCTCAGCCATTCGGCGACATCCGCAGTCTTCGCCGCATCCGTTTCGGAAACCTCTGCAGCAGAGACCTGTGTGCCGGTTTCAGGCTGATCTACCATCCAGTCAGCGAGATCCTCGCCTCCAGGCTCTTCAGCGGCCGGAGCAGCTTCGCCAGGCTGTTCTGGAAGCGACGTGGGGCCTTCAAGATCTTTAAGACCCTGCATGAAGATGTCGGTCTGGTCGTCGCTAAGAGGCGGTGCAGCGTCCTCAGATACCTCCGTCCCACTTTCGACTTCCTCTGGGGAGGCGGCACCCTGAGCCTTGGCCTGCTTCACCCAATCAGGTTCATCAGATAAACGCTCTTCCGGTTTGGTCAACAACTCTTCCGGCTTGGCACCATGGCCGGCAGCCAGCCCCTCCAACCATGACAGGGCTTCCTCCTGCTCTTCCGGCGAAATGCCCAGATCGATCGTTTCAACGCCGTTCGCCTCGGTAATTTTCTCGCCTGCCGTAAGGGGTTCTTCGCTCTCGACAGGCAGGTCTGGTTTCTGTTCGGGTGCTTCGGGTTGGTCGCTCTCCAGGGCAGGTTCTCCGCCCAGGGTTTTGGCCTTCTGGACCCAATCCGGTTCAGTTTCGGCGCGTTGCTCGGGTTCTGTCAACAATTCTTCGTCCTTGGCGCCATGTTTGGCAGCCAAGCCTTCCAACCAGGACAGGGCCTGGTCCTGCTCGGAGGCTGAAGTGCCCAACGAACC
This sequence comes from uncultured Anaerolineaceae bacterium, assembly GCA_964621295.1. GTDB lineage: Bacteria > Chloroflexota > Anaerolineae > Anaerolineales > Villigracilaceae > JAABUE01. Next base: position 9,333 of record CAZULT010000043.1, on the reverse strand, counting down.
GGTATCGGTCTTATCATATTCAGCAGGCTGTGCGCCTTCGGCTGGACCAGATTCAGCCTCATCCAACCAGCCTTCATAGAGTTGCCCATCGAGGGCGGGCGTCTCTTCGGAGGTTTCCGGCTGCGTAGCTCCAGGAGGCTGGTCAGCATCGACTTTCAACCAATCCGGCACGTCACCCTCATCCAGTGTGGCACTGGCCTGTTCACCCGGGATTTCAGCGCTCCCGGCGCCTAACTGCTGCAACCAATCTGGCTGATCTTCACCGGAAGGTGCTTCCCCGGCTGCTTCCTGTGGGGTTCCTTCAGGCTGCAGGGAATCCAGCCCGCCAGAGTCATCCCCATCACCAACTTCTTCGGAAGATGCGATCTCCTGTCCGCCTTCTGCGGCCGTGGGACTCAGCCAATCCGGTGTTTCTTCAGCAACCTGCGCATCGGGAGCGGCATCTGCCTTTCCACTCTCCGCACCCATGGCATCCAACCAATCCGGTGTTCCTTCGCCAGAAGAAGTTTCGGCAACAGGCTCTATCTGGCCGCCCTGCTCCTGCAGGGATCCCAACCAATCGGGGGAGCTCGCTTCGGATGGCGACTCTTCAGCACTCACAGCTGAAGGCGCTTCTGGCGACGAGGCCTCATTGATCCAATCCGGTATTTCTCCACCCAGGGAGGCTTCGGGGGTTGAGGTCGTCTTCGTTTCGGAGGCCGACCCCGGCGATTGCATCGCATCGAGCCAATCTGGTGTGCCTTGATCGTCAGTTGCCGGGGTTTCCCCTTCCGGAGCTTCCGGCTCCTTGTTGACCCCTTCCGGAGCCATGGCTTTGACCCATTCGGGGATTTCCGCTTGCGCTAACGCAGGCGTTTCCTGCGAGTCGGGTAAAGCAGATCCTTCCTGCGCTTCCCCATCCGACGCACCCCATCCGGCATCGCGTAGGAATTCAGGAATATCTGCCGCATCCGCTGAGGTGGGCGTTACTTCATCCGGTAAAGGTGAGGCCGAAGCTTGTTCTGACATGGCCGATTTCAACCAGGCTGGTTGACCGTCTTTGCCCGGTTCCTCTCCCGCCAGTTCAATTCCCAGAGAACCCTCCCATTCGGGTTCCATCTCGACCGACTGGCCATCCCATTCCAGGTGGTCAAGGTTGACAGCCTCATCGGGCACATCCTCGCTGCGGAAAATGGATCCCGTTACGAAGGCCGCATATGGATCCATCTCACAGACACGGTTGCGGTAGACCTGAGTCTTTTCAGACTCTTCGCCTTCCGGCAGCAATTCCACAAGCACGCGATTGGCGTCCAGGCAATAAGGGTAGCGCCGGATTAACTGCGAGCAAATCTCGGCAGATTCGCTCTTCTGTCCTGCATGGAAATAGGCGCGCGCCAACAAGACCTGCATATCCTGGCGCCCTGCATCCTCTTCGAGAACACCGGTAATCTCCGAAATCGCCTGCGGGTATAGTTCCCCCTGCACATACATATGCGAAAGAGCTCCACGCGTCAGCCGGATCTTGTGAGGTTCGACCCCATCGCGGCGGCTGTACAGCCGTTGCAACTCAGACTGGATGGCAGAATTCGAAGGTTGGACTTCAAATGCGCGTTCCATGTGCCAGATGGCGGCGTCCATATTCTGTTGTACGTCGTTGATGATGCTCATACCCACATGGGCTACAAAATCATCCGGGACTGCCATCAGCAAGCGATGGAAGATGTCGGTAGCCTCGTTGTAACGCCTGGCTTCCAGGTAGGACTTCCCCAACATACGATAAGTATCCAGATGCTTCGGGTATTTTCTGATGATGTGGCGGGAATGTGCTATCGCCTCATCCAACTGCCCGTGATCGATCTGGCTTTCGATTTCCCGTATATATTTGCGCAAAAATACTTTCGCCATAGCCTTGACTCCTTGCAAGCGGGGAACGAAGACGGCGATCTTCGCACCTTTTGGCGTTACGCAGTAAGTATGCCCGATTCTTAATAATTATGCAAGACTATACGCTACTCTATTCGTAGAATAACGGCAGCGGATCGACTGGTTTCGAGCTCCAGCGGTGCGCTTCGAGGACAGCCTGCCGAGCGGTCTCAACCGCATCAGGTTGGTTGGCGTGAATGCTGAACAGCGGCTCGCCCTTTGCGACCCTGTCACCCACCTTGTGGTGGACGACGATGCCGACGGCATGGTCAACAGGATCCCCTTTTTTTGCCCGTCCCGCGCCGAGCGTTACGGCCGTCTCAGCCACGATGCGGGCATGGATCTGTTCCAGGTATCCGCTGCGCGGTGATTCAACCGCTTCGATCAGCTTTGCGCGAGGCAGGCGCTCGGGATCCTGAATATACGCGACATCTCCGCCCTGAGCCTCTACCAGGACGATAAACTTTTCCAGTGCTGCGCCGTTCGCCAGGGAGGCCCGGGCCATCTCGCGGGCGGTTTTCAGATCGCCGGCGCGCTCGCCGAGCACGAGCATATGCGCGCTGACATGCAAACAATGCTCGCGAAAATCCTCAGGTCCGTCGCCCTGCAGGGTATCCAGGGCTTCCTTCACCTCCAGCGCATTGCCCACCGCGTGGCCCAGCGGCTGGTTCATATCCGAAAGCAGGGCGACCGTGTTACGCCCCGCCAGTTTGCCAATTCTAACCATCAGCCCCGCCAGCTCACGCGCCTGCTCCAGGGTCTCCATAAACGCGCCGACACCAACTTTTACATCCAGCAGAATGGCGTGCGCGCCGGCAGCGATCTTCTTGCTCATGACCGAGGAGGCGATCAACGGGATCGATTGCACGGTGCCGGTCACATCCCGCAGGCTGTACAACTTGCCGTCCGCCGGGGCCAGATCCATGGATTGGCCGCTCAGCACAATACCTTTCTCGCGCAATTGTCCTTTGAACTCTTCGATCGACAGATCGCAGCGAAAACCCGGGATCGATTCAAGTTTATCGAGCGTACCACCGCTGAACCCCAATCCACGCCCCGACATCTTACCGACCGGCAGTCCACAGGCTGCCACCACCGGCAGCACCACCAGGGAAGTCTTGTCCCCAACACCGCCTGTAGAGTGTTTGTCCACCGCGATATCGACGATGTGTGAAAGATCGAGAATCTCGCCTGAATGCGCCATGGCCAGGGTCAGGTCGGTTGTCTCTTGCGCGGTCATGCCATTCAACAGGACCGCCATGGCCCAGGCTGATGCCTGGTAATCCGCAATACTCCCTGAGGAAATCCCCTCGATAAAGTAGTCTATTTCAGCCTTGGTCAGCTCACCTTTATCGCGTTTCTTGATGATCACATCCACTGCACGCACGGGATACTCCTTTGTGAAGAAAGACATTTAAATTGTATCCCAATTTCCCCCGCTCCCCTCTTGCCGTACCCTTGCAAATTGCATGAGTACAAATGGCGAGAGCCCCGGCTCTCGCCGCACGTTCAGGCGTTCCTGACGAGTTTATATCCTTCCGGCGTATCTTGCACCTGCCAGCCGTGAGCGGCGATCTCATCCCGCAGACGATCTGATTCGTCCCAGTTCTTGTCGGCGCGCGCCTGCTGGCGCACATCGGCCATGGTGATCACTTCTTGCGGAGGCAGCGCCTCCGCCTGCGTTTCCTGCGCCCCCAGAACCATCTTCCATACTTCCTCAGGAATTCCCGATTCGAGAGGCTGCGGCGCAGAGAAAGCGCCCAATTCATCCAGCTCAAATTGCGAGCCCGTAGCGTAGATCTCCGGATCACAGGCGCGCACAATGGATATGCTGCTCACGCCATTTACCCGGCAGAGTCTTTTTTCGAAATCCATGATCAGCCCGGTGTGCTCGTCAAGCCCAAGCAGTGTGTTCTGTTCCGGTAATGTGTTGCACCATTCCGTAAAACGATCCAGCCCGATGAAACAACGGCTGGTGTCTAGGTCCGCGCCGCCTTCCGCGTTGTTCCAATGAGGAATAATGGAAAGGCGCAGTCCAAAGTCAGTAAAAAGACCCAGACCCGGCTTGTTGTGTACGTCTTCGCCGGCTTTGAAGATTTCGTAGACAGGCAATACATAATCCCCGGTAGCGATCGTGGCCGCAGAGGCAAACACCAGAGTGGCCCCCAGGCGGTGGCGCGCGCGCAGAATATCCCAGGCCAGGCTTCCCTGCAGCTGCCGGACAGCATACGTGGGGCTGCCGGGTCCCAGGAAGAACAGGTCGGCTATCAGCATGGGTTTCAGAATTTCCGGATCATCCGGGCTGAAGTCTGTGCCGCGCTTCCGTGCAGGCACCACATCGACCCGGGGGGTGTAATTTTGAAGACGACTTTCTAGAAATTCTGCCACACGGCCGGCGACCTGATTGGAGTTCAATTCAAAGCCAGCCGGGGTTTCCAGGATGGCGATCTTTAGCGGTTGCGGCAGATCCCGGGCAAGCGTCTCAAAAATGCGTCCACCGGCCAGAGAGGTTTCACCGGAGCCAAGAAAAGCAATTTGTCCTATTCCCATGCTTACTCTGATGCCGCGTTGATATCCTCTATTACCTGCAAGAAGGTTTCGTTCTCCGGGATATCGGTCATATCAGCACCGTAGTGCACGTAACGCAAATGTCCGGCGCGGTCAAGGATGGTGTTCAACGGCATGCGTCCCAGTTTGAACAGGTTGATTTCCTGCCGGTAGAGCCGGGCGACGCGGTGTTTGGGGTCTGGTAGTCCGGGGAAGGGGATGTGATTTTCCGCCCAATAGCTACGAAAGGCCTTCACCGAATCGGGGCCTACCGCCAGAATCTCGGCCCCTTGCTCGGTGAAATCTGCATAACTGTCCCTCAGGCGCGCCAACTGCGCACGACAATAGGGTCACATGAACCCGCGTAGGAATGCCAGCAGGATGGCCTTCTCACCACGAAAGCTGGAAAGGCGCACAAGGTGGCCCTGAACGTCCTTCAATTCAAAATCCGGCGCCAATTGTCCTTCGAATATCATTCTTCACTCTCTCTCATAAAGGGTATGGCCTAAAAACAGGAAAAGGCCACAGAGTAGCACAACACATGAAAACAATCCCAGACCTGGTACGATCCTGCGATTGCGGCTCATGCTATTCCTCCAGGGAATGCAGACACGCTTCCGTGGCTTCGATGACCTGCCGTTGTGGATCAGCGTCCTTCCAGATCCAGCCAGTAACGCAGGCAGGTTGTTCCTCATTCCTGCCCCAATAAAGACCTGACCCGGGTCCAGATGGCAGCGAACATCTCTGACGTTAGTCTGCCGGTCTGGGTGTTCTGACGGCTGGGATGGTAGGAACAAACCAGCCAGGGGCCATCTGCGAGCCGGAAAGCCGCGCCATGGGCAAATTTCCCGACTCGCGCCGGGGGAGAATATAGGCGCAGGATACTATCAAATGCTATCCGACCCAGCGCGACCACCACCCTGGGCGCCAACAACTCGAATTCTCGCTTCAGGAAGGGCCGGCAACGCTCGAGTTCCTCCCGGGTTGGCTTGTTCCCGGGCGGGGCGCACCGTGCCGATGCGGTGAGATACAGGTCATGCAAAGCCAACCCGTCCTCCCGCGAAAGCGAGCGCGGCCGGCTGGCAAATCCCGCCCGGTAGAGAGCCGGGAAGAGGAAATCTCCCGACGCATCTCCGGTGAACTGGCGGCCAGTGCGGTTGGAACCGTGCGCGCCGGGCGCCAGCCCGACCACAAGCACACGGCCCTGGGGGTCGCCGAAACCCGGCACGGGACGACCCCAGTACTCCTTATCAAGGTAGGCTTTCCGTTTGGTGCGGGCGACCTCTTCGCGCCAGGTTACCAGGCGCGGGCAGCGCTGACACGCAATGATGGATCGATTCAGATCTTCGAATGTCATGCTTTCATTCTACCTGATGACCTTTGAAATTTGAGCAGGAGATGTTAGACTAGGTAAAAGCGAAGGAGAAGCCAATGAAGCCCTTTCGGAAGAATGTTGCGATAGCGATCGACGGCGGTGGTATCAAAGGAGTGATCGTCACCACAGCACTTTCCATCCTCGAAGATGCCATGGGCAGTTCTGTGACCGAAATCTTCCGGCTGGCAGCAGGGACCTCCACAGGCTCGATCATCTCGGCCGGCATTGGCGCCTGGTTTCGAGCTTCCGAAATGCAGAAGTTGTACATTGAACTGGGGGAGCGTATCTTCAAAAAGAATTGGCGCACGGCGCTCTGGCCACTCACTCGGTACCGCTACCCCCAGGAGCCGCTCGAGAGCGCACTGCGCAGCGCACTGGGGGATATCAAGATGGGCGATTTCTGGGGTAATGAACCCGTCACTGACGTGGTCATTACTTCCTTTGATCTGCTTTCAACCAAAACACGCTTCATCAAACCATGGAAAGATGAATACCGGGACTGGCCGGTAGTAAAAGCCGTGATGGCTTCGAGTTCTGTTCCGACCTATTTTCCGATCGTGGCCGGCCGTTACGTGGACGGCGGCGTGGGATCTTATTCAAATCCCTGTTACGTGGCGGCCTATGAAGCCCGCTACTGCCTGAAATGGAAACCGGAAGAGACCACGCTGCTCAGCCTGGGAACCGGCCGGGATCCGAACATGTACAAGTCCGGCCAGCTCGAAAAGTTCTTCGCCTGGGATTGGATCGGACCCATCCTGGGCGCATTCCTGACCTCAGCTGCCGACCAGCAGGTCCACCTGGTGGACACCTTTTTCGATGAGCTCGATTTCAGACGTTTCCAGGTCAACATGCGCGAACCGATCGCCATGGATGATACCAGCCAGATGGATACCCTGATCGAGTACGGGCAGGAAATGGGCCAGATGATCCTTAACGATGTCTACGACCAGGCACATCAGTTGAAAGCTGTGCCAGCCCCCGAGAAATAACTGCGCGCACGTTCGAAGAGGTCCGCCAGGCTCTGCTCCTTGGCCTGCCCGCCTCCCTGGGCCATGGAGCCATCCCCTCCGCCGCGCAGGCCAAGTGGCTCCAGATGCCACCGCAGAAATTCGCGGGCGTCGACGCCCGTGCCGGCCGCACTGCTGACGACCAGGGAGAACTTGCCCCCCTCAGCGTTCGCCAGTAAAGCCACCAGATCCGCTTTTCCGCGCAACAACTGCGCCAGGGCGCGCAATTCAGAGGGACTCCGCCCGCGAAAGGTCGCAATGACCAGACGCGAGGAACCGATCCGTTCAGCGACTCCCGCCAGCCGTTCAGCCTCAACCTCCAGCAGGTTGGATCGCATCGCTTCGAGCTCGGCATGGGCCGCTTTGAGTTGCTCGAGTTTGCGGCCAAGCGCGGCGGGAATGGCCTCCAGGCCAGTCTCCAACAGGGTCGCCGCTTCCTGCGTCACGGTCTGAAACCTCTCAAAGGTATCCAGCGCCTGGTAACCGGCCACAAAATGAACGCGCAATTTCTGGTTGACGCGTTCGGTCCTGACGATCTTGAGCAGGCCGACCATGCCGGTGCTGGGGCAGTGCGTCCCGCCACAGGGGGTGATGTCCAGCCCGTCCACTTCCACCACCCTGATGCGCCCGCTGACCTTGGCGGGTTTGCGGAAGGGAAGGCTGGCGGCTTGCTTCTCAGTGACGTGGTAGCTCCTGACCGGGCGGTTCTCGAAGAGGATGGCGTTGGCAAAGGCCTCGGCGCGTCCCAGGATCTCGGGCGCGACCTGCTCCCGCTCCAGATCGATGGTGCTGGGACGATCCCCATTGATATTGGCGGAAAGGCTGTCGATGCCCGCCACTTCCAGAAAGGCTGCTGACAGGATGTGCTGCGCGGTATGGTGCTGCATGGCGCGCAGGCGGCGCTCGCGGTCGATGCGGGCTGAGTAGCTGCCCGGCTCAAGCGAACGATCGGCCACGTGCAAGATCGTCCCTTTCTCTTTGAATACATCCAGCACGCGCGCCTCACCGATTGCGCCGGTATCGTGTTCCTGGCCGCCGCTGGTGGGATAAAAGTACGTGCGCGGCATAACCAACCCAAACCTGCCGTCCTCCAGAGGCCGGGTTTCGGTCACCTCGGCGGTGAATTCCAGGGTCAGGGGATCGTCAAAGTAAAGTTGTTCGGTCATTTGGAATGATTAAACCACAAACACCTGCCAGTGCGCCAGGAGCCAGCCTGCGAACGGAAGCAGTACTCGGCTGTCCTTGAACCCGGCGGATTCTGAATTTGCCGTTCAGCTTACACCCAACCGCATCAAGCTTCAGAGGATCAACATGGCGTCCCCGAACGAGTAGAAGCGGTAGCCTTCTTTCACGGCGGCAGCATAGGCGCCCAGTACCTGCGTGCGCCCGGCAAAGGCGCTGACCAGCATGAGCAGGGTGGACCTGGGAAGGTGGAAATTGGTAATCATGGCATCCACGACGTTGAACTGGTAGCCAGGCAGGATAAATAGGTTGGTCTGTCCCTGGTAGGGGTGAACCACCAACGACGAATTATGGACGGCCTGGGATAGAGCATCGTTATTCGTCTTTCGACTGTCGTGTGTGGTTCGTTGGTGCGCTTGCTCCCCCTGCCCGGCGCTTTCCAGGGTCCGCACCGATGTCGTCCCCACTGCAATGACCCTGCCCCCGGCCGCCCGAGTCTCGTTGATCTTCTCGGCGGTCTCCGGCGACAGCTGGCACCATTCGGTGTGAATCGTGTGTTGCTCCGCCTGCTCGACAGTGACCGGCGCAAAGGTATCCAGCCCGACATGCAGTGTGACATAGGCAAGTCTCACTCCCTGACCCTGCAGCTCGTCCAGCAGGCGCGGGGTAAAATGCAACCCTGCTGTCGGCGCTGCGGCGGAACCCGGCGTACGGGCGTAAACGGTCTGGTAACGATCGGGATCCTGCAAGGGTGTATGGATATAGGGTGGCAGCGGCACATGGCCGGCATCCGGGAAGTATGGCTCGATCGGTTTGGCAAACCTGACCAGGCGTTCCGCGCCGCGCAGGACCTCCGTGATCTCGGCATGCGGGCCTTTCTCCACCCGGATTTTGCTCGCCACGCTCAAGCCTTTGCCGCCCACCAGGCACTCCCAGGTCAGCTCATCGCGTCGACGCAGGAGCAGCAGCTCGACTCTGCCTCCCGTCGGCTTGTGGGCATAAAGGCGCGCAGGGATGACGCGCGTCTGGTTCAAGACCAGCAGGTCGCCAGGATGGAGGTACTTGCCAATCTGGTTGAAAATACCGTGTTCCAGCGCCACTGTGCTGCGCTTGAATACCAGCAAACGGGAGGTATCGCGCGGCTCCAGGGGGGTTTGCGCAATACAGTCTTCAGGCAAATAGTAATCGAAGTCAGAGGTCTTCATGATCCCTTCATCGTAACGACTTTCGTCGTTCGGCGTACAACGAGTGGAGCCATGGGGATGGTTGTAACGCCTTCAGTCGTTTTGTATTCGGCGCCTGAAGGCGCTATTCCTTTTT
>CAZULT010000042.1:9122-37751 GCA_964621295.1 uncultured Anaerolineaceae bacterium | reverse complement strand
GGATGCGCCCGCCCTTGAAATCCCAGGTGTGACATTTTAAAGTGTACATTGCGGGGATTGGCACGTGGGATATGGTTTTCCAACTCCCGGCTGTCAGAGAATGTTCCGAGCGCGGGCAGGCGGCGCGAGGAATAGGTATAATTCGCGCATGTCTCTACAGGCTCTGCTGGAGAAATGGAAAAGGGATGCGCTGACCGCGGAGAATATCGTCTCCTGGCGGACGTTGCCCGCCCGCGCAGCAGTCACGCGCCCCTTCCCGGCCGACCTGCCGGCCCCATTGCGGGAGGCATTGCTCTCAGCAGGCATCCCAGCGCTTTACAGTCATCAGCATGCAGCCTGGAAGTGTGCACGCGAGGGAAAGCACCTGGTGCTGGCCACAAGCACGGCCTCCGGCAAGACACTGGCGTATAATCTGCCTGTCATCGCTGCGCTGTTGGAGGATTCGCAGGCGCGCGCCATGTATCTTTTCCCAACCAAGGCCCTCACCCAGGACCAATTTGCCAACCTGCAGGTGTTTCGATCAACCACCGTACGTTTGAAGGCTTCGATCTACGACGGCGATACTCCCCAGCGCGACCGCCAGCAGATCCGCAAAGACGCTCATATCGTACTCACCAATCCCGACATGTTGCATACCGGTATCCTGCCGCACCACACCTACTGGGCGGATTTCTTCCGGAATCTGAAATTTGTAGTGATCGACGAGCTGCATACCTATCGCGGGGTTTTTGGCTCGCACGTAGCCAATGTGCTGCGTCGGTTGAAGCGCGTGGCGGCATTTTACGGGGCCAGCCCGCAGTTCCTGCTGACCTCCGCGACCATCGGCAACCCGGCGGAACTGGCTGAGAAACTGGTCGAGTCGCCGGTGACCCTGATCGACGAGGATGGCTCCACGCGCGGCGAACGTCATTTCCTGATCTATAACCCGCCCGTCGTGGACGAAGCGCTTGGATTGCGGGCCAGCGCGCTGCTCGAGAGCGTGCGCCTGGGGCAGGACGCTCTTTCAGCCGACGTACAGAGCGTTGTGTTCGCACGGTCGAGACGCTCCGTTGAGATCCTTTTGACCTACCTGCAGGGGACACCCACCTCCCCTCCGCGGGAAACTTCTCGCATTCCTGAAGGAATAAGGGGTGGCCAGCAGGGGATCCGCGGCTACCGCTCCGGTTATCTACCCAATCAGCGCCGCGAGATTGAACAGGGTTTGCGTGATGGCTCCGTCAGGACCGTTGTGGCTACCAACGCGCTCGAGCTGGGCATTGATATTGGCGGGCTGGGCGCGGCTATCCTGGTCGGGTACCCGGGTACGATCGCCTCCACCTGGCAGCAGGCCGGCCGCGCCGGCCGCGGGGAGGCGCCGGCAGTAGCAGCGCTGGTGGCTTCGTCTTTGCCGCTGGACCAATACCTGGCGCACCATCCCGAGTACTTTTACGGGCGTTCTCCCGAGCAGGGATTGCTTGATCCGGATCACCTGTTGATCTTGCTTGAGCACCTGCGCTGCGCCCTGTTCGAACTGCCATTTGAAAAAGGGGAGCATTTTGGTGGGCAGCCGGTGGATGAACTGCTTGAATTTCTGGTGGGCAACCGCGAAGCGCACGCTTCCGGTGACAAATTCTTCTGGATGGCAGACCAATACCCGGCTGCCTCGATCTCCCTGCGATCGGCTTCACCCGAAAGAATCGTGATCCAGACGACGGACGACCGGCCCCAAACCATCGGTGAAGTTGATCTGGCCAGCGCCACCTGGATGCTGCATCCCCGGGCGGTCTATATGCACCAGGGCCAGCAATACTTCGTGCACGAACTGGACCTGGAGCGGCATTCTGCGTCGGTGACAGCAGTGGCGCTCGATTACTACACCCAGCCCCAGCGCCAGACCAGCCTGACACTGCTGAATGAGGTACTGCGCGAGCGCGTCAAAGGAGGCGAAAAAGGCCAGGGTGAGATCCAGGTCACCTCTCAGGTGGTGGGATTTAAGAAATTGCGCTGGTTCACGTATGAGAATCTGGGTGAGGAGCTACTCGAGCTGCCTGCCTCAGAGATGCAAACCACCGGTTACTGGTTGGGGCTCGCCGATGAGACACAGGCGCTCCTGCGCGCGGAAGGTACATGGAACAACGACCCAAACGACTATGGACCTGACTGGGCGCAGTTGCGCCAGGCTGTACGCGCCAGAGATGGCTACCGCTGCCAGGTGTGCGGTGTGCCGGAGCAGGACCGTCAGCACGAAGTACACCACAAATCTCCCTTCCGTTCCTTCCGCACTGTGGAAGGAAGACCAGACTATTTGCGCGCCAACCGCCTGGATAACCTGACCACGCTTTGCCCCGCCTGTCACCGCAGAGTGGAGCAGAACGTGCGCATGCGCAGCGGGCTGGCTGGCCTGGGCAGCCTGCTTGGCCAGCTTGCGCCGCTTTTCCTGATGTGCGACCCGGGTGACCTGGGGATGCATACCGATCCTTCAGCTTCCGTTGTCGGTCTTCCCTCCGTGATCCTGTACGAAGAGATCCCCGCCGGAATCGGCTTCAGCCGGAAACTGTTCGAGTTGCACAACCAGCTATTGAAGAGCGCGTTCGAACTGGTCAAAGATTGTCCCTGTGCGGATGGCTGTCCCTCCTGTGTGGGCCCTGGCGGGGAGAATGGGATGGGCGGCAAGCAGGAGACGCTGGCGATCTTGACACGGTTGATCTGAAAGGGGTGCAAAGCGTATGTTTGTCGGGGAATTCTTGTCAGGGTTGAACGTTCATTTTCTTAATGAGAATTCTCATACTTTCTCGACCGCTTCGACCACGGCGGCTGCATCTGGGATGTATTCTGGCAATCGAATTTGACCCATGACGGAATACGCTCTGACAACCCAAAGTTAAATGCCAGTCACTTTGGCTGTGTTATCTCCTAAACACCGCGGCCAGGTACTCCTCCTGTGCCGGATGACAACAAGGCTCCCGTCGAAAGAAGGGTGCCAAATACTGACCCTTGCAACTTACGACGACGGCCTGTAAGGTGTATGATCAAGATGTGGTTCATCGCATCACCTTCAAACCAAAGGAGGCCCAACATGAAAAAAGCATTCATCCCCGTCCTGGCTTCGTTCGTCCTGTCCGTATTCGCATGTGGCATTCCTTACATTCCTCAGGCGCAGGAAGTGGTCGATAACATCAAGGAGGTGAATGAGGAGGCTTCCAAGACCGGCGACCCGGCGCTGGTTGTACCCGACTTGCCCGCCCCAAGCTATACCCCCACCGAGGGTATGTACAAGGTTGGCGAGGGAGTCCGCTCCAGCACGGTCACCTGGATGGTGCTGGGCTGGTACACCGCCGAGGAAGCCTTTATGCCCGCCCCTACTCTGTACGTGGACCTTCTCATGGTCAACCGCGGTGACAGCCTGACATATGTCGAGAACTACTTTACCTCCAAAGACATTCAAGGGCAGGATACCTATGACGTTGTGCTCACTACCCTGGGACCTGGCGAACGCCTTCGCACATGGTTGACGTTCCTGCTGGTGGAGGCTCAGCCTGCGCGCCTGGTGTTGGAGGCCGATCCCAATTATGGGCTGCCTGCCCAGCGCCTCATCTGGGACCTTGGGCCTGCTCCCTGCGCCGTGGCAGCGCCTGCTTTCCTGGATGGGGAAAAACCACCCACGCTTCACGCCATCGGCGAGAACGTGACGCTTGGTCGCATGAGTGTCCAGGTCACAGAGGTCAGTTACCCGCCTGCTGACAGCCAGACCCCATCTGGCTACAAAAAGGTCAACGTGGCTCTGGTCTTCCGGAATCTCGGCTCACAAGATCTGGAGATCGACCCTGTCTACGCTGCCTATCTCAAAGATGTTGACGGGTATGGGTATTCCACCGCGTTTGCGTTGAATTCCGCTACTATTTTTCCGGGTGACAAATTGGTTACTGCTGCAAAATTCGAGGTACCGGAAAATGTTCGAGGTTTGATCTATGAATTCGACGGAGCATATTTAGGCATGGGAAAGATCTTCGTCCTGCTTGAACCGTAAAAATAAAGACCCCTGAAGACTCACATCATCAGGGGTTCGTTGTATTGATCGAGGTATCTATTACCCCTCCCTCATCCAGCGTTTTACGGCTGCGTGCGGATGTTTGTACGCTTGCAAGCGCTTCAGCAGTATTTCCGGGTCCACCTCGCACGCCATGGCATCCAGATGTTCCTGGAAAATGAACCCCTCCTGCACAGCATGCCGCAGAGCCTCCAGCAGCGGAGCGAAGTACTCGCGGGTGTTCAGCAAACCAACTGGCTTTTCGTGTTCACCGGTCTGGCTCCAGGTTAGGGTTTCGAACAATTCATCGAAGGTACCAAACCCGCCGGGCAGCGCCATGTAACCGTCGGCCAGCGCGTGCATGCGCGCTTTTCGAGCGTGCATATTTTCGACGACCTCCATGCGTGTCAGTCCCGGGTGAGCCAGTTCGGTCGTGTGCATACTCGGAATGATGACACCGATGATCTCCCCCCCTTTTTCGAGCGCACCCTCCGCCAGGGCGCCCATCAGACCGGTTTTTCCTCCGCCAAACACCAGTTTGAGCCCGTGACCGGCCAGTACCCGCCCCACCTGTTTGGCCGCCTCTAGATACTCTGTGGCGACCGCATCGGATGATCCGCAAAATACACACACAGCTTCCATAATTCACATCCTGCAATATTCTGAGAGATTTGTTCGGTTAGTATACTGGAAACCACCGGATTGAGTTAGAGTTACGTTAGACCTTCCGCTGGGAGCTTGTATCTCTGGTATGTTAGGGCATAGAATTAGATGTAATGGATTATAAAGATTACTATCAGATCTTGGGCGTAGCGCGTACTGCCAGCGATGAAGAAATTCGTAAGGCGTACCGCAAACTGGCCATGCAATACCATCCAGATCGCAATCCGGATGACAAGCAGGCCGAAGAGCGCTTTAAGGAGATCAACGAAGCGTATCAGGTACTGAACGATTCAGATAAACGCGCCCATTACGATCGCTTGGGAAGCGCGTATTCCTCCTGGGAGCGCGGCGGTCGGTCGGGTGGCTTTGATTGGAACCAATGGGCGGGTGGCAACCCCGGAGGGGTGCGGGTAGAATACGGTGATTTGAACGACATGTTCGGCGGGGAAGGACTGTTCTCGGAATTCTTCCGAACCATCTTCGGCGGTTCCGGAGTAGCAGGGGGAACCCGGCGCAGTGCACCCGCTTACCAGCAATCGGTCGAGATCACGCTTGAAGAGGCCTGTCGTGGTACCACACGCCAAATCCAATCCGATCATAAGCGCGTACAGGTGAAGATCCCCCCGGGAGTGAGGACGGGCTCAAAGGTGCGTGCTGCAGGTGCCGGCCCTAAAGGAAGCGACCTTTACCTGGTCATCGAGGTAAAACCCGATGAACGCTTTGAACGAAAAGGCAATGATCTGTACACAACTGCCAAGGTCAGTGTGTTCACCGCAATCCTGGGCGGGGAAGCACAAGTCCGGACCATGTCCGGTACCGTCAATTTGACCATTCCCCCAGGCACACAGCCCGAACAGGTCTTTCGGTTGGCCGGACGAGGTATTCCGCACCTGAGAAATTCCACGACCAAGGGTGACCTGTTCGTAAAACTCAAGGTAGAAATTCCTCGCCACCTGTCGTCCAAACAGAAAGAATTGTTGGAGGAAGTATCGAAACTGAAAAAGTAGCAATTACCGGTATGCAAGGAGTCGTAATGAAACTAAATCGTATTTGGATCACATTCACGGTTCTGGCTCTGGCCGTATTGGCCTGCCAGGTTCCCCAACTGGCCACGCCAGCCGCCCCACCGTTACCGCCACCTTCCCCCATTGTGGAAGTGGTGCCAAATGCTGTCAACATGGATCTTGAGGGCCAGCAGGACACGCTGGTAGGCCTGTACAACCGGGTTATACCAGGCATTGTGTCCCTGCAGGTGATTGGTGACCAGGGCGGCAGCCTGGGTTCTGGATTCGTATTCGATGACCAGGGGCATATCCTCACCAATTACCATGTTGTGGAAGGCGCCAAACAGGTTGAGGTTGATTTCACGACCGGTTACAAGGTGTATGGAACGGTGATCGGCACAGACCTGGATTCCGATCTGGCGGTTGTAAAGGTGGACGTTCCTGCCTCCGAACTGTCTCCTTTGCTCCTGGGCGATTCAAGCGCACTCCAGGTAGGACAAACCGTAGTGGCGATCGGGAACCCCTTTGGGTTGAGCGGCACCATGACGACCGGCATCATCTCGGCACTGGGGCGTACTCTCGATTCACAGCGTGATACGCCGAACGGAGGTTTTTTCACCGCCGGTGATATCATCCAGACGGATGCGGCTATCAATCCCGGCAACTCCGGCGGACCCTTGTTTGACCTGAACGGACGCGTGATCGGGATCAATCGTGCCATCCGCACCACGGGATTTACCACTACCGGAGAGCCTGTCAATTCGGGCATTGGCTTTGCCATCTCGATCAATATCGTCAAACGCGTTGTCCCTTCCCTCATTTCAGAGGGAAAATATGATTATCCATATCTGGGAATCTCTTCCATCGATGATCTCAGCCTGCCTCAGATCGAGGCACTTGGATTGAAATCCTTCACTGGCGCGTATGTCTCCAGTGTGACGCCGAATGGTCCCGCCGACCGGGCCGGATTGCGCGCGGGAACCCAACCCACCAGCTTACAGGGGTTGGATGCGGGCGGCGACCTGATCACCGCGATTGACGGGCAAAGTATCCAGCGATTCGACGATTTGCTGCGCTATTTGATCAATAATAAAAGCCCCGGCGATACGGTCGTGCTGACCGTCTTACGGGGCGAGGAGCAGGTGGATCTATCTATCAAGCTGGGCAAGCGCCCTTGATGGGAATCTCGTCCTGGCGACGGCTACTTCCGGCCACCCGCATCGCAGTTGTAAAGCCGTCACTGGTTCGCGTGGCGGCTTTTGCTTTTTTAGTGGTTTTTCTCTACAATTAGAGAAAGGAGTTTTCTATAGGAGGTCATTGGTACGACTCAAGCGCTCTGGCAGCCTTGCCCAAAAGAAAGGAGTGACCCCGATGTTTAGCGAGAGAGAACTGCGTGAACTGTTGGACTACACCAGCCCAACCCCGGTACTCAGCGTGTACTTGAACACGGATATGACCGAAGGCAGCCTGGATGCACTCAAGCTGCGTTTAAAAACCTTGCTAAAAGGAGCGCGCCAACCCCAGGACGAAGCTGCAATCTTGAATTACTTTGATCTTGAACGCGAGTGGACCGGCCGCAGTGTGGCCATGTTCTCGTGTTCTGCGGAGGATTATTTCAAGGCCTTTCCGATCGCCGTGCCCGTGCGCAGCCGGATCTATGTGGGGGCCCAGCCGTACGTAAAACCCCTGGCCGATCTGCTGGATGCTTACGGGGGGTACGGAGTCGCCCTGGTCGATAAGCAGGGTGCCCGCCTGTTCTTATTCCACTTGGGACAGTTGCGGGAGCAAGAAGGGATTCTTGGGGAGGAAGTGCGCCATAGCAAGCGTGGAGGCGCTTCCACCTTGCGTGGCCGCCTGGGAGGTAGTGCTGGACGGACTCGACACAGCGAGCAAATGGTTGAGCGGAATTTGAAGGAAGCCGCCGATTTCGCGGTGAAGTTCTTTGAGATCAACCACGTCCGGCGGATATTGATTGGGGGTACGGAAGGGAACGTCAGCAAATTTCAGGGTTATTTACCCAAAGCCATGCAAAGCCTTGTCGTGGGGACTTTTGCGATGGGGATGGGCGCTCACCCGGATGAAGTGCAGGAGAAGGCTCTGCAAATTGGGCAGCAGGCTGAGCGCCGGCGTGAAATGCGCCTGGTCGAACAGGTCATCACTACGGCGGCCAAAGGGGGCGGCGGAGTGGTGAATCTGGAGGCTACGCTGGGAGCGGTGCACGAAGGTCGGGTGCAGACCCTGGTGGTGAGTGAGGGTTACCGTGAGGCCAGTTTCCAATGCCAGGGCTGCGGGTATTTGACCACCCAACCACCGAAGACCTGCCCATTTTGTGGGAAACCCTTCGAGCAGATTGTGGACGCGGTGGAAATGGCTGTCAGGAAAGTGATGCAGGATGGGGGGGAGGTGGAGATCGTGTATGACAACCCCAGGCTGAAGGCCATTGGCATTGGGGGCGTGCTGCGTTACTGATTGAAACTCCCCGGCGCATTCAAGGTGCCGGGGAGTTTTATTTATTCAACAATGAAGAGCAATCAACCGAACCGTTCCTCTTGCCAGACATCCGCGCGATTGTGATACCCGGCCTGTTCCCAGAATCCGCGGCGATCCCGGTTCATAAACTCAAGTGACCGCAGCCATTTGGCACCTTTCCAGAAGTAGGGCGTATTCAGATCCTCGCGGCCAGGGATGAAACCAACCACGCCGCGCAGCGGGTAGCCATGGTCGGGCGTAAGCGGTTCGCCGTTGTAATGAGTGGCCAGCAGGAAGTTCTCCTGGAAAAGCACTTCAATAGGCAGGTTGACGGTGAAACCGTATTCGGCATGCTGCATGACGTGCGTGGTATCGGGTTTAGGTCTAAGGAGACCTTCCTTGAGCAGCGTATTTACCGAAACCCCCTCCCAGACGGTATCGAATTTGCTCCAGCGTGTGACACAGTGGATATCCATTTCGAGTGTTTCCCGCGGCAAGGCGTTGAACGCCTCCCAGGACCATTCTTGCTCCTGTTCCACTTCGCCCCAGATACGGAAATTCCAGGTGGCGGGATTGAACGGCGGAACCGGACCGTAATGCAAGACGGGGAATTTCAAGGTCAGGGATTGGCCCGGGGGCAAGCGGCCTTCCGTTTTGACACGGTCTTCTTCTTTGCGGCGGTCAGAACCTTTCACGGAGAACATAGGGCACCTCTCAAAAGGAGAAACTATATGATATCCACTACTGGCAATGCGTGGAGGCCAATAGTACCCTTAAATTCTTACCAATTCATTAAAATTCCAGGCTTTCACCGGGTTTGAGCACCGAGACTTTGGCACTGGTCTCCTTTTGTACCCGTTCGGCCCAGGCATGGGGATCCTGCTTGATGACGTCGAAGGTGTTGTAGTGGATGGGCACGACGGCTTTCGGTTGGATCAACTTGACCGCGCGCAGGGCGTCTGCCGGTCCCATGGTGTAATTGTCGCCGATCGGCAGCACGGCCAGGTCGATGCCCTCTTCTCCGATCAATTGCATGTCGCCAAAAAGGCCGGTGTCTTGCGCCATGTAGATCTTCTTGTTGTCGTTGGTGGTAAGCAGGAACCCGCAGGGATTGCCGCCACAAGAACCGTCCGGCAGGCCTGAGCCGTGCAGAGCCAGGGTGAATTTCAGGTAACCGAAAGGATGCTTGAATCCACCGCCGAGATGCTGGCCATGGACCTTTTGCAAGCCATGTTCCTGGAACCAACCGGCGATCTCATGCACGGTAATGACCAGCGCATCCGTGCGTTTGGCGATCTCAAGCGCATCACCGATGTGGTCACCATGACCGTGGCTGACCAGGATGAAGTCCGCCGGGACATCCTCGGGGGAAACGGAAGTGGCCGGGTTGTCCTTGAAAAACGGGTCTATCAGCAGGTTAAATCGTCCGGTTTCAATGCCATGCGTGGCATGCCCATACCAGGTAAAAATGTTGCTCATCGTTGCTCCTTTCTCTTCCTTAATAGCAGTAGTATAGTAAATAAGAATACGCGCGTCAATTTCCCCATTGCTTTTGCCGGGAAAACCCCTATAATTTTAGCAATTGTTCCAAGTGGAGGCCTCATGCGTGGAAAACCGACCTGGCGAGAGAAGTTCAACTACTGGTTCGACAATTACATGTCGCGCGGCACATTGGCCCTGATCCTTGGTCTGGGTGCGCTGTCGTTGCTTTTGATTTTGTTTGCCGCCGTTATCGTCAAGATGGGAGGCAACCTCTTACGGCCCGCGGATGCTGACCAGATCACCTTTGTGGAGGCCTTCTGGGCCAGCCTGATGCGCACGCTGGACCCGGGGACGATGGGCGGAGATGTTGGCTGGGGATTCCGACTGGTGATGCTGTTTGTGACCCTCGGGGGCGTTTTCATTGTAAGTGCCCTGATCGGTGTGCTCAACGCCGGCCTGGAAAAGCAGCTCGAACGCCTGCAAAAAGGTCGTTCGCGCGTGCTGGAGAGCGGCCACACCCTGATTCTTGGATGGTCGCCTCAGGTATTCATGATCATTTCAGAACTGATGATCGCAAACGAGAACCAGCGTGATGCCCGGATTGTTGTACTGGCGAACCGGGATAAAGTAGAGATGGAGGAGCAGCTCCGCGAACGAGTGGAGGTACGAGGCAGTACAAAGGTGATCTGCCGGAGTGGGAACCCCATCGATCTGAACGACCTCGAGATCGGCAGCCCGCATACCGCGCGTGCCATTATTGTCCTGCCTCCGGAGACGGAGGAACCCGATTCGTATGTTATCAAGACCGTCCTGGCACTCACCAACAACCCTGCCCGCCGCAAAGAGCCGTATACCATTGTCACGCAAATCCATGATCCAAGAAATATGGATGTGATCCAGATGGTGGGAGTGGGAGACTGCGTGTTGCCGTTGCTGACAGGGGATCTGATCGCGCGCGTGATCGCCCAAACCTCCCGCCAATCCGGGCTTTCAGTTGTGTACACCGAATTGTTGAATTTCGGCGGTGATGAGATCTACTTCAAGCACGAGCCTGGTCTTTCAGGGAAAGCCTACGGAGAGATCCTGCATGCCTACGAGGATTCGGCTGTGTTGGGAGTCTATAGGGCGGATGGGCGCATTCAATTAAATCCTGCCATGGACACACGCCTCGAGCCTGGGGATCAGATCTTTGCCCTCTCAGAGGACGATGATACGATCCTGCTTTCAGGTCTTTCCCGTTATCCGATCGAAGAAGGTCTGATCCACCCCATCCGGAAGGTGAAACGCCCCAGACCCGAAAAGGCTCTGGTCCTTGGTTGGAACCGCGCCGCCGCGACGATCATCCGCGAACTGGACGCTTATGTAGCGAAGGGCTCCCAGGTTACGGTGGTAACCGAACTGCAGGGGGTGGATCAACAGGTAAAATCCTGTGCAGGCAACCTGCTCAACCAAAAAGTGGTCCATGTAAATGGCGATACCACCAGCCGGGAGTTATTGGACGGA
Organism: uncultured Anaerolineaceae bacterium; assembly: GCA_964621295.1. Taxonomy (GTDB): domain Bacteria; phylum Chloroflexota; class Anaerolineae; order Anaerolineales; family Villigracilaceae; genus JAABUE01. The sequence goes on along the minus strand of CAZULT010000042.1, from coordinate 26,624 downwards.
TTGAAGGTTGTAGATTACGACCACGTGATCGTGCTGGCTCGCCCGGACCTTGAGGAGCAGGATGCAGATGCCCGAACGCTCGTCACGCTGTTGCACTTGCGCGATATTGCGGAGCGCGATGAGACGCCCTTTTCCATCGTCAGCGAAATGCTCGACCTGCGCAATCGTGAGCTGGCTGAAGTGGCGCGCGTGGATGATTTCATCGTGAGCGAACATCTGGTCAGCCTGATGTTGGCGCAGCTAGCTGAGAACCCCGACTTGTTCGAGGTCTTTCGCGATATCTTTGATCCTGAGGGGGCCGAAATCTATCTCAAGCCCATAAGCGGGTACGTCGAGGTTGGCCATCCGGTTACTTTTCATACTGTCCTGGAAGCCGCCTGCAGGCAAGGGGAGACTGCGCTCGGATACCGCCTCGCGGCCGAATCCGGCTCGGCCAGCCACAACTACGGTGTGCATACCAATCCGAAGAAATCCGAGAAGATCCTCTTCAACTTGGACGACAGAATCATTGTGGTCGCGCAGGATTAAGCCCTTCGAGTTATTTGGTCGGAGTTTACACAAGGAAGGAAATAGTGGCCAGGGATTGGCAAGCCGCGACCACCGAATTGTCCGTTGCAGTCCAGAGAAAGGTTTTTGGATTGGCCTCGGACGTCGATGGCACCCTCAGTCCGATCGTGGACGATCCGCGGGCTGCTCGCGTCACCCCGCGAAACCTGGATCTGCTCGGACGGCTGGCAGAGCGGCTGCCCGTGGTAGCGGTGCTCTCCGGTCGCTCGGCGCAGGATGTAGCGAAGCGAGTCGGGCTGCCCGGGCTGGTCTACATTGGCAATCATGGCATGGACGCATGGCAGCAGGGGCAGGTGAGCCTGCTGCCTGCGGTTGCAGGATATCGCCAGGCACTTACCGCAGCCCTGCATGAGATCGATGGCCTCCTGGCAGAGGGCATGTCCCTGGAGGACAAAGGCGCCACGCTGTCTGTGCATTACCGCCAGACGAGCCGGCCTGATCAAGCTGCCAGGGAACTGGCGCCGGCCCTGGAAGCCATTACCAAAACGCACGGTTTGCGCCTCACCAGGGGGCGGATGGTATTTGAGGTCCGGCCTCCGGTGGATGTAGATAAAGGTACCGCATTCGCGGACCTGGTCCGTTCGAACCAGCTTGAGGCGGCATGCTACCTGGGTGATGACACAACCGACGTAGCCGTCTTTCGGGCAGCAGTACGCCTGCGCGGCTCAGGAGAGTGCCTGGCCTACGGCCTGGGTGTGCGTTCTCAGGGCACGCCTCAGGAGGTCCTGGCCGAGGCAGATTTTCTGGTTGATGAGGTAACGGGAGTCGAATCCTTTTTGGACTGGCTCTTGAAGGCACGCATGGCGTCGTCGACCTGATCGTAGAACCAGCTGCGGATATCCGCTTTCTTGACGATTTCGCGCAGGGCTTCAGACCGCAAGCGTTTATCTTCGGGGAGCATGCTCAGGGCCTGGTGCAGGGCGTTGGCCGTGCCAAAAATGTCGAAGGGGGAAACGGTCAGGGCATATTCTCCCAATTCATAGAAAGCCCCTGCATCTTCCGATAAAACCAGCACTCCATCCTTCTGGTTGACGAGCACACCTTCCTTGGCCACCAGATTCATACCGTCTGCCAGGGGATTGACCAGCAGCACATCGTAGAGTTGCATGGCAGCGATGGCCCGTTCGTAGTTATCGCCAACGATGATGCGTACCGGTTCCCAATAGGGTGTGCTGTACCGGGCGTTGATCATACCTGCCTCGGACATGATGTCCCGCAAGTAATCCTGGTACTCGTCCACCTCCATGCGGGAGGGGACCAGGAAGGCCATCATCTGGACCTTGCCGCGATGCTCGGGGTGGTTGTCGAGCAGGGTGCGGTAGGCTTCCAGCCCGCGCAGGATGTTCTTGCTGGGCTCGATGCGGTCCACGCGCAAAATGACCTTGCGGTCACCCACGAAATTGTATAACTGCGTCTTCAGCAGATGCGTTTGGGGTTCCTCCGACAGCGCCTGCACTTTCTGCGTGTCGATGGAAATCGGATAGGCCAGGGCTTTGATCTCGCGTTCCTGGTAATAGACTGTGTCCCGGCTGCCGCGCGAGTGCGCCCCCTCTAAATAGAACCGGCAGGTTTGGACGAAGTTGAAGGCATCCTTTTGGGTCTGGAAGCCCACCCGATCCGCCTTCAGCAAACTGATCAGGATGGCATGACGCATCTGACTTGGCAGCACGCGCCATGCATCCGGGCCGGGCCAGGGGATGTGAATGAATGGTTGGATCTGGACCCGGTCGCCCAGCAATTCGCGCAAATGGTGGGGCATCAGATAAAGATGGTAATCCTGCAGCAGGATGATAACCGGTCGCTCTTCCTCCTTAATCGTCTCGGCTACCACCTCTGCCAGATCCTTGTTGATCTCGACATAGCCGTGTTCCCATGCATCCCAGGTCTCATGCGTGATACTTGGGTTGCGGGGGGCGTCCCAGAGCTGGTGCTGGATGAACCAGAGCATCGGGTTGGAGATGACGTTGTAGTACCCCTGGTAGGCCTTGGGTTTGGGTTGCATCAACCGCAGGGAAATCCCTTCGACCATCTGCGGCTCCTCTCCGCTGGTCTGCGCCCAGCGGTTGTCGTCCTTGCTCATGGCGGCGGCCACCCATAGCACGTCGTGTTTCTCGGCCAGGGCGCTCAGAGCAGTAACCAACCCACCGGCGCCGCGTTCCACACGAAAGGTGCCATCCGGATTCCTTTTAAAAGAAAACGGACCGCGATTTGAAACAATGACAATCAATGGCTGCATAGGGTACTCCATCTTGAAACGACACGTCCCCCCGGTTGTGCTTCAACCGTCCTTTCTATTCTAACACGTTCGATACAGGCGCCGCTTTTCGAATAAAAGCAGGGGCTTTTACGTTAATATAATAACAGGCGTATGAAAATTCCTGAAAGGAACTGACGCAGTGACGATCCGCTCACAATCTGATGCTATGGAACTGGTTGCCAGCGCCCAAGGCGGCGATCGCAATGCGTTCAGTGAACTGGTTCGTCTTCATGCGCAGGATGTCATGAATGTGGTTTATCGCATGTGCGGTGAGATGCAGATTGCCGAGGACGCGGCGCAAGAGACCTTCATCCAGGCCTGGCTGCGACTCCCTGCCTACCATCCGACTGCTTCCTTTCAGAGCTGGTTGTACCGCATTGCGATCAATGCCGCGATCGACCTGCTGCGCAAGGAGAAGCGTATCCTGCCCCATGCGGTTGAAGAGCTGGACCTGGCCGATGCACAACCTGGGCCTGAAGCCCAGCTCGCCAGTTACGAACGCTCACAGCTGGTCCAGGAAGCCGTGCTGGCGCTTCCGGAAGCCAGCCGGGCGGTGCTGGTGTTGCGGGAATACCAGGAGCTTACATACCAGGAGATCGCAGAGGCGCTGGATATTCCGGTGGGGACGGTCATGTCGCGTTTGAATTACGCCCGCAAGTTATTGAAAGAGAAATTAGAAGTGCCATTGTTCTCAGTTGTGGAGGTTGAACATGTCTGACCATATGCTTGAATGGCTTGGCGCTTACCTGGATGGTGAGCTCCGCAACGGGCAACTCCGCAAAGTGCAGGCGCACCTGGAGACCTGCAAGTCCTGTATGCTGGCGTTTCAGGACCTGCAGGCCGTGAAGGACGCTCTACACGAGGTGCCCGCACCCGCCTTCCCTGCGCCCGAGCGCCTTGCGGCCGAGGTGGCGCTGCGCCTGCCGCGCGCCCAGATCAAGCCAATGAGACAGCGCACACTGGAGATCGGATGGTGGTTGGCGCCGGTCGCTCTGCTGCTCGCATTGATCTTCATCCACACGACCTTCCTGGTAAGCGAGATGGTCACCACAGCCGCCGATTTCGGCTTGCTCAACCAGGTCGAGGCACGGTTGATATCAGGCGGCACAGACGTAGCTCCCTACACCGCGGTGCTGGGGCGGTTCGGGCTATTGGATCAAGGTGGCCTGCAATGGGTTACCTTTTCAGAAAGTCTTACGAGGACAACGGCTGAGGGCCTCTTCTGGCAGATCTCGATTTCCCTGCTCTATCTCAGCTGGATGGCGATCTGGTGGGCGCGCCACACGCTTCAAGAGCCTGGCCAACCCCTTTGGAGCGGAAGCTAGTTACCTATCAATTGAGTACGAACCATAGAAGGAGAATAAAAATGGACCCCTTGAAAATCCTAAAACGTGCCTGGCACATCCTGTGGAGCTACCGTGCTCTATGGGTCTTTGGTCTGATCCTGGCGCTGGCTGCCGGTGGATCCCCAGGTAACAGCGGTAACAACGGCGCCAACTTTAGCGGAAACAGAAATGATTTCCAGAATCAGGCCCCTCTTCCTGAGGATTTCCGTGAAGCTTTCCGGCAAGCCGGCCGGGAATTGGGCAGACTATTCGACGAAGGACTGCCTGCGCTCGGCATCTCGCATGGCGAACTGAGCGCCCTGCTCTGGATCCTGGCAGTATTCGTGCTGCTCATGCTGGTGATCGGGATCGCCATGGCGGTCGCCCGCTACGTCTCGGAAACCGCCGTGATCCGCATGGTGGACGAGTACGAAGCCACCGATGCCAAGATGACCGTCGGCCAGGGCTTTCGCCTGGGCTGGTCGCGCACCTCCTGGCGGTTGTTCCTGATCAACCTGATCGTCAACCTGCCCGCATTCCTCTTGTTAGGCGTGCTGCTGGTCATCGGTATCGTGGTCTACAACAGGGTGGCCGGTAGGGGCGAGTCGTTCGCCGCACCCGGTATCATCGGCCTGATCGGCGTGGTGTTCCTGGTGGTCTTCGTGGTGGCGATCGCGTCCGTGATTCTGCGCCTGTTGCGACACTTCTTCTGGCGAGTATGCGCGCTCGAAGAAGCCAGTGTCGGCGAAGCTCTGCGGCGAGGCTATGCGCTCGTCCGCGAAAACTGGAAGAACGTCGGCCTGATGTGGTTGATCATGGTCGGGCTGGGCCTGGCCTGGATGCTGGCATCCTTCATCGCGGTGATCCTGACCATCCCGGTGGTACTGGTTACCAGCATTCTGGGTGCGCTCGTAGCCGCGGTCCCCGGCTTGTTGTTGGTGGGCCTCTTCAGCCTGTTCCTGAACGGCTATTTACCCTGGATCGCGGGCGGCTTCTTTGTCCTGCCCCTGTTCTTCCTGGTAGCCTTCTCTCCCTGGGTCCTGCTGAGCGCCTGGGAAAAGGTCTTTACCTCCACGGTCTGGACACTTACCTATCGAGAGATCAAGGCCCTGCCATCTGGTACCCCTGAAACAGGTGCTGGACTGGTTGCAGCCTGAGCCTTCCATTCCTTTCCATCAGGTTCCCCCTTCAAACGAAGGGGGAACCTGTTTTCAAAGTGCCACGCACGTCAGAGCGCGTGGCACTTTACTGTCAGAAGGTATACCCATCAGTTGAGTTTGAAGAGCGAGATGCTTTCGATATGGTAGGTCTGGGGGAACAGATCGAATGGCGTGACCTCCGCCAGCCGATAGCCAGCAACCGCCAGGCGGGCCGCATCGCGCGCCAGGGTGGCCGGATCGCATGAGACGTACGCAATCACCTGAGGCGTCAGCTCGAGCAGTCCATCCAGGGCGTGCCTGTCCATGCCGGCGCGTGGCGGATCCATTACCACGAGAGTCTTCTCGCCGGTTGAAGCGGACAGTTGCTGCGCAAGGGAAGGGAGGATCTGTTCGACGGCGCCTTCGTAGAGTTCCACATGATCGAACTCGTCCAGATTGATCGCGAAGTCCTCGCAGGCCGCGGGAGAAGACTCGACTCCGATCAATTGTTCGCATTGCGGCGCCAGGAAGGCGCTGAACAACCCCACACCGCAATACAGGTCGAGAATGGTACTGGCGGGAAGCGGCAACCTGTCCAAGAGATGTCTCACCAGTTTTTCGGCCATGACTGTATTGACCTGAAAGAAGGAGGCCGCGGAAACCTCGAAATCGCGTTCCAGCACGCGCATGCGCAGGTGGTCATCTCCGGCCAGCACGAGTGCGTCCGGACCGGACAGGTGCACCACAGATATACCGGCCTCGAGAACCATCTCAGGAGGAGATTGATCCGGGGATGTAAGGGCCAGCAGCACGTCGTCGCTACCGGCGCGCAGCGCGACGCGCTCTATGCCTGAGTCAGGCTCGAAGGCGAGCTCTGGCCAGAGCGCGTTCAGGGGAGCTTCTGGCAGGTGGCACTCGCTGATCGGGAAAACCGGTTCCTTGGAAGGCGGCTGTTCCCCGTTGCCGGGCTCGCTCCCTACGTAGCCCAGCCTGCCCTGGCCTGTCAGATGGAACTGCACGTGATTGCGGTAGTTCCAGGGCGCCGGGCAGGCCACCATGGGTCCTACTGGCGGGTTTTCCAGCTTGCCGATGCGTACGAGTTGGTCGCGCAGGATCTCGGTCTTGGCGGCAAGTTGTGCCTCGTAGGGCAGATGCTGGTAGTGGCAGCCTCCGCATGCGCCGAAATGGCGGCACTTGGGTTCGATACGCTGTGATGAAGGCTCCAGTACTTCCAGCAACTCCCCGCGCGCAAACCCCCGCTTCTCTTCGACCAGGCGCACGCGCACACGTTCCCCGGGGAGTCCGAAGGGCACGAAGACAGCACGCCCACGTGTCCCCGTTTGTGAGTCCGATTCAGGAATGCGGCCCAGAGAGGCGCCGCCGTAGGCGAACCGGTCAAGTTTCAGGACGACCTCCGTCATGGTCGGGACTGGCTCAGCAGCCAGAGTTCCTCCAGGACGGATGCAAGCCTCTCGGCCAGTTGCTCTGGTTTATCGGTGGTGACGTCGTCCTCGTTGGGGAAAATGACATAGGGGACACGCTGGTCGTGTATGGTTACCATGCCTGAATCGCCAGGCGCCAATGCGGCGAAATCGTCCTCCCGGTAAAGGCGTTCCATTTTTTCGTCTGTGAGCCCGTGCTCGAGGATGCTGTCGGGTTTATCGGGATTGTAGCGCCGGCGGTTCTTGCGCAGCGATTCCTCGAGTGGCACTCGCACATACATGATTGCGGCGCGTTTCAAAAGCTGGTCGGATAGATGTTCGAAAGCTTTGGCGTAGCCGCCATGCTCGGAACCGCGCGAAAATTCGATCAGTGCAGTGCAGCGGTCATGGTAGCCTGGATCGTCACGGAGTTTCTTGCTGTACTCCAGGCACAGGCGTTCGATCAGCAGGTGCCAGAGCTGCGGGAATAAGAAATAGCCCTTTTCGTCACTGTGCAGGCGAGATAACCCAAATTTGCGGCTCAAAAGGTCATCTTCCTCGAACCAGGCCCACAGCATGGGGAAATCATCCAGGACTTCGAGCCGGTCGAGGTGGTAGCGTTGGCGGCGCAATTCAGCCGGCAGGCGACTCAGGAAATCGATGATCTCGCTCTTGCCCGAGGCCGGGCGACCGATGAGCAGGAGCACGTCAAAAGTGCTGTTCATAAAGATCCTAGGGGTCGTAATCGCCTTTACGGGCGATAGGCTTCCAGCGCTTCCAGCAGCAGGTTGATATCGCTCAGCCGGGTTTCGCCCATGTGGGCAATGCGGAATGTGCGTTGCTTCAATGGGCCGTATCCGTTGGCCAGGCGCATACCGCGTTCCATCAGGAAGGTGTTGAGAGCGCTGATCTCCCAGTTATGCTGGTTATAGAGAGTGGTGACGGTTTGCGAGCGGAATCCCGGCGGGGCGTATACGCCGAATTTACGCTTCTCGGCCCACTCCTGCACCCGTGCGGCCATCGCGGCGTGGCGGGCGAAACGCGCCTCCAGGCCTTCGGCCAGGATGCGGTCAAGCTGCAGATCGAGTGCGAAGATCAGCGACATGGCCGGGGTGGCCGGAGAAGAGTCCTTCAGGCGGTGCTTTTCCATACGCAGCAGGTCGAAGTACCAGCCGCGATCCTGCACGGTTTCCGCTTTACCCAGGGCGCGATCCGAGACGGCTGCCAGGCCCAGGCCGGGCGGTAGGGCCAGCGCTTTTTGCGAGGAGGTCAATACCATATCCAGCCCCCAGGCGTCCATTTCGATCTTGGCGCCGCCCAGGGAGGAGACCGCGTCTACCAGCAGGAGCGTTTCCGGCGCGATCGCGCATACGGCCGCGGCAACTTCGCTGACCGGGTTTTGCAAACCGGTGGAGGTCTCGTTGTGCACGATGGTCACAGCCTCATGATTGCCTTTTTTAACGGCTTCGGCTACTCGTTCAGGGTCGACCGGCTTGTCCCAGGGGAATTCCAGCTTTTCGGCCTGCTTGCCGTTGGCCAGCGCCACTTCGTACCATCGATCCGCAAAAGCGCCGTTGACACAGGACAGAACGCGCTTCCCCACCAGGTTGCGAATTGCCGCCTCCTGAAGGCCGGTGCCGGAAGAGGCAGTCAGATAGACGCGCGAGCCGGTGAAGAACAGCGCCTGCGCTTTTTCCGAAGCGCGCCTGAAGATGCTCTCGAATTCCCGGCTGCGGTGAGGCAGCATGGGTTGGGCCTGCGCTCGCAGGACCTGCTCATCCACATCAACGGGGCCGGGCACGAACATGCGGGGCATACGCAAATCCTTTTTTCTCAACTAAGCGTGTGTAGAGTAAATGCTCTTTGCGGTTCTTAAGGAATCTCGGTACTCCTGTAGGGCATGTCTAGCGCAGGATGAAGGACAGCACTACCAGGATGAGGATGAAAAATCCGGCCAGCGTGCCGATCGTGCGCAAGTCCTTCTTGACAGCGCTGTAATCAGGGTTGAATTCCGTTCCGCGCGAAACGCTGCCCAGTCCGGGCCGTTGGCGCACCTGTCGTTTGCTTTTCTTTGCCATTTGGGCTCCTACTTCTTGATTCAAGGGATTTCACCACTAAGGCACGGAGAACATTGAGGTCTCTTTGTGGCCACAAAGGGTTCTCTGTGAACTTTGTCCCTTTGCGGTGAGTAATACTTACGACTTCATCAGATATCAGTTTTGCAACCGCGCGAAGACGACAATGCGCTGGCTGTCGATCAGATAGGGGAAACAAGAGATCAGCGTAACGGTCGGGCTGCCGGTGGAGGCCATCACTTCGACCGCGGTTGGTTCGACGATGACTGTACGCTCAACCACGTAGACATATTGCCGTTGCTGGGTGAAGACGGTCACTTCATCGCCGGGCTGCAGCTGGTCCAGGTTACGGAACAACTCGCCGTAAACGTCGTTGTGGGCGGTGAGCACCACGTTGCCGTTCTGGCCCGGGTTGGCCGAACCGATATGCTGGCCGACGCCCTTCTTTAGTTGTTCCCAGCCGTCACCCTGCACGACCGGCGCGTCCACATTCAGGCGCGGGACTTGCAGGCGCACTGTCTGGTCAGGAGCGGGCGTCGGGATGGGCAGGTTGGAAAGCGACTGTACCATCGGACGCAGGTGCTCCGGGATCTCGGCTTCATTGGGTCGCGTGTTGCCCTGTGCATCCGGAGGCGTATGGCCTGAGGGCAGCACCACCGCCATGATGAGCGGGGTCGGAGTGGGCGTGTAGGGGTTGAGCGCGGCCGCTACCTCCGCATTCAAACTGCGGAGCAGCCCGAAGCCGCTCAGCAGCACGCCGATCAGACCCACGACAGCCAGGATCTCGACACCCAGCAGCACACGGTCACCCAGGCGGCGCTTCGGACGCGGGCGTTCTTCCGCTTCCGCCTCTTCGGAGGTGTCTACCACCGGGGCGGATAGCTCTTCCTGCGGTTCGGCTGATCCTTCGGGAGCGACATCCACCACGCGGCCGGTGCGGTGGTAATGTTCAAGGCGTTCGCGACGCGCACCGCGCCGTTTCTCGATCAGCAGGCGGCGCAGCTCTTCCACCGAGAGGTCTTCAGGCGTTTTGCGACGTGGCATAGCACCGGGATTATACCGCAAGAGGGAGAGACTGCCCTCACCCTCGATTAAGTAGAAGGAAGATGATGGGATTCTGTCCAACCCGTTGTAGGAATGTCATTTCCCTTGGGGAGAGTTGAGAGGATTGAAGGGGGTGCCACCCTACCCGGGGATGGTTTGTATCCGTAAAAAAACCCTTCAGCAGCGCAGGGTAAAAACGTTCCCTTGATGCAAACGTTTCGGTATGGTTGCGCTTATACTGTAGCTATGCCGGATACTGGAGAAGTCTTTATAATGGTAGGTGAATGAGAATTTGCATGCGTGTGGTTTGGGTTGGACTGGTTGCTCTGGTACTTAGCCTGTTGTTTAACAGCTGCAGCGGGGCTAATTCGTTGCCCACGCCAACTCTAACCCAGCCACTCCCTACCCGCGTCGTCTCGGGAGTCGACCAACAGGCCGCCTTCCCCCCTGTCCTGGATGGCACCTTGCGCTTCAGGCGTCTGAGCCTGGAGGATGGGTTGTCTCAGAGTGTCGTCTTGACGATTTTGCAGGACAGATTCGGATTCTTATGGATTGGGACCGAAGATGGTCTCAACCGCTACAACGGCTATTCCTTCAAGATCTTCCGACCCGAATTCAATAATCCCGACAGTATCAGTGACCGCTGGATCACGTCCCTCTATGAAGACAGTCAGGGGTACCTGTGGGTCGGCACAAGACAGGGCGGCCTGAACCGTTTTGACGCCGCGACCGGCAAATTCATGTACTACCTGAATGATCCCGAAGACCCGGATAGCCTGTCCAGCAACCATGTCACAGCCATAATGGAAAATAGAAAAGGTGAGCTGTGGGTCGGGACCAACCTGGGCCTCAATCTGTTTGATGCACAAACCGGCAAGTTCAGGCATTTTTACAGCGATCCGGATATCTCCGGAACTTTATCCAGTAATCTTATTAAATCGCTTTACGAAGATAGCCGGGGCATCCTCTGGATCGGTACGGATGACGGCAAACTCAATCGCTTCAACTCCTCGACGCAAGGATTTCGGGCCTATTCATATGGTCCCCTAACCGATGAAGTCTTGATCGGGAAAGGCATCAAGACTATTGTTGAAGACCGCACGGGCAGCCTGTGGGTTGCCTCCAGCGAAGGTTTGAATCGCTTTGACCCGAGTAGTGGCACGTTCCAGCGTTACCGGCATGCAAAAAACGACCCCTCCAGCATTATCAATGATGTCATCCTGAGCCTGCACATTGACCGGACCGGAACGATCTGGGTAGGTACAAGTGAGGGCCTGGACCGCTTCGACCCAAAAACCGAGAACTTCACACATTACCGCAACAATCCAGGGGACCCATACAGTTTGAGCAATAACACCATCCTTTCTATTTACGAGGATCAGGGAGGCGTGCTCTGGATTGGCACGTTCGGAGGGGGATTAAACAAGTTCAACAAAAGCCAGAGCAAGTTCGTCTACTACCACCACGAGCCGGACAATCCCAACAGCCTGACGGCTAATTTCATCTTTACCATTTCAGTGGATGAGCAGGGGTTAGTTTGGATTGGGACGTATGACGGTGGGCTGGATCGCTTCAACCCACGCTTAGGAATATTTACAAAATACCAGCATGCCCCGGACAATCCTGATAGTTTGTTGGACAATGAAATCCACGCGGTGCTTGTCGACAAATCAAACACGTTGTGGGTTGGGACGAGCCAGGGCGTTTCTCGCCGCAACCAGGCCAGCGCCGGATTCACGCACTACGTGCATGATCCGAAGAACCCCGCGAGTATATCCAGCGGTACTGTGTATGTCATTTTCCAGGACCGGTCGGGTACCCTGTGGTTCGGAACGGAGAATGGGTTGGATCGTTTCGATGCCTCCACGGGGAAGGCGGTACATTTTCAAACCGACCGGACCAAACCGGAGACGATCAGTGGGAACTTCGTTACAGCCATCTACGAGGACCAAGAAGGAAGTTTATGGGTTGGCACCTTTGATAACGGCCTGAACCGCCTAAACCCGGAAACAGGCACGTTTATACGCTATTCGCGAGACCGCCAGGATCCGGAGAGCCTTAGTGACAACTCCGTCCTGGCGATCTATCAGGACAGCCATAAACGCCTGTGGATTGGGACAGCCGGCGGCGGGTTGAATCTCTATCACCCGGAAACAGACACCTTTACCTACTACACAGAGGCAGAGGGATTACCAAACAACGTGATCAACGGTATCCTAGAGGATGCCTCCGGATGGTTGTGGTTGAGCACGAACTATGGCCTCACCCAGTTTGATCCCCAAAATGGAATATTCCGCAATTACACGGTTGACGATGGTCTGCAAAGCAATGAGTTCAATATGGGTTCTTACGCCAAGAGCCGAGACGGCAAGATGTATTTTGGGGGTATCAATGGGTTTAACGTGGTTGATCCGGGTGAAGTGAAAGCCAGTGCGTATGCTCCGCCGGTGGTTTTGACCGCATTCACGACGGGAGGGCAGTCTGTCCCTGACCAACCAAGTGAAGAAGCATTGCAGCAAGTTACTTTGAGTTGGCCAAACAACAACTTTGCCTTTGAATTCGCCGCCTTGAGTTACACCCAGCCAGACCGGAATCAATACGCGTACTTCCTGGATGGATTTGATAAGGAATGGAATTTCATTGGGACCAGCCGGGAAGGCCGTTATACCAATTTGCCTGGAGGTACGTACACACTGCACTTGATGGGTACAAACAATGACGGGGTCTGGAATGAGCAGGGTCAAAGTGTCATTATCACGGTCATTCCACCCTTCTGGGACACGTGGATCTTCCGCATACTGGTTGCACTGGCCGTGGTTGGCTTGGGGATTGGGGCGTATCGTGTTCGCGTACGAACCATCGAGGCGCAAAACCTGCAACTGGAGCACCTGGTGGGCGAGCGTACCGGCGCGTTGCAAAAACGCACAGAAGAACTGGAAGCGCTCTATTCGGGAGATGAGAAGATCATTCGCGCCATGACGCTTGACCAGGTGTTCCAGGCCATTGTGGAAGTGGCGGTGAAGAGGTTGCATGCTGACCGCAGTGTGGTCTTTGTGTGGGATGAGAACCAGAAGCAGATCGTGCCGCGCGTCAGCCACGGGTTTGCATCCGACACACTGGCCGTGCTGCACTTTGCAAAAGGCGAGGGTATCATTGGTGAGGTGCTTGAGACCGGAATACTCCTTATGATCCCCGTACTGGATGTTGAGGCACTCAGGTCAGATGTGCGGGCAGCCCTTGTGGCGGAAGGCGTCCACTCGCTGGTGCACTTGCCTATCAAAGTGCACGATCAGGTGATCGGCGTTTTCAATGTGGGTTTCATCACTCCCATGGCCATCACCGATGATACCGTTCGCCCGTTCACCGCCCTGGTGCAGCGCGCCGCCCTGTCGATCGAGAACATGAAGTTGTTCGAACAGACCAAAGAACTGGCAGTCATCGAAGAGCGCAACCGCGTGGCTCGCGATTTACATGATAGCGCCAAGCAGAAGGCGTTTGCCGCCCTGGCGCAACTGGGCGCCGTCAACAGCATCCTCAAGAATGATCCCGAAAATGTCTGGACGCACCTGAGCGAGGCGGAAAATCTGGTGTACGAGGTCATCCAGGAATTGACCTTCCTGATCCAGGAAATGTACCCTATGGCCTTGAAAGAGAAAGGCCTGGCCACAACCTTGCGGGAGTACGTCTTCGAATGGGAGAACAGAAATGGGGTTATGATTAACCTGGTTATCAAGGATCCAAAACGCATGAGACTGGAGACCGAACAGGCCATCTACCGCATGCTGCAAGAAGCCCTGGCCAACGTGGCGCGCCATAGCCATGCCAATAAGGTGGACGTCTCCCTGTTGTTCGAAGATAAAACTGTGAAAATCATTGTGCAGGATAACGGCGTTGGGTTCGAAGAGAAACGCAAATCGAATGGGATGGGGCTGCGCACCATCCAGGAACGCGCCGAAAGTATTGGCGGCCAGGCCTATATCCAGAGCGAACTAGGAAAGGGAACCAAGGTATTGATTACCACTCCCTTTACCTGTCTTGAGTAGGCCAACAGGCTTTAGGAGGTAACCATGGCTAGCCCCATAACGATATTGATCATTGACGATCACGAAGTAGTGCGCAAAGGAGTGCGATCCTATCTTGAGACGATCCCTGAATTCCAGGTCGTGGGGGAAGCGGGCTCGGGAGAGGAAGGCGTCGAGATGGTGACGGAATTGATTCCTGATATCGTCCTGCTCGACCTGATCATGCCGGGTATGGACGGGGTTGAAACCACGCGCCAAATCAAGAAGATCAGCCCTCGCACCCAGGTAGTCGTATTGACCTCCTACCATGAAGATGTGCATATCTTCCCTGCTCTGAAAGCCGGGGCGATCTCCTACATCCTCAAAGATATGAAAATGGAAAAGCTGGTGGATGCATTACACCGCGCCTTCCAGGGAGAGGTCACCCTGCACCCACGCGTGGCCTCGAGGGTCCTGCAAAATATCCGCGGGGAGTACGACGAGGAACAACCGCTCTTCACCGACCTGACCGAGCGCGAGCTGGATGTCTTGAGATTGATCGCCAACGGCCTGACCAACAGCCAGATCGCCGAAAAGCTGGTCATCAGTGAGAACACCGTCAAAGGGCATGTCAGCAATATCCTCAGCAAGCTGCACGTGGCCGACCGTACGCAAGTGGCCGTTTACGCCTGGCAAAGAGGCCTGGTGCAGCGCGACTCGCCCCGCGAGGAGTGAATGGTGTCATTCGGTAGCCTTCCGGGATTGGTCTCCCTGGCGCCCCTGCCCGGATCAGGTGGAAAGAGAATGATGAAATAAAGGGGCCGGGCGCAGGTGCCTCGAACGGGACCGCCTGGGGGCAACCAGCGGTTCAAAAGAATATGGATGTGAATTAACGGAACAGGTTTGCGATCAGCGAGAGCCAGCAGGTTCCGATGGTCAGGACGGCGGCCAGCAGTGTCAACGCGAGGCTGCTGGCGCGGCTTAAATGCCGCCCCTGTGCGGCGCGTCTCTGCAGTGAGAGCGGGAGCAGGATGGCGGCTGCGATCAGCGGGGGTTCGAACAACCACAGGAAGCCCCAGTCCTGCCAGCGGCCGGTCAGGGTCGTGAAAACCAGCAGAACGGCGTTTCCCAGCAGCAGGATGGCCGGATTCAGCAACCATGGCTTGGAAAGGGCCCAACCCAGCGCTGTGAGGAATCCAGCCACCAGGAAGATCTCGAAGGGCCAGCCGTAGCGGAAGGCATTCATGCCGGTGACCGTGAAGAACATGGCTGCGAACAGGTTAAAGAGCAGCAGGGCTCCCAGGCTGGTCAGGATCGCACCCAATGCAGAGGGTGGGGCATCGATGAAAGCGATGATGCGGTTTGCTACCAGGGCGCCGTCTGGGAATGCCGGCGCTGGGGGGACTGCTGGAAAGGGCAGGTCCCGTTCTGTGTCCTGGCGGATGAGCGGGCCCTCAGCCAGGTTCCGGCGTGCGTCGCCCGACCACACGGCCTGGGAGGCTCGCGTATCCGGGAGCTTCAGCGCGGGGCGAGGTTCCGGGGAGGCCTTCCTGGTCAACTTTCTGAGCATAACGGCCATCTCGGTTGCGCTCTGGAAGCGGTCCTTGGGGGGTTTGGCCAGCGCTTTGAGCGTGAAAGCTTCGAAGGCGGCCGGCAGGTTCGAGTCCAGCGAGCGGGGGAGCGGCAGCGGATCATTGAGGTGTTTCATCAGGATCGCCAGCGGGGTATCGGCGTCGAAGGGCGGAAAGCCGGCCAGCATTTCGTAGAACACGATCCCCAGCGAGTAGATATCGCTGCGCTCGTCGCAGACGCCCTTCAGTCCCTGTTCGGGGGCCATGTAATGCAGGCTGCCCATCAGGGCGCCCGAGAGCGTGAGCTGGGTATTGCCGATCATCTGGGCGATGCCAAAGTCGGTCAGGACGGCCTGGCCCTTGCGGGTGAGCAGGATGTTGGCCGGCTTCAGGTCGCGGTGCACCAGGCCCGCCTGGTGCGCGTAGTCTAAGCCGCCCAATACATCAGAAAGGATCCCCACACACTCCTTCAGCGGCATGCGCTCGCCCCGGTTGCGGTACTCGAGCAGCCTGGCGCGCAGCGTATCGCCCTCCATCAGTTCCATGACCATGTAATAGATCTCGTCCTGGACGTCGAAGTCGAAGACCTGCACGATGTTGGGATGGCGTAGAGCTGAAACGGCCTGCGCCTCGCGGCGGAAGCGCTCGAGGAATTCCTGGCTGTCCATCAGGTCGGCGCGCAAGACCTTGAGGGCCACATAGCGGTCGAGCTGCGCGTGATAGCCGCGGTAAACCTGCGCCATGCCGCCGCGCCCGAGCGCGTCCAGCAGGCGGTATTTACCGAGGGTCTGACCTTCCAGGGTGAGGCGGGCCACAATTTTCTCCGATCCGGGTTGATGATACCATTCCCCCACTGCTCTTGCCTATCCGCTGGTTGACGGCGCGCCAGCAGGCCCCCACGCCATCGGCTCCGGTCAGCCGGTTAATTTATAGCCCAGTCCGCGCTTGGTGACCACCAGTTGTGGAGATTTGGGGTCCGGTTCGATCTTCTTACGCAGGCGGCGCACCAGGTTTTCGATCTGGTAATCGAACACCCCGGCCTGGTATTCGCTCCAGACCACCTGCCCGATCTGGTCTTTGGAGCACACTTTTCCGCGGTTCTCGAACAGGAGCGTCAACAGGGCGAACTCTTTGTTCGAAAGGTGCACCAGCCGGCGGTTGATGCGCACCTCAGCCGCAGCCAGGTCTACTTCAAGCTCCGGGAAGGGCGTTTCGGCCGAAGTCATTTCCGGATCGTGGAAGGTGAACTGCATATCCCCGATGGTGATGCGGTCGCCGTCGCGCAGGTCGGCCGGGGCTCGAAGGCGTTCCCCGTTCAGATAGGTACCGTTGGTGCTGCCCAGGTCCTCCAGCACGACCATGCGCCCTTCGAAGCGGATCACGGCGTGTTCGCGCGAGGAGCGTTTGTCGAGGATCACGATCTCATTTTCCAATGCGCGCCCCATGCGCGTTTTGGTCTTTGCCAGGGGATGTTCACCCCCAAAGGGATCGGTGAGATAGGGTGCAGAATCACTGGACATGCTGAAATTCTCCCATAAGCGCGTGACTGTATCAAGTATAGCATGTGAAGGAAACTATGTGCTATAGCCCTAATGCATGATTGCCTGATACCCGTCGGAACGACTTCAGTCGTCGAAGAAGGGGATTATGTCCCCTCTCGGGACTTTTTGCGATGCGGCAATCTCATCTTTGACCTGACGGAAGGTCTTATCAGCCAGGGGTAGATCGCCGCCCCCTGCACCCTTCGGGTGTCTGCGGCGGGGACCTTCGGGGCCTCAGGGTCGCTCGCGATGACATGATTTCGAAATTGTCATTGCGAGCCCTCGAAAAGGGTGAAGCAATCTCACTTCTGGCCCGAGGCAGGCCTAACTGGTCAGGGGTAGATTGCGGCATTCCTAGCTCCTTGCGCCGTCCTCGGCGCAAGATTTCACCAGGTAGGCCGCCGGAGACGGCGGCTGGAGCAAAATATGCCCATCATCAACGATCTCAGGACTCGTTCCAAACATGTGCGCTCTCGCGAAAAACATGTACGCACATCTGTTAAAAGATATGCGCTCTCGTGAAATATATGTACTGACATCTTTTGAAAGATGTACTGAGAT
>CAZULT010000042.1:0-9022 GCA_964621295.1 uncultured Anaerolineaceae bacterium | reverse complement strand
ATGTACTGAGATCTTTCACGACATGTACTGACATCTTTCGAAACATGTACTGAGATGTTTCGCAACATGACCGACCCATGTTCCACAAGGATTGTTTCATTTTACAGTGTGCGCTGACCCTTCACAAAGCAGGCGGGGGACCATTTCAGGCTGCGCAATCCATGCTCTGGCAGGCGCCTCGATCCATTTGGACCTACGGATTTTCCGGGACCAGAGCAGTTTCAGGGTTCCCTTGAATGTCACCACAGGGTGAAAAATAGGTTCACTCGATTCTTTACTCTTATTGGGTAAAGAGCTACGAATTACGAGCATATTTCTTGATATACTGCAAAAAAAGTATAAAATAGGATACAAAGATGCATAATCGGAAGCGCCCGTGATATACTTTTTCCTGGTACATAACCGGTACGCTTCCATCCATACCCACATAAGTTGAAAGCTACCCCGCCCCTGCATATTGGAGACCCCATGGCTAAAAAAACACCCCCTGCAAACTCCCCGGAAAGCCTGCCCTCCCAGGCACAGGTGGTGATCATCGGCGGCGGCGTGATCGGCTGCAGCGTCGCCTACCATCTCACGAAGCTGGGCTGGAAGGATGTGGTCCTGCTGGAGCGCAGGCAGCTCACCTCGGGCACGACCTGGCATGCGGCCGGGTTGATCGTGACGCCGGGCTGGGACGAGCTGGAGGTGGAGATCGCCACCTACACGCGCGAGCTGATCAAGGCGCTGGAGGCGGAAACCGGCCAGTCGACGGGCTTCAAGGAGATCGGGTACCTGCAGCTGGCCTGCAACCCGGAATGGCTGGAGGAGAGGCGCCGCCTGGCCGCGGCCACGCGCAGGCTGGGGGTCAATTACCAGGAGATTTCCCCGACGGAAGTCAAAAAGCTCTGGCCGCTGGCCGATACCCGCGACGTGCTGGCCGGATTCTATACCCCGGAAGACGGCCGCGCCAACCCGGTCGACTTCACCATGGCCCTGGCCAAGGGCGCACGCATGGGCGGCGCGCGCATCTTCGAGGACACGGAAGTGACCGGCATCAGGCAGGAGAAGGGGCGCGTCAGCGGCGTGGTCACGGGCAAGGGGGAGATCAAGGCGGAGTACGTGGTCAATTGCGCCGGCCTGTGGGGCAGGCAGCTGGGGAAACTCGCGGGCGTGAACGTGCCCCTGCAGGCGGCCGAGCACTACTACCTGCTGACGCAGCCCATCGAGGGGGTGCACCCGGACCTGCCGATCATCGAGGATTTCGAGCGCTACGCCTATTTTCGCGAAGAGGTGGGCGGGCTGCTGGTGGGCTTCTTCGAGCCGGTCGCGGCGCCCTGGGGCGTGGACGGCATCCCGAAGGACTTCGCGTTCGGCGAGATCAACCCCGATTGGGACCGCATGATGCCCTACGTCGAGATCGCCATGGAGCGCGTGCCTGTCCTGAAAGAGGCCGGCATCCATAAGTTCTTCTGCGGGCCCGAAAGCTTCACCCCGGATGGGGGGCCGCTGTTGGGCGAAGCGCCCGAGCTGGGCAACTTCTTCGTCGCTGCGGGCCTGAACTCCCTGGGCATCCTGTCTGGCGGCGGGGTCGGGCGGATCATGGCGCAGTGGATCGCGGACGGCTACTGCCCGGTCGAATCCGTGCACATCGACATCGCGCGCTGCCTGCCGTTCCAGGGCACGCAAAAATTCCTGGCCGACCGGACCGTGGAGACGCTGGGCCTGCAATACAAGCTGCTCTACCCCAATTTCTACAACGAGAGCGCCCGGAACGTGAGGAAGACCGCCATTCACGAGCAGCTGGCGCGGGCGGGGGCCTTCTTCAGCGAGGGGATGGGCTGGGAGATCCCGGACTGGTACGCGCCGGCCGGGGTGGAGGCGGAGATCGAGGCGTACACCTGGGGCCGGCAGAACTGGTTCGAATACCACGCGGCCGAGCACAGGGCCTGCCGCGAAGCCGTGATCCTGATGGACGTCACCTCGATGTCGAAGTTCCTGGTGCAGGGGCGCGACGCGGAGGCGGTCCTGAACAGGATCTGCGCCAACGACGTCGCCGTGCCTGCCGGCAAGGTGGTCTACACCCAGTGGCTGAACGAGCGCGGCGGGCTGGAAGCCGACCTGACCGTGACGCGCCTGGCGGAGGACCGCTTCTTCATCGTCAGCGCGGGCGATTTCTACACCCACGACCTGATGTGGCTGCGAAAGCATATCCCGGAGGAGGCGCACGCCACCGTCACGGACGTGACCTCGGGGTACACGCTCATGAACATCCAGGGCCCCAGATCCCGCGAGCTCGTCGGGCGCCTCACCACCGCGGACGTATCCCGGGAGGCCTTTCCCTACATGAGCGCGCAGCAGATCGATATCGCCTACGCGCTGGTGCAGACCCTGCGCGTGACGTACGAGGGCGAGCTGGGCTTCGAGCTGTACGTCCCGACCGAGTTCTCGGCGCACGTGTACGAGGCGGTGGTGGCGGCCGGCCGGGACCTGGGCCTGAAGCACGCCGGTTTCCAGGCCCTGAATTCCCTGCGCATCGAGAAGGCCTACCGCGAATACGGCCACGACATGGATAATACCGACACGCCCCTGGAGGCGGGTCTCGGGTTCGCCGTGAAGTTCGATAAACCCGGGGGGTTCATCGGCAGGGAGGCGCTGCTGCGCCACCGGGAGAGCGGCCCGCTCAAGTACCGCATGGTCCAGTTCCTGCTGGAAGACCCCGAACCGCTGCTGTACGGCAACGAGATCATCTACCGCGACGGGGTCATGGTCGGGCACCTGCAGACCGGCGGGTACGGCTTCACGCTGGGCGGCGCCATGGGGATGGGCTTCGTGCACCACGAGCAGGACGCGTCCGTCGAGTACATCGAGGGCGGCAGCTACGAGATCGACATCGCCGGGGAGCGCCATGCGGCCAAAGCCTCGCTGCGCCCGATGTACGATCCAACGAACGAGAGGGTGCGGGGCTAGAACCCCTATCCTTAATGTCAGCCTCCCGGAGTACACCGGGAAAGTGTGAGCGCCAGCTCCAAACGGAGTGAGGGGAAGCGAAGGAAGACTCTTATGAAAATTCGAGACTCTTCAGTCGCAAATGCGCTCCTTCAGAGTGACACCGTCAATTTTGAGATGGACTGTAGCATGACAACAAAAAACATTTCCGGCCCGGGGCGCCCCCGGAGGCGAAAGCGCCCGAGGCCCGCGGAGGGAAGCATGGCACAGGATCCCATAGCCTACGAGGACCGGAGCAGATGCCCCCTGTGCGGGGGTCCCAACCTGTGCGCGCTGGCGGCCGATCCGGACGCCACGGAGTGCTGGTGCGACACGGTCGTCTTCCCGGCCGAACTGCTCGCGCAGATCCCCCAAGAGGCCGTGCGCAAGACCTGCGTCTGCCGGAAGTGCCTGGAGGCTTACCTGGCTTCCAACAAGGCCCCGGGGGCGGATTGATCGTACTGTGCATCATGGGCTTTACTAAAAAGTTGTATTTCGAGCCAAAACCTCAAAGGCATGTCGTGCTTGCATGGCGCACTTCAGACTGACGGACTTCAGGAGAGAGACATGTTCAGTGAAACACCCCCGATCGAACCCATCGTCCCGGCGTATCACCTGCGCCTGCTGAGCGACGAGCAGCTGAAGCAGTTCAGGTCCGGCACCTTTGCGATCCTCGAAGAGACGGGCTTTCACTGCCCTTCCGAGCGCGTGCTGAAGATCTATGCCGAGCACGGTGCCAGGGTGGACTTCAAAGCGCAGATCGTCAGGCTGTCCCCGGACGTGATCCTGGAGGCCCTCTCGCACGCGCCGCGCTATTACACGATGGGCGCGCGTGCGCGCGCCTTCGACCTGGACCTGTCGAAGGATGTGACCTACGAGGCCACGGACGGGACCGGGACGAAGACGATCGACTACGATACGCGGGAGCTGCGCGCTTCCGTGAAGGAGGATGTGGCCAGGACCGCCCGCATCGCGGATTATCTCTCCTCCATCAGCTTCTACTGGCCGATGGTCAGCGCCCAGGACCACGGCAAGAGCGCGTCGCTGCACGAACTGGAGGCCTCCTTCCACAATACGGTCAAGCACGTGCAGACGCCGACGGTGGTGGAGGAGGCGACCGCGCGCTACGCGGTGGAAATGGCCGGGGTGATCGCCGGGGACGAAGAGACGCTGCGGGCCCGCCCGCCGCTCTCCCTGCTGATCTGCACCATCGCGCCGTTAGGTCAGGATGCCGGCAGCATGCATGCGGCCCTGGCCGCCGCCGAGGCGGGCATCCCGGTGGGCATGATGTCCATGCCGAACACCGGTTCGACGGCGCCGGCCACGATCGCCGGGACGCTGGCGCTCGGAGACGCCGAGGTCGTCTCGGCCATGGTCCTGGTGCAGATGGCGTTCCCCGGGGCGCCGATCTACCATTCGTTCATGCCGGGCATGACGCACCCGCGCACGGGCGCCTACTACAGCCACGAGAGCCACGTGTACGCCATGGGCGTGGAGCTGGCGCACATGTGGGGCGTCCCGACCCTGGCGGGGACCTTCGGCATGGATGCCACGGCCCTGGGCTGGGAAGCCGGCATGGGCGGCGGCAAGACCTCGCTGTTGTGCGCGCTGTGCGGGGCCGAGACCGGCAGCGGCATGGGCCTGCTGCAGGGCAGCACGCTGCTCTATCCGGAGACCCTGGTGCTGGACGCCGAACTCTACCACAGCGTGCGCGCGGATGCGGCCCAATTGAACACGGGCCCGGACTACATGGCCCTGGACGTGATCCAGGCCGTGGGGCCGCGAGGGCATTACCTGAAGGAGAAGCACACCCGCGACTACTTCCACAAGCTCGAGTTTTCGGAGATCGTGCACGTCTACGACAACGCGGGCGGCTACCAGGATCCGATCGAGGCGGCGCGCGAAAAGACCGGTTGGATCCTGGAGAACCACCACCCGGAGCCGTTGAGCGAAGCGCAGGGCGCCGAGCTGAAGCGCATCCTCCGGGCCGCGGATAAGGAACTCAAGGGTCCATAAAGAACGGCGTGCCCCGTTCCTATCGTGAGAATACTTCTTCGCACGAACCGGCCTGTCATGTGCCTTTTGATGCGCTCACGACGGCGGTGTTTTTGCCGGGATGCCAGCGTTCAATAGAATTATGTTCCATACAAAATCCCCCACAATACGATGGGGGATTTTGTCATTAAAGGGAACTGTAAAAATGGGTCCGTATAAAGTATTTACTAGATCCTCGGCTTATAGACCCTTGAAATATGTAGCCAGTGCGAGCAAAACGAAGCCGATGGCAACAAACAGAAATGCGTAGCCGCTTACAAAAGGTATGCTCGTATAGTTTCCGAGGATGCCGAGCACACCGAAAATCACGGCAATCCACCAGGTAACCCTTTTGGGTGCAGATAGTCTCATTTTCTTCTCCTTAGGTGATAGTTTTGACGGCCTGGATCAGCCCGGGTCCCTATTGGAACTCAAGGATGAACCGCCTATTCTATAAAACGAATTAATCAGGAGATGGTTACGGAAAATGGATCATTGGCCTTTGCTCAACGGGGGTCTCCGGGTTGAAATCCGGAGGGAAAAACAAGATCCCCCGGAACAGGGGGAAGAACAGGGTTGATCAAGGCTCCCTTCACTAAGAGAACTTTTCGTGGGTTGCACACCGGAATGGTGGAACAGCGCCCGCGGCAGGCGTCGCCGATCCGTGGGGACGAGGGGCGCAGGTGACTGTCAGCCGGAGGTGAAGCTGTCCTTCAGGTTCGAAAAGAACAGGAAAAGCCCGCCGGTGATGACGAGCCCGCCCACGGCCATGAAGATGATACGGAAGAGCTGTCCCTGGCCCTTGATGACCGCCTTGTCCGGCTTCTCGGGGGAGTAGATCACCGTGACGCGTTCGCCCACGTCGTAAGCCGGCGGGCTGGACGAATAGCTTGATTCGAACGTGACGGAATTCCCGGCCTGGGTGGTGAAGCGCACCACGGGGCTGTAGGAACAGCCGTCGTCGTCGCACCGTTGCGCCAGGTTGATGACTTCCCCCTCCGCCGTCGCGCCCTGGCGCTCGAACGTGCGCTGCGAGTAGGTCAGCCCGGCGCCGATGCCGAAGAAGACCAGCCCGAACAGCACGATGTAGAGCGGCCCGTGCATGAACGAGGTATAGAGTTTCTTCAGGATGCTCATAGAACTCGATTATATATGCATTTGGGGGTGTGTGACCGGCCAGAGGTGCGCTATCCTACAGGGCACAAGCCATGAACCCACTGATTAAGAGCCACCTAGTGGCTTTTCCATTGTGACCATACAATGCTTTTTTACCCATATATGGTGTCGGTTCTGAGTTCGGTACCCATATCTGGGGGGTCAATATTTAAGACGATCAACTACTACTGCAATTTACTGCAATTCAACCGGGATCGGAGTGATCAGCTCCTCGATCTTCTCGGCGGCGACTTCCTGTGAACGCGCGGTTGCGTGGCCGTAGATATCGATCGTCGTGCTCGGTTTGGCATGCCCCCCGCGACGCTGCACCGTATTCACAGGCGTACCCATCTCCATTAATGCGTTCAGCGAGGTGTGACGCAGATCGTGAAAACGAATGCTGGGAAGGCCTGCATGCTTCAGGATGCGCTTGAACTCTTGTGTCGCACGTTTATAGTCGAGGGGCGTTCCAATGGTGGTGGGAAAAATCAGATCATTTTCCCGCCAACGATCCCCCGCTACTGCTTTTTCGAGAGCCTGTCGATTTCGATGGTCTTCAAGCTGTTTCAGAGTAGCCGTGCCAACTTTGATCTGACGCCGCCCGGCCCTGGTCTTGGGTGGTAGAAATACATATCCCTGACCTTCAATCTGCTGAAGCTGACGTTGAACAAACAGAATCCCCTTGTTCCAGTCGATGTCAGACCACTTCAAGCCAAGCAACTCTCCTTGGCGCATTCCCGTAGCTAATGCCAGGTAGAAGATGGCTTCAAATGGAGATCCTTTGGCCGTAATAAGAAACTGACGGATTTGATCATCATTCAGGATCTGCATCTCGGACTGTTCGACCCTTGGACGTTCTACAGCTTCGACAGGGTTATGTCTAAGAACGCCTTCTCGCACCGCCTGCTTGAGCGCATTATACAGAGTGGCGTGAATCAACTGAACCGTACGGGGGCCTCTGCCTTCTTTCCTTTTAATCGCATAAAGCTGTCTAACATGGGTAGGACGAATATCCTGAAGTCGCATATGACCCATGATCGGAAGAATGTGCAGTCTGACAATCTGCTGATACTGGTGTACCGTTCTCGGTCTACGGGACAGGACCTTACCGTTGAGCCACATTTCAACAAAACGCTCTAAAGTAATCTGTGTCCCCTCGAAGGTCAGACCGCCATCAATCTTGTTTAGCATCTCCTTGATCCACGCCCGGCATAGGCTTTGGGTCTTTGCATACTTGGTCAGGCGCCTGCCTTGCAGGCTTACTTGCGCGCACCAAAGACCGTCCTTGCGTCGATAGATCGATCCTTCGTTGTTGCCTCGTCTTTTAGCCATGCTTTTTTCTCCTTTCTGTGGCGGTGAAGCCACCGGGAGAGAAGAGCCGGCTAGACTGTGCTATTCGGCTATTAAGGTGCGACTTGCTTTGAAGTGGATTGTAATGGAAACTGCGATGGAATGAAAGCTTATCAGGTAGCAGACTAAACCGGCTATCAATTGCGATCGAAAAGGCTGACAGCCGATCCATTCTGCGATACCCTTTTCATTATATAATGCTCCAGGTCCTGGGGGCGAACGCGCACCGCTGTTCCAATGCGTACTGTTGGAATGTCTCCGCGCTTCATCAACTGATAAGCAAAAGAGCGACTGACGTGGAGAATTTGGGCAACCTCTTCGCTTTTAAGTAAATGTTCTTCCATTTTGTTTCTCCCAAATCAAGGCGGTTAAGCCTGGAGTCATTATATAGAGCACATATTTCACAGTCAAGAAAGGCTTCTTCCACAGTGTGCATAGCGATGCACGGCTTACGGACTTGCGCACTTTAGAACCTAAAGAATAGCAGGTGGAAGATATGGAATACCAGTCATACGCTCTGAGCAAGATCACAACTTGCTGAAAAACAATCTTGTAATGAGGCTTTTTCATACAAATCCTTTTTGAATAAAATCAAATGGTGTGTTTTTCAATGTGCTAGGCATTGGGCACCCCAGCACCTTGCGGTTTGGCATTTTGATGAGGCAAAGCGATCAATTAGTCCTGATGCCATGCACGCTTCTGCCGTTGCTCTCGGTAATAGTCCCTACCCCCGGAAGTTGTTATTCAATTTCCTGGTCACGAGCGGGTTGACGCACACCTTGATCTTGGCAGTGCCGTCTCCTGCTTGCCGATCGGGCGGTATTGTGTCCGTAGGGCAGCTGCATGATGTGCCCGGTTTTGAGGGCCTGCTCAATGGGATGGTCCAACGTGGGCAGCATCGCTAATTCCGAGCTTATGTATTCGTTCGAGCCTTCAGTGGGTTGCTCGATCAGGTCCCATCCTGTGAGCTGGGCCACCTGCTGCAGATGAGACCGTACCGCGCCATGGTTTGGATTCGCTCGCATTGTTTTTCTCCTTTGGTGAGAGGTTCAGGGTTTGGGCTCTCCTCGGACGATGGCAAATGGGGTGTGGGTATAGGTTTCCGTGTGTCTCCTTTCTCAAAAGTTTATTTCTGGAGGCTTGAAGACTCGCGCGCCAGGCCGATACCTTTGGGCAGTGCATGTTGCGCTGCCTTATATGTGTAGAATAAACAATTACTTATAGAAAACAAAAAGCGACTTGATGCATCTCCAAGTCCTTGTCAAAGTGTCGTATGTACGCGTTTTATACCCTCATTTCCGTTGGGTGTCAAGGGTTCGAAGAATTTATGTTAGCCCAAAGTAGTAGAGTCCCCTTTTACCAAAGTTAAAATGTCCCGTAGAGTACAAAAACATCAGCAGAAACAATCTGCGATGTAACTTATGAGTTCGCGAACAGATTGTTCAGGTTGTGCCATCCAGTGGTCGGGGAAAGCTGAAAATATCTATGCACGGCAAAACCTCTCTGGCAGCAGACA
>CAZULT010000041.1:0-38495 GCA_964621295.1 uncultured Anaerolineaceae bacterium | reverse complement strand
CATCCACGGTGTAGTCACAATACTGCTCAGATTCTGTCCTGCAATCCTGTACCACCTCGGCAAAGCCATCACCGCGGTCAATGGTTTTCTCCTCGCAGACTTCGCGATTTTCGGTCTGACAGGAGACATTGTACGCGTCAGAGGGGGGACTGCCGCGCTCGTTGCTGTAGTCCACTGCGCGGATCTCCTGCACCGGAACCGAGGTTTGCCAGTAGATTTCGGTGACCGTTGCCGGCAGCGATTTCGATGGAAAGACGAACAGGAAGACCAACGCCAAACAACAAACTAATAGCCCGGCTGCAATGCCCCCGAGCAACAGCCAGTTGGGTTTCTTCTTAGCAGATGTAGAAGAAATCGGTGTAGCTCCAGCCGCAGCAATCTTCCCTTCAGGTTGCCCGGACGCAGCCGCCTGCTCAGATCGCGGTAGCGGTGCACCGCATTTCACGCAGTTGACCTTCGCAGCCTGGTTTTCAGTCCCACAATTTGTGCAAAGGACTGTCACAGGGCCGCTGGGTGGTTGGATCTCGCGCCCGGCCTGGCGGGCTACCCCTTCACTCAAATCCGCACCGCACTGTGAGCAGGTCACCGCATCGGAAGGGTTGCGCGTGCCGCAGAAACCGCAATGGATATCGGCACCGCGTTTACGCAGTTGCCCAGCCTTTTCCTCTGAAACAAACTCGCTGGCTACCGGTGCCTCGAATTGGACATCATCAGGTTGGGGAGCGCCACAATTGACGCAGGTTTTTTCCGAACCCCGGTTGCGCGTCTCGCAATTCGGACAGGTCCATTCCAGCTCAATGAATCCTTTGCTTTTACGGGCCATCATACCTCCTTATTGAATGCACTCAGGAATTTTATCAAATATCTGTTGCCCTGAGGGGAGTGTCATCTTCAAACGAATACGGCAAGGCAACGCTTCAATTATGAGTACAGCCAATGCTTGAAAGGAAGCTCAAAAACCATGCCAGGTGCGGATTTCATTCAGGCGGGCCTCGATATCCGGTTCCCCTTGAGGGTTTGAATCCTTCGCATAGAATTGGGTTGCCAATCCGGCCAACGCGGTGAAAACCGCTTGCGTGCCGTTGGCCACATTGTGCGGATCATAACCCCCTTCCAGCACAAACACAATGCGCCCTTTACAATACTCATCCGCTAATTCCAGGAATCGTCGCGAGAGATTGAAGAACCCTTGCGATGAAAGACCTAACATGGTTAACGGGTCGCTCCAATGTGCATCAAACCCGGCTGAGACCAGCATCAACTCAGGCTTAAACTCCACTACCGCCGGCTGTATGATCTCGTCGGCGATCCGGGAGAAGGCCCCATCGCCAGCGTATGCCGGTAAGGGTATATTGATAATACGCTTTCTGGCTTGCGGCACATCCGTGATCCAGCCTGATCCCGGATAAATACCCCATTGGTGCGTGGAAATGTAGGCCACGCGTTCGTCATCCAGGAACGCCGCCTGTGTGCCATTGCCATGATGAGCATCGTAATCGACGATCAACACCCGTTCCAATCCCTGCGCCAGCGCATCGCAGGCAGCCACAGCCACATTATTGAATAGGCAAAATCCCATGGCGCGATCCGGTTCAGCGTGATGCCCAGGGGGACGCACGATCGCAAAGGCATTATGGATCTCATTGTGCAGCACCGCTCGCGAACAACGCAGGGTGCCCCCTGCAGCCATTAGAGCGTCTCTATATGAGGATCTGGTGACATAGGTAGGCGCGTAATCGATTATCCCGGGCGCCTGTTCCTTGCAGATATTTTCCAGGCCAGTGATCAGGCGAGGCAAATGAACGCGGGCGATGTCCTCTGGTCTTGCAGGCGTTACTTCCATCCTTTCGACGTTGATGGCATCAAGGCGCGGGACAAGCTCATCCAACCGTCCGGGGTTCTCCGGGTGATCTGGGTAAGAATGGTTGGGTGAAGGGACGAATGTAAAAGCGGTCGTCATACACTCATTATACAGCGCAAAATTTTTTTGCCTGATTCGGCAACCTTCGCCATAACCGATCGTCATTAAAGACCAACAGGCACCAGAGGTGCCTGCTGGTCTTGAGGGGGGAGGGACACCACCGTCTGTTCAACATGGGGGGGACATGCTGTCCAGATTGTTCGGTGGATGACACCTAAATACCAATAAAAGGGAGGGCAGGTGTCTACAAGATAATATACACCTAAATCATCCTATTTACATTAAATTTAGATTAGAAAGTAGGTTGGTTTTATCTAATTTGATTTTCTTCTTCTCTTCCCCACTCTACCTTGCGTCTTTTTTTGCCCAAAGGTTTCTAGCCATTCCGCTACTTCTTCATCCGAGATCTCCGGCTCGGCACGATTGACATTCTCTTTTCGCCTATCTGCAGAGCGGATCTGCCGGGCAAAGGCTTCCGAAGTAAGCACCTGTGCATGATAGGCTTTGGCGTCAGTCTGTACCTGCCGGTCTGAACTGACCACAGTCCAATTGCGCGCTACCCGACCAAGGCGCTTCAATGTATTCACGATCGCGGCATCTGCACTTGTTTGTGCATGAACAAAGTGGGCGGTTACCGCACCCAGTTTCCGTGTACCTGCCTGGCCAGGGGGCGCACCATCAAAAAATACATCCACATGCTTGCGTTCCCGACGACAGTACTTCTCCAGTTCTTGGATCAGCTGCAACTCATCCTCCAGGTCATCTAATCGCAACCCAATATGCAGGATCAAGTTATGACCATCAACCAGGTAGGGCATAAATGCATTGTACTGCAAAGACAGGCAATCCCCTGTAAACAAGAAGGTCGATGTGGTTTAAACCACTTCTACTTCCTTTGTAGAAATTTCGAAGACAGGTGGATTCTCAAGATGTTTCTTGACAGCACATAATTCTGCCGATCTGATTAGTGAAGGGCGATATTTCTCAGGGAAGCTGGGCGGGATCTGAATTTCCAGATCGACCTGGTCCACCATACCAGTTACTGGATTAGAATGCATGCGCTGTAGGATACGGATGCCCTCTGTCGAAAGGCCGCGCTGCTTGCAAAAACCCAGCACGTAGATGCCTGCGCAGGTTCCCAACGAAGCCAGAAACAAGGCAAACGGAGTAGGCGCCGCTCCTTCCCCACCACCTTGAGGCGGTTGGTCTGTTTTGATTGTAAAAGGTTCAAAGTGGGCATCCACGCGGGCCTCGCCAGGAAAATCAATGAGCATTTCCATATCTAAACTCCTAAGAATGGTATCTATAATTGGATGCCGATCGATTCGAAAAGTTGCATACGTGTGCTTTATAATCAAACCAAGTACTTTGTAAAGGAGATCTGAATGTCAAAGAAAAACTCACGGAAGTTAATGATTCCACCTGGCGGCGGCATGCTCCGGGATCTGGTGGTACGGCTTAAATTAATCGTGCGGTTGATGGCTGATTCACGCGTGAACACATTCCTTAAACTTTTACCGGTCTTTTCCCTGGTCTACTTGGTCTTCCCATTTGACCTGATATCTGTAATTCCTGGTGTCAGCGCATTGGACGATGTGGCCATTGTATCTTTGGGAGCCTATCTCTTCGTGGAATTCTGCCCTCCCGAAGTGGTTCGGGAACATCTGGATGCTTTACACAATGAAAGCCATCCCATGGATGGTACTGATGAGATCGTAGATGGCGAGACGACCGATATTGACGAAGACACACCTTGAGATCTACGTGAAAAAGCGACTCCTTTTACTGGTTACAGTTCTGGCAACCTTACCGGCCTGCCAACTCTTCAACAACACTTCTTTACAGCCCCCAACCGAATTCCCGGCCTCAATGCCAGCGACGTTGCCTATCCCCACGATCGAACCCGCCGACACCTTGCCTCCCACACTGGCTTCGGCCACAGCCGCACTCACGGCGAACGCCAGCGCGTTCCCGGATACTACTGCATTCACCTGGACTACGGTCGTCGCTGGGCTGGAACGTCCAGTGGACTTCCAGGAGCCCAGGGATGGTTCCGGCCGATTGTTCCTTCTCGAGAAAGCCGGTCGTATCCGCATCCTTCAATCAGAGCAACTCCTCGAAACCCCTTTCCTGGATATCAGCGACCGCGTCGGAAGCCTGAGCAACGAACAGGGTTTGCTGGGGCTGGCCTTCCATCCGCAGTACGCAGACAATGGACGCTTCTTCGTAAATTTCACCGACCGAAATGGGAATACCGTCATCGCCCGCTACCATGTTACAGAAAACCCGTTCGTCGCGGATCCAGGTAGCGAGGTGGTCTTGTTACGCGTCAACCAGCCTTTCCCCAATCACAACGGCGGAGTGCTAGCCTTTGGCCCAGACGGCTATCTATATGCCGGTTTGGGCGATGGAGGCGCCGCCGGCGACCCTTTTGGCAATGCTCAGAAGCTGGATACCCTACTTGGGAAGATTCTCCGCCTGGATGTAGATTCTGCAGACCCCTACGCCATCCCATCGGACAACCCTTATGGAAATGAGATCTGGGCCTATGGTCTTCGCAACCCCTGGCGAATCTCCTTCGATAGCCGGACCGGTGACCTGTTCATCGGAGATGTTGGACAGAATCAATGGGAAGAAATTGATTTTATCCCCGCAGGCACATCCGGGGGGCAGAACTTCGGGTGGGACTTCCTTGAGGGGACACATACTTACGAAGGTACGCGGCCACAAGGCGCAAATTTCCAATCCCCCATTGCCGAATATGATCATAGCCGGGGCTGTTCCGTGACAGGCGGTTTCGTTTATCGAGGCGCCATGCCAGAATGGCTGGGCATCTACTTATATGCGGATTACTGCCAGGGAACAATCTGGGGGTTGATACGTTCAAATACAAGTTGGAAATCTGCCGTATTGTTCGAACCGGGTTTGACAGTCACATCCTTCGGGCAGGACCGCAATGGTGAAGTCTACCTGGTCAGCGACAGTGGTCAGGTCCTCAAGCTGGTTCCCAGGTAATGCAGACTAATGAGAGATTTGTCGTCCGAATAAGGCCCTTTGTCACGATGATTCGTGACGCCTGTCACTGGCATCATTGCGCATGGCCCATTAGACTAAAAGCATAGTCAGGAGGTAAAAATGGCCCAGCGAATTTGGCAGGTAAAAAAAGTAAAATATTGTTTGCATGTTGGACATGATGTGGCGTTGGAAAACAATGTAGCCTATCCGGCTGACCATCTCCCTGATCAACCACCGCGAATACTGGCACGCCGCTGCTCAAATGCCGTCGAATGCAATATGCTGTTCGAAAAAGCAGCGTGCGCCTGGTGCGGTACCAATCCTGATTACGAGCCTGTTTAATCCAATTTGGCGAACACTCGCCCTCTTGGCAAATCCTCTCTCCTCCTTCTAAGTTGGTAAGGCAAACCCCGCGAACTAGTGCGGGGCTTGCCGTTAATCTTCAAGCATCATTCCTTCTTCCAGAGATTGTCCGGTTCGTATTCATCTATGGTCCGGAGGTTTTCCTTCACTTTCATTTCCTTCAATTTCCTGATTTTTTCCTGTTGTTCTACCACACGCTTTCTGGCTTCTGACTGCACTTCTCGCTTGCGTAAACGCTTCGGGGTATTCCGGCGCAGGAATACCACAAAAAGAAGGGCAGCGCTCAGTCCAACCTCCAACCACAAAATGGAAACGATGGTAGTTTCTTGACCTGTGAAATAATCGGGGACGATATACATCACATCAGGACGTTTAGGATGGATGATCAGGTACTTACCGGGTTGGGGCACGGTAAATGTGATGAGTGGCCGGCCCCTGGCGAAAGGCGTATCGTAAAGGGCCAGTCCGCGATCGATCATTTGCACTGCAACCGCGTCACCAGACTCTTCGGATTGGACCTTGATCCAGGTCAGTTTTCCCGCCTCGACCGCAGCATTATGAAGGGAAAGAAAATTATAATTTTCTGTATAAAGGGCATACGAACCAGCCGCTGGTAAAGTAACAGGTGTCTGAGTACTGTTCAGAGACAAAGCAATAACTTCACGCGGTAAGACCATCTTGAATACCCCAAAACGTGAGGGGATATACATCAACCCAGCACCGGTATACTTGACAATCTCCGGGATTCGAAAGAACGCCAGAAATGCGACAATCACCAGGCTAATACCGATTACTATGCTAAGGAATGTAGGTTGTTTTGGGAGGCCAGTCGACATAAACAAGTCCATTGATAAGAATTGTGTAGAAACAGACAACCAGCGCTGTTTCCAAATTGGGCATGAATGCAGGATCGCAGCGGTGCTCCCAATTTACCCGTTCTCTTTGCCCCGGTCAAGCTTCCAAAAGACTATTTTCCAGATTCGCCTGGCCTGATTGAAGATCCAACGCACTCGAAGAAAACTTCCCTGAACGGGAGTGGCAAGACCCCACACCCTGGACTTCAGCGTGACCAAAAGAGACAATCAGGTCAAATTCCCAATCCAAATTTTCAGTTCAGCGTTTTTCAGCCAAATAGGCAAAAAAGCCTGCGCGGCGCAACGCTTTCAGTGTAAGCCACCCCAGAGTACCGCCAATGGCTCCGAAGACGATGTAACCAATGATCGCACGGAGCAACCCGAGCGCCACAAACCCTAAAGGAGCGCCCGAAACGATACCAAATAACCATTTGACCAGAAATTTGCACAGGTGACCCAGGATACCGACCAATACAGCCACAGGCAGGTACTCGGCATTGCCACCCAACATCCACAGCACCAGGTCAGCACCCACACCGGCCATCGTATAGGAGAGAAAGGTGTTCAGCGCTCCAAAATCACCCAATCCCAGGAAACTCGCAAGCAATCCGGATGTGACCCCAATGGTCGATGCTGCCCCTGGCCTTGGAATCACTTTTGCACCCACAACAAGGATCGCCATCCAGAAAATTCCAGAATGCCCGGTAAGCTGCAAGGGTATGCGAAGCGCAATTTTAGCCACCACGATCAAAGCTGAAAAAAACACCAGTAGAATTAATTGAAAGGTCGAGAAGTAACGTTGTTTCACGGCTGGATGACCTCGATTTTATCGACATCCTGAATCCACGCATCGCGGACATCAAAACCCGGGATCCTGGAAACCAGTTTGAGCGTGCCTCGCCCCGAGAGATCGAACAGTACCATATTCTCAGGATTTTCGATCTGCGCCCAAGTCAAGGTATGCGATTTTCCTCGGCTGGAGCTTGAAACCGTGATTTGTGTTTCAGCCTGCAAGTCGCGCTCACTGACATTGAGCAATAGCACATCCGACAGCAACCAGCCTTCCTGCGTTTTGCCCTCCTCGGCATCTACAAAATTAGCCCCTTGTGATTGGTCGAGATCCGCAGGAACAAAACTGGCAGAAAATATTCCATCTACAAAAATCGGAATTGACCCCGGGGGCATATCGGCAGGAGCCTGGGAAGCCGCCTTTTGTCGTTGGAGGAGATCAACCACCAGGACTACACCCACGAGCACCACCAGGATCACTACAGCGGTCAAGAT
This sequence comes from uncultured Anaerolineaceae bacterium, assembly GCA_964621295.1. Lineage (GTDB taxonomy): Bacteria > Chloroflexota > Anaerolineae > Anaerolineales > Villigracilaceae > JAABUE01. The sequence continues at coordinate 31,058 of CAZULT010000041.1, read as the reverse complement.
ACGTTTGTTTTGGTTCATTACCACCTCCAATATAGAAGAGCGATCAACATCGCCGTCCCAATCATCAAGAGGGCATCAAACCGGGAAAAAGCCAGAGTGTGAAAAGATTTTCGTTTCGGCGAATCGAACCCGCGCGCGTACGCCGCTTCGGTGATCGCCCAGGCTCGTTTAGTGGTCAATATGATGGCCGGTACCGTCAGTGAGATCAAGTCGCCAGCTTGCCTGAGGAGTTTCCGAAACGATGACATCTGCACTGCGGCTCCGCGTGAATATTGCGCTTCGCTGATAGCGCGCCATTCGTCGTCAAATAGGCCCAGGCTTTGAAAGGCCAGGCTCAAACTGAACGCATACCGATGGGGCACATAGAACTTCTCCAACGCCAATCCCAACTCGCGCGTAGTGGTTGTTGAGAAGAACAGGGCAAAAACGCCGGTCAGCAAGACCAGGCGCATGCAAATAAGAGCCGCATGGTCCAGGCCGATCAACCACCAATCGATAGCGAACAAGAAGAACAGTAGCCACTTCATACGCCAGATCTGCCGTAGGGCGGGACCAAGCAGGCGCGCCCAAAGCAAGAATACTGCATACATACCCAGGAAAAGTGCCAGACGTCCCAAAGGCAGCATCACCACCAGTGAGATGGCCACACTGATGAAGAGCTTTGTACGTGGATCGGCTTTGCGAAGTGGGGAATCTTCCACCAAAGCCAACTGCCGTGATCGTCCCGCCTGGCTGATCCTCATCAGAGAGTCTCCAATCCTCGATCACGCAGAAACCATGCAGGGAGGGCGATCCCGGTTCGTTCCCAAGCAAGCCGATTGTTAATGACCGCATCAGTACTGCCTTCCGCATTAACTCCTTCAGACCCGAGTAGAACCAGGTAGTCAGCCTGTGAGGCAAGCGTCAGATCGTGGGTGGTCATGATCACCAGCTGACCGTCATCGGCCAGGCTTCGCAGCAACCCAATCAAGATCGTCTTGTGATCAGTGTCTTGACCCAAAGAGGGCTCATCCAACAACAAGCCGTGCACTGGCCTGCGCATGAGCACCAAGGCCAGAGCAAGGCGTTTCTTCTCGCCTTCGCTGAGCAACAGGGGCGGAGTGTTCTCGTAGGATTCCAAACCCAGAGCGGTCAACAACCAACGATAATAGGTCAGGTCCGGGTCCGGCACACGATATAGGATTTCGTCTCTGACGCTGGCGTTGAACAATTGCAGGTCAGGGTTCTGGAAAACCATCCCAAAATTGGGGGGGGCATCGCCTGCAGAAGAAATTACTTTTATTCTTCCAGTATTCTTTTGCAAACCGCACAAGGCTCGTAGCAACGTGGTCTTACCAACTCCGTTGCGCCCAACCACAGCTACAATCTGGCCGCTGGCAAGTGAAAAGTTGAGGTTTTTCAGGATTTCCCGCCCCCCTAAGCATACGCTCAACCCTTCGGCCTCGAGCCTGAAACCCGGCTGGATGTGCACGGGTATGTTGTGCTGAGAAGCTGGCACGGTGATGGATGCGCCTTCCAGGGGCAACAACCGTAATTCAGGCAATCCTTCAAAGTACTCAGACCGGTGTTCGAAGATCACGGCTGCCTTGTGATTCACTACAAAACGCTCGAGGTAGGCAATCAGGTCTTCGGAAGCGGTGGGGTCCAGCATCGAAAGCGGCTCATCCAGGATCAATGCCTCTGGCTGGCGAGCCAGGATGGCGGCCAGAGCCAGCTTCTGTTGCTCGCCACCGGAAAGAGTACGCGGGTTACGTTCTCGCATGGAGACCAGGCCGAATTCATATAGAACCGATTCGACCCGTTCTTGGATACTATCATGCTCCAGCCCCAGGTTTTCCAATCCAAAAAGGATCTCCTCTTCAACGCTGGGAGCCAGCATTTGAGCTGCGGGATTTTGAAAGACCATCCCAGCCTTTTCGGCTAGTTGCCATAGTGGGATTTCTGAAGTGCGATATCCGTTTAACCAGACCTCACCAGAAAACTGGCCGTGATACAGGTGCGGAATCAAGCCCAACAAGCAACGTGCCAGGGTACTTTTGCCACATCCCGAAGGTCCGGTCACCAAAGCCAGTTCCCCAAGGGCGATCTCAAGAGAAACCGGCAGCAGGCCACGATTTTCCTGGGGGTAGCGAAAGGAAACCTTTTCGGCGCGAATCATCCGTTAGGTCCCACACTTGTCAACCGCATACAATAAGATTCCTGGCATGGAAATGAAATTCCTGCCCAGTATCACTCAATCCAGTTTCAAAGGCAGCCAGTGATTCTCCTGCCGTTTCACAAAAAGGAGCGGGGATCCATTGCGACGGGCCGGGCGCAACTTATCAGCCAACACCGATCCGTCTGTGACAGGCCGCCCCTCCGCAGTCAGGATTTTAGATATCCCTGCCGCCAGCACAGCTTCAACCGGTTGCAGCCCTTCCAGGTCGCGGATCGAACCCACCTGAACATAGCGGCCATCGTTCCCATCTGCAGCCAGACCTACCGCGGCCAGCGCACCGATCACACCACCCTCGTCCCCGCCAAGCCCTTCAAGGTAAAGGCCGTGGACAGTTGCAAGTTCACGTGGTTCATCCTGGGAAAGGAATTCGCGCCGGGCGCGCTGTCCAAAAGCTACGACTTCGGGCGGGACAGCAGAAACCACACACAGACCAGGATCGCTGCCGGGCTGGAAATCATCCAACATTACTTTGCGAGCAACTATAGCGATTTCTTCGAGTGGATAGGGGTCGCCTTCAAAGAGAACAGCTGCGCAGCTGTTCTTGGCCGTTTTCGGAACACGCTCATCCTCAAGTAGTTGGTGACGAGTCACACCATGAACGCTAAAATCCTGCGACAGGGCGGCCGCCATGATCCGGGCGAGGTGACCGGTACCGCGCGACTCGGTGTTATCGGTGTCATCGATCCCAATGATATAGTCCATATGACTCTTTTCACCCAGCCCTCCTCCTGGTCTGAAGGACGCAATAAGGAAAAGGGCTGGTAACAAGATTGTCGAACCCGGACGGGAGCCTATTTTACCTGGATTTCGATCACACCCTTGACTTGCATATTCCCGGGGAAACCAGGCAGCACGGTGCTGAAGCCACCTTGGTTACGGAAAGAGACGATGCAATCGGCGCAGGCGGTCAATTCCTTCAGGCTGATCTCAGCTGTGTAACCGTCGTCTGCCACAAATACCACGGTTGTGGCTCCTGCATCAGGCTCTGCCGCGGCCAGCAGATCGGTGATCAGTACACCGGTGTAGGTGGCGTTCTCACCTGCCTTATTGGTTGATTCGACATCAAGCGTATTCAATGCCTTGACTTCTGCCTCGCTCCAGGCCTGTTCGCTGCCGACGGCGCCGGTCACTTTGAGGGCAACAGGCGCTTCTTCAGCGGCGGACTCTTGTGCAGGAGCTTCTTCAACGACGGGAGCAGCCGGTTCGGCGGGCGCAGGTTCGGGGGCGGCGGTCGGCCCGCAGGCGGCTAAGGCCAGGGACAGAACCATGCCCAGAATGAGGAATAACTTGATAGTGCGGGACATAATCTCTTTTCTCCTTTGAAAAGCAAAATTTGCTCGCCGCTTTGCTTGCACGCGGCAGAAAGCACAGGATTGAATGGTCAGTCTACGGCGACCATGATATTGGAGGCTTTGATAACAGCGTAAGCCTCCTTGCCTTCAGACAACCCGAGCGCGTCCACTGATGCGTTAGTGATTATGGAGACAAGCCGCTCGCTGCCGGGTAATTCGATGGTCACTTCGGCGTTGACTGCGCCTTTTATCACCTTGATCACCTTCCCTTTCAGGACATTGCGCGCGCTGAGTTTCATAAATCCTCCTTTCTTGTTATGCGTTCATTTTGGTTTCAGGTATAAGCGCTAATCGTAAAAATACAAAGACAACGATCGCAACGATAATGAGCAGGGTTGCTACCGGCGTCGCTGCGCCCAGGCCAAAGCCGTTGAAGCGTTCGTAGACCAGCACCGGCACGATCTTGGGGTGGTAGGCCAGGATGACCACCGCTCCAAATTCGCTGATGCCCCGCGCCCACATCATGACCGCGCCGCCCAATACACCCCGCCAGGCCAAAGGCAGGGTCACATGCCAGAAGGCCTGCCAGGCGGATGCACCATCTATCAGGGCCACGCGTTCCAGTTCTTCGTCGATAAGTCCGAAGGCCTCACGACTCATATTGACCAGGAACGGCAGGCTGACGAATAACATGCCAACCACGATGCCGCCAAAGTTATCGGTGAAAGAAACTCCTAGCGGTGTGAGCCACTGACCGAGCAGACCGCGCCGCCCAAAGACCAGCAACAGTGCCACGCCGGCAGCGGTGTGTGGAATCACGATCGGCAGGTTGACCATTGCTTCCACCAACCGCTTGCCGTGGAAACGCCGACGGGCCAGCAGGTATGCCAAAGGCACGCCGGTCAACAATGCCAGGGCAGTGGCTGCTCCTGCCGCAGTGAACGTCAGGCCAATGGAACTTCGTACTTCGGGATCGGTCAGCGCCAGCCAGAATTGCTCCGGCGAAGTGCCCAACAAGGTGCTGGCCAGCGGCAGGATGATGAATAGCAGCAGCAGGCTGCCCAGGAAAGAAAAGACAATGTTAAAGATCAGGGTTCTGCTTTTCACGGCTCTGCCGGGACACACAGGGATCGCAGATTCTCTGGCATTTCAGCGCAGCCATCCACCATGACAGGGTCGAAGAGTGGGTGATAATCGGCTTCCATGATGGCGCGCCCTTCAGGACTGAGCAGGAAAGCGATGAACAGGGCGGCTTCATCCGGGTGCGGCGCATTGACCGGAATGGTGATACCGTAACCGATGCGCTCGCCGCGGAACTGTGGTTTGATGGACGCGAACCGCTGGAAATCCAGGTCCACCTGTACGGCTTCGTAAGCTGACTCAAATTCTTCTTTGCCCATGTTCACGGTTTCCGGCAGGGAGAGCATCTTCAGTCCATGCTGACGGATGACACTTTCATACTCGAAGGCGTAATCCAGATCACCTGATTCGAGCAGTGCGATCAACATGATGCTCCCGCCCCGCAGCACGATGCGGGAATCCGGTTTGGTCTCCAGGATCTCAGGCACAGTAATGGTAGTCAGGTCTTCATCGCGGAAGATGGTGACCGGGAAGGTGAACTGGTCATCGAAGACCGGCCCAAACAAATTGTAGCGCCCGAGCGCATTCTCCATCAACGAGAAGGCCATCAGCGTGCGGTAACCGGATGCATCGAAGCGCGGGTCCGAAAGCCCGAGCTTTACATCCTGATGGGAGAGCACCGCCGGCCAGTTATCGGCATTGATCTCAGCCGCGTACCGGCTCTCCGGTGTGTAAGCCAGCGCCAGGTGGTTGCTGGCAAAACGGATATACCAGTCGGCATAAGGCTGGCCAGTTTCCGGTACTGTGCTGGCATACATCAACATCGGGATCAGCGCAGCATCCGCTGTGGCAACCACATCGATCTCTTCATGCAACTCGGTCACGTGCCGCATGACCTGAATGCTGCCGTGGTATTCGGCTCGCATGTCAATTCCCGGGTAATGGGCCTCAAAAGCCTGCTCCAAATCAGCAAAGGGGATGATGAGGCTGCCCGCAGCAAACACCACCAGCGGGACTTTGGCTGGGGATGCCTGAAGAACAGTCGTCGTTTGTCTTCTGCCGCAGGCGCCAAGTGCCGACCCAACCAGGCTAAATACAAGCAGGATTAGCAGGTTTTTCTGCATATCATCAATATGGCCACAACCTCCCAGTCCTTCCCCAAAGCACTTACCTGACTTCCAGACTCACCACGTCTTTCACCCAAAGGTTGCTGGGAAGACCAGGCATTACCGTCTTGAATTTTTCTGCAGTATTGGTGAACGCCAACAGGCAATCAGTGCATGCACGCACTTCTTCCAGACTGGTCTCAACAGCATAACCATCCGAAGCAGTGATGACGAGTGTCTTGCCACCATCCTGGATGCCGGCCAGGTCCAGCAATTCATTCAAAGAGACACCTTCATACGCCGCGGTACCGGTTTTCGGATGCTCGGCAGAGATTTGCAGAACCTCCAGGTCTCGCAGATCGGCTTCCATAAAGCCCATCGCCTGCTTTACCAGCCCGATCACAACCATACTGCCTTCGGCTGTCATTTGAGGCTCGCCAGGTTCTTCTGCCACAGGTTCTTCGGTTGTTGGAAGAGGCGCAAGATCAAGCTTAAGTTCGGCAATGCCCCCAACCATTTCATTCTTCTGCAAGCCAGAGCCAACCAGTCTCAACGGGAAATACTTTTCGGTTAATGGATTGTCATTCACCTTGTAAGCCACGATGATGTTATTGTTGCGCGCCAGGCGGATTGAGTCGAAGGTTACTGTATAGCCATCGCCGGCGATGACATCCACCCTGTAGCCGGTTTGGGAGAGGTCATAGTTGAAAGCCGGGCCTTCGTGCGCGATCTCATCGTCAACGGCGCCCACCAGCAACCAGAGCGGCACACCGACCCACTCCTGGGCCTTGTCGTCCGTCCAGCTTGCACCATGACATTGCGGGGCACTACAGGACTCGATACTGGCGCGGTCGATATCTTCCTGGATGGCGCCTTGCGCACGTAAAATCCATTCTGCGCCAAGTTTTTTGGCCTCAAATCTCACCACCCATTTTACTGACCAGTGTCCATCTGTGACCTGGTTCATAGTATCGCTTACAATCGCCAGGCGAAGAATGCCATCTTGTTTGGGGTCAAGCGGCTGGCCATTCATTTCGTATGCCAGGATCGGGGTTAGCTGGACCGGATTCTTGAGTTCGTCGCCGGTGGCCGGATCATATGCGACAAATGTCCCATGATTGATCTGGTCATATGAGTAAGTGATGCTGTAGCCATCCTCGGCAACTACGTTGAATCCGGTATTCTCATCCATCCCCCCCACCAATGCCGCCAGGTCTTTAAGCGCCACGCCCTTAAAGGTATTAGGGGGCGTGATCTGGCCGGTGCTGCTTTTGATGCCTGCAAAGCCCTCTGTTGCTGGCATATCCTTCAATTCAGCCATGGTCAGAGATACGGAGTCTGTCTCACCAACGATTTCAAGCACCGGCACAGCTGACTCCGGAGAAGCTGGTTCGGCGGGAAGCTCCGTTTCCAATGGAGCAGTTGGTTCCAGCGGTATGATCGGTGCGCTCGGGCCGCATGCAGCAAGGCCCAGAGCCACAGCCAGCATAACCGTACCAGAAATGATCAGAAACTTGCTTGTATTCATGATGATGTATCTCCTATCCTCAAAATTTGATGCCGTCAATCGAGCGCGATTTGCTCACCGCTATGCGCGGTGTTGTATCCGGTAAGCAAGGCCACTTCACGCCTGAATGCAGCAGTTTGCACGTGTTCAAGCAGCGGAGAAAGAGTGTCTTCTTGATCACGCGGCATGACCAGGTCGTATCGCTCCTCGAAAAGCGGAAGAAAGGCCAGGTTGTGCTGTCGGGCGGAGGCCTGCAGTCCCAGCGCTGCATCAGCCTGCCCGCTGGCTATCGCCCTGGCACATTCAGTATGGGTGGTGACAACTCGTTCATACCCGTTGATCTTCTCGGGAGGAATGCCCAGCCGCTCGATCTCGCCGTCAAACCACAGACGGGTTCCAGAACCCCGGTTTCGGTTGATGAAACGCACTCCGGGCTGAACAAGGTCAGTCACGCCCCGAATGCCCTTTGGGTTGCCCGCAGGGAGAATAAGGCCCTGCGTACGATAGGCCAGGGTTACCAGGTCCATAGCACGGTCAGGGAAAAAATGCTGCACAAAGGAAGTATTGTATTCACCAGTCTTGTCTAGCAGGTGCGTACCAGATATCTGGCAGAGTCCCTGGCGCAAATTTACGAGACCATCCAGACTGCCTACTGGAAGGGTCAAAACTGTCAGATGATCGGCGATCTGCGCACTGATCTTTTCAATTGCCAGGTCGTGACTGCCGGAGAATACGATAACCGGTTTGCCTTCTTCCGGCAGGATCAGCTCCTGTAGCAGGAAGGCGCCCGCCCTGGCACGATAGAATTTTTCCGTGATGGTACCGGTCGTGCGCACTTCAGATAATTCGATCAGCCCGGCGGCTTCCAGCTTCTGGATATGGTGGCGGACCCAGGCCGGCGACTGGTGAAGGACTCCGGCCAATTGGGATAATGTCGCCGGCGCAGCCATCAAAAGACGAAGGATCTGCATACGTCGCGAGTCCGCAAGTAATTTGATCTGCTCGAATTCGTGAAGAGGGTGTACCTGGTCCATGGGTTTAAGGAAAAACTTAAGCTTCCATAGTCTAGCACACTTTTTTTTACTTCGTCAATCACAATTTGACATTCCCCCCTCCCTATGATAAACTCCGGCAACAATTTAGATTCACTGCCTGCACTGCAGGTGTGTGTACTCATCCAGAGAGGCAGAGGGACCGGCCCTTTGAAGCCTCGGCAACCGGAGTTAGTGCGGTAGTTGCAAAGTTAGGAAGTTAGGTAGTGGCAAAAAACTACATAACCAATCAACTACGAGACTACGTAACTGATCCTGGTGCCAATTCCGGCAGACACATGTCTGGAAGATGAGAGCGTTTTTTGTTTCAGTCATTGCCTCTCGTTCCCGGAGAGGCCTTTTTATTAGGATCGAGAGATGGAGCTTGGATCGACGGTTTATGTAACCAATCGCGAGGGGTTTCGCAACTGGCTGGAGAAAAATGGCCTAAGTGCCAGGGAGATCTGGCTGGTGGTCTTCAAAGTGGCTTCTGGGATTCAAACCCTGACATACGAAGAAGCCCTGGAAGAAGCTGTCTGCTTTGGCTGGATTGATAGCCAGAAAAGGTCAATCGACATCGAGAAATACGCCCTGCGTTTTAGTCCGCGGAAACCCAACTCAACTTGGACGGTGACGAACAAAGAGCGTGCACGGAAGTTGATCGCTGAAGGCAGGATGACGGAAGCAGGATTGACAACCTTGCCTAAGGATTTTAACGCAAAGGACACTGAGGATACGAAACACTAAACTCTTGGTACTTTGCAGCGGTTTTTATTCGTAGAAGAACAGACGAGCGAAGGAAAATGCTATGACCGATCGCAAGTATACCAATCGTGCCTACCTCGATGCGCTTGACCAGAAAGTGCTGGTCTTCGATGGCGCCATGGGCACAAGTTTACAGGTACTGGACCTGACCGCCGAGCACTTCGGCGGTGAAGCATACAATGGGTGCAATGATTTTTTAGTCATCTCATACCCTGAAGCCGTGAAAAACGTCCACCGTTCCTTCCTAGAAGTCGGGGTGGACGTACTCGAAACCGATACCTTCCGTGCCAATCGCCTCACCATGGCGGAGTACGGATTGCAGGATCGCGTCATAGAGATAAACCAGGTCGCAGCTTCACTCGCCCGACGTCTCGCCGATGAATTTTCTGCCAGTACCGGTCAACCCCGTTTTGTAGCCGGTTCGATCGGCCCCTCAGGCAAATTACCCGCGGCCAACGATCCCGACCTTTCCAATGTGGGTTTTGACGAACTGGCCGACGTCTTTCGGGAACAAGCCGTCGGCCTGATTCGCGGTGAGGTGGACCTGCTCCTGATCGAAACCTCTCAGGACATTCTTGAGGTCAAGGCCGCCATCACTGGCATCCGTCAAGCCTTTGAGGAAACTGCTGTCTATCTGCCCATCCAGGCCCAGGTCACCCTAGACACGACCGGACGCATGCTGCTCGGCACCAACGTGGAGGCTGCCCTGACCATCCTTGACGGTCTCGGTATCGACGTTATCGGCCTCAACTGCTCCACCGGTCCCGAACATATGCGCGAGCCCATCCGCGTGCTCGGCGAACAATCCACGCTGCCCGTCTCTTGCATCCCCAATGCCGGACTGCCGCTCAACGTCGACGGCCAAGCCGTGTATCCGCTCGAACCCGAACCTTTTGCAAATGACCTGTTCGAATTCGTTTCCAAATACAACATCTCGGTTGTGGGCGGCTGCTGCGGGACAACACCTGAGCACCTGAAGCTGTTGGTGGAAAAATTGGACGGGTACCCGCGCCCGGCTCGACCGGCTCATTCGGAGCCAAAACTTGCCTCCGCCATGTCGGCCGTCGCCATGCGCCAGGATCCCCCACCGACCCTTATCGGTGAGCGTTGCAACGCCCAGGGCTCCCGTAAATTCAAGCGACTGCTGCTCGAGGAAGACTACGACACCATTCTGGAGATCGCGCGTGAGCAGGTGGAATTTGGCGCGCACGCGCTGGACATTTCCACCGCCGTAACCGAGCGACCGGATGAAGTGGACCTCATGCGCAACGTGGTCAAGAAGCTCGAAATGGGAGTGGATGTTCCGCTGGTGATCGACTCCACCGAACTGGACGTACTCGAAGTCGCCCTGAAGACTGCTCCAGGACGCTGCCTGATCAACTCCACCCACCTCGAATCCGGGCGCGAAAAAGCCGATAAGATCTTTGCGCTGGCGAAAACACATAATGCTGCTGTAATCGTGCTCACCATCGACGAGAAGGGCATGGCCAAGGATCGCGAGAAGAAACTTGAGGTCGCCAGGCGCATCTATGACATCGCCGTCAAGGAGCATGGGCTCAGGCCTGAAGACCTGGTCTTCGATACCCTGACCTTTACCCTGGCGACCGGCGACCCCGAATTCGCCGAATCAGCCATCGAGACCATCGAAGGCATCCGCCTGATCAAGCAACATCTGCCCGGCGTGCTTGCCTCGCTGGGTGTGAGCAACCTGTCCTTCGGGCTCTCCCCGCAGGCGCGTCCTGCTCTCAACTCAATCATGCTTTACCACTGTGTCCAGGCCGGCCTCGACATGGCCATTCTCAACCCGGCTCATGTCACTCCGTACGCCGACCTCCCGGCTGAGGAAAAAGAGTTGGCCGAGGATCTGATCTTCAACCGTCGCCCAGACGCCCTGCAGCGTTACATCGAGCATTACGAGCACGTTTCGCCCAGCGACCAGGCTGCCCAGACCGACCCCACCGAAGGGATGACCTCTGAGCAGCGCCTGCACTGGCGTATTGTTCACCGGCACAAGGAGGGTGTGGAGGCGGACATCGATGAGATCATCCACCGCGGATTTCCTCTCCCTTCGGGAGAGGGTAAGGGTGAGGGGAAAGATACCAACATCAAGCGCCCCCTCCCCGACCACCTCCTCGGCCGTGTTCGCGAATTGCGCCAGGACGCAACCGATGCAGAAAAATTACTTTGGTCATTTCTCCGCAACCGCGGAGTGCATGATGCGAAATTCCGGCGTCAACATCCTCTTGCGAACTACATCCTTGACTTCTATTGTCATGAAGCCAGACTGGCGATCGAGCTCGACGGAAGCCACCACAACGAAAACGAGCAGATTACTTTCGACGAAGAGCGCACCAGGGCTTTGGCGCAAGAAGGTGTCAGGGTTATTCGCTTCTGGAACAACGATGTCCTGAAGAAGACCGAGCTCGTACTTGAAACAATTTGGAATGAGCTGGATGCTGGATTACAGGCTCCCCTCACCTCCAGGTCCTCTCCCGAGGAGAGAGGAGAGTCGCCTCCTTCCCGGCACGAAGTTGCAGTAATCATCCTCAACACCGTCCTGCTTCCCGCCATGAAAGAAGTCGGTGACAAATTCGGTGCAGGCGAGCTCATCCTGCCTTTCGTGCTGCAGTCCGCGGAGGTGATGAAGAAATCCGTATCCCACCTTGAGAATTACCTCGAAAAGGTCGAAGGCGTCAGCAAGGGACTGGTCGTGATTGCTACCGTCTATGGCGACGTGCACGATATCGGTAAGAATCTTGTGAAAACGATCCTCGCCAATAACGGCTACGATGTGATCGATCTTGGCAAGCAGGTCCCTGCCGAGACGATCATCACCAAAGCCGCCGAAGTCAACGCCACGGCAATCGGCCTTTCGGCGCTGTTGGTTTCCACCTCCAAGCAGATGCCGCTGATCGTCAACGAGTTGCAGCGGCGCGAACTCAACTTCCCCGTCCTGATCGGTGGCGCCGCCATCAATCGCCGTTTTGGGCGCCGCATCCTGTTCACCGAGGATGGTGAAGCCTACGCGCCCGGCGTGTTCTACTGCAAGGATGCCTTCGAAGGGCTGGAAACCATGGACCAGCTTATTGTCCCTGAAAAGCGCGAAGAGTTACTGGCGCGCACACGCCGCGAAGCGGACTTGGAGATCGGGCGAGCGTCACAGAAACGAGGTGAGGACTCCCCAAAAAAGCGCAGCAGCGTGGTCCCAGCGCCTATCCCGGCGCCTGCCAAATTCGGGCAGCAACTGGTCACAGAGATGCCCTTGGAGATCGTCTTCCAGCACCTGAGTCTCAACGAACTCTATCGCCTGTCCTGGGGAGCCAAGAACGCCCACGGCGCGGAGTGGGAAAAACTGCGGGCGGAATTCGATGCCAGGCTCGACAAAATGAAGCACGAAGCCCTCAAAACCGGTTGGCTCAAGCCGCAGGCGATCTACGGTTTCTTCCCCTGCCAGGCGGATGGCGATGACCTCCTCATTTACTCCCCACTACCCTTGGGAGAGGGCAAGGGTGAAGGTAAGAGTGAGGGCAATCCTATCGCGCGTTTCAGCTTCCCCCGCCAACCCTACGGCGATTTCCTGGCTCTTTCGGATTACTTCGCAAGCGTCGACTCAGGCCAGTTGGACGTGGTTGCCTTCCAGGTTGTCACCGTCGGGGGGGAAGCCACCGAGCGTATCGACGCCCTGCAAGCGAAGGGGGATTACAGCGAAGCCTACTTCTTGCACGGCCTGGCCGTCCAGACCGCCGAAGCAACCGCTGAGTACCTGCACCGCCATCTGCGCCGCGAGTTGGGGCTTCCCGAGGGGCAGGGGAAACGCTACTCGTGGGGTTATCCCGCCATCCCCGAACTCGGGGATCACCGCAAGGTCTTTGACCTGCTGCCGGCGATCGAATCTGAACTTGGCATGAGCCTCTCACCGGCCTACCAGTTGATCCCCGAGCAATCCACTGCGGCCATCGTGGTGCACCACGAGGATGCCAAATACTACAGCGTCGGCGAAAGCCGCGTTGAGCAGTTGATGAAATAGGCTATGAAAAAGCGCGAATGCCTGATTTCTTCATGCTCTTCGTGACCTTTGTGGTTAATGGATCATGCCCTACAACTTCTGCCCCACCTGCGCTACCCCCTTGGTCACCGGCCAGATCGACGGGCGCACCCGCACCAGGTGCCCTGACTGCGATTTCGTCTACTGGGATAATCCCATCCCCGTGGTGGCTGCCATTGTCGAGCACGAGGGTAGGGTCATCCTGACCCGCAGCAAAGGCTGGCCGGAAAAATGGTGGGGGATCGTGGCAGGATTTCTTGAAAAAAGCGAGACGCCAGAACAAGGTGTCTTACGCGAGGTCCGGGAAGAGCTCGGCCTGGAAGGTGAACTGGTCAGCTTTGTCGGCCATTACACCTTCGAACTGCGCAACCAGATCATTTTTGCCTACCACGTCCGCATCGAGGGAGAGATCATCCTTGGTGACGAATTAGAAGCTATCCAGGCTCTGCCCCCCGAGCAGGTTCGCCCGTGGCAGGTAGGCACAGGTCCAGCCTTGAAGGACTGGCTGGATGCCAGGGCCAACAGCACAAGCCACCAAGCAAAGAAGTAGAATACAAACGTGATCCGTTCAAAAGAATGGCCTATCTGGGTCCTCCTACTCACCATGGCGTTGCTCGGCCTGCTTGTCACACGCCACTATGGCGAATCATGGGATGAACTCAAGTTCTATAAGTACGCCGATCTGTCCCTGCAGGCTTACACCACCTGGCTCTCCACTGGCGAGCTCCCGGAGTTCGGCAACACCTATGACAATTATGGCCCGCCCTACGTCATGCTCGTGACGCTTGGCGCACGCGGCCTGCAGTTTTTACTGCCCTGGAGTCTTTCCGACCTGCGTCACGCCCTGTCCTTCCTCACCTTTCTGTTTGGCATTTGGGCCTTTTACAGGCTGGCCAGGCGCTGGCTTGCACAGCTCGCCGCCCTTGGCGCGACCATCCTCTTCGCAACCCAGCCGCTCTTCTGGGGACACGCCTTCATCAGCCCCAAGGATATCCCGTTTCTCACCTTCTTCCTCCTGGCTCTATACTTTGGATTAAAACGCTTTGATGAGCCCAGGTCGTTTGCATTAACCGGACTCGTCCCCCGGACCAGATCCACCCTGCTCGTCCTGACTGCACTGTGGTTGGCATCCGTTGCCGTGCTCTACATGGGCACGACGCTGATCCATAGCTGGATCGAGGGCACCGTGCAAGCAGCCGCTGCAGGCACCCCCAACCTGGTCTCGCGACTGGCCTCCGATCTGCACAGGGTCGCTCCAGAAGTCTACGTCCAGCGCTATTTCACGTTCTTTCTAAGAGCACGTCTCATTTACCTGCTGGGTTCAGCCGGCCTGCTGATGCTGAGATTCGCCCGGAGCGCGCCCGCTGCGTTGCGCGTGTTGCTTTCGCTACTGCCGGCTGCTATATTCCTGGGTCTGGCAACCTCCATTCGCATCCTCGGCCCCCTGGCGGGGCTGCTCGTCATGCTGCATGCCACACGCGCGTATGGGAAAAAGGTGATCCCCGAACTTTTCGGGTACGCTCTCCTGGCGCTGGCCACCATGTATGCCACCTGGCCGTACCTGTGGCCGGATCCCGCCGGGCATTTCTTCGAAAGCCTGCGCGTCATGTCACAATATCCATGGCCGGGCCAGGTGCTTTTTGACGGCGTGCAGTACGCTTCTACCGATATTCCATACTCCTACCTGCCCGTACTGCTCGCCGTCCAGTTGACTGAACCGGTCTGGCCCCTGTTCTTTATTGGGTTGGTTGTAGCAATTCTTGGACTGGTCAAGAGGCGAGAGCACATCGAATTGCTGGTATTGACCGCAATCTGGTTCGTCCTGCCGCTCGCGGGGTTCATCCTCTCGCGCGCACCGCTCTACGATAATTTTCGCCAGGTGTTCTTCTTGCTCCCGCCGGCCTTCCTGCTGGCAGGTGTCGCTTTCGAGCAATTCAAAACGCCCGCAGCGCGCCTGGTGTTGGTCGCTCTGGTGGTACTGCCAGGTATGCTGGCAGGGTTGCGCCTGCACCCTTACGAGTACGTCTACTACAACAGCTTTATCGGCGGCGAGGCCGGTGCTTTCAGGCGTTTCGAAATGGATTACTGGGGCACCTCCTACCGCGAGGCCGCAAATTGGTTGAACGCGACGGCGCCAATCGACGCCCGTATATGGGTGGATGGACCGGCGCATTTGCTGGACCTGTACCTGCGCGAAGACCTGCAGATGTACTCACCTTACGAGTCTGAACGCGCCGAGCATTACGAGTACATTGTGCTGACCACACGTTACGATCTGGACCTGCGCGAATACTCTGACGCGCAGGTCGTCCACACGATCGGGCGGGATGGAGCCATTTTCACCGTGATCAAACAACCTTAACCTGGAGTCTTTATGGGTACTTCTACTTTTCTGGATCGACTCAGTGAGCGGGTCTTGCTGGCCGACGGCGCCATGGGGACAGTCCTGCATACTCGGGGTGTGGGATTCGACCAATGCTTCGACGAATTGAACCTCACCGATCCAACCATCGTGGAGAGCGTCCACCGTGCCTATATCGATTCCGGTGCGCAGATCATCCTCACCAATACCTTCGGCGCCAATCGTTTCAAGCTCAGCAAGCATGGCCTGGAAGACAAAATGGCCAGGATCAACCAGGCAGGCGTGAAATTGGCGCGCCAAGCAGTGGAAGCCGCCAACAAGGAAGTGTTCGTGGCCGGCGATGTTGGCCCGCTCGGGGTGCGCATCGCCCCCTACGGGCGGGTCTCACCTGAGCAGGCGCGCACGGCTTTTGCCGATCAGATCGCAGCGCTGTGCGAAGCCGGGGCGGACCTGATCGTGATCGAGACCATCAGCGATTTGTACGAGATTCGCGAGGCAGTGCACGCCGCCCATGAGACCTGCCAGTTACCTGTCGTCGCTTCAGTGACCTTTACGCGCGACGACCGCACCCTGCTCGGCGATGACCCGGCCAAGGTGGCCAGAGCACTGGCTGACGAGGGAGCAGACGTGATCGGCGTCAACTGTTCAGGTGGGCCATCGCAACTGTTACGCATCCTGCGCCGGTTGCGCCGTGCCGCGCCGGAGGCCCGTTTCTGGGTCAAGCCGAATGCCGGCTGGCCGGAACAAGTGGGCGGGCGCATCATGTATCCCGCCGATCCTGATTACTTCGGCGAATACGCCCTTTCATTTCGCGAAGCCGGTGCCGCCGTGGTCGGCGGCTGTTGCGGCACAACGCCCGCTCATATCGAGGCCATGCATAAGGCCTTCCAGAGTGCTCCGCAGGTAGCGCCCATCCGGGTCCATGAAATGCCAGATGAAGAGATCGCGCTCGAACCGGCCGAGCAGCCCACAGAGTTGGCTCAAAAAATGGAGGGTGGGGCATTCATCGTTTCGGTGGAAATGGATCCGCCACGCGGGTTATCCACGCACAAACTTATCGCCGCGGCCTCACTGCTGGCTGAAGCCGGAGCCGACGTGATCAACGTAGCCGACAGCCCAATGGCGCGCATGCGTATGTCCGCCTGGGCGGTGTGCGACGTGGTGCAACGCCGCGTGGACGTCGAAACCACGCTGCACTTCCCCACGCGCGGACGCAACCTCCTGCGCGTGCAGGGAGATCTGCTGGCTGCACACGCGCTCGGCATCCGCAATGTGTTCGTCGTGATGGGCGACCCGACCTCCATCGGCGACTACCCCGAAGCCATGGACAATTACGACCTGGTGCCTTCCGGCCTGATCCAATTGATCAAGCAGGGCTTCAACGCCGGCCTGGACCATTCCGGCACAAGCATCGGGCAGCCCACGAATTTCTTTGTCGGCGCAGCGCTCAACCTGTGCCCGCCCGATCCCCAGCGCGAGATCAGGACCCTGCATCGCAAGGTCAAGGCAGGCGCCGATTTCTTCCTGACCCAACCCATTTACCGGCCGGACGACGGCCCAAAGCTGCTGGAGGCTTATGCCGCCCAGTACGGCCCGCTGGACAAACCGGTGCTGGCCGGCCTGCTGCCGCTGGTCAGCGCGCGCCATGCCAACTTCCTGCACAACGAAGTGCCCGGGGTGTTTATCCCGCAGGAGGCCATCCAGCGCATCGAAGCCGCGGGAGAGGATGGCGCACGGGTAGGCGTGGAGTTGGCCGTGGAACTGGTCCAACAGATCAGGGAATGGGCGCACGGCATCTATCTCATGCCGCAATTCCACCGTTACGATATGGCAGCGGAAATCGTAGAAGCGGTAAAATAGACCTTAGACCCCGCTCCGGCATTCTGCCCCTGTCACTGCGGTTCACGGTCTGAAAGCGAAACGCTATGCTACTGGCCATCGATATCGGAAACACAAACCTGACCCTGGGCCTGTACGAAGGTCCGGAACTCGGCTCACACTGGCGTGTGGCAACCGACCACGCTCGCATGCCTGACGAGTATGGGCTGCAATTCCTGGGCCTGCTCGAGCACGCCAGAAAGTCTCCCGAAGATCTGACCGGCCTGGTGCTGGCTTCGGTCGTCCCACCGCTTACCGGGCGCGTAGTACTGGCCTGCCGGGAATACCTTCACCAGGAGGCGCTGGTCGTCGATACTGGCGTGAAAACAGGTATCCGCATCCGGTACGAGGATCCCAAAGCGGTTGGCGCCGATCGCGTGGCTGACGCGGTGGCTGTGATGCACCTGCACGGTGGCCCGGCCTGCGTAGTGGATTTCGGCACAGCGACTACCTTTAACGCCATAACCAGGGAGGGCGATTACCTGGGCGGAGCCATCACGGCTGGCGTAAACCTGGCAGCCGAAGCGCTCTACACCCGCGCAGCCAAACTGCCCCGCATTGACCTGCAGCGCCCGCCCTCTGTGATCGGTAGCAATACTGTACACGCCATGCAATCTGGCCTGTTGTTTGGCTACGTGTCCATGGTCGAAGGCATGGTGGCGCGTTTCCGGTCAGAGCTGGGGAAGGACATGAAAGTCATTGCCACGGGCGGCCTGGCAGAAGTCGTTGCCAGGGAAACCAGCGTCATCGACGTCATTGCCCCGTGGCTGACCCTGGACGGCCTGCGCATCATCTGGGAGTTGAATCAGTAGCACAAGATGGCATCTTACGCAACAGTACGGAAAATAGTATTTATATGAAGCATAAGACAGAATCTCGCGCAACGAACAGATCTTGTATCTTTATGAAAATGAATATGCTCACTTTAGTGGCAGCATTATTGTTGTCGGCCTGTGGCGGCGCGGTGGGCGCTGCTTCCCAGACGACACTTACTCAAACGGCCACGCTTGCGCCCAGCGCGACCCCCACCCCAACCCAGACGGCGACTATTACTTCCACCTTCACCCCTTCCCCTCTTCCGACGGCGACCTGGGTCGTGCAGGGGCCGGATGCAGTCACCATCCCCATCCTGCTTTACCACCGCATTGCGATCTCCCCGATCAACAGCCAGTATTATGTCCCGCCGGAGCAGTTTGAAATGCAGATGAAACTGCTGCACGACTGGGAATACACCGTCATCCCGATCGAGTTGCTGGTCAAGGCTATCCGGCAAGGCGCCAGCCTGCCACCGCGCCCGATCGTCATCACTTTCGACGATGGGGATATCAGCGTCTACCAAACTGCATGGCCTATCATGCAAGCGTACGGCTTTACCGGTGTGACCTACATTGTCGGCAATTACATGGGAACCGATGGTTACATGAGCGCGGCACAAATCCAGGAACTGGCTAAAGACGGGTGGGAGGTTGGCAGTCATAGCCGCAGCCACCGTGACCTGACACAACTCGAACCTGCTGTCCAGCGCGAGGAGATCGTCCAGGCCCGTAAACACCTACAAGAAAAGCTCGGTCTGCCGGTGGAGAGCTTTGCCTATCCATTCGGTCTGATCAACAGCGCGGTTGTAGATTACACGAAGTTTGCAGGCTTTACGTCCGCTATGGGTCTGGGTTTTACCTCCGACCAGGGTAAGAGCAACCTGTTCTGGCTCCAGCGACGCGATGTCCAGGGCGGCTACGACATCAAACAGTTTGCCGCTTTCCTGCCCTGGCAGGGCAACCCACAGTACCTGCCGACAGACACACCCACCCCCTCGAGCACGCCGCAACCCGAGCCCTGACCTATCCATTTGCGAGGCGCGCCATGAGCCAAAAGTTGAATTGGATAATGCTGGCAACGCTGCTGCTTTCGGCATGCGCACCAGGCGTACCTTCCACACCTGAAAACAGCGGCATCACCGACCAGGCCCTGGTCGGACCGATGTGCCCGGTCGTTAGGGAAGGACAGGACTGTCCGGACCGGCCGTACCAAGCCACGCTCACGATCCTGGATCGTACCGGCAAAGTGGTTCTACAATTCCAGACCGACGAGCAGGGGGAATTCCGCGTCCCGCTTGCACCTGGAGAGTACATCCTGCGCCCCGAGACTCCCGAGGGGTTGCCATATCCCGTGGCAGGTGAACAGGCTTTTCAAGTGCTTACCGGGGTATTCACGCCACTGACCGTGTCCTACGACAGCGGCATCCGCTGAGATTGAGAGGAGGAGAAGGTGAAGAAGATCCTATCTGTCAGCCTGGGTTCGGCATCCCGGGACCATACCACGCATCACACCTTTTTGGGGCAGGAGTGCGAACTCTCGCGCAAGGGCACCAACGCCGATTTCGAAAAAGCCCTGGAGATGTACCGCAAATTTGACGGAGTTGTGGACGCCTTCGGAGTGGGTGGGTTGGAGTTCTACCTCGGCGTTGGAAAACGACGGTATTACTTCCGGGAAGGGAAGCGCATTCGCTCAGCGATCAAGGCCAGCAAGGTGGGGGACGGCAACGGAGTCAAGGGGCTGCTGGTGCAGCGTGCGCTGGCTGCGTTGGAAGCGCGCCTGAACGAGGAGGGCAGGACCCTGAAGGGCATGAAAGGTCTCAAGACCAACGCAGTCGACCGCTACGTGATGGCCGAGGCGCTGGCGAACGCCGGCTGCGATATGGTCTACGGCGACTTCATGTTCTCGCTAGATCTGCCGATCCCGATACGCAAATTATCGACTGTACGCCTGGTCGCTGCGATCCTGTTACCAGTCATCACCCAGTTACCCTTCAAGCTGTTCTACCCACTCGGCTCCGCGCAGGACAAGGAGCCCGAGCCAAAATGGACACAATACTACCAGGAAGCGACTGTGCTGGCCGGTGATTTCGTCTCGATCCGCGCACACATGCCTGATGACCTGAGCGGCAAGATCGTGCTGACCAACACCACCACAGCCAGGAACGTCGAGGAATTGCAGAAACGCGGCCTGCACATGCTGGTCACCACCACGCCGCGTCTGGAGGGACGCTCTTTCGGCACAAATGTGATGGAAGGAACCCTGCGCGCGCTGATCGACAAACCCGACCCTGAAATCACCGAGGCGGATCTTCTCAACATGATCGAACGCATTCCACTGGAGCCCAACATCGAAGTACTGAATTGAGCGATTCCGCGGATACGCTCAAAGTCCAGACCGGAGCGCGGCTGACTTTATTGACACGCCTCCCCTTTGCGGTATAATACCCCCCGCACGTACGGCCGACTAGCTCAACTGGCAGAGCAATTGACTCTTAATCAATCGGTTCAGGGTTCGAGTCCCTGGTCGGTCATCTCTACGAATAGAGCCGCCAACAGATGATGTTGAGCGGTTTCTTGCTATGATTCGGTTCGAAAATAAAGGCAAATCAGGGAAATTACCCGATTTAGCTTTCGATATTTAGATTAGTTCAAAGAACGGTTCGACACCCTGTAGGTCCTTTATTTCAAATTATGTGCTCGTCAATCGATTTTTTACTTGTTTACCCATTACTAGAATCCGCAGTTCTGGAGGTGATGCTCGGAGGTCGCAATCACTGGCAGGAGGCCAGTCAGGCGCTGGGGCAGAAGAATCTCGCCTTCGTCATCTGGATTTCGCTGACCTTCATCAATCCACTGGTGGCAATGGGGCCCACCTTTTACATCTTGTACCATCACCCGTATAACTCATAGTCGATCTATCAATTCGAGAAAGGACGCGGGGCATGAAGGTTCGTTTCCTTATCGTGATGGGCGTCTCCGGATGCGGCAAGTCGAGCGTGGGGGAGGCGCTTGCAGAACATTTGGGATGGGAATTTTACGACGCCGATGATTTTCATCCGCCTGAAAATGTTGATAAAATGGTAAGCGGGACTCCGCTCAACGATTCAGACCGCGCACCCTGGCTTGCATCGCTTCACGATTTGATCTTCTCCTCGCTGAAAGCAGATCGACCCGGCGTGCTGGCGTGTTCCGCGCTCAAGGAAAGCTACCGTCAACAACTCATGGATGGCAACGAAGGCGTTCAGCTTGTTTATCTGAGAGGCAGCTATGAGTTGATCTGGTCGCGCATCGAAAAACGGACGGATCATTACATGAAGCCGCACATGCTCAAAAGCCAGTTCGAAACACTCGAGGAGCCAACCAATGTACTCGATATGGATATTTCCATGTCAGTTGATGAAATTGTACAAAAGATAATCTCGGCTATTTCACCTTAACGCCGACCAGGGATTCCCATCTTGGAAGTGTAAGCCGCCTGTAGAGCGTGACATAGAATGAGTAGCGCGCAAGATGGATACCCAAAGGTTCTTGAAAAACCATCTAGAGAAAAGGAACAAACTTATGAGCAAAGCTGACATTGGCCTGATCGGCCTGGCTGTTATGGGCCAGAACCTGGTCTTGAACATGAACGACCACGGCTTCACCGTAGCCGTCTTCAACCGCACCGTCTCTAAAGTGGACAAATTCCTGGAGAGTGGCGCCAAGGGGACGCAAGTCATCGGCGCGCACTCGATCGAAGAACTGGTCAACTCACTCAAGAAGCCTCGGCGGGTTATGCTGATGGTCAAGGCGGGCAAACCTGTCGACGATTTCATCGAAATGCTGCTCCCGCTGCTGGAAGAAGGCGATATCATCATCGACGGTGGCAACTCGAACTATATCGATAGCATCCGTCGCACGGCATATCTTGAATCCAAAGGCCTGCTTTTCATCGGCACGGGTGTCTCAGGCGGCGAAGAGGGCGCACGCCACGGACCCTCCATCATGCCGGGTGGCTCGCCCGCGGCCTGGCCGCACGTCAAGCCCATCTTCCAGTCTGTGGCGGCTAAAGTGGCACGGCCGGACGGCGGCGAAGACCCTTGCTGTGACTGGGTCGGCGAAGATGGCGCGGGGCACTACGTCAAGATGGTGCACAACGGCATTGAATACGGTGACATGCAACTCATCAGCGAGGCCTATCACCTGATGCGCAATGGCCTGGGTATGACCCATGACGAAATGCAGGCAAGCTTCACCGAATGGAACAAAGGCAAGCTGGATTCCTACCTGATCGAGATTACGCGTGACATCCTGGGCTACAAAGATGACGACGGCCAGCCGCTGCTCGAAAAAATCCTGGATGCCGCCGAACAAAAAGGCACCGGCAAATGGACGGGCATTTCCGCCCTCGACATGGGTATCCCGCTCACCCTGGTGGTTGAGGCCGTGCTGGCACGCGCCCTGTCCGCCTTGAAGGACGAGCGCGTGGCCGCATCCAAGGTGCTCTCCGGCCCCACCCCCACCCTCACCGGCGACAAACAGGACTTCCTCAACGACCTGCAAGAAGCCCTCTACGCTTCCAAGATCATGTCCTACACCCAGGGTTACATGCTCTTGCGTGCGGCGGCCAAAGAATACAATTGGAATCTCAATTACGGCGGCATCGCCCTGATGTGGCGCGGCGGCTGCATCATCCGTTCGGCCTTCCTCGGCAAGATCAAAGACGCTTTCGACGACAAACCCGACCTGCCCAACCTGCTGCTCGATCCCTATTTCAAAGAGCAGGTGCTTTCGGCGCAGGCTGCCTGGCGGCGCGTGGTGGCTGAAGCAGTTCGCCAGGGCATCCCGGTCCCGGCAATGTCCAGCGCACTGGCCTTTTTTGACGGTTATCGCAGTGCCTCCCTGCCCGCCAACCTGCTGCAAGCCCAGCGGGATTACTTCGGCGCCCACACCTACCAGCGCATCGACAAGCCGCGCGGCGAATATTTCCACACCAACTGGACCGGGCACGGCGGGGATGTCACTTCGACGGTATGGAAGCAGGACTGACACCCCATCGCTTCGGACCTGGAGATCGGCCTGTTTCTGAATGGCGTGCCGCTGGACATAATGGGTATTGAATTCCCGTTCTTCCACTACGTCCCCTTTGAACTTGTCATCGGTCTTTGGATTTTGTTAAAAGGCATAAAGGACGGGCAACAATGAAAGCTATTGTATGCACAAAATACGGGCCACCGGATGTTCTTCAGCTGCAAGAGGTAGAAAAACCTGTTCCTAAAGACAATGAAGTACTTATAAAGGTTCACGCAGCAACAGCGTCAGCAGCGAGCCTCGTTGGTCGAAAAGGTCAACCACTTTATACCAGATTATTCATGGGTCTCACAAAGCCTAATAATAAACATACTGGGCTCTGAGCTGGCCGGGGAAATTGAAGCCGTCGGCAAAGACGTAAAGCTATTTAAAGAGGATGCCCAGGTTTTTGGAACTACCGGGATCGCTTTGGGTGCTCATGCTGAGTTCAGATGTCTGCCTGAAGATGGTGCACTGGTCATGAAACCTGCCAATATGACTTATGAGGAATCTGTCGCTACAGTTGAAGGGGCATTGACAGCACTGCCGTTTCTAAGAGATAAAGCAAATATTCAGAGTGGACAGGAAGTCCTGATCTATGGTGCTTCTGGTCGGTAGGCACTGCTTCGGTATAGGTTGCTAATTACTTTGGGACGGAAGTTACCGGGGTATGCAGCATTGCTAATTTTGGATGGTTGATATCTCTAGGGGCCGATATGGTAATTGATTAAACCAAAGAGGATTTCACCAAAAATGGTAAGACCTATGACATTGTTTTTGACACAGTAGGCAAGAGCTCATTTTCGCTTTGTAAAGGCTCGCTAAAGGAAAAAGGTGTCTATCTTGATGCCGGTGGGGTGGCAACTATTTTTCAACTGGCCTGGACTTCAAAGTTCGGCGGTAAAAAAGCAATTTTTACAGCCACAGGTTTGAGGCCAGCAGTGAAATGAGGAAAGATCTGGTTCTCCTCAAAGAGCTGATTGAAGCGGGAAAGATAAAATCGGCTATTGATAGACTCTATCCGTTAGAACAGATTGCCGAGACTCACAGATATGTCGAAACAGGCCACAAAAGGGGAAACGTCGTTATCACTGTCTGAGATGCGAGTCTGGATTAGATCAATAGGTAGTGCCAGCATTCCTTGGCGATTTCATCACGTAAGACAAAGATTCTTGAAAAGGTAACCCCTTTGTACCGTATTTCCCCCCTGGTTCTAGAGAAGGGTGTGGTTCGGAACAGGTCCGCTCAGGGTCATCTGTAAATACCGTTTTCAAACGGTATTTTTTATTTAAGTGTGGAAGAGTATCCTTCTGCCAGCCAAGAAATATAGTGAAGCTTGAAAATCGAGGTGCCATGGTTACGTTCCCTTGATTGGCTGTAACGCATAGAGACGGTTGGCTTGGAATAGTCTTTGTATCCAGCAGATCCTTGCCTAATCTGCCGGCAAGATCGGGATCACGATTTTAGGCTGGTCGCCTACCGTGGATTCCAGAAAGGCGACGATGGCCGCTTCCTCTGCAAGGTTGATCTCCTTGTCAACTTGAACCTCTGCCATGATGTGTATGGCTTCCTCGATCGTGGCTGCGCTGCCGTCGTGAAGATACGGAGCGGTGAGCGGCAGGTTTCGTAAAGTCGGCACCCTGAAGACCATTTTGTCCTCAGGATCCCCCGTTACCTTGAATGCACCCAGATCCTGCCCATGCTCAAACTTGGTCAGCTCTCCCGTTGACAGCATTGCACCTTTATGACAGCGCATGCACCCTTTTAACCGAAACACATCCATCCCTTCAATCGCTTGAGCGCTGATCGCATTTTCGTCCCCCCGCAAATACTGGTCCAGCGGATCGTTGGGTGTGATCAACGTGCGCTCGAATGCGGCAATCGCCTTGACGATATTTTCAAAGGTAATTGGATCTTCCTCGCCCGGGAAGGCTGCTTGGAAATAGGGCGAATATCCCTTGATCCCTTTGATCACCTCCACCGCCAACTCTTTTGGCATGGCCATTTCCACACCGGCCTGGATAGGACCTTCGGCCTGTTCCTCCAGGGAGGCTGCGCGCCCGTCCCAGAACTGCAGGTTGAAGAAGGCCGCATTCAGCACTGTCGGCGCATTTCGCCCCCCAGTCTGGAAATCATGCCCCAGCGAGGTGGGTATACGGTCTGTTCCGCCGAGCGACAGGTTATGGCAGGTGTGGCAGGAAATGATACCGCTTTCGGACAAACGCGGCTCAAAGTACAGCATTTTACCCAGCTCGACCTTTGCAGGCGTCATCGGGTTGTCAGCAGGAACTGGCGCCTTATCCGGTACCGTTGCAAGGGGACCTTTCACAACCTGTTCAAGAGGAGTGGTGGATGTACCTTCAAAAAACCCGGGGGTACAAGCTGCCATAACCCAAATCAGCAGGCTCATCCCAATGATTGCGAATGATCCATGTTTCATCTTTTCCTCCAACCTGTATCCCTGTTCGCAATACGCTGGTTTCATTTCATCAACTTCAACTCGAAAGTTACATTCCAACACGCAATGAAACCAAAAACTCTACTGTCGCAGGAACACCTGCCGTCTGTACGCAAGTGGGATGTCGAATCACCCAACCGGTCGACATTACTACTATTAAGGCAGTTGTAATAAGCT
This sequence comes from uncultured Anaerolineaceae bacterium, assembly GCA_964621295.1. Taxonomy (GTDB): domain Bacteria; phylum Chloroflexota; class Anaerolineae; order Anaerolineales; family Villigracilaceae; genus JAABUE01. Next base: position 5,275 of record CAZULT010000041.1, on the reverse strand, counting down.
CGTCTGAACCGTCGGGAAAGTGAATCGACTCCACGAAAAAACAGAACAGGGGGAAGCCGTTACCAATTGCAGCATCCCCCTGCATGGGTTGCGAGTTGGATGATCGGCTCCGTTACTTTAAGGACAAGACGTACGCAATGACGTCCTCCAATTGCTGGGAAGACATCCATTCCTGGAAATCAACCGGCATGGATGAATCATCTACTTCAAATTCACCTTCAATAAAGGCGAGGTGCGCTGTCGGGTAAAGGATGGACTCTTTGACATAAGCGTAATCATAGCGGGTGCCGGCTTCAAATAAGGAGGGGCCTTCAATATTTACCCCTTCCCGGACATCATGGCATTCGCTACAATACTGTTCGAATACAACCAACCCATCCTCCGGATTTCCTACAAGGTCACTCGATCCTCCGTTCCCAGCCCCTTGAACAGCTTCAGGGGTATAGGGGCGCGCAGTTGGTTGAACATTCCCACTGGCAGCAGAACCACAAGCTGCAACCATGAATAAGAGAGTGAGAATCAGAATTACTGTTGGTAGTTTGATCTTTTCCATAGAGATATCTCCTACTTGAGCCCGAACATAATACCTGACGGATATTTCTACCGCTTTCGAATGTCGAATTTATCGATCACAATCGTTTTGTTCGGGTACCAGGTTTGAATAGTTCAGTATCGGCTTTGGGAAAGAATACAATTGAACTTCTCTCACCTCCTTAATTAAACAGCATTTCTCCACGAACTGAGAAACCCCTTCTTGATATAAATATATTGGATGCAGGCGGAAAATAAACCCCTCCAAGGGTTGGTTTGTCATCACCCAAGTGGGTGATTTATACAACGACATGGTTTCCTCACCTTTTCATCAGCGTATGCTCATTAAATTGAAAAATGTTACCGGAGGCAATCCAGAGATAAATCATCCATAATCTCACCAATAAAACATGATATATAACATTTGAACTCATTCCCTTAGAATGTTAAAATGGTATTCATTGTGAGATTAGACACGATCCTGTGCTTCGTTCGATACCGTATTTGTTTGGCAACATGCTAGAAACGCCATGATGATCATCTTCTTCCTAAACGGCTTATCGTTCGGGGGCCTTGGGCTGGCAGCCTATTTACAGATACGCCAGGGTGTAGATTTTCCACTTAAGAAACATCTGCCCTGGTTGGCGGCTTTTGGGTTTGTTTGTGGAGCAACCAGTTGGGTGGAAATGTTCATCGCAAGTGGGGTAGGCGAAAACCTTAACCGAACGTTGACTTTCCTCAGACTTGTCCTGCAGCCGCTGACAGGCCTGATCCTGTTGAAATTTGGTTGGGGCATATTCAAACAAATGGCCCCGTTGCCTGCATGGATGAGTTTCATCCCCGGCATCCTGATCGTCCCAATTGCCTATGTGATCACGTACGCGGCAACCACGTTCATCACTCCTTCTCCGATTGAGATCCCGGTCGATATCTGGTCCCGGTATCTACTCTATCTTCCCGGAAGTGTGATTGCCGGGGCAGGTTTTCTGCGCCAGTGGCATATCCAACGCAAGGAAGGTTTTAATGACGTAGCCGCCCTCATGTTTGGAGCAGGAATGGCCTTTCTGTTTGAAGCCTTTGTAGTCGGGCTGATCGTGCCGGCTGCCCCTTATGGCCCGGCTTCGTATTACAACTATGACAGGGTGGTGCATAATGCCTTTATCGGCGAACAATCCACTCCATTGAAAGCGTACGGGCTTATAGCCTGGCTGGACTACGAACGGGTTCTGGACCTGACCGGCCTTCCGATTGAATTTTGGCGTATGCTGTCAACATTTGCCGTGACCTTCTTTGTGGTCAGAGGCCTGGGCGTATTCGAAGCCATTCGCACCCGCCAGCTGGCGGAACTGCAGGCCGAACGCGACCGCGCGCAGGAGGATGCCTACCAGAGCCAGATCGCCGCTAGGCTAACCGCTGAAAACTGGTCAGACGCCCTGGTTGCCATCAACCGCCGCATCACCCAGTTGGAAAATGTGGACAAGATCTTGCTCGACATCCTGAGCACTGCCCGCGTGCTGTTGCACGCTGATTTCGTGGGTCTTGGTCTCATGAATGAGGATCGATCCCAACTGATGCTGAAATGTCATGGCCACAAGGATCAACTGGAAATGATCTCCAAACCTGTATTCCTGGATAATCCTTTGATCCTGAATACCATACAATCAAACCGATCCTATCGCTCGCAGGATGACGTTCCTGCGGAGGAGCTTGAGAACATCTGCCCGGTACTGGATAAGTCTGCCCGTGCTATTGCGATCGTACCCCTTGAATTGGATAACCAACCGGTTGGGGCCCTCTGGGTTGCCAGATGCGAACAGGAAAGCGGGTTCTTCTCCGCAACGGATCTGATCTGGCTGGAATGCCTGGCGGACCAGATCGTGATCGCCATCCAGCATGGCCTGATGACCTCCAAATTGCAATCCCTTTCGATCGTGGAGGAAAGGGCGCGTATCGCCCGCGAAATGCATGATGGCCTGGCACAGGTTCTGGGATACTTGAACCTGCAGGTGCAGACGTTGCAGGCTTTGTATCAACAGGGGAAAGGCGATGAACTTCAGGTTGAGATCAAACACATGCGCCAGGCGATTCAAGGCGCTCATGCAGATGTACGTGAAAATATCTTGAGTCTTCGCACTACGCTTGCGAACGAAAAAGGGTTGATCTCTGCATTGGGTGAATACCTGGGTGAGTTCAGTATCCAAACCGGACTGAATTCGAATTTTTCAAACGAGATCACAGACGAATTGAACCTGTCTTCAATGGCAGAGGTCCAACTTACTTGTATTCTGCAGGAGGCCTTGGCCAATGTCCGTAAACATGCAGCAGCCAATCGAGTGGATGTACGGCTCACGAGAGCTATCGCAGGGGATGCCGAAACCATCTGTATGGAAGTAAAAGACGATGGTATCGGATTTACCACGGGAGGTTCCAAACGCACGTTCGGATTGCAAACCATGCGTGAGCGCGCCAGCAGTGTGGACGGTTCGCTTGATGTGCATTCCTCTCCCGGTAAAGGCACTACGATCACGTGCCGGTTGCCTTGCTTGCAACCAGAACAGACCCAGAAACGCAGTATTGTCCTCTCCTCATGATGATCATGCAATGCAAACCAATATAGCAGGAAACCTATGAATCTACGAGAGTGGGCGCTTCCCGTATACACGGTTTTGATGCAGCTTGCTATCGGAGCCTTGTTTTCATTGTGGGTGATTCGCATGGTGGGTCACAAAAAATACGGGGAAGAGAAGATGGATAAGATCACGACTGTACCTGTCGTGATCATCTTTTCTACAATTATTTTGGCTATGGTCGGTTCGCACTTTCACCTGAGCAAACCTTATTTATCGTTCCTGGCGATACGCAATTTTCGATACTCCTGGTTGAGTCGCGAAATCGTCTTCACACTACTCGTGTTCATCAGCACTGGTTTATTGTTGCTTGCCTTGAGGTTTGGTAAAAGTCACAGCCACCTGAAGCTCGGGTTGGGCTGGCTGGCCGTGCTGGCAGGTTTTACCGTCGTCTATTGCATGGCCAGCATTTATCTATTGCCGACCCAGATCGCCTGGAATTCTTCCGTGACAATCATCTCTTATTACGCTGTGACACTGCTTCTGGGAACGACCTCGTTGATCGTGATCCTGCTCATGGATCTGAGATTTTCTGCGGGGGAAGAACCCGATGAACTGGATACTCGCATCCAGATTATCAGGCAGCCCATCGTCTGGCTCACGGCCGTAGCAACCCTTGCGGCCTTCCTTGTGATCGCGCTGGGCATGGTCCAGATCGAGTTCTTGCGTAATGCAGAGAGTTCTTCAGCGCAGGCCAGCCTGACCCTTGTACTCGATTTATATCAACCCCTGCTGGTGATGCGGGTTGGCTTGACGGTGCTGGGCGTAGCCTGGCTGGTTGCGGTTGTGAGTTTCTTCATCATTAAGCATAGATCGTTCACAAGGTTGCTGGGACCCGTTTATATCGCATGTATCATGGTCCTGATCGGTGAAATTCTCGAGCGTTTCTTATTTTACGCCACGCATGTTCGAATCGGGATCTGAGCGAGCGAAGGACGGAGCACACCGGCATGACCATTAGAGTATTGATCGCAGATGACCACAAGTTGTTTCGCCAGGGATTGATCAGCCTGATGAAAACCCGCAGTGATCTGGTGAATGTCGTGGGTGAAGCCGAAACAGGAAGAGAGGCTGTCAGGCTTGCGGAACAACTACGTCCCGACATAGTGCTCATGGACATCTATATGCCCGACCGCAACGGCCTGGAAGCCACGCGAGAAATTCGCAAGAAATTCCCGGACATCGCGATCGTCATCCTGACCTCCTCCGAGTCCGATCAACATCTCAATGAAGCTGTCAGTCTGGGTATCTCGGGTTACCTGCTGAAGAATCTGGATGGGGAGGAACTGTTCGACCTGCTCGCCGGGATCGAAAGAGGCGAAGCCGCGATGACGCGAACCATGGCTGCCCGATTACTCAAGAATGCGGCCGATGCCAGGGCCGGTACACCGGAGGACGATAGTCTGACCGCACGTGAGCTTGAAGTATTACGGCTGGTTGCCAAAGGGGCCAGTAATTTACAAATTGCGGAAGAATTGGTCATCTCGGTAAATACGGTCAAATCACATCTCAAAAACATCCTCGCCAAATTGCAATTGGAGAATCGTACGCAGGTAGCACGTTACGCACTCGAAAGGGGGCTTGTAAAGCCTGCTAAAAGAAAGCCGGGCAACTAATCACCCATCCGGGTGATTAAGATTGCCCTCGGGGGGGATGTAATTCAGTAAGAGTTGTTCTATCCTGATAGTGAATATTCGTACAAAGCGGCTGAGCAGCCGTTGGTTTCACTACCAGGAGAGTGCTTATTGAATATGGAAAAATTTCATCAGAACGGTACAACAAGGAACTATGCGTGGCCCATAAGGAGCACGCAAACAAATAGACAACCCAAATCAACTTTGGAGGGAACTGATGAGTGAAAAGAATTTCCTCACTAAGACCCTGACTGAAACTGCTCTCACCCGGCGCAGCTTCCTGAAATGGAGTGCGGCACTGGGTGGTACTGCTGTTCTGGCCGGAGGCATGAAATCCGGCTTGAAGGTAGTAGAAGCAGCCGAACAGGCAGCAGCCGGTCAGGGTGAATGGATCACAGCAGCTTGCTGGCACAACTGCGGCGGGCGCTGTTTGATCAAAGCCCACGTTGTCGATGGGACCGTTACGCGCGTAAAGACGGACGA
>CAZULT010000040.1:0-38636 GCA_964621295.1 uncultured Anaerolineaceae bacterium | reverse complement strand
ATGATGCTTTGCGACATCTGTTTGTAGAGTTCTTCTGACATGGTCTGCTCCTTTTCTACATTGGATCGGTGGGATTACGATTGACTTGGTGAAGAAAAAGGCGCGCTCAATAGTCGCGCCTTCGATTCCAAAAGTTCGTGCGAAATTCCCAGGAAGGAAACCAACTGCTCACCCAGGTTGCGGATGTGAGTAATGGCGTGTCGTTCCGCCAGGTCCTGATCGCCGGCTTCAATGGCATTGACCAGGTCAATATGTTCTTGGAATTCCCGCGCCAGGCTATTTGCAAGCAGTTCGCTATGGCGGAACAGGTATTCGTAGAGCATCCAATCGGGGAAGGCGTTCATGACCACTTCATAGAGCTTATTCAGCATGGCGTTGCCCCCGATGGTGATGATGTCCTGGTGGAATTCCCGGCTCAACTGGCGAAGCCTGGACATATCTTCCAGTGTGACCAACTCCTTCATCTGGGACAGAATGCTTCTTAACTCATTTACCTGCACCTGCTGCCGTTCTGCGGCGGCAGCGCGCGCGCCGGCTGCCTCAAGCAGCAGGCGCATGGCGTAAGCCTCCGCGATCTCGTCGCCTCGTAGTTCAGGGACCCGCACGCCCCGGTAGGGCACACGCTCCGCCAGACCGACCGAAACCAGCAGGTCGAGAGCCTCGCGCACCGGCGTCATGCTCACGCCAAGCTGTGTGGCAAGGTCCTCCTGGCGCAGCCATTCGCCCGGGAGCACCTCGCCGCCTACGATCTTGGCATGCAGCACCTCGAAGATCTCCTCTTTGAGGGGTGTACGCAGCGTGGTTTCGTCCCTGGTGTCGTTTGAAAGACTATCCGTCATGGGCATAAATTATATATAATTTTACCATGACAGAGGGTCTTCTACGAGTATAGAAAAACTCCCCGGGGTGGTGAAAGCCCCGAGGAATCATCAGTTAATTAGGATTGAGAATATGCGCCAGTTGGCAGCAAAAGGGGTTAACGCGGCGGCGGAATCGGCGTGGGGGGTGTGCATTTACAGGTTTTTGAATTCCAGTCGCCGTTGTTGAGGGTGCAGAACAGTATCGCAAATCGCGAGGCCACGCATGCCTGACCGGGCTGGGGAACGATCAATTCCGGGCAGATCCCGGGTTCCCCACCGGTGGCTTGAAAACCGACTGCCATGCGGCAGGCATTGTCAAGTTCGTACACTTGCTTGATCGGGTAATAAATCGGAAATCCTGGATCCGCCGCGCCGGCCTGTTCGTGGGTGAAATGGTCGCTGTGGTCGAACAGAACCGGATCCATCAGGCCGCTGCCGGCCCACATGTTGATCATATACTTGTCGTCATTCTCGAAAAGGGCGCGTTTGACGGCGATCTGGAAAGTGTTCGGGTCCTGGGGCGAGATGCGGCTCCAGGCCAGATCTGCATCCTGGCCTTCGCCGGAGTCGAAGACCTTGACCTCGAAGCCGTCCCCCGGAGCCGTGCCGTCGTCATCGGTTACGCGCGCGGTGGAACCCCCGACATCCTTGTTAAGGTCTTGAAACACCTGGAGGCCGTCAACCTGCCATTCCGTCGAGGATGGCGCGGAGGTCATGACCAGCCAGTCCCCTTTGCCGTCCACGTCCATATCCAGCTCCATGGCATACCTTGCAGCTGCGGGATCGAGACCCTGCATGCTCCTGAGCGTTAGGGTTCCATAGATCCAGATATCATCCTGAAAGACAAAGGTGTCCACGATATCCAGATATGGGAAGTAGGTATCCATGGTATTCGCATTGAATGGCCGTTCAAAGATGGTGAAGGTGAACCTGTCTCCCCCCGGCGCTGCTTTGTCGACTGCTGTTTTGGAGGAATCGTAGTCCCCGGCATGGCTGCTGCGGGTTTCCGGCAGGTTGATAGGGATGACCTCGTGCACGATGGCTTCCGTGGGGATGCTGGTCGGAGGTGGATTAGCGGGCGTCGGCGCTATCTCTGTCGCGGTCAGGGGCGTATTGCAGGCGAGCATGGCCGCGATCAGCGCAACCGGCATCATCCATATAGAAATCCGTACAGTTTTCATCTTGACCTCCGTGGAAAAAACCAGAGTGAAGTACTCGTAAACTATAACACCACCACACTGCAGAGGTTTTCGAAGTAAACTTTTGGCTTAAAGAAGATGGACCCTAATCAGCGGCAGGAGACGATGGTTCCGTGAAAAGGGCTGGTCAAGCGGGAATGTTCCTGGGGCTGCAATACGATACAATGGGTATTGCCCATGAACTACTTGATCCCTGCCGAAGAGATTCGCCGTGAGATGGCTGTTTCGAACTCTCGTTTCATAGCCACCCTTGCGCCTGTAACAGGCCCCGATGAAGCCCGGGCATTTGTGGCACGCGTCCGCAAGGAGTTTGCAGATGCCACGCACAACGTCCCGGCCTACATCCTTGGGGGCGGCAATGCTCTTACGGAATATTGTTCCGATGACGGAGAACCGGCCGGCACAGCCGGTCGTCCAGCGCTGGCTGTGCTGCGCGGCAGCGGGCTGGGAGATGTGGGGGTGGTGGTCACGCGCTACTTTGGCGGAACTAAATTGGGAAAAGGTGGGTTGGTCAAGGCATACACCGAAGCGACCCAACTCGTTGTGAGGGGTGCGCCACGTGCGGAGCGTTCAACGGTGCATGTAGTGAGGTTGGTCTTGCCTTATCCGCTCCTGGAGCGAGTGCGCCTTCTCGTGCCTAGGTTTCATGGTGATGTGAAGGATGAGACCTTTGCGGCAGATGTGACCATGAATCTTCAATTTCCAGTCGACGAGTACCCCGCTTTCCAGGGTGCGCTGCAGGAGCTTTCGGGAGGCAAGTTGCATGCGGAAGTGATCGAAACCACCCAGGTGTTGGTCAAAATCAAGCAGTAACCGGTGTTGACCTGTTTTTTTTCGGTTTGATCCACAGCAGGCTGATCGTAAACCCGAGTAGCATAAACACGCCCCCGCTAAGGTAGGGCAGGTTAAGATTTATATCCAACACCAGCCCGCCGAGTATTGGGCCTACGATGCGTCCCAGGCTGACGAAGGAATTGCTCAGGCCCATGGTAATACCCTGCGAAAGGGTAGCCCGGCGCGAGGTAAGTGAAGTCAAGGCAGGCACCTGCAAGGCAACGGCCAGGCCAAAGAAGGCCGTTGCCAGCAGGATGGTTGCGTATGAATTCGCCCACAACATCAATCCGAAACCAAGAACGGATCCCAATAAGCCAGCTTTGATCACGAACGCATCGCCCCATTTTTTTGTGGCAGGTCCGGCAAGTATGCCTTGAGCAACGGTTGAGACCAGGCCCAACACCATCATCATTACCCCTACATCTTCCGGGCCAAACTCGAATTTTTCAAGGGCGTACAGACCAAAGATATTGGCAAAGATCATCAATCCGCATGTGGAAACAAAGGTGAGCAGCAGCAGGATGCCAATCGGGGAGAGCAGGGCCGACCCCCAGACGTTCAGGTCGATCAGCCTTTTCCTATTTTGAGTTCGTTGGCGTTCTTCGATAGGGAGCGATTCGGGTAGGAAGATGGCTGCCAGCAGCAGGGATACAAAAGCCAGCCCGGCTGCCAGGAAAAAGGGTGTGGATAGAGTTGCTCTTCCCAGGAAGCCCCCAATGGCCGGCCCAAGGATGGTGCCGATACCTCCGGCTGCGCCCAGTAGACCCATTCCGCCTCCGCGCTCGTTTTCCGGGGTGCTGTCGCCGATGAATGCCATCGTGGTTGGCGCGGTAGCAGAGGAAAGCACACCCGAAAGGATGCGGGCAGCGAACAGCATCCAGAGCGAGTTGGCGAGCCCGAACCAGACCATGGTTATTACATACCCCAAAATGCCGATCAGCAGGATTGGTTTGCGCCCCACGCGGTCGGAGAAGCCACCCCAGATCGGACCAAAGATCAAGCGCATGACCGCATACGAGGCTACAAGAAATCCCAGTTCTGTCCCACCGGCACCCATGCTTTCGATGTAAAAGGGCAGGATGGGGATGATGATTCCGTAACCGAGCATGACCACGAACAGCACGAAGGTCAGGATGTAAAGATTGCGTTTGGATTGACCCATCGTATTCCTCGTCAGTTTTCCTCGATCCACCCATACTTTTTATAATACGCGTAAACAAACCTATAATAGATATGCTCTGGCAGGATCGAATGCGTAAATACTTGGAATTTTGTCAATCGCCCAGGAATACAGATCACTTTGTTCTTTTTCAGGCATTTCATGGACGCGTCTACCACTTCTTTGGTTGTTATCCATTTGAACGAACCGCGGTCGACCAGGTGTTCCTCAGGGATGCCCAGACGGATGGGCATGTCGGTTCTTGTCAGACCTGGGCATACGGCTTGCACTTTTACACCAGTCCCAATTAGTTCAAGATACAAAGCTTCGCTGAAAGCGCGTAAGAAAGCTTTGGTGCCGCAGTACGTGGCTTCGTTGGGTGTGACCAGGAAAGCCCCGGCAGAGGAAACGTTGATGATGATACCGGTCTTTCTCCTGAGCATGCTGGGCAAGACGGCATACGTAAGTTTCATGGTACACAGGATATGGACGCTAACCATATTCTCCTGGATTTGGAGAGGCTCCTTGTGAAAGAAGCGAGTCGTGCCAAAACCTGCATTGTTGATCAATACCTCGATAGCTTTGCCTTCTAACCTTTTGAGCAGACTCTGGACCTCATCATGATCTGCCAATTCCACAAGAATGACGTCGACATTGACATGATTATCACGCACGATTTCATCTGCAAGCGCCTTGATCTTTGTTTTCCTCCGGCCAGTGAGGATCAAATCGTAGCCTTCAGACGCAAATCTCCTGGCATACTCCGCACCAATTCCACTGGTTGCGCCTGTAATGAGTGCGATTCTTTTTCCATGTGCGTTCATCGGTTTCCCTTTCGAAGAATCGTGCTTAAGCACGATCTACTGGCTCACCTGCCTTAGCACCTTCAGCTCATCAATCCTGGTCAAGTGATGTCCGTCATGCGCGGCGTGAAAACACACCATATCGCACAGGCGCATGGGTACTTTCAGTCGAGGATGGTTGATGGCTTTTTCAAATTCCTTTGGGTTCAATGCATCCAGTCGGCCGATATACAACCCTCGCTGTTCCTGGAAATTGGCGAGAATCGCTCGAATGTCCTGCTCATTGAAGTTGGCTTTTCGGTGGGATTATCTTCGAAACGGGCCGGCCGCAGTACGGGAGCATCATTGGCATGATCGTCCAGGCAGCCGAGGAACAAGGATTCGGCTGTGAGCAGATGCCCGACGTTCTCCTGGATAGACCAGGATTCCTCCTCACGACGTGTCAATATTCCTGCAGGCAGGTCTTTCACCAGCGCCTCGATTTTTGCCGGCGTTTCCCGCAGGAATTGAAGGAACTCTGCATATTTCGACGCAGGAAAATCAAAATCGAATTCTTTTTCCAACCAGTTCTCATTATGTGACATGGTAATAATCCTTTAATTATTTAGTATTTCCACAACGCCAATACCGCCATCCACACGCACGCGGTCGCCGGTTTTGAGCACTGTGGTGGCGTTAAAACAACCCACCACGGCCGGGATGCCCAGTTCGCGAGCGACGATGGCAGCATGTGAAAGCGGCGCGCCCACATCGGTAATGATCGCTGCGGCACGCGGGAAAATGGGCGTCCAGCCAATGTTGGTGGTGACCGCCACCAGGATTTCTCCAGGCTTGAACTGCGCGCCATCCTCCGGGGAATGCACGATACGCACTCGACCCTCAACATGCCCGGCGGACCCGGGCAATCCTTTGATCAGAGTTGTAAACCGCTTTTGGATGCGCCCAGTGGCATCGTAAATATCGGTCCGGCGGTTTGGATCTGCCGCCCACACAGCGGGATCAAATTTCCCCACAATGAGGGTCGGATATTGCGGCAGGGAGGAAAATCTTTGATAGGCTTTTTTGCGGGCGGGTATCTGGGTAGTGAATTCATCAATCCCTTCCAGAAGACGCAGGATCTCTTTATCTTCAAGGAAGAAGGCATCTTTTTCCAGACCACACAATGAGCCTGCGCGCAGGATGAAATCACGCGAGACCCAAAAAGTGCGGATGACTTCAGAACGGGCTGCCTCACGGACGCGCGTCAGTTGGGCCGCTTCCTGGATTCTTCGCAGGAGGGAATCGAATTTTCGCGGGGTTGACTTCTGCAATTTTCCCAGGGCGTTTTCATAACGGGCACGCTGTAGGTTAAGAAGCGAGTCCACATTTATTGAAGCGTATTTGAGATCAGCCAATTGTTTATCGATCCAATCCGGGTCTTCTGCCGGGCGGGGGATGTACACTTCAGTTTCATGTGGGCCGCGATGCCCGTACTTTTTCACGTACGCTTCACGGCTCATTCTTCCACGCCTCAATCTGTCCAAACCGGCGACAATGCCAAGACTGGCCAGGAGATCATCATCGGTACTCACGTTGGAGAGTAGTGCAACGGTGTTAGATGGGCTCACAATTTCAAGCAGATCTTTACGTAGTCTGCTGATCAGGTTTGCTTGTGCGACGGCGCTGCCCACCATCCACCAGAAACTTTTTTCCAGGTATGGGAATAATATTTGATTAACCCAATTGTGGAGTTCGCCTCTATCCAAATGGGTTAACGTGTGACGTTGTGTTTCGCACCACTCCGGATTCGTCTCAACAAACTTAACTACAGTTTTCAAGGCGTTTCTTACCTTGAACATGATTTGGATGGCATTGCGAAGAACCAGTGTTCGGTCTCGAAATCCTAGCGGCAAAAGAGGAAGATTCCATTTTTCTAAATCGTTTGGATCGATGCCGTACATCTCCTTGCTGGACGCATCGAAGGAATTTCTCCTGCCAAGCGCTTGAAATGCAGTTGCTCCCACGCTGCCATTGTTGTAGATGCGGCCGCAAATGTTCCCAACCGGTAGATAACCAGGCAGCATGGTCATTTGTGCGAATCCAAACCGCATAGCAGACCAGGTGTAAGGCGTCATCACGTCCGGGGTTGCCTCGCGCGTATTAACGCTTGACCAGAGATAATCACCTGTCAGGCTGTCGTTCCACTCGCCTGTCTCAGGGTTGTAGCTGTTGCGTTTCGTCATATATATCGCCTCCATATCCCGGTCCAAACCACTTATCCGGCCGCCTCGTTCCAACGAGGGAACAAACGCGGAAAGATCACCCGATCTAGCACCTGCCCCAATATCGCTCCAGCGAAATATGCTAGGATGTCAAGCGGATCGAAGGTGCTCCCCAAGAAAGAAAACCCCATGTATTGGAAGGTTTCCACGATGCAGCCAAACAGAAAAACGATCCTCATGCGCATCAATGGCGCCTGAACCAGTTGGACCGGAACCAAACCCAGCAGCAGGACCAATGTCATTGGCAGCAGGATGTCGATCAGGTACCCATTCACGAACATGGGAAATGGGCCTGGATAGTTCTCTCCAGTGATGAAATGCAGCAACCCGACTGCCAGGGCGATGAGGGTGATGATCGTTTTCTTTGAAATTCCTTCCATGCTACGTCCTCCGGATGAAGGGATGGTATTATTGCATTCTCACAAAGAGCAGGAAAGTGAAGATACCGGCAAGTACGAGCAGAATCAGCACACCGGCTGCTATTCCCCATGTCTGCATCTTTCGTTCCTGCTCGCCGAGCGGGCGGAGGCTGTCTTTATTCTTTTGCTCCAGCGCAGCGCCGATGCTTACTCCGATGGCTGCTCCGATTGCGATACCTAGGACTAAGTTGTCAAAAAACAAACCCAGGGCCACACCAAACCCGGCCCCGATGCTCATGCCAATACCGATCCAATAACCCTGTGGATGCGATTCCTGGTCGTTGTAGGTTGTGTCACCGCTGGAATTCCGTATGACGATGGCAACAGCAATTAATGCGCCCAAAACGATCAACACAAAAACAAGGATAGAAATCAAGATAAACGGTTGCACCATGAACCTCCTTTACTCATTCAAGAAGCTTGTAATGATGTCTGAAACACCGCCGGATGGTCAGGGGGCAGTTTCTTCCACATCTTGTCAACCAGGATCATCACCAGCATGGCAACTGCCGCGGTTAGAATGTAAATCATCCAGTCTAGGTTGGGGAAAAATGCATTGGCAGTGTTAGCAACTGCGTGGGCAATTCCTGCGACAAGGATGCTCCCCTTGGTGCGATTGTAAAACCAGCCAATGATCACCGAAGCGGGAATGTGTAGCGCATATTGACCGATCCAATAAGACCAGGAAAACATTGGATTGCCCTCAGCTTGCCAGAGAAATAAATGCCAATTTACCCAGAAGAAAGCAATTGCCAGACTGGCAATTAATGGGCTTGTACGGGATTGCAGCCTGGGCAGCGCAAATCCGCGCCAGCCAATTTCTTCGCCGGTAGTATTGAAAAAGAAGGGTTGGTAGAAGAACTTAACTGCGACCAAGCCGATCAATGCCAGGCCCGTTGCCGGGAATTGGGGAGCTACCATTGGCTGCCTGCCAAGGATACTGCTGATAAGGATTGAAAGCAGGATCAGGGCCGGGAACGACACCAAGGCTAGGAGAGACCAGCTCCACTCACCACGCAACTGGATCAATGATGCCAAATAGATCTTCACAGCCGGAATCCGGGAATAGACCGAAGCGATAATAAAGGCAACCGGCGCCACCGAAATTGTGAGTAGGCCAACCACCGCCGGAGATAGTGACATGTGTTCGATGTATATCCCGTTTGCAAGAAAAACAAGCGCAGATACGACCCACGCCAAGAGAAAGGCAATCCAGAATGCTTTGCGTGGACCTTGTCTTGGTTGAGTATTGCTGACTGCGGAGATGATGATCCCCGCCAGTGCAGGCCCGCAGGTAGCGATCACAACCAGCGGGAACAACAGGAATTGGCCTTTCTGCAAGACAGCGCTATAGGAAAACCCCAGCCCCCAGGTGATCGTGAATGTGACGAAGAAGAAGGCTGCAACTTGATGGTTCTTGATCCAATCGATCAGCTTGTTCATATATTTCATCCTTTGGATATTAATCGACTATTCTGACACTTCTGGGTGAGCCGAAACCCGCTCCGTTTTCTTACCTGTGGTTTTCCAGAATGACGGTTCCTTCCTTGCCGTCCACGGTGACCATCTGCCCGCTCCGGATATGGCGGGTGGCGTTACGAGCGGCCATCACGGCCGGGATGCCGTATTCGCGCGCGACGATGCTGCTGTGGCTGAGCGGCCCGCCGATGTCGGTCACCACGGCGGAGGCCATGGCGAAGAGAGGCGTCCAGGCTGGGGTTGTCGTGGTGGCGACCAGCACGTCGCCGGGCTTCATCCTTGGGAAATCTTCGGGTCCGTAGAGCACGCAGGCCGGTGCGGTGACCTGTCCGCTGCTGGTGCCGAGACCTTTGAGCAGAACCTTGCCATCCTGTTCTTCCGGGGCGCCTCCGCCGATGAACCTTTGCCAGAAGGATTTCTCCGGCAGCATAACCGGCGGGACGATCTGCAAGGCGGCACGCCAGTCGGCTTTGCGTCCAGGCACACGGCCTGAAAGCTCAGGCAAGGGCTGGCGATATTCGAGCAATTGGATCACTTCCTCCACTTCCCGTTGCTTCAACCAGTAGATGTCGTCGGCACCTTCGATGACACTACTTTCCGCAAAGCGACGTCCCAGTTCATTCAACATGCGGCGGATGACGGGATGGCCCATGCCCATGTCGAAAATACTGTCTTCACGGATGGCACCCGTCTCGTGGGCTTTTTTGAGCAGTTTCTTGAACCAGTTTCTACGAGGCCAGCCGATGCGCTCCAACACGGAGCGGGTGGCCTGTTCCCGTTTTTCGGCGGCAGTTTGTAACCGCTCGTAGGGACTGATCGCTTTATCCTCCAGGAACAGTTTGATCGCTTCGAACTGCGGACTGGGGGCTTCGGCAGGGGTGGGGTTGGCGAAGTCGAACTCGTAAGCGGTGCGCCCGAATTTTTCGAAGTGCTGCTCAAAGTGGGACTGATACTCAGCCCACAGATCCGTGGGAATACCTTCGGGTGGTGCCCCGCGCTTGAAGTCGGCAACCAGGCTTTCGGTCGGGGTGCGAAGTGTGTATTCCGTCAGCGCGGGGTGCGCTTTGATCCAGGTCGCAATGTCGAACAGCGACTCTTCCGCGCGTACCGGCATCGTCTCAAAACCGAACAGGAACACTGTGGCTTCGGGGTCGTTTTTGCGCTTGACCAGGCTGTTGTAGAAGCGGGTGAAGAAGATTTCTCCCATCGATGCGGCGGGCAGGGTGGTCTGGATGACGGTGTAGTACTTGACCTCCGCACCAAAGACCGTGCCTGCGCCGTCCAGCAGTTCGGAGGGCGAGAGGGAGGCGATATCTTTGTGCTCCCATTCATTGACTACCGCTGCAAGTTTGTCGCGGGCATCCCGCCAGCGTTCTGGCGCGTTGCGCATCATCGGGCCGATGGCCGAGAATGACATTTTGGTGATGGCCCAGGTATTTTTCAGCCCCAACTTGAAACCACCGTAGACGTAGTTGTTGATCGCCAGATAGAAACCATCACTGACAAATATATCGGTCGGGTCTACGCCAATATAATCGCGCCAGAGCCTCTCGGTTTCGTGATTGGCGATCTCGAGACCCAGGGTGGCGAATAGCGGCGAGACCGGGCTCGGTGTGTGCTCGGCCAGGCTGCCGCGTGCAAAGGTGACCCCTTTTTCGGGCAGGGGCCACTCTGAGGGTGGAGCGGGGAGAGGTTGATCGTCGTCAGATGTTTCGATACGCACCTCGCCTCTGGTGCCGTCCACAGTAATGGTTTGCCTGCTCTGGATGCGGCGGGTAGCCACACCCGTGCCCATGACAGCCGGGATGTTGTATTCGCGCGCGACGATGCTGCCGTGGCTGAGTGGTCCGCCGATGTCGGTCACCACAGCGGAAGCCATGGCGAAGAGAGGAGTCCAGGCGGGAGTGGTGGTGTCGGCGACCAGTATATCGCCGGGGCGCATCTGATCGAAGTCTTCGGGGCCGTGCAGGACGCAGGCAGGCGCGGTGATTCTTCCGGCGCTGGCGGGCACGCCCTTGAGCAGGCTGCCAGCCTGGGCATCTTCGGTTTGGGCGATGAAGATGTCGGATTTGAAGCCCATCACGCGCTCTTTCAGCGGGATCATGGGGGGTGGGGTAATTTTCTTGACTTTCTGGTGGAAGGCTTTGCGCTGTTCTATGTGCGCGGACAGGCTTTCCAATGACTGGCTGCGTTCCAGTTTTTTAATGCTGGCGTAGATCTCATCCATTTCCAGCCAGTAGATGTCCTCTGATTGTTCGATAGCGCCTGCTTCAACAAAGCGCTGCCCCAACTCGCGTAGCAGTTCGCGCATCATAGGATAAGCCAGCCCGATTTCGGAAAGTGCGTCTTCACGCACCTCTGCCAGAGATTGCGCCCAGTTGAGCACTTTACGGAAGAGCCACAACTTCAAACCCTTTAATCGCGCGAGCATGGTTTCAGCGGTTTCAACCCGTTTTCGTTCGCTGGCTTTCTGGCGCTCGTATGGATTTGCCCCTTCGCCACGCAGGTACATCTTGACGGTTTCGAGCATCATTTCGGGATGGTCGCGTGGCAGGTCTTCAGCGAAGTCGAGTTGGAAGACGACGTGGCCGAAGGTATCCAGGTGGGTCTGGAGACGGGAGACGAATTCAGAGAATTGCGGTACGGAAACAGAATCGGATGTTCTCAGCTTTTCAACCAGGTCTTGCGTGGGTGTCGTTAGAATGAAATTCTCCAACTCATCGTTTTCTCGCACCCACATGGCAATGTCATAGAGCGACTTTTCCGAGCGCACCGGAATGTTATCCCAACCCATCAGCAGGGCGGTCGCATCGGGGTCGCCTTCCCGCTTCGCCAGTTTGTCATAGGCTCGGGTGAGCAGCATCTCCGAACCTGCCGAGGCGCCCATGGTGGCAAACATCAGTCCATCCATGTAGTAAGCCGCGGCGTTGAAGAGTTCCTGAATCGCGCTCCACAAATCGTCCGCAGACATTTGCGCCGGTGCCAAACCTTGTACGTCGGCAACAAACGCCTGATATTCAGGGTGTAGTTCATCACGCCAGAGCGGTACAATGGTCCTTATCAGCCGTGGGTAAGCCGGGAGCATACGAAACAGGATCCAAAGCCAGCCCCGGGCTGGGAAACTGGTGTTCATGTAGGCATATGTATTGATGCTGGTGAAGTAATACTCCCCCAGTGCCGGTTTCCCGCCGATCACCCTTCCCCCAAGGGGTGTCATCTGATCTCTCAGGGTTGGAATTCCCATGGTTAAGAACAATGGGCTGAGCGGCTTGGGCATCAGGTCGGCGATGCTGGTGCGCATGTAGGTGCCCCTTGGGTCGGGTAGCGGCCAATCCAGCGGAGCTTCCGCCATGGCGGTCACGGGACGGGCCTGCACGATGGCAAACTCCCCGTCTGCCAGCGTCCATTCGATGTCCATCGGCATGCCGTAAAGCTCTTCGATTTCCACACCGTAGCGCGTCAATTGCGCAGCCTGCTCGTCGCTCAATACGGGAATATTTTGCAGGGTGGGCGGGACAGGTTGTTCTTCCGTCCCGGTTTCCGTACGAACGGTCATGACCAGCTTTTCAGCCGTTTCTCTTGTGATCAGGCCGCCGGTCAGTTTGTTGACTGTTATCGTGTCAGGAGTCACAGCTCCGCCGACGACTGCTTCCCCCAATCCCCAGGCGGCGTTGATGACGGCCTCGTCCCGATCTCCGTTGAGTGGATTGGCAGTGAACATGATACCCGCCGCTTCAGCGTTGATCATCAGCTGAACCACCACTGCCAGGGCTACACCCTCGGCGCGGATTCCCTGGCGAGCGCGGTAGCCGATGGCACGAGCTGTCCATAAGGAAGCCCAGCATTTTCTGGTAGCATCAAGAACCCGATCTGCACCGCTGATGTTGAGGTAGGTGTCCTGCTGGCCTGCAAAGGAGGCCCCCGGCAGGTCCTCAGTGGTGGCGGATGAACGCACCGCCACAGCCGGATTCGAGCCGGGTAGGGTTCCATAGGCGCTGACGATGGCATTGGCCAGGTCCTCCGGGATGGCGCCCTGTGCGAAGAGCTGGCCGATGGCCTCAGAGGCTGCCTCGAGGGTGGTGGGCTTTGAAAAGTCGACGCGTTCGAGAGATGCGTTGATGCCGGATTGCAGGTCGTTGGCTTTCACGAACTGGCAGTAGGCCTCGGTTGTAATATGGAATCCGCCCGGGATGGGCAGGCCAGCGTTGGCGAGTTTTGCCAGGGACATCCCTTTTCCGCCGACCGTTTCCAGATCGGCTTTCGGGTCATTCAGGGGTAGCATGAATTTGGGTGACATGTGCTCTCCTTAGGCTTACCAGATGCCTGGTAGCAGGCGATATCGCACCTGCCGGGCATATTCTGTGTAGCCGTGAAGTTCAGCTTGTAGCATTTGGTCTTCAAAAGCGGTCCGAATGACCATCATGGTTCCCGCCAGCAGGCCGGGAATTACCGCCCACGAAGATGCGAGCATCAAACCTGTCGTTAACCAGAGTAGAAAGGCGGCGGAATAGGCAGGATGACGGATGAACCGATAGGGTCCACTGCTGGTCACACGTTGATTGCGGTCATTCTGGAGGCGTGACTCGGATGAAAAGAAGGGGTTTGAATTGATCGCCCATCCTGCCAGGCTGTTTCCCAGTAGATAGATGATGTATGCCGCAACGATCAATGTGGTTGGCAAATCTCCCGACCATTTGAAACGCCCCCCATCCAGACTGGCCACGAGGAATGTGCCGAATGCAAATACAAAGTACAGTGGTAATAGAATCCGATCGTACGGCTGTGTGTTTCGATGGCTGGTCGCGCGTTCGATAAACAGGTCAGGGTCGCTCCAGCGCAACAGGATGAGAAAAACCAGTTTCGGAACGATCCAGGCAGTGATGAATATCCATCCCAGTATCCAATTGAGCCGTCCTGCCCCGCCGAAGAGCAGGGTGGCGCTCAATAGCAGGGACGCCAGGAAGCTGGCAAGCATTTTCAGTGCAGCCTGGTTTGGTGTGATTGACGTGGATGCATTGTTTTGCGGCATGGTCTTTTACCTTCCTACCAAAGGCCCGGTATCAGGCGGTGGCGGACTTGTTGTACGTAATCAGAATATCCATTGAGTTCTCGTTGGAGCGTGTCGTCTTCCCATGCCGTGCGCAGAATAAAGATCAACATGGCAACCACCGCCGGGACAAAGGTCCACCAGGAACCAAGCAGCAATGGCTGACCCAGGCACCCGATCAGATTTCCAAAGTACCCCGGGTGTCGCACGAATCGGTAAGGACCGCTGCTTGCGACCCGGTGGTCTGCGTGGATTCGCACGCTCTCCGAGAAGAAGGGGTTGGAAGCCATAGCCCACAGGAAGAACGTCCATCCGGTGATGAACAGCAGCGCGCCGGTGAGATGGGCCCATAGCGAGAGGGTGCCTGTCCAACCCCAGCGTTCGTCCAGTCCGGCGACGATCATGATGGCAAAGAATGCCAGTCCGGCCGCAGTTGCCAGCCAAATGTCCCAGCGTTTGGCCCCAGGCTGGCGCATTCCTCCAGCGCGGTCGGCCAGCAGCGCCGGGTTGGTCGGCACCAGCACGATTACATGCGCGGCCATCGCTGCGCTGAGTACCAGGATGTAAGCCCAGCCCCAGAGCCAGTCCCATTTGCCGGCCGAGAGCAGCAGGACGGCGGCAAACCCGACCATACCCAGGGCCACTTCCCGGATCCATTTCAGGATCTTGCTCTTGATTTCCGGTGTGATTGAAGTGGACTTCATGAGTGCCTCCAATGAGCGAACCCGGTCGCTCATCCTTCAAAAAAAATCAAGCCTGCACTCCTTTGAAGAAGATCTCTATAGCATCTTCCATCATTTCCGCCGGAGTCCCGGTTGGGCGGGAGGTAAAGACTGCAATGGAGAGCAGCGTAAAGATGCTGCGGGCTGCAAATAACGGGTTGATCTCCCGAAACTCGCCATTTTGAATACCCTCTTCGACCAGGGCTCGCAGCATATCCTGATAAGCGTGGCGTGCAATCTGGATCTCTTGCTGGCTCTGGAAGGAAAGCCGTTGGGCTTCGACGGTGAGTTTCAGATACAGGTTCTTGTTGTCTACCAGGTACTCCAGATGCATGTGCATGATACATCGAAGTTTTTCAGAGACACTCATATCCTGTTCAGCGATCTCCTTTGCGTGTTCTGTGATCTTCTGGATCTCATCCTCGAAATATGTGATCAAGATCTCGTCCTTGGATCCGAAATAATCGTAGAGCGTGGATTTGCCGATACCGGCGGCCACGGCAATCTCGCGCATGGAGGTTTCATTGAAACCTTTCTCCAGAAACAGGTGTACGGAAGTGTCGAAGATCTCCTTGCGCCTCCGCTGCTGTTCTTCTTCCGTAAGGGGGATTCCTTTTGGCATGGGGTACTCCTACTGCTTCTTGCTTGTTTCCGCAATTTGCGCGATGCAACGGTCCTTCTTGGTCCAAGTTCTGGTTCGGATCGTTTTGCAGCGCGATGATAAAGCGACTATCGGTCGCTCCTATTATAAGCGAACATCGGTCGCTTTTCACCCCTCCAGAGAGGGGTATTCTATGATCCTCACGACTATGGGGTATATGCGCGCAACAAAAAAGGTGAGACGGAAACCCGTCTCACCTTTTCAAACAATGTGGAGGAATATGATTCAGTTGTTGGGCGCACCACTGTTCACCCATTCAGTGATCAGTTGCACCTGGGGCGGTGTAAGTTTGGGCCCTCGTTTGGGCATCTTCTGGCTGGCGACCAGTTCAACCAGCAGGCTGTCCGCCGCATTTCCCGGAACGATCACCGGGCCGTTGTCCGAACCCGCCAGCAACTCGTCGTAACTGCCCAGCAGCAAGCCTTTTTCCACGCGCTGCCCACCGTGACAGTTGTAACAGCGACTCTTGATGATCGGGAAGACGTCGTTTGCAAAGCTGACGACGCTGGCCGGCGATTCCTCTGGGGCAGCGGCGGTAGGCTCGCTGGGGATTGCTTCGGTTGACGTGTCCGTGGCGGCAGTTTCGGCGGTGTTCGTTGGAGCAATTTCGGTCGGAGTCTCCCCCTGAGCTGGTTCTAAGTTTTTCGCGGGAGCGGCCTCGGACTCCGGGGCAGTACCTGCCCCACACGCAGCCAGGACCAGTCCGCCGATCAGGCTAACAGTTATTATGAGGGTATGTTTTTTGTTCATCATTCCGGTCTTAACCATTTTGTCTCCTATAGAGTCTTAGATACCATTTAGATGCCATAAAGGATGACCCCGCCCAGGAAGGCCAGCACGAGGGCCAGGGCAAAACTGAGAAGATAGGCTCCTACATACAGGGCTCTGGCTTTGTTAAACAGCTCCGGGTTTCTCCAGCGCGCCACGGTCGTGATGGTGGTAACCAGCAAGAGTGTACTCGCCAGCGCGACCTTTAAGCCCGCATTGGGGGCATCCCCTACGTAATTGACCTGGTTGTCGTACATGCCCGTCAGACCTGCAGCCAGCGTGCTGACCGTGGCCAGGGCGATGTTGGCAAACGCCGCCTGCTCGAAGAACGCCTGGTTTTTCCAAAGCGCTAGCAGGATGAAAAGTGCCCCTGCGCCGGTCAGGGCGATCGGGAAATGCACCAGCATGGGATGGATGGGATGAACTTGTGTGATGGCATGAATAATGTTGTTGATCAATTCCATGGATAGCTCCTTTTATCGTTCCGCCATACTAGGATTCAACGATTTTCGCAAATCTCCATGAGTCTTCCCTTAAAAAAGTATGGTTGTTTTGTTAGAAATGTCTCATGAATTAGGTTTGATTGGGAATTTGATCTTGACGCACAACCCCTGTCCGGGCGCGCTTTCTGCCAGGATTTGCCCGTCATGCGCCTGGACGATGGATTTGGCGATCGCCAATCCCAGACCCGAGCCGCCAGCTTCCCGGTTGCGCGCTTTGTCGGCGCGGTAAAACCGGTCGAATATGTGCTCGATTTCCTGACCTTCCACACCCGGACCGGTATCCATGATGGAGAGTTCTACACTTTCCGGCACGTTCCGCGCCGCAAGGAGGATTTGGCCTCCAGCAGGAGTGTGTTGCAGGGCGTTCTTGAGCAGATTGGACAATACCTGGGTCATGCGCCCGGGATCCAGTGTCAAATTGGGGAGATCGGAGTCCGTCTCAAGGCGGATTTGGATGTCTTTCTGGCTGGCGAGGTGTTGGAAGCTGGCCTCCAGGTCTTTCAGTAATTTTCGCGGTTTAACGCCCTGAAAGTGCATGCTGAGTTCACCAGCATCCGCCAGGGAGAGTGTGCGTAGATCCTCCACCAGGTGATCCAACCGGCCGGCTTCTTCCCGGATGATCTCGAAATTTTCCCCGCTGGGCGGCAGAACGTCATCGTGTACGGCTTCGGCGTGGCCGAGGATCAGGCTGAGGGGTGTGCGCAATTCATGGGCGATGTCGGCCGTCATTTGTTTGCGCGCCTCGGTCGAACGCGCCAGGTCGGCGCTCATCTTATTAAAGGAAGCGGCGAGTTTCCCCATCTCATCCCGGGAGCGGACCGAGACCTGCAACCCCAGGTTTCCGCTGGCCACGGCCTGGGTCGCCTCGGTCAATTCGCGAATGGGCCTGGTAAGTGTGCGGGAGAGGAATATCCCTACCAGCACGGCCACCAGGGATACCGCCAGTGCGCTGTAGATCAGCATGAGATTGGTACGGCGAATGAACTCTTCCTCTCTTGGGTTCCTTTCAAGTGGGATCCTCCCAAAGACCAGCGTGCCGACGGTTTCTCCTTCCACTTGAATCGGCAGGCCCTGATCCAGTTCCATCTGGGGCACTTGCTGGCCCGGAAAGTAGTCGGGTCCTGGGACCACTACCAGCCCGTTGGTATCGGCCAGCGTGAAGAAGGACTCGCGTGGCGGTCCATTACCACCCGGGCGGGCGGGCTGGTCGCTGGCGCTATCCGTAAGGCTGACCGCTTCCCACGATCCGTGAGTGCGGTAATACTCCGCCAGTGAGTTTACTTGGTCGGCACCGCGCCGATCGGAAATGAAGCGTGAAAATTCCGTGCCCGTATTCCAGCGCGCAAGCAGCACGATCAATACAATGCTGATGAGCGCGATGGCGAGAAAAGCCAGCCCCATTTTCAGTGCAATTGAGCGCATGGATCAATGCCTCCGGAAGCGGTATCCCACGCCGTAGACGGTTTCGATGTAGCGTGGCGAGCGCGGATCCGGCTCGATCTTGGCGCGCAGGTTCTTGACGTGCGTATCGATGGTGCGCTCGTAGCCGGCGTAGCGCACGCCCTGGATGAAGTCCAGCAGGTCGAGCCGCGAGAAGACGCGCCCCGGCGCCGACATCAAGGCAGCCAGCAAGTCAAACTCGGAGGGAGTCAGGTCCACTGGCCGGTCTGCTATGGTGACCGCGCGCGTTTCACGGTCCAGGGTCACATCCGATACCTGCAAGTACTGGCCTTGAGGCTCGCCCAGACCGGCCCGGCGTAACACCGCTCGTACGCGCGCCATCAATTCACGCGGGCGGAAGGGTTTGGTGACATAATCATCTGCGCCCAGTTCGAGTCCAATGACGCGTTCGTCGTCGTCCACGCGCGCGGTTAAAAGGATGATGGGCGTATTCTGTTCCTTGCGATGCTCTCGCATGAATGCATAACCGTCCATTTCGGGCATCATGATGTCGAGAATGATGAGGTCTGGTTTTTCTCGGCCGGCGATCGGCAGGGCTTCTACGCCGTTGGAGGCCGTGAGAACGCGGAAGCCTTCCTGGGTGAGGTAGCTTTCCACCAGGGAGACCAGCCGCGCTTCATCATCCACGACCAGGATCGTTTTGTTCATCGCGTGCCTTTCCACTTGCAGTATACCAAGTGGAGGTGGTTTCGAGATCGTCATGCTGGGTCACTCGACCTCCACTATGCTGATTGAAACTACGTCACCGGCTTTCAAGCCTGATTTCACTTCGGCATAGAACTGGTCTTGAAGGCCGATCTCAACCGCACGTGACGTGAAAGTGCCGTCTTCGGCCAGGAGTACCGTGTATTCACCGGGTGTATTTTCGTGCAACGCCTCCAGCGGGAGGAGCACTGCATTCTCTACCCGGGTGTGGATAACGTCGACAGTTGCGCTGGCACCTATGGGGAGGTCGAACCCCTCCGGGAGGTTCGCCAATTGCACGACGCCATGGACGACAGAGGTGTTACCGCTTTGGTAAAGTTCGTCGTCCAATTGTGTGATCACTCCGGTGAAGACCTGGTTTGGAAGCGCGTCGAAGGTGATTTGCGCCGGCTCTCCCACAGCGGCCAGGTCCCAGTCTGACTCATCTAAGTAGAAGTCCAGCGCAAGCTGGCTCAGGTCGGCCATCGTGATGACCGTGTCTGTGCCAGCGGTGTTACCCTTGGAAACCTCCACGATCAGGATGGTCCCGCTGATCGGGGTGATGATCTTGGTGCCCTCGAGAGCAGCCTGCGCGTCCTGCAGAGCCTGCTCGGCCTGCTGCAGTTGGACGAGCGCGTCGCTACTCGGGACTTCCGGCATAGCCCCACCGGTCAGGACCTCGTACAACTCCTGGCTGTCCGCCAGATTCTTCCGGGCTTCGTCGATCGCTGTGCGGGCCTGTACGATCTCCAAATCGGATGGTGCGCCGTATACATCCTTGTCGATCTGATCCTCCACGATCGGAAAAGTCTCGGGAACGTACTCGGAATAGTAAATCTCCCAGGCGCCTTCGAGGCTGTCCTGTGTAAAACCGAGGAAAGCTTCGGCCTTGTCCACAGCTTGTTGTGCCTGTTCGTCGGAGGGGAAGTTGGCCAGGCGAGCCTGGGCTTCCTGGAGGTCCCCCTTGCCTTTTTCGACCTCCGTTTCCCAATAGAGCACTTTGGGGCTGATCAGGTACTCCAATTGAAGGGTGCAGGAAGTCAGTTCGTCCTGCGCTTGTACCACTTGCTCCTGTGCGGTCGCTATGGCCATCGCAGAGGTCAATTCCTGATAATCGAGCCTGGCCTGCAGGTATTGGTTTTGCGCGTCGTGTTCATCCACCTGGGCCAGGAGCGTGCCTGCTTCCACGTGGTCGCCGGGCTTGACGTAGACGCCGGTGACCTCCCCGCCGCTCGTAAAAGCCAGGTCGATTTCGTCGGAAGCAGCCAGGATGCCAGCGCCGCTCGCGGAGAGGACCAACTCGCCCTGGCGCACGGTGGTAGTTTGTGGGGCGGTACCTTGCGCTGCGATAGCAGCCCGGCTGGATAAGGTCGAATAAGTCAGAGCGCCTGCACCTACCAGGAGCGCCAGAACGACCAGCAGTAGGATCCTCCCTGGATTTCTTAAGGAGGTCCATTTGCTCGTTAGGGTCGCAATGAGAGTGGTACCGGATGGCTCTGGCATCAATGGGCTCCCGTGGGTAGTGCCCTTTGCAGTCTTTCGTCACTCAGCCTGGATGGACTGGAACCGTTGAACTGCAATGGCTTAGTTGGAACCGGCCTTGGTTTGCAGGAATTGGACCAGCGCGTCGATCAGACCCGACGGGATGCGGTTGAAGCCGCCCCCCTGGCCACGGGCTGCCTGAGCGGTTGCAATCTGTTCGGGAGAAAAGGATTGGCCACCCTGCCCGTTTCCATTGCCTCCGCCAAACCCTCCAAATCCTTCGCCTCCAAAGCCACCTGGCGAGCCTCCCTCCGGGGGTGTAAAGCCCTCGGGTGGACTGAAGCCATCCGGAGACGTAAAACCACCACCGTTCCCATTTTGGCTGCCCTGGCTTCTCCCCTGTGCGATGCCCTGGTCTTGCATCAAGGTAAACATATCCTGGCGGGTGAGGTGCATATCCGAGATAGCCGTCATTTGTTCAGAGGTCATCGTATCCTGGATTTGTTGACTCAGCCCATCGATTTCCTCCTGCGAGGCGGTGTCGCTGCTGCTCAGGTCTTTATAGACTTGCCAGAGCGGCAAGAGTTCGGCGGCCTGCTGCGGGGTAACTTCCTGGTCGGTGCCGTCCAATTTCAGGGTGCCGACCAGGATCTCCATCTGGATAGGCAGGGACCCATCCAGTGAGGCGGAAGCGGTTTGTTCGGTCGCGTTTGTGGCGGTACCGCAGGCTGACAATGCCACTATCAGGGTCACGAGTACCGGTATAAGTTTATTATTCATTTCTTCTCCTTGTACTTATTCGTAGCGTAGCGCTTCGATAGGGTCGAGTTGAGCAGCCTGGTCCGCAGGGTAATATCCAAAGAACGCGCCAACTACCGCTGCGGAACCGAAGGCCAGCAAGATGGAAAGCGGGTTGATGACAGTGCGCATATCACTCACCACACCGAAGATATAGGAGCCTCCGATGCCGACGATCGTGCCGATCAAGCCACCAACGATGCTCAACAGCAGTGCCTCCGTGAGAAATTGCATGCGGATGTCGTTGGGTGTTGCGCCCACGGATTGGCGGATGCCGATCTCGCGCGTGCGTTCAGTCACGCTGACCAGCATGATGTTCATGATGCCGATGCCGCCCACGATAAGCGAGACGCCGGCAACCCAGGCCAGCAGATTCCGGAAGGCGGCTGTAGTCGATTCGCGTGTATCGATAATGTCCTGCTGGGTGGTGACGCTGAAATCCGCCGTGTCGAGCGTGACTTTGTGCCGCTTGACGAGCAACAATTCAATCTGGGTAATCACATCGTCCAGCTTCGCCGTGGGTTCCACTTCGACGTAGATCATGCGCACCCGGTCGCCCATGAAGCGGGCGAACTGCGAGGGTGTGAATTTCTGAAAGACCACTGTGATGGGGATATAAACGCGGGCATCGTAATCCGTGTTACCGATCGTGCCTTTTTCAGCCAGCACGCCGATCACGGCCAGTTTGGTGTTGCCGACGGTGATGTATTCGCCGATCGGATCGGCTTCCCCAAAGAGTTCTTGCGCCAGGCTGTAACCGAGTACCGCAATCTTTTGTTTCCGCTCGATTTCCTGATCGGTGAAGTAGCGTCCCTGCGCAATGTCGATATCGCGTACGGAGGGGAAGCCCGTAGTCGTGCCGAGAATTTCGACCTCATCCAGCGATACATCAGAAAATTTCACGGGCTCGCTGGAGAATTGTTCCACGACCACCGCTTTGACCCCGGTCACCCCATTCTGGATCGCTTCCGCGTCGTCGAAGACCAATCCGCCGCTACTGCTCTGGCCAGGCCCTCCGCGCGAGAATGAGCTTTGCACGAAGATCAGATTCGAACCCAGGCTGGTGATCTGCTCCTGGATGGTGGCTTCTGTGCCTGCGCTGATAGCGACCATGATGATGACCGCTGCTACGCCGATAATGATGCCCAGCATGGTCAGGAAAGACCGTACTTTATTCTTGAGCAGCGCTTCCCAGGCGATGTGCAGGACCTCAGACGGTTTCACGGTGCACCTTCTTGTTTCTCCCCTGTTAGTTCTGTTTGCCGTTGTGGACGATCTTCGCAACCTGCCCATCCAGCAGGTTGATCGTTCGCTGTGTATGGGCAGCAATCTTCGGATCGTGCGTCACCATGACAATGGTTGTGCCCTGACCATGCAATTTGTGCAGCAGGTTCATGATCTCTTCGCCAGAGTGACTGTCCAGGTTGCCGGTGGGCTCATCCGCGATGACCATGAGGGGATTGTTGACCAAAGCCCGGGCAATGGCCACACGTTGCTGCTGGCCTCCGGAGAGTTCCTGTGGCTGGTGGTCCATGCGGTCTAATAGGCCGACCAGTTCCAGCACGGTGCGCGCCTTGGCTTCGCCCTCTTCCTCGGCGATGGGGCGATCACGATTGTATAGCAACGGTAGCGTGACGTTGTGCAAGGCGGTTGTACGCGGGAGCAGGTTGTAAGCCTGGAAGATGAAACCGATCTTCTGGTTGCGGATGGCTGCCAGCTGCACCTTATCAAGGCTGCTGACATCCTCGCCGTCCAGGAAGTATTGCCCCGAGGTAGGCTGAGATAGACATCCCAGGATATGCATCAGCGTACTCTTGCCAGATCCCGAGGGCCCCATGATGGCCAAGAACTCGCCTGCCTGGATCGAGATGCTGACGCCATCCAATGCCGTCACGCTGATATCTCCCATGCCGAAGACCTTGGTGAGGTTCACCGTTTCGATGATCTTGCGCCTGGCTTTCATCGCGTCTCCGTGATGCCTGTGGTGACGGCCTCGCCTGCCTGTAGGCCTGATTTGATCTCGGCGTAGAGGGTATCCTGGATGCCGACTTCGACCACGCGTAGCTTAGGCTTGCCATTCTCTAGCACAAACACCGCATAGTTGCCCGGAGAGGTCACATGCAAGGCCTCGACCGGCACCAGGACGGCGTCCCTAGCCTGGCCGGCGATCACGTCCACGGCTGCTGTGGAACCGGTGGGTAGGTTGAATCCATCGGTAGGCGGGTCGAGCTCCACCAGCGCCCGTATGACGGATGTATTCCCGGAAGTATACAGGCCGGGATCCACCTGGGTGACCTTCCCTGTGAAGGTCGTATCCGGCAGGGCGTCGAAGGTGACTTCCGTGGGGTAATCCGTCTTGACGTTCTCCCAGTCGGTGGCGTCCAGGAAGACTTCCAGGTACGGCGTGCTCAGGTCGGCGATCGTGGCGACCGTGCCTGTGCCGGCGGTCCCGCCCTGGACGAGGTCAAGGGACATCACCGTGCCCGAGATGGGCGCGATCAGTTGGGTGGCGGTCAGGCTGTCCTCGGCGCTTTGCAGGCTGAGTTTCGCGTCTTCCAACTGGGTCAGGTTGCTGCCGGTGGCATCAGCAGGTACGTCTTCCCCATTCAATACCGCCAGATAATTCTGTGCTTCGACCACCGAGGCCTGCGCCAATGCGTAATCCGCGCGTGCGGCCGCGATGTCGGCGTCCGTCGGCGCGGCCACATAGTTGGTGCCCGATTTACGATCGTACACGGTGAAATGGTTGGCAAGGTAATTATTCTCGTAGTACAGCTGGTTGCCCCTAAGCCGGTCCTGAGCGACATCCAGCGCGTCCTGTGCATCTTTGACTTTCTGGTCTGATTGCGTAATGGATGAAGCCTGGGCCTCTGCCAGGTCCTGCTCCGCCTGGGCGACGGCCTCTTCTGAGCTCAGCACAGCCGGGCTGAGGACGAAGGCCAGGTGGCTGCGGGTGCTGCTGACCTCTTGCTGTGCGGTTGCCAGATCCTGCCCGGCAGTGGCGATGGCGTAGGGCGAGGTCAGGTCCGCCAGGGCGCGCTTGGCCTGGGCGTATTCGATTTGCAGAGAGACATCGTCCAGCTCAGCCAGCACCTGCCCGGCCTGCACGGCCTCTCCAACTTTGACATTGATCTTGGTCACCTGCCCGCTTGTCCGGAAACTGAGGGAGGTTTCCGCGGCGGGGATCAACGTCCCCGCGCCGCTGGCGTAGATGACCAGGTCGCCCTGCCGTGCGGTAGCTGTTTGCATGGCCGGCTCGTCAGCGGCCTGGTTGGGGAGATAGAACTGCTGGTAATACGCGTAGCCTCCGCCGCCGATCAGGACCGCGAGGGCCAGGAGGATCCAAAGGGCACGCCTGGGGAGTCTGGAAAGGAACGCTGGCAAATTGATTTTTTTGAGCATCTAGGCTTCCTTGTTTTTTTTGGAGAAAGGATCTGACATTGTGACAAGTATAACGATGCAATGTAAAGAAAAATTGAGGGAATTGTGAAGAATTTGTGGGGATTTATGGGTTTGTGCTTCATAGTCCACAGTTCCACACTATAGATTCTTGAAAGGGACATACTCACTGAATTTTGATACCCATATGTTTTATTTCAATCTCGTCGAATGAAT
The DNA here is from genome assembly GCA_964621295.1 of uncultured Anaerolineaceae bacterium. Classification (GTDB taxonomy): domain Bacteria; phylum Chloroflexota; class Anaerolineae; order Anaerolineales; family Villigracilaceae; genus JAABUE01. Next base: position 13,881 of record CAZULT010000040.1, on the reverse strand, counting down.
CTCCGATCAAGTTAATACAAGCAACCGGGAGAAAAAGGACAAGTAACCACAAAGTGAACAGTGTAGCCATGGAAAATCCTTGAATTCTTGCGTGTTGAAATTGTGTGCCAGCTTGCCATTCCATTGCACAGTATCCGATCAGGAATCATCGTCCTCTGTCGATGTGGGTGTGTTTGAGGCGGTCTCTGTGATTTCTTCCACTTGGGAAGGTGTGGTCGTAGGGATGGCTGTACACGAAGGGGTGTATGTAGGAGTATCGTCAACGTAAGCAGTGCTGGTTGATGTGGTTGTAGGTGTGGCTGTAGCCGCATCCTCTGATACCACGATCAATACAAAGACGGAACTTCCAAAGGCCTCGCCACTGTCGGTGGTTAACCGCCAATAGCTCGTATAAGAGCCTGCCGTTTCCGGTGCTACGAGTGGAACGGATAAGGAAGCTGTTTCACCAGCCGCCACAGATTCGCCGATGAGAGTGTCAGTGCCATCCATGTCAGTGCCTGTTTCGAATGTTAACAGAAAGTCTGCCTCCCACTGACAGGTGCCGGTATTCATGAACTGCCAGGTTTTAGTGAAGGATTCTCCAGGGGCCAGGTAGGTGCCATCAGGGATGGTGACGTCACTGACGTAGGCTGCGCTGTAGCATCCATAGTATGGCGTGGAAGACGAAAGAATAGGTTGCGCGGTTGGCGTGCTTGTGATTGGGGTGGCACTGAACCATAACGTGGGCATGGTGGTGGGCGATGCTGGCGCCGTCGGGGTGAGAACGTTCGCCTCTTTTATGAGCGTCGCTGCTGCTGCAGTGTAGGCGTCTGAAACGGAGACGCCTGCTGGCGGGGTTGCATCGACTTTACCTGCACAGGCGGGCAGGAGAAGTGTCAGAAACAAGCAAGGGACCAGCATGGAGATTTTCATAGGTTTGCCTCCCTAGAGTTTCAGGAATCCGCTCTTTGCGCAAGGTATTGGACCAGGGCTCCCACCAAGGCAGTCGGCACTTTGACGCTTATACTGATATCCAGATCTTCCCCCGTGTTCTGGCTCTGGCTTGCGCTGTTATCGGGCATTGGACCGCCCATGCCTCCCAAATCATCTCCCATGCCGCCATCGGGAGGTGCGCCTCCGGCCATGCCCCCATCGGGGGGCACGCCACCGCCTCCGCCAGACGAGGCGAAACCGGTGTTCGTTTGCGTGACGTTGACGCCGATGCTACTACGTTGAGTGAATCCCGTGGTGAGGGTTTGCGCTTGCAGTAAGGTAAAGACATCCTGCTGGGTAAGGTCCATCGCCGAAACGGTAGTCAGTTGCTCGTCGGTCATCGTTTCCTCGATCTGTGCGACCAACCCGTCGATCTCCGCCTGTGCGGCCGTATCGCTGCTCGTTAATTCTTGGTAAACCTGCCACAGCACCAACATATCCTGGGCCTGTTCGGGGGTGATTTCCTGCTCAGTGCCCTCGAGTTTGATCGTACCGAGAATCAGTCTCGTTTCGATGGGCAGGTCGGCAGCCGGAACGGATTCGGTTGATGGTATGCTGCTGGTGGGACTCCCTCATGCGGCCAGCGTCAATACAATGAGGAGCAGTATGGATAAGATTGTCATTTTCATGTTTTTGTCTCCCGGATTGGATTGCATCATGCGATGCAGTTTCTTGTCTATCATGTAACTGCTAGTGAGTTTCTTCACTATTGACAAGTATAGAGAACTGTTGTGAAAAGAAAGGGGAGATTTGTTGAAGGTATTGTGTGGAATTCAGACCTTAGAGAAAGGGCTGTTTGCACCGGCCCGGAGCAATTGTAAGGATGGTGGAGGGCGGGTTCCCCTCACATTACTGTGATCCAGCTGGACTGCGCACACAATCTTTGCAGGGGACACCGGAGAGCCGGTTTGTGGCTGCCTGTCGGGTTGGGAGAATACCCTTTTTATCCGGGTCCAAAATTTCATTGGGGGAAGCTTAGCCGTAAGCAGGCATGTCGCAACCACCTTCGGCTGGCAGGGAACGTCCCTCCGAACGGCTGGAAGACGGTTACGGAGGGATGGTATATTCTCTGGCTTAGATGGGAAATCTTTCGGGAGATATCGGATTTCCTCCTGGAGGGAGTGTCTTTTGGAAAAGTCGAAAAATCTCTCCGCACGGACGGAAAATTTCTTCGGGAGAAATGAATAACCTTTCGGCGCAGATGAAAAACTCTTCGGCACGGATGAGAAAATCTTCCGCACAGATAAAAAACCTTTCGGCACAGATGGAAAATCTTTCGGCACAGATGGAAAATCTTTCGGCGCAGATAAAAAACTCTTCGGCACAGATGGAAAATCTTTCGGCGCAGATGAAAAACTCTTCCGGAGAGATGAAAAAACCTTCGGCGCAGACGAAAAATTTCTTGAGAGAGAAAAAAACTCTCCGCTGAGATCAAGAACTATCTAAGCCTGAGAGATAGTTATCCCTACACACTCGTTCTGGTCTGGAATGAACTTGATTTCCTTATTAACCATTACGGTTTGCTCGGCATTGAGATCGACGTGTTTGGATTGCAGTCGTGTTCTCACAAATCCGGAACCATGGACGACTTAACCGCTTCGCTTCGTTGGGTTCCCGTGCTTCACCGGTCATAGTGCGATATGAGTTTAGCTGCAGTTTCCGCGGGAAGTTGGACCAGTTTTCGGGGTTGGTCCCTTAGGTAATGTTTGAAAAGAACATAAACACCGCAATGTACACTTGACGCGGTCAAAATCATACATTAAAATAACATAAATGTGCTAAATTTGTTTCGTTTTATGTTTTGAATTCATAAATTTCGAGTAAATAACAATACAGGTGGGTGTAAATCCTTGTTGTCCGTAGGTTGATTGTTACATGTTCTTTTCCAAAAGCAATTTTCCCAAAGTCCTTTACCACTTGAATAAATCCATTGTACTTTTCCGCGACTTATCCCAGAGAAAGAGGTGATTACTGAAGAAATAACCAGGAAAATAGCCTCAAAGCTACCATTTCATGTGTCATATAAGAGACACGATTGGACCCGTAGTTTCATTCAATTTCAAGGAAAAGGAGAGGAGATCGAAATGAGGAAAACGATTCAAGTAACAGCCAGTCTGATTGCTGCAATCTCAATACTATTGCTTTCAGTGGGGTGTGCGCCAAGTACGCCAAGTGCGCCAAGCGCTGGTGAAGAGCCCATTGAGTTGAACATCTGGGTCAACGGTCGGGACAGCTACATTGCGCCTAGTGAGCAGCAGCTCTCTCAGGACCAGTGGTATATCACACAGGCGTTCAAACGGTTTGAAGAGGCAAATCCCGGTATCACCGTGAAGCTGACGGTTTCTGCCGACGCCCTCCAGGCGCACCAGACTTTCAGAACGGCCGCTTTGGCGGGCAATGCTCCAGATATCGCAAACCTGTGGGCCGGCGAGTTCATCTTTCAGTTGGGTGATGTAACCCAGGATATCAGCGCCTACATCCCGCAGGAAGACCTGGACCAGATCAATGGTTGGGACACTGTCAGCCTGGACTTCAAAGTGGGCAATCCGGTTATCGGGTATCCAATGCCCAACAACCAAGTTTGCTTCTTCCTGTACAACAAGCAGATCATCGCAGACAGCGGTCTGGATTTTGACAACAATCCGCCGCGCACTATGGAAGACTTCATGGCGGCCATGCAGCAGATCAAGGATGCCGGCTACCAGCCCATGGCTGCGGACGAGGGCCAGGGCTACCCCTATAACTTCTTCTACATCGCCGCCTACTGGTGGGTGCAGCAGAACGGGCTGGAACCCATCCTTGCCGAAGACCGCGGCGAAGCCAATTTCGCAGACGATCAAGCTCTACTGAAGACCCTCGAAGTCTATCACGAGCTGTGGGCGAAAGGCTACTTGAATCAGGATGCGGCAACCTCCGCCGACTCGCAGAACAAGTTCTTTGCAGGTGAAGTCGCCCTGTTCCCGAATGGCTCGTTTGGTGTACAGGACGCCCAGGATGCCTTGGGTGTGGAAAACGTAGGAGCCATACTCCCGCCTGAGATCTCAGCCGATGCCGTCATCAAGAACAGCACAATTGGCGGACCTGGCCAGAGCCTGGTGGTGTCCAAGAATGCCAACGCGGAAGCCGCGGTGAAGCTGCTGTCCTTCCTGAACTCAAGGGATGAATTCCTGAAGTTTAGTGAAGTGCAGACGGTCATGCCGGTCCGTAAAGATGTATCAGCCCAGGACTTGGGGATTGAGTCCGGCTCGATTGCCGCCCAGATGTTTGAATGGGCTGGGAGCTACACGTTCTGGCTTGACAACGAGCTCTCAGGTCCCGTGGTCGATGATTTCACCAAACTCGTGCCGCTTGTTTTGACCGGAAAGATGTCACCGGAAGAATTCGCTCAGCAGCTCGACAAGGATAAGTAGCAGCAATAAGTACAGGCAATAGGCCATAGGGTATTCCTCTATCCTCAGGAGTACCCTATGGCAATCTCAACCACGTAGCGTACTCTGAAGTGAGGTGGGAGCAGTTCTGATTTAAAGGAATAGTATTCAGAATAGGTATTCTCGTTTTTTGGCCTCTATGATTGGTATGGGTGTTCCTAATCATTGCAATTGACAATTACAATTAGGATTAAAGGAATCCATCAAACCATGAAAGCCGTTGTCAAAACAAATTTCCGTAGAAAAAAGGCAATTCAGGGCATTCTATCCGTCATTCCCACCATCATTGTTTTGCTCTTCATACGTTTTTATCCGATCGGGGAGGCCATCTACCGGAGTTTCACGAACTGGAACGGGTTATATCAGAACGATTGGGTGGGGTTTCAAAATTACATAGACATTTTCACGAATAGCCCTTTCTGGACACTTCTCCGGAACAGCTTCGTACTGCTCATCAGCGTTCCCCTTCAAATATTCATCGGATTGCTAGTAGCTGTCCTGCTATATGAAGAAGTAGCTGGATGGAAGTTCTTCCGGGCAATCGTGTATGTGCCGCAAATTATTTCGGCGGTTATTATCGGATATTTGTTTCGTATTGCCTTTGGGCTTGACGGTCCTATCAATCTCGTCTTGCGAAAGATCGGCTTGGGAATCATGTCAATAGAATGGCTGGGCAACAGTGCCTCCGCCTTATTTGTTTTGGTATTTTGTCTGACCTGGTTTTCCATTGGCTGGCAGGCAATTATTATCCTGGGAGGCATGACCAGGATTTCGCCGTCCATCCTCGAATCGGCGAATTTAGATGGTGCAAATTTCTGGCAGAGGACTTTTTTAGTCATCGTTCCCATAATCTTGCGCACCATCGAATACGGAGCGATCATGTCCATCGTGTGGACCTTCACAGGAACTTTCGCGTTTATCTACTCGATCACTTACGGAGGACCCGGATATGAAACATCCACGATTGATTACATGATCTACACCAAGTTTTATCAGGCAAGTGCAAATTACGGCTTTGCTACTGGGTTGGCCGTGATTCTTTTGATTATCATTCTGATACTCACCTTTGCGGAAATGAAGTTTACAAACAGAGTCAGTGACTGGGAATAAAGAGGTGATGATGAGTGGTAAAACCAAAGGTAGAACAACAAAGATACTGATATTCATTGTTTTAGCGATACTTGCCATTTCAAACCTGTATCCATTGTTGTTCGTGTTCCTAAACTCGCTTAAAAATCGCCCTGATTATCTGACGAACCCCTTTAGTTTGCCAAACTTGAATCAACTCGCCTGGGGCAATTACGCAACGATGATCAGCCAATTTCAGATATTGAAGCTTTTCAAGAACACATTGATCATTTCTGTGCTCACTATTTTCTTTCTGCTCACTTTTGGAATTGTTGCGAGTTATGCATTTTCAAAACTAAAATTCATCGGTAAGGAAGTCATCTATTTCCTGATCATTTCCAGTATGTTTGTTCCGGTTCAGGTGACGATCATACCGATCTACATGCTGTTTTCCAAGATACATCTCGTCAACACGTACTGGTCGGTTGTCATTACGTACCTTGGTATGTTTCTATCCGAAACCATTTTGTTGATGACTGCCACATTTCGAGGTATCCCAGATGCGATCATCGAGGCGGCAGAACTCGATGGCGCCGGATATTTCGATATTCTGCGCTACGTGATCGTGCCTATGGGAAGGCCCGCAATCGTCCTTTGTATTATCTATTATTTCATTGTGACTTGGAATGACCTGTTCACACCTTTGATTCTGCTGACAGATATGGATTCCCGGACTGTTATGGTGGCACTCGCTTCTCTCATCTCCCGCTATTCAGGCGATCCCACATTCCAATTTGCCGGTTTATTCCTGGCAGCTATCCCAGCCATCCTTGTCTATGTTATTTTCCAGAAGTACATTATTAAAGGAATCGGCGAGGGTTCGACGAGGTAGGATTGTGGATGAGCATGTTCACAAGCCTGGGTCGCCGAATCCTTCAGTATTGAATTGAGCGGATATGAAACTACTAGGAATCGACGCAGGTACTACATCGGTTAAGTCTGGATTGTTCAACGCAGATGGACAATATCTGGCAGTAGCCCGACAGGAGTATCAAAATCAATGGAGATCCAGGATTGGTGTGATACCTGGTGTCTGGCTGGTGCGCCGCATCATCAAGCACTGACGATGGGATACCTCGGTGGCAAGATCGAGACTGTAGCGGCCATATTGAATCTGGATGTAGTTGGAGTTTAACGCTTTAAAAGGTTGCCATGGAAAACAATTCCAATCATGATCTGAATACGGCGGAGCGACGTTCCCAGATCGCGCAGATGGTGCGCGAGCAGGGAAAGGTTTTTGTTTCAGATCTGGTGAAGAAATACGATCTGACCGAGACCTCTATCCGTCGCGACTTGATCCTGCTCGAACAAGAACATCGTCTCAAACGGATTCATGGTGGGGCCGTTTCCATTCCCGGTAATTTCCGCACCGATACGTTTGCGGAAAAGGAGAAACTCCAGATAACGGCAAAAGGCAGCATTGGAAAAGTCGCGGCCAGAATGATCAATCGCAGCGACATCATCCTTCTGGCTTCCGGGACGACAACACTTCAGGTTGTTCGTTATATCTCCCCCGAATTACAGATGAACAACCTGATCACCCTGGTGACTACCTCGCTCCCGATTGCAAGCGAAATTCTGACCTGGCCGTCTCCCAATTTGACGATCCTTGGTGGAATCTTTCTGCAAGATTATCAGGCAACTGTTGGGCCACAGACAATCGATTTTTTAAACGATATCACTGCTGACATTGCCTTCCTCGGTGCAGATGGGTTGACCGTCGAGGGAGGCGCCACCACTGCTAATGTTTTGATCGCCGAAGCAGATCGCAAGATGACCGAACGCGCCCGCAGGACCGTCCTTGTGGTGGACAGTTCCAAGATCGGGAAGGCCGGATTCGTGCCGATTCGCCCGATCTCATCCTTTAATATGTTGATCACTGACTCGAATGCGCCGCCCGACTTCGTTGATTTGGTCAGAAAGATGGGCGTTGAGGTGATTGTTGCAGGGTGATTCTGCCAATATCATTCGATCTGCAAAGCGCGAAGAATCACTCCACCAGTTGTTATGAAAGGGCGGATTAATGGACGATCTGGATCCGCCGGTTTAGCCAGGTGCATATATTTGATGAAGAAAAACCTTCCTCAATCTACGAGTTATGGTCATATGCATGCGAAAACCATGGGATAAAACTTACGGAGCATAAAATGACAGTTGTTCATCAATCATTCACAATTCAATCGGACCGCATGCCAACTTTCCATGATGTGACTGAAAATGTACAATCAATCCTAAAAACAACCGGAATCACGAATGGGATCGTGGTTGTGTATTCCCAGCACACAACTTGCAGCGAGTTTGTTCAGGAGGATGCTGATGATGTCAATTATTGGGGAACGAAACTGTTGCTGAAGGATTTGGTGAACATATTCGAGAATATTATTCCTACCTGCCGCACAGATGGGCAATATCTTCATCCGGGTCCGGCACACATTGAGATGGCAAAGTCGAGCGATGAACTGCCCGCTTGGAGCCTGAATACCGATGCACATTTGCGTTCGGTCATGATGGGGCGTTCGCAGACGACCCCCATTTTCAATGGTGCGATGGAATTGGGTGAATTCGGTCGGATCTATTTCGCAGATTTCGATCAGACCCGTGCGCGAGAACGGACCGTGATTGTTCAGATCATTGGGGAATAATATAGCATGAATATTGGGTCCGGTTTTTCCACCCGTACACTGGCAGCTGGTTCCCTGGAGTTGGATTTTCTTGAAACCGCCGGGCCGCGCATTGTCAGTCTACGTTATAAAGGTTCGGTGAATCTGCTCGCCTCGGTTCCGGAGATCTCCATCCCAACCCCTTATGGCGATTATCACTACATTGGAGGTCACCGCCTGTGGTACGCTCCCGAAGCGATGCCCCGCTCTTACATGCCGGATAATGCCGGTTTGACGGTCTCTGAATTACCCGACGGACTCCTGCTCCAGGGCAAACGGGAAATGGACACCGGAATTAGCAAAAGTATCGAGATTCATCTTCTTCCGGATCAATCCCAAGTATCGCTTAAACACACGCTGGTCAACGAAGGGCTATGGGACGTGAAATTGGCCCCGTGGGCTATCACCATGTTCCGCCTTGGCGGGGTAGCCATTTTGCCGTTCCAATCTGAAGCTGTGGATATGAATGACCTGCTTCCCAACCGGTGCATTTCACTCTGGTCCTATAGCAAGATCAATGATCCACGCCTACACTTCGATGATGATTTTATACTTGTATCGGCCAAACCAGGCTTGCCTTTGTTCAAAATTGGTACCTTTAACCCGCGCGGGTGGACCGCATATTGGAACGAAGGCATTCTCTTCCGCAAGACGTTCAGTGTTCAAACGAGCGGTATGCATCCCGATAATGGGTGTAATGCTGAAATCTATTGTGATGAACATTTCATTGAACTGGAAAGTCTCGCTCCGCTTACCAAGTTGGTGTCTGGAGGTTCGGTTAGTCACACGGAAAATTGGGAACTTTACGACAGCCTCGAGCAGGATTTCCTGCCAGAAAAAGTGATTCGCTGGATAAAGTGAGCGCTGCAATTTTGCTGGTTTAATAATGTCTGGACGACAGGAGATGTTTTAGCAGTGAAGGTTAAAATCCGCACGCCGTTTTTTGAAACCAGCGTAAAAAACTACATCTACGGTGATGCCGTGCTGGAGTATGCCAGGGCCGCAGATGCGGCTTCCACGGAGCACAATGTGGATGTGTTATTCGTAGTCCCTTACACAGAGATCCGGCGTGTGAGGGAGAACACAGACCGGTTGATTGTCCTTGCGCCCTACATGGATTCTTTACGACCGGGGCGCGGCATAGCCGATGTGCTGCCTGAAGCCTTGAAGGCCGCAGGAGCCCAGGGTGTGGTGCTCAATCACAGTGAGCGACCAATGACATTAAACGCGATAAGGAAAACCATTGATCGAGCTAATGAGCTGGACCTGCTTACCTTTGTGTGTGCAGATACTATTGCGGAAGCACAGGCGCTTGCACAACTTCATCCGGAAATATTGAATCCTGAACCGACAGAATTGGTCGGCAGTGGAAGTGTCAGTGACATGAGGTATGTCAAGGAGGTTATCCGTGCTGTTAAGTCGATCGACCAGTCCATCTTGGTGGAACAGGCTGCGGGTATCACCACAGCGCAGCAAGTATATGATTTCATTATGGCGGGTTCTGATGCAGCCGGTTCGGCTTCCGGTATTCTCACCTCGGTAAATCCGCATGCACTGTTGAATGAGATGATTCGCTCTGTAAGCAGGGCAAGGGATGACCTCATGAAACGGAATGAGTAATCTCGATACATAATATTTGATGGGAGAAAGACTGCATGGTTTACAGAGAAGAATTTCAAGTGACGTCAAATGCTGGCGTTCCTACATTTCATAATGTGACGGGGCAAACCAAAAACGCCGTGAAGAATTCCGGGATTCGCAACGGAATTGTAGTAGTGTATTCACGTCACACAACTTGCTGCGTGATTATCGAGGAAGATGCTTTTGATATGGCCATAACGGGGCTGGAAACATTGCAACAAGATTTTGTCGAAGTATTTGAAAAGTTAATTCCGACCTACCGTAAGGAGGGTATGTATCAACACCCTGGCCCAAAAGCTCTGAAATTTGGTGCTGAGCATGGCGAGGATGCCCAGGCCTGTCATAATACCGATGCGCACCTTCGTTCTTCGTTGGTAGGAAGAAGCGAGACTGTTGTGGTAATAGATGGGAAAATGGATTTAGGTGAATTTGGAAATATCTATTTCATTGATTTCGATCAAACACGCGCGCGTACGAGGACTGTCCAAATCCAGGTGATTGGTGAATAGTGAAGTAAATAAAAATTAGGACCTAGTGCTCATACCAATCAAGGTCGGAGGTCGAAGCACGGTGGGGATTCCGAGACTATTGCTCCAAATCGTTCTTTTTGAATACTGTAAGGAAGAGCATGCCAGCAATACTTCAGTAGACAGTATAAGGCTAGGGTTGTAATTGTGTGAAGTATTCGTAAAGGTAATTGATTTATTCACCCAAATATGACGGTTACCCTATTCTTCGATCTGTTCACAATATGCCTTCAAATGCAGATCATCTCCTTTTTATAGAACATTGAAAAGCCGTGTTTTTGTGTGTAACTGTAGCGCCCCAAAGAAAGTGGGACAAAAATGGCAATTTGCTAAGTGATGCTTTTTCGGGGTTATACACTTAGCAATCATAATCATCTTGAAAAAGTTCTGTGGTCTGAGGTTCATTACAATACTAAATTTTTATGTTGTGGCGAGCACTAGCCTGGAACCTACGACCAAAAGGTTATGAGCCCCAGTCCTGCAGACTCCAGATGTTGAAGGAAAAAGCACCCAATTGGGTGCTTTTTTATAGCTCCATTAACAGCTTATTTGAGTTGGATGCCCCCACGTTGATCTGTTCCGAACTACACCCTTCCCTAGAATCAGGGGAAAATACGGTTCAATCGTGTTACTTACTCAGAATCTTAGTTTGAAAATAAGGAATCGTCTAGGAATGCTGGTGTTACTATTTTTCTAATACAGACTCAAACATATGACCTTCGGGTTATACCGTGCCGTACTGGCAAGTCTGTGTGAGTACCAATCTTGTGGTAGCTAACCTCGAGAGAAAACCTAGGATCTTCTTACTGTACCGGTAGTATTGTTTAGCGTTGATGCTGATTCGAAGTCGCAAGAAATTTCTTCTATTCAGCTGGGAATAAAACCATTTCCTTCAAAGCAGTAAATTTGTCTTCGTAAATTGGTTCTCCCAGAATAGGACAATCGGCCAGTTTCTTTTTCGAGGCAGCCAGTTTCAACGCAAAGGAATAACAGGTCGGCTCATCGCATCGCTTGCAATTTGTATTTGGGAGCAGTTTGTAAATCGCCATAGGCGTTGGGCGCTGGCGTGTGGTTTTATCGGGTTTGATCTCATCCCGGCGTTTCCATGTCCGATTGGCCAGGTCGATCAATCCCTCGATTTCCTGCTCTGCGCCTTCCCGATCCTCCACATTACTGGTGGCAATCTCATAAGCATGGAAAGCGATGTTGTGCCCGCCCTTCTTCCATGTCAGGGCGTTGGCGCCCGGATGATAGATCGCGCCACGCAAGGTAGCGTTGAGATATAGCAGGACTTCGGAAATATCAACGGTCAAACGTGCACGAGCAGCGTAACGTTCCGCACCGGGGTCGCACGGCGGTGTGAAAACTTCAAGATCATACTTTTTTATCAACATGGTGCCCTCCCTTATGTATTTTATGGGTTTTGAGACAAATTCAGAAGTATGTACCGCAAATGACTGGCACTTGTTGGACCGACCACTGTTTGAGTTGTCACGGATGAATCCACAAATATCATCACAGGAATCGCCCGAATATTTAGATCCGCCATGAGGGGACGGCTATCCGGCTCGCTGACCACAATGTCGATCAATTCAACCTGTTCAGAGAAGGATGGGTAGACACTGGCAACAATGTCTATCATCAGAATGCAGGCTTCACAATTCGTTGAATGCGCAAAAACAAAGACCGGCTTCTTCTTTCGCAAAGCACGTTCATAACGCGCCTGCGGACTGTTGATGTTCATTCTGGTTGAAGGTTCTTCCATCAAATACGCGGAAGCAAGCAGGCCAAATCCGATCAAAAGTATACCTGCTGCGATTTCCAACCCGATATGACGTTTTGTCCGCTTACGCTGCATATTTACTAATCACTATCCTGTAAAAACTGAACGATTTTCTCCACACTGGGTGGGTTTTGGGAAGCAATGAGTTCATCATTGACATACAGGCGTGGCAAGCTAAGTGGGTTAAATTTTTCCAACACTTCGATCTCTTCTATCTCATTGAGATCAACGAATATTTGCGTTCGTTCAGCCGCATCCAGCAGCACTTTTTTCATCCGTTGATAGCGCCGACAGGTGGGAGTGCCGATTAATTTCACTGGTATCATAGTATTGTCATGAGAGATGAAGTGACAGGAATCTGCCACTTCATCTCGAATTATTATTTATCAGCGCACGGTGCGCAAACAACCTTGCCGTCCTTGATACGGGCATAACTTTCCACCACAACTTCACCACACGATTCGCAAATCACTGCACTGAAATCATGCGGGCGAGGAGCAGGCAATTTCGTCTCGGTCACTTCCCCAATCTGGAAAAGTGCATCGTCAGTTGAATCGAGAATATAGTCCACCAACGGCTCCACCAGCTTGGGATCGATCTGCGAAGCGGGCACACCGTTCATGCGGAAACCGATAAATTCCGATTCCTTGTTCTTTTGAATAGTTTCCGGGCGAGTGACCACGCGCACACTGCGCCCGCTCTTGCGGTCGATCACGGTCAGGGCAAATTTGCCGTAGCCTAACTTCTGGATGTTGCCCTTGCCGAAGGTACAGCCGGTTGCCATCTGGATGCCATCAGCGTAACAGGTGGCGCAATGGTCCTGCCCGATCTCGATCAGGGCGACTAATTGACCGTCTTTGGCGCGTTCCACCGCCAGTTTTTCGAGCGCGGCTAACCCGGCGCGTAATCCCATAGGCATGGCCGGGCATTTGTGCCCATGCAGGAGTAACCCGGCTTTGTAGAGTTCGTTGTTCTTATCCATTTTGTATCTCCTTGTAAAAAAATTATTTTGTTCAGTTTTGTTTTGAAATCACTCTGTTGATCAGCATTTCATTGGCAATATGCTTATGCCAGGATCACATCTTTGATGATAATCAATGCAGCCACTCCCAATAACACCCAGCTAAAGACTTGCTTGATGGCACGCGATTTCATCTTGCCTGCCATCAGACGAGAGCCTAATTGGCTGCCCAAAAAAACTGCCACTACCGTTGCAATCCATATTTCCCAGTTGGGGTGAGCCGCGGTTGCCAGGTGAGAGACAAAGCTCGAAACTCCTGAACAGGTGACCACAAAAGCGGAAGTTGCGGCAGCAAACTTGGCATCCAATCCAACAATATACAGAAGTGGCACCACAAACGAACCACCCCCACGACCGATCATCCCGGCGACGGTGCCCAAGCCGCCGCCTGCGGTCAATCCCAGGATAATCCGCCTGCGTGGGGACATTTCTCCTTGTTTGGGTTTCCAACCGGAAAGCATGAGAACCGCTGCGGCTGCGGTAAACAGAGCAAAGAAGACCAATAGCGGTTTGACAGGCAATTGCACATTGAGCCATACCCCCAGTGGGGCGAAGAGTATCATCGTAATGGCGAAAGGAACGGCAATATTCCAAACAATCAGCTTTTTTCGCCAGTACGTGAAGGCTGCCGAGCTGCTATTGACCACATTCAGCAACATCCCCAGAGGAACAGCCTCAGTCTTGAAGTCCAGTCCCATCCAGTAGAGAATGGGAATATAGA
>CAZULT010000039.1:22707-40532 GCA_964621295.1 uncultured Anaerolineaceae bacterium | reverse complement strand
TCACTCCAAGGATACGCGGATGCCACGTCCCAAACAAGTACATTCTAATAACGCAAACCGTTAGCCAGCCTCTGTAAGAGATATGCCTTTTGAATGCAAAAGGAACGTGTATGACAATAAGCGTTCGTAAAGCAACACAAAACGATTACAATACATTATGTCAATTATTCGATGAAATAGACACTTTACATCGTGACAATCTCCCTCAGATGTTCCAAAAACCAACCGGCTCAGTTCGAGAACAAGGATATTATTCGGGGTTGATTGCTGATGAGAATGTTGGCTTGTTCGTTGCGGAAGCAGATGGAAAGCTTGTTGGATTCGTTCACACAATTGTCAGAGATACGCCTGCCTTTCCTGTTTTTGTTCCTCGACGTTATGCAGTTGTGGATGGCATTGTTGTAAAATCAGAATTCCAGAATCGCGGGACAGGAAGAATGCTGATGGATAAAATACAAGAGTGGGCAATCGCGAAAGGTGCGACGTCTATTGAGTTGAATGTTTATGAATTTAACGAAACTGCAATCTCCTTTTACGAAAGACTTGGTTATCAAACTCTTAGTCGGAAAATGAGCAAAGAATTAAACCTAAATGAAACGGCTGGCTAACACAGCGTGCACTTGACCGGGGGATTCGTGGCAAATTTTGTTACAATCCCAAAAAGGAACCTTGCAAGCAATAGAGCTGCCAAGCCCCTCCCCCGGCAAGTAACGCACACCGTTAGGCCCATTCCAAGGCACATCACCTTATGGAATAAATTATGTACAACTACAATCCTCCAAACTATCCAGAATTCTTCTCAGATGAGTATTTCCATATTACCAATATTCAACTTTCATCTTTTCAAGGTTTTCAAATTAGGAATGGTAAGTATGGCGCCGTTTCATCTCCGGAACCATCCGACGGTCATGTTCATCTTGTAATTGATATTGATCTTGATCCAAAGAATGTTGAAAACCATATCACATGGATCACAAATAATCAATCAAAACTTCGAGATTTGGTCATTAGGATACTTGCGAAGTATTATCTCAGTGAAAGAGACCAAATAATTGAAGCTTACGCCCCAGAAGATGTGTCTGGTTTTCTCCCTGAAATTCCTAATTCCAATGAAATTATTAAAATGTCTGGTGTTGTTGCTGTTTTCATGTCTGGAGAAGAAAAAGACGGTATACCCTATTTCGGAATAGAATTCGGATGTACATGGGAAGATGAACATGGAGTTGGTATATTACTTCGTGGCTTGAAGGTTCTTGAAATTGGTCACGCAGATACGGCTTTTCGTTTTGACAATCTCGAATAATTAGGAAGAAATTCAATGGGCCTAACAATGCGTGCACCAGACCGCCTCCGGCGAGGGTACGCGGGGCATTTTTGCAAGAAGTGAAACCTGTATAATAATGAAGGTCGCTAATCCCGGCGGCTGGTACCCTAAAGGGTGCTCCACTGCGTTTCGCGAACGCAAGCCGTTAGGCAGCGCAAGAGGATTCTGCATGGAAATTGAATACGAGTTAAGTGAAGCCGATATCCTTACTTTGATGCGATTTCGCTTGAAACAAAGTCGCGGTTTTCGCAATCCAGTTACTTTTCGCCGCCTCGCATACCTGGTTGGTTTTTCTCTATTGGCTTTGGGCACCTGGTTGGTGACAAACCAAGTTATTCTGCTTGTCGTTTTTCTTGTTTTAGCAGTCTCCTCCTTTCTTTTTTATCCACAATTGTTCAACATTCTTATCAAGAGAAAAATACAGATTACTTATCGCGATCCCGCCAAGAAAGCTTCTCTTGCCACCAGGATCCTTCGCGCGAATAACGAGGGAATCGAAGAAATTTCAAGCATAGGGGAAACGAAACTGAGGTGGGATGCAATTACAGACCTTGCCGTAACAACAACTCATGCATTTATTTATGTCCAAAATATTCCAACTATCATCGTGCCCAAAGCCCGAGTAGGTAATGATGAATTCATGGGTTTTATAGAAGTATGTCGCGAGAATAAAAGCGCTGCCTAACATCGCGTGCACCTGACTGGTGAGAGCCTCGGCGCTCGTGCGCCGGGATGGGCGATAGTCGCATAGGAAAGCTCCTTCGCCCGATCGCCCCGCCAAAAGGAGTTGATTCTATGCTCGAAGGAATTCCGTCAAATCAGTATCATCTCGTCCCTCCCACCTGCGGGTAACGCAAACCGTTGGGCACACATGTAAGGTTTTACTGATCTTCAAAATATTTATGAGGGTATTTCACCGCCAGGAGGAGACACCAATGATTGAATGTAAACTTGAAAGACAGATTTTCACCTTCGATGGGCATATCATCCATAGGCTTCATCCAAGTGGGATTGCTATGCATTTTCACGTTGATTTCGTCGAGTCTGCCATAATTGAAATGGATAAGAAAGGAAGGCAGTTTATCAAAATCAATTTGATGGATCGCCTCGACAGATCCCTGGGGCTTTGGCCAGACCGTGAACTAACCCCAGAAACTCTCCCGCAGGCTCAGGCTTTTGTCGATGAAGTTATGAAAGCTAAAGAATCCCGATAGGAATAATTCCAAAAGAATTGTTTTTGTGCGCCCAACAAAGCGTGCAGTGGACCGCCTCCGGCGAGGGTATGCAGGGGGAATTTAGCAAGAAATGAAACCTGTATACTATTGAAGGCTGCCAATATCGGCGGCCACTAACGCAAGCCGTTGGGCGCTTCTTGAGACAATTCTGGCAATGGACCAGCAGACTATTCACATAGATTTCAGGTTTTGTTTTGCTGAGGAGTTACACATCGATGAATACAATTCAGGCTGAACAATTCGCCAACGTCATTTTGGTCTTGCTTGATGAAACCTTTGATAGTGTTCACGGCTACTATCTCGACAAAAATACATCTTTGTTTGAGACGCTTGCAAATATCAAGGCATATGAGGCGTCCATTCCAGTTGGCGATAAATGTGCTACTTTAGCCGCACAGGTCAAACATGTTGCATTTTATCTTGATGTTATCGAAAAATCTGTCCGAGATCCTAATTATCCAAAAGCAGACTGGACTGAGATATGGCGCACAACAAATCGTGTCACACCGGATGAATGGATGGTTATTCAAGATGAACTAAGAGCTAACTACAATAATGTTATCAATTGGATTAAGTCTGCTCCGGCTTTCCAAGATGAAGATGAAGTAAGCGGCGCAATCGCTATCCTTACACATACTGCATATCATTTAGGGGAAATTCGCCAAGCCCTGTGTACAATTCGTCCATAATCTGGTTATGGCAAAACCATCAAGCTATTAACTGCGCCCAACATCCGCTGCATTGGACCTGGCTTTCTGCCAGGCCAATGAGCTTTATCGTTGGGTGCTTGTCATTTGTAATTCGGTTTATGAATAATCTTTATTGAAAAGAATTCTGATGAATACGAACCAGGAGAAATTTTCATGCCAAAAATTAATCTTCGTACTTTTGTTGTTCTCCTCATTGGATTTGTTTCTGGCGTGATTGGCTGGATTGTTGGCGCACTCATCGGTGGAAATTATGCCGAGCAATTCGTATTCAACAGCGTTAGGGGGTACGAAGCCACTGGGCAATTGGGGTTTATCCTTGCGGCTTTGATAGGCTTAATTTCAGGTTGGTGGTTCTTGTTCAAAAGAAAATCACCATCGATGTCAAGATAATTTATTTGTATCTCCACAACATAGTTGCCAAAACCACATTTCCTGCAAGAACTTCATGCCACACTTTCGGCGGAATTAGCAAGACTGAAAAAGTTCATTATTGAATCAGTAAAGCCTTAGAATCAAGATCGTTTTTGTGTATCAAAGTTGGCTTTCGGTTATTTGGTATTTTAGCAAGTCATGCTTTTTGTCAATTACCAAAGATTAAGTTGCATGTCAAAATTTCATTGGTTGGCGACAGCGCTTTTATCATCCAGCGAGTTTTCAAATTCAACCGCACCCCACAAAACGTGCAGCAACTGTCTTGAAAGTCAAGGGTAGTTGCTGTTTTTTTTATTCAGTTATAAAGAGCGGAGACTTATGCCCCCTGCCGAGTAATGAAACGGCTCCTGATCTCGCATCATCGCATTGAGAATGACCAGGAACTTCCGCATACAAGCTGTGATCGCAACCTTCTTCTCCTTACCGCGCTTCAATAACTTTCATACTGTTTCTTGATCAACGGGTTGTAGCGACACGCCACCAGCGTCGCCATGTACAACACGCTCCGCACATCTGTACGTCCTGCCTTGGTCTTGCGATAACCGCGTTTCTTGCCGCTGTCGTAGTTCATCGGTGCTACACCCACCAGAGCTGCGATCTTCTTCCCGTCTAGTTTGCCCAGTTCTGGTAAATCCGCCAGCAACGTAGCTGACGTTACCATTCCCACCCCAGGCGCACTCTCCAGGATCTGTCGCTGTGCCTGCCATTCATCCTGTTCTGCCACATACTGCCGGATCTGCTCATCCACTGCCTTCTTTTCCGCCTGCAGCATCTCTTCCAACTGCCTGTGCCTCACCAACAGCCCGCTCAACTCCCTCTCTTTGGCACTCACTCCTGCATACAACCTGGGTTGCACCCGCTGCCCGAACTCTGCCAGCACCTGCGCATCCAGCCTGTCGGTTTTGGCCAGCAATCCGCACGCACGGGCGAACTGCCTCACTCGAGCTGGGTTCACCACTGCCACCTTCAATCCCGATCGAAACAGCCCATCCACTACTGCCCGTTGATACCCGCCTGTCGCTTCCACCACGATCAGCTCAGGTTGCAACACCCGCATCTGCTCCACCAGCTCCATGATCCCTGCCTCGCTATTGTCCACCTGCATCTCTTCCTTCTCCCCCAGCACAGCCACATCCAGCTTGTCTTTCGATACATCAATCCCTACATATCTTCTGCTACTAGTTGTCATTTGTATCTCCTCTCCGTATAATGGAGTCATGCCCGCGCCAGTATTCGGTCTCTCACGACCTCTCAACTGTTCGGGCTACCTGACGATGGACATGGCGATCCTGCTGCACGACGGTCTCTGTTGGACCTACCCGACATCGATCTGCCATGTCCTTTTTAAAGATACTACCTGACCTGTGGGATTCTCAGCGCTCGGGCGCTGAGATGGGCGACGGTCGCAGCGGATTGCTCCCTCGCCCGATCACCCCGCAAAATTGGTTACAGATGGACTTAACCCATTACCAAGAAAGAGGACTTCCATGGCACAACAAAAGCTAACAAACAGCAATCGACGATGGTGGATTATTTTGCTGGTGCTCGGAATCGTGATGGCCCTCGTTCTTATCATCCGGACACCGTGGAACATTTCAAATTTGTCATCTCATCCACGCCCGGTACAGAGTTATGCGGAAGCTATGCAACGCACTGAAAGCCTGCTGGCGCAGGAGCCGCCGGGAATGAATCCGGTCTGCCAGCTTGAATTAATGACCCATGAGAAAAAAGTGGATCGCGCCATTATTCTTGTCCACGGCTATACTAACTGCCCACAACAATTTTACGAGCTGGGACAATGGTTCTATGATTTGGGTTATAACGTTCTTATTGCGCCTCTCCCGCATCACGGTCTGGCTGACCGGATGACAGAGACGCAGGCCCAACTCAGGGCCGAAGAACTGGTGGCTTACGCCGATGAAACAGTCGACATTGCGCAGGGGTTAGGCGAGCAAGTGATCATGATGGGGATTTCTGCCGGAGGGGTAACCACAGCCTGGGCGGCACAAAATCGAAATGATATCGATATAGCGGTGATCATCTCCCCGGCATTTGGATTTAAGCAGATCCCGACGCCTTTAACGGCCGCTTTAATGAATATTTATACGTTCTTGCCAGATTCGTTCGAATGGTGGGATCCGATGTTGCAGGCCGATGCCCCACCTGATTATGCTTATCCTCGCTACTCGAGGCATGCATTGGTACAAGTCCTTCGCCTTGGATTTGCCATGCAAGAGGATGCCCGGCATAAACCGCCGGCTGCCAAAGAATTGGTGGTCGTGTTCAACGCAAATGACAACTCGGTCAATAACGCGCTTACGATGGATAATGTGCTAACCTGGCAGGCACACGGTGCCAATTTGACCACGTATGAGTTCGAAACAACTCTGGGATTACCCCATGACCTGATCGATCCCATTCAACCAGACCAACAAATCGAAATCGTCTACCCTCGTCTCTTTGATCTGATCGGCCAATAACTGTCCAAACCATTCGCATTGAGGACGTACCGTTGAGTGCAAAGCATTGTTTAAGCTGAATCGAAAAGACTATTCACATACTCGGGAGGTTTTCTATGAAACCAGATCCTTCGAAACACTACCGTATGCCTTTGATCATGGGACCGATGTTCGATCTTCAAGATAAACCCAAATGGGCATACCCCCAGGTAGAAGTGCTTGCCTTTCAGTTTTTGACCGATCAAGCCGCGATAGAAGCCCTTATCCCGGATTGCTATCGCCCGGCAAAGGAACCTGTCGTAACTGTGCTATTCTCCCAAAATAACGGGCTTGAGTTTATGGCTGGTGGGGGTTACCGCCTAGCTACTTTTCAGGTTGCAGCCCGCTTTGACGGGGATAAAGACCATATCGAGGGTGACCTGATCTTGGTGATGTTAGAAAACCAGACCTGGCCGATCCTGGGAGGACGAGAAGACTTGGGGGTGCCAAAATTGTTTGC
This sequence comes from uncultured Anaerolineaceae bacterium, assembly GCA_964621295.1. GTDB lineage: Bacteria > Chloroflexota > Anaerolineae > Anaerolineales > Villigracilaceae > JAABUE01. Next base: position 33,873 of record CAZULT010000039.1, on the reverse strand, counting down.
CGACATCTCGCCAATCCGAAGATTGCCAGATGGAAGCCTCAAGGGTGAGGCTTCGTTGTGGGGCCACCTTCTGTTCAGCCTGGAGTTACCGCCTCTGAAAGCACAAATTGGTGCTGTGCGCGCGGTTGCGAACCGTCGCATCAATTCAAGGCCCTGGCTTGGATACAAATACATCCCTTCGCTCGATGGGCCGCCAGATGCTGATTACCCCACAATAAGTTATAACGATACTAAGATTGGGAAACTTTGGCTTGGGAAGAGTGCGAAACTAAATTTCGGATCTGCTGGGGTTGAAGACATTGCACATGCGAGAAAACTCCTCAATGCCCTAACAACATTATCGATATCTAAACCGGTTCAGGCTCTTTATTTCAAAGGATCATCAGTCCTGCGGTACGATCTGTCTAGAAGGCTTTTCTGATAGGACAACCCCCTCGCCCGCTACCCTACAAACAGATTCTCAAGCAGAAAGAGGGTTTCAATTCAGGTGAGTATGTCTCACCGCCAGTCGTCAGGCGGGCCCTTTATAGTCAAGGAGGAAATGGGCATGAATTCACATCACGATCATCAAACTGCAACGCCCATTAAGCGAAGTATTGCACCGATCTATGCCGTCTCTTTCCTCATTGCTATCCTCATGGCAATTGCATCTTCAGCCGGGCTTCTCTATCGTGGTTCCATTTATCCAACAGGTGAATTGCTTCGAGCCTTCGTACCCAATGATGTGGTCAATCTGATCGTCGGGCTACCGGTTCTACTGGGCTCCATGTGGCTTGCGTGGCGCGGCAAACTGGTCGGGTACCTCTGCTGGCCGGGTGCGCTCTTCTTCGTGTTCTACAACTACTTCATCTATACCTTTGCTGCGCCTCTCAATTGGGCTTTTCTGTTCTATCTGGCATTGGCGATGTTGAGTATCTATTCGCTCATCAGTTTGGTTGTGAGTATCGATGCGAAAGCTGTCCATCAACGATTAAAGGGGGCCGTACCTGAACGGTTTGCCAGTGGCGTTCTTGTGGGTTTCGGCCTTTTATTTTTCCTGCGAGTGATGGGCGTGATAGGCAATGCTCTTGCCAACGGGACTCTGATCCCAGAGACTGAACTCGCAACGAATGTCTCGGATTTTTTAATCGCCCCTGCATGGGTCATCGGCGGAGTGTTGCTCTGGCAGCGGGAAGAGTTTGGGTATGTGGCCGGCTTGGGTTTGCTTTTTCAGGCCAGCATGTTGTTCGTTGCTCTGGTCATCTTTCTGCTTTTGCAGCCACTCCTCACCGCGGCTCCATTTTCAGTGGTGGATGTTGTAGTGGTCTTTCTCATGGGGCTGATCTGTTTCGTTCCGTTTGCGCTCTACCTGCGTGGGGTAGTGGCAAAACAGGCATAAACGTCTGCACTCCGATACAGGTGTGAGCTTCGTGTTCGGTGAGCGCGCGTTACAAACGACGCACAGGAGTGGGAGGATTTGCGGTTGGTGGGAACGCTACACAACTTGACCCTATAGGGACTCCATTTCATCCGGGAATGCAGATCGTTCGCCCGTAACTTTGTCTTACAATAGCTGGTTCTAAAAAAGAACCGTTCGTAAAGAGCAATGGTTCGGAGGATGGCGAAGAGACATGGTAAGTGGTCTGGTATATTCACTATCAGCGGAAATAGTTCTTAGTTTGAGGAATTGGGAGGCTTTCATTTCTTATGAGCAATGACACTGCAAACGACACTGTTGAAAAACTGGATTTCAAGAAGATCCTTCCTGTGCTTGTGATCGTCCTGGTCGACTTGCTGGGACTGTCGATCATTATCCCGCTGCTGCCGTTGTACGCAGCACGCTTTGGCGCCAATCCGCTCGTGATCGGGCTGCTGGCGGCTGCTTATCCGGTCATGCAATTCATCGGTGCGCCGGTCCTGGGCCGGCTCTCCGACCGATTTGGACGCAGACCGATCCTGCTGATCAGCCAGGCCGGGAGCTTCCTGGGCTTCCTGCTGCTGGGCTTTTCCAACGCTCTGTGGATGTTGTTCCTCTCGCGCATCATCGACGGGCTTTCGGGCGCAAATATTGCCACGGCGCAGGCTGTGATCAGCGATTTGACGAACGAAAAGACACGCACGCAGGGGTTGGGATTGATCGGGGCGGCCTTTGGACTGGGGTTCATCCTGGGGCCGGTGATCGCCTTTGTCGTGCTGTCGACGACGGGCGGCAGCTACCAGGCCGTCGCCTTTGCTGCGGCATTGTTCTCGTTCCTGTCGATCCTGCTGACTTGGTTCTGGCTGCATGAAACGCTTGATCGCCAGAGCATGGCTGAAAACCCGCGGCGCAAATCGTTCTCTTTCCAGGCCATGTTCCAGGCGCTGAGCCGCCCGACGATTGGCTTTTTGCTGGTGCTGATTTTCTTCCAGCAGGTGGCCTTTGGCGGCTACGAGCAGATGTTCTCGCTCTTTACACTCGAACGCCTGGGCATGGATGCCACCAGCACCGCCGGCCTGTTCGTGGTGGCAGGACTGTTCATTGTGGTAGTGCAGGGCGGTTTCGTAGGGCGCTGGAGCAAGAAGTATGGCGACCGCTGGCTGGTGATGATGGGACTTTCGACGCTGGCATTGGGCCTGATCCTGACCGCCACCACACCACGTGTGCCTGTGCCATGGTATGACCAGGCCAAGGTCACAGCCGGATTGAAGGGGCAGAGTCAGGGCGGGCTGCCGGCCGGGAGTTCGTCCAGAAATATCAATGTCAACCTGCCGGACGAGTCGAACAAGGGTTGGTTTGGGATCCTCTGGTTGCTGGCCGGCAGTTTCCCGGCTGCGTTGGGCGGCGGCGTCTTGCAACCGGCCATCAACAGCCTGATCACGAAAGCGGCCGACAGGAGTGAGACGGGAGGCATCCTGGGAATCTCCTCGGGATTTCTGAGCGCTGCCAATGCCATTGCGCCTCTGTTCTACGGGAGCCTGTTCCAATGGCTGGGGGCGCCGGTACCGTTCTTCCTGGGCGGTTTGATCCTGGCAGTCCTGTGGCTGGTAGCCATGCGCAGGGTCAAAAAGCCTGCGCCGGCCTGATAGTTCTCAAATCGGGCGGAGAGTACTCTCCGCCTTTTTTCTACCATGCATGAAGAACGATGGGTCAAACTCTCAGCTCTTGCCGGGGTCGCCGGGCCGTTGTGGTTCGCAGGCGCAGTGGGTGGGCTGACGCTGGCGCAATACGGCTTTATGCGCACGTTGGGTTGGGACCCGCTGCAGGCGTCGACCCTGGATTGGCCGAGCGGCCTGTCCCTGGGGCCCGATGGCTGGATGATGACTTTTACTTTCGTGCTTTGCGGCTGCCTGATGGCCGTCTTCGCGCTCGGCTTGCGCCGGGCGCTGGCCGGTGATCATGCACGCCGGGCGACGGCGCTGTTCTTTTGTGCGGGGCTGGCAATGACACTGCTGGCTGCATCCACTGACCCAACACTGCGCAACACCTCGGCTACATGGCACGGAGTCCTGCATGACATAGCCTTCGTTTCTCTTGGCCTGACTCTCTTCCCGGCCATGCTGCTGCTAGGTTTCGCCTTTCGGCAGGATGGGTACTGGCGTGGATTGGGAACCTGCACCTGGGTCACAATCGCACTGGCTGCCCCGGCTTTTGTATTGAAAGGTCTCGCATTTTACGGGTTCCTGGCAGCGGTCCTTGTCTGGAGTGAGTTGAGCGCCCTGCGATTGTACCGGTGGGCTAACAATGAGGCATGACGGGAGTGATCCAATCTGGCTTCGCCAGTGCCGGTCCGTTGCCCGGGATCCCCTAGGGTGAAGCGTGCACGAGATAGTAGACCAAGTGGATGGAATGCCCTTTTGAGTGTTCTATAAAGTTGGTATGGTATTAGGGGGCAACTTTTACCAAGAAGGGAAGAGATAGGATCCATGAAAGTAAAAAGGAACGTCTGGGTTTTCATGCTGCTAGCATTTGGTATCTCCTGGCTGTCCTGGATTCCTGAGGCGTTGATCGCGCAGAATATTTGGGATGCACCAGAAGGATTGAAGAACTACCTTGCCGGTCCGTTTGATCTGGGAGCTTGGGGGCCGCTCATAGCGGCAATTGTCACAACCTTCTTGTATCAGGGAAGGGTTGGAGTGGTAGCCCTGCTCAAACGCGGCTTTATGATCCGCCTGGGAAAATGGTGGTGGATCATTCTGCTCACCTTCCCGGTCTTGATCGGCGGCTCACTTGGGCTGGGGATCCTGCTTGGCGATCCAGTTCCTGAACTCACCGCCCTGGCTCAGCCTATCGCGCTACCGGTAGCGCTTGTATGGATCTTCTTCCTTGGCGGACCGCTCCAGGAGGAATTTGGCTGGCGAGGGTATGTCTTTGAGACTCTACGCAGTTCTTATCATGCGTTGGACGCAGCCATCCTGGCAGGATTGATATGGGGGCTCTGGCACCTGCCTTTGTTCTTTGTACCGCGGGAGGAATTCTACTATAACCGCCCTGTGTGGGGGCTCTTGCTCACTACCATTTTGGTGGGAATTATCCTGGCATGGTTCTACGCAAACACCAATGGAAGTGTTTTTGCCGTGATGCTGGGACATGCGATGTTCAACTGGTCCAATTATGTATTTCCTTCTCTGGGATCAGATACTGCGAGCTTGATCCTGTTTGGACTATACTTCATCGTTGTGGCGTTCATCGTCTGGCGCTTTGGAAGGAACACTCTATTCAGGGCTTGAGCGATCAGAGCTCGATAAACCCGGTGGAGGCTGCCCAACTCTGCGAGGAATTGTCTTGTGGGGCTATCCATGGGTGTGCCGGCCACCCTTCGCTACCTTCTTCAACTGAGCTGTTCAAGATAGGATACGGAAGAATTTCTGGCTATATTCGTACTAACCCTTCGCGTTTCTTCGAGAACAAGAAGAATCATTTTCTGTGCAGGTTCGTTCCTGCACTGGGGGGCTCGATGGGTTCTCGACCTACGATTTCATGAGGAAATCTCCAATACATTTGTCTTCTTATGTTATGATAGTCCCCCTAAGTAATTATCAAAGAGGTTGCCATGTTCGGAATTTTTAAGAAGCGGGAAGAGGTCTTTCACAACCTGATCGAGCATCAAGCGGAGATTACCTTCGAAGGGTTGAAGATTTTGGAGGAGTATCTCAGTGAGCCGAGCCGTGAACTAGCCGAGCGGTTAACGTTCAAGGAAAAAGAAGCGGACGAAGTGCGCCGCATCCTGATCGACGAACTCAACCGCACTTTTGTGACGCCCTTTGACCGCGAGGATATCTTTGCGCTCTCCCGTTCCATTGACGACGTGCTGGATTACGCCCATACAACCGTAGCCGAAATGGAAGTGCTCGAAGTTCCAGCCACCCCATTCATGCAGCGCATTGCTTCCTTGCTGAAGGATGCCGCCAATGAAATCTTCCTCTCGGTACAGCGCCTGCAGAAGCATCCCAGCGTGGCCATCGACCACGCTCAACGCGCCAAGGCGCTAGAGAACCGCGTGGAGGCGGTCTACCGCGATGCGATCGCAGATCTGTTCAGCGGGCCGGAAGACATCCATCATGTGCTCCAAATGTTGAAGATGCGTGAGGTCTACCGCCATCTGAGCAACGCCGCTGACCGGGGCGATGAGGCCGCCAACGTCATCTCCGATATCGTTGTGAAAAAGGTCTGACGGCCTGATGGTTAACGAACTGGTCTTGATCATCGCTCTGGCGCTGGTCTTTGATTTCCTGAACGGCATCCACGATTCGAGCAATATTGTGGCCACCATGATCTCCTCGCGCGCGTTCCGCCCACAGGTGGCGCTGCTCATGACGGCTGCAGCGGAGTTCACGGGGCCCTTCCTGTTTGGCGTGGCTGTGGCACGCACCATTGGCGAGGGTGTAGTCGAGGCGAACACGCTGACGCTGAATGTGATCCTGGCGGCATTGTTGGGTGCTATCGCCTGGAATTTGCTGACCTGGTTCTTTGGTTTTCCAAGCAGTTCCACACATGCCCTGGTCGGAGGGCTGGTGGGGGCAGTTGCAGCCGGGAGCGGCCTGGGGGCGATCAAGCTGAAAGGGCTGGGTGAAGTGCTGATCGCGCTGTTTGCTTCCCCGATCGTCGGCTTCCTGGTCGGTTTCGTAATCATGCGCGTGCTCTATTTTCTTCTGCGTGGGGCAACCCCGCGTGTGAATGAATTCTTCAAGCGCGCCCAGCTCCTGACTGCGCTCGGGATGGCTTTCAGCCACGGTACGAACGACGCTCAGAAGACCATGGGGGTAATCGCCCTCAGCCTGCTGGTGGGCGGTGCGCTGCCAGTCTTCCGGGTACCGCTGTGGGTGATCGCTGCCAGCGCCGGCGCTATTTCACTGGGCACCGCCTTCGGAGGTTGGCGCCTGATCCGTACCCTGGGGGGGCGCTTCTACAAGATCCGCCCGATACACTCCTTTAGTTCCCAATTGAGTTCGGGAATAGTAATCCTGGCAGCCTCGTGGTTGGGCGGTCCGGTCAGTACCACCCAGGTGGTCAGTTCATCCATTATCGGGGTGGGCTCCGCCGAGCGGTGGAGCAAAGTGCGCTGGAGTGTGGCTGGCGATATCCTGACAGCCTGGTTCATCACCCTGCCTGTGACAGCTGCTATTTCAGCAAGTTTGTACTGGTTGATACAGTTGATTTGATGGGGTTGGACGGAACATTAATGCGAGCCGGTGTACTTTGCGGCTCGCATTTATTTTCTGTGAAGGTAGGATTAATTTATTGGAGAAGGCACTATTCCGATCCCTTTTGCTTTGGGCCAATCTGAGAGCTATCGATCTCCCCTTGCAGCCATGCGCGCAATGTTCCTCGGTAAAGTGCGCGCTCGAAATAATCGCCATGGATCGAGATCTGATCGTACCCCTTCTTGACCAGATGGTAAAGTAGCGGCTCCAACTGGTGGGCATAATGGATCATACAGGCCTCAGGATGCACGCCTGGCCAGGAGTAACACGTCACAGTCGTGCGGCGATGCTGGGAAGGAATCGATTCAGGTATCAGGCTATCCCATTTTGGATCGTCCGCAGCGAACACATACTGGTCGAGGTTGCCCTGTGGGATTCCCTCGATGCCTCTTACAACTGGCGGATTCGCTTCCAGCGTATAGGGATCCACTGCCAGATCCACAATCACACTGTGTTCGGGCAACCAGGCAATCCACGCATTGGGCACAATCGGCTGGCTGGAATTGCGGCGCTGGGTCGCATCAACGAGCACGTCCGCCTTTCGGAATAGGGTTTCCATCGTCTTGGGGTTTGGGGCAATATTGCGTCCAACCGAAAGGGCTACAGCACCGTGCCCTCCGGCGGCGATGTGGTCATTGTTACGCTCGATATTCCCCAATTTGGTGGCTGCGTCCACAGCATGCTTGCCGACCATACCAGTGCCAAGGATCAGCACCTGGATAGGTTTCTTGTTTGGCCGTACCAATCCAGGCCATCGTTCTTCAAGAATGTTAAAAGCTGCCTCCAGCCCATTCCAGGCCACTGCCCTCATATTTTCCACCAGTCGGATATTGTTGTCATTGGCAATGCTATCCAGCGAGATGGCTTTGATGCCCAGGCGTTTGAGCGTTTTTACACGTCCGGGTCGGGTGGGGAAATGCAGCATGGAGATCAAGGTCGCGCCGCGTTTAATCAATTGAAATTCGTCCGCCTTGGGTGAACGCAGGATCAGGGAGACATCCTGCAGGAAGGCTTCCTCGCGGTTGCACATATGGATGGCAGGACTGGCTCGCTTGAAATCTTCGAAGCTGTACCCTGAGCGTGATCCGTACCCCTCTTCAATGTACACTTCGACTCCGAGTTCAACCAGGTAGTGCGCAAATTCTGGAAGGAAGACCCTTTTTTCGCCTACTTCGTTGCGCATTCGCGGCAAGCCAAGTGTTTTTAGTGGTGTCATCCTTTGTCTTCTTTTTCTGGCCTGCGCTTGCCGTTGGCCAGTTCTGTTGCCTCCCATTGTGATAGCAGCGCGCGAGCGGTGGCGCGTTCGAAATAGCGACCCTGGAGGTTCACTTTCTCTATGCCGCCCCGGTCGATGATCGTACGCAGGATCGGGCGAACCTGCGCGCCATAGAGCGCCATACACTGCCTGGGGTGGAGGCCGGGCCATGAGTAACATGAGACTGCGTGTCTGCGGTGTTTGACGGAGACGCAGTCTGGGATGCGGTCGTATACCGAATCGTCGGGCTGGAAAACGTATTGATCGAGGTTTCCCTGTGGCATACCTTCGATGGCTTTTACTTCTGGCGGATCGAATTCGCAGTCGTACGGATCGACCGATAAATCAACCAGCACGGCGTGTTTGGGCATATGCCCGACCCACTTGTTGGAAATGACGATCTTGCTGGGGTCCGGGCGTTGGGTGGCGTCCACCAAGATGTCTGTCCGGGCAAGTAGTTCTTCCATGTAATGTTTCATTCCCGAAAGGTCGTAATCGATTGCGGTCACTTCTACTCCAGGCACTCCGCGAGAGCACAGGGTGTTCCAGAATTTTACGTCCCCGTACCTGTTAGCGGCCTGGACGGCGTGCATGCCGACCGCGCCGATTCCCAAAATCGTTGCCCGAATTGGACCACGGTCCTTACTTTCCAGGCCCGGTTCGGGATAAGTGCGGTGCAAGACCTGGAAGCCGACCTCGAGTCCGTTCCAGGCGACCGAGCGAAGATTTTCGATCAGCCGTCTGCCGGTATCATCTTTGAGGCTATCTAGCGAAATCGCTTCGATGCCCAGTTTATTCAAAAACTCCACGCGCTGTGGCCTGGTAGGATAATGCAGCATGGAAATAAGACAGGCTCCTTTTTGGAGCAATTTCAGATCCTCGTTCGACGGGCAACGCAGGACCAATACGATTTGTTTTTGATAGATTTCCTGGTGGGAGACGAATTTGGCGTTGGGCGCAGCCCGCTGGTAGTCTGCTTCGGTGAGACTCATCCCGGTTCCATAGCCGTACTCCAGGTACACCTTTGCGCCCCGTTTTTCGAGGTCCGCCGCCATGGAAGGCAGGAAGTCGCGCCGTTCGCCATATTCTACATGCATACGCGGTAAGCCAATCGTGATCGGTGAATCCATGCCCCTCCTAACTGCCTCTAAGTTATCGTGTTTTACTCCAGTCCCAGTTTACCATATCCATATACTACGCTCGGTGTGCAAGCTGGGAGCATTGTCACTGGCACAAGTGCTGCAATCTCGTTATACTGGCAAAATAAGAACGTAGAAGGAGTGGAAAAGATGCTGAAGAAAAGACTCTTTTCTCTGATAGTTTTCCTTTGGTTGACTACAGCATGCGCCGGGCCTGTCGTGGGAGTCACGTCAGCGGCCACGACCGAGTCACTTGCTGCTTCGACGGCGGAGAGCGAACCGCCTACAGCTACGGTAGTGCCGACCAGCCAGCCAACCGAAGTTCCTAAAGAGCAGGGCTCTTTACCATCCTTTGAGCCAAGCTTGAAAATTCTGTACCTGCGTGAGGGCAACTTGTGGATCTGGGAAGAGAGTGCCGGCACCCGGCAGCTGACCTCCGGTGGTGCCGTGGAGGCTTTCCATGCTTCCCCTGATGGACGAAGGATCGCTTTCCAACGTGGGCAATCCCTCTGGGTGATCGAGCTTGACGGCACAGGTGGAACTCAGGTAGTAGCTTCCGGTTACCTGGAAGCATTGAGTGCAAGTGCAGGCGAACCGGCCAGGTTGGAGTCATTCGGATGGTTTCCAGGTCGTAATGTGCTCTACTTCAGCACTTATATCGAGGCGGGGGAGTACCCGCTTCTTAATTACGATCTGCACCTGGCGGAAAAGATGCCTTACCGGTGGTTGGAGCCCGGGCAAGGAGGCAGGCTCGCCTTTTCGCCTGACGGTCAACTGCTGGCTATCTCTTCGCGTGAGTGGATCGATGTGCTCGATCTCAAAACAAACGCTCGCCAGCGTGTCGTCGATTACCCGGGCATTGCCAACTACGAAACCGATTACTTGCCGCAGGTGGTTTGGTCACCAGACTCCTCCGGTTTCAAGACGGTTATTCCTCCGGCGGCAGAAAATGGAGTCAACCTGGGTCCAGCCTTGTTCCTGTATGTGTTTCCCACAGGTACCGTTGCAAGACTGGCCTCCTTCGATTTAGTCCCGTTGTACGAAGGCCTTCCGGTCCTTTCCCCGGATGGCGCCTACATCCTGTACAGCGCCTATGTCGAGCCGGGCCATGCTGCCTTGCACCTGATGGACAGCAGCGGAGCGGTTCGAATTTATAGCGACGCTGGCCAGCGGGTGACCATTTTTGGCTGGGCACCGGATGCTGTCACTTTTCTGTATGGGGTGGTTCCGGCTGGGGGTAGCTGGCTCGGCAGCGTGTCTGCCCCGGCGAAACCATTCCCCTTTGCGGCTCCGGACACGGTCCAGTGGCTGGATTCAGGGCATTTCCTGGCGATTGAGAACGGTACTCTGATCATTTACTGGCTGGACGGTAGAAACCGCCCCATTGATGCATCGGTCACACAGGCGCAGATCCTGCGTTAAGCATATCCATGCTCTTCTTGAAAAGGATCATGTGAGGTTGGGCTTGAGGATTCATAGCAAGTTGCAAGGTTTGGGCTCTCCTTTTCCATTATACTGCCGGGAGGCAGGAGGCTTTATGACAAAGTCATTCGAGGAACGCCACAGAGGGCAAGGATTGGTGGAATATGTGCTCTTATTGGCTCTGATCGCGTTGGTAGCCGCTCTGGCATTGGACGCCTCAGGAGTCTCACTCTCTGACGTTTACCAGGATGCGATCTCGGCCTTAAGAGGCAATCAATTATCGGTCAACGAAGAGACCGCCTGCATTCAAACCATAAATGCTACCGGTGGATGGGACTCATTCAAAGGCGGTTCCTGGCGCGGCGGTGTGGAGTATCGGAATGGACGTTTCCAGGTCTGCTCCTCATGTGGTGGCACCGTGTCTGGATTCCGCGGGAAAGATTATAGTCTGACCTTATCGGGTGTACAGGTAGAGAATGTGCGGAAATCCTGGAATGGGTATGGTGTCGTCTTCCGAGGAACTTATGAAAAGAAGAGATATGACGGCTACATGTTTGAGATCGAGCGGCAAAACAAGAACAAACCCGTTCAGATCTACTTCAGCAAATGGGTAAAAGGGAAGCAGATCCGGCCGCAACTTGCGGTGCTTGACATGACGTCATTCGATTGGGAATACCCATCTAAAATTCA
>CAZULT010000039.1:0-22697 GCA_964621295.1 uncultured Anaerolineaceae bacterium | reverse complement strand
GAAGGCGAAACGTTTGTGGCCTATCTGGATGGAAAGGAAGTTTTAAGAGCGACGGACGATACCTACCAAGATGGCAGTGCCGGCGTGATCGCGAATTCAGGTACGGAATTGGAGTTCGACGAATTCAACGTGGGTGTGGACATCTGTGGAGAGGTGGAATGATGGGTTTCGAAGAATCACCACCTCTGGATCTCTACAAGGAGGGTTTGCCCGATAAATTGCCCGATCCCAGACGCCGCCGCATGCTGGTGTGGGCTGTCATCCTGATACTTTTGATAGCAAGTGCGGTCCTGGGATACTTGAAACTGGTCAATGATGGGACCATTGCCCGATTGACTGGAACGGGCGCGGTAACGGGCTATGTCTTTGATGATACCGGCGCACCGGTGCGGGCGGAAGTCTTCGTTTTCCGTACCAATATCGCAGGGCAGACAAATGCAGAAGGCTATTTCGAATTGACCGGAGTTCCGGTCGGCGAACAAATTCTGGTCTTTGCGTATCGCAACATCGGCAGAGAATCTACCGCCACAGTATTCAAAGGGCAAACTACCGACCTGGGCCAGTTACACTTTCAGCCGGAGGATTTTTCCAATGGTTGGAGTCAATGAGTTTCAACTTCCAGGTTATTTCTAGTATTCCTGATATTCCCATTCTGATTTGCTAACGTCTCACGTATGGAGTAGCATATTGCCAGGCTGCCTGGAAAGTTCTCTTTTAGGCGGCTTTTCCGTACCGCGTGGGAAGCGCAGAGTTCAAAGCAGTTTCCCGGTGGGGCACATACATCAATTAATCAAACGAATTGATGTACAATAAACGCCTATGGCGAAAGAACTACGCGTCCTGTTTCTGGCGGCTGAAGCAGCGCCGTATATCAAGGTGGGAGGCCTGGGAGATGTAGCGGGCTCATTACCGCCAGCCATTCGAGCATTGGACGTATCGAACTTGGGGGATTTATCGGTTGACATCCGCCTGGTTCTGCCTTTCCATTCAGTCTTGCGTTCGAAAGCCTTGTCCTTGCGGCCAATCCCTCCCTTCACCATTAAGAGAAAAGAGGGCGAACTTTCTGTCCAGGCGTACGAAACGGTACTGGCAGGTGTACCGGTCTATCTGATCGGTGGTCAGCCCGTGGAATCAGGACCTTCAGTGTATTCCTCCGATCCTGAATTGGATGGTGAAAAATATACATTTTTCTCCCTGGCTGCCCTGGAGCTGACCCGTCAGATCGGTTGGCACCCCGACATCCTACATGCCAATGATTGGCATACCGCGCTTGTGGCATATTCCTCATTGGTTCAATTCTGGCAGGAGGGTACCGTACGGCCTGCCTCCTTGGTTACGCTGCATAATTTACCCTTCCTGGGCCCGGAGGTTAGCGACATTCTGGAGTCGTATGGGGTTCCATTGGCTCAGACTGATCTGCCAAGCTGGGCCAGACGCAAACCTTTACCGCTGGGATTGTGGGCAGCAGACCGGATCGTAGCCGTTTCTCCAACGTACGCACATGAAATTCTGACACCCGAGTACAGCGCCGGTTTGGAGGAATTTCTCTCACAACGCAGAAGAACAATTGTAGGCATTTTGAATGGCGTGGATGTCGAAAGTTATTCACCGGAAACGGATACGGATATAGCGATGCGCTATTCGGTAGAGTCGCTCGAGACCCGTTCGGCGAACAAATTCGAACTGACAAAAATGACTGGCCTGTCGACAAATCTGGATATTCCACTATTTGCCATGGTTTCTCGCATGGAACCGCAGAAGGGCGTCGACCTGATTATCAGCGCTTTCCGGAAATTGGGTGACAAACAGCCCTGGCAGGCAGTTTTACTCGGTGCCGGGGATCCTAAACTAGAAAAATCCGCCGCACGCCTTGCCCAGGAATTTCCAGATCGCATCTATTTGCAAACCAATTACGATGCCGTCCTGTCCAGGAAGATTTACGCTGGAGCAGACATATTGTTAATGCCATCGCGCTATGAGCCCTGTGGGATATCCCAGCTGATCGCCATGCGCTATGGTTGCGTTCCCCTGGTGCGGGCAACAGGTGGTTTGCACGATACGGTCACTGATGGCGAAACCGGTTTTGTTTTTGTGAACGCCAAGGTGGCTGAGCTGGTGGAGGCAATGAAACGCGCCTGCCGCGTGTATGAAAATCGAGAAGCCTGGACCCAGTTCCAACAAAACGGTATGCTCCAGGACTTTTCCTGGAAGCGATCTGCTCTTGCTTATGTTCAGTTATACCAACGTATGTTGATGGAGAGATGAAAGCGCTGAGTGACCAAGGATTCTATCTATTATGAAAACCCGTGCCGTTATTCTAGCTGGAGGGGAAGGTTCCCGTCTGGGGGTATTGACCGCCAAACGGACAAAACCAGCCGTACCGTTTGGAGGAAAATATCGCATCATTGATTTTACGCTGTCCAATTGTGTGAATTCCGGCATCTTTGATGTCATGGTCCTGGCCCAATATCGTCCACGATCATTGATCGAGCACATTGGTGTTGGCGCACCCTGGGATCTCAATCGTGATTTTACCGGTGGGGTAAAGATCCTGACGCCGTATAAAGCGCGTTTTGCCTCCGATTGGTACCTGGGAACTGCCAATGCAGTGCAACAAAATTTCTCCTTTATCAAGCAAGGCTCACCGGACTTGATCCTGATCCTATCAGGAGACCATATCTATTCCATGGACTATGACGCGATGACTTCTTTTCACCTGGATCACCATGCGGATGTGACCCTGGCTACGATCCGCGTCCCCAAGGAGGAAGCCTCACGCTTTGGTCTGTTGTCAGTCTCCAAGGATTATCGCGTTACTTCGTACGTCGAAAAACCGGACGTGCCGAAAACCAATTTAGCCAATATGGGTGTGTATATGTTCAGCACCGATCGGTTGGATCGTGTGCTTTGGAAGGATCACCATCTCAATACTTCCGCACACGATTTCGGCAAGGATATCCTCCCTGCGTTGGTTAAGGAAAAAGTGCGGATGTATGCTTTCCCCTATTCCGGCTATTGGATGGATGTTGGCACAGTGAATTCATACTGGCAGGCGCACATGGATATGCTCTCACCAAACCCGCTATTGAAGTTGTACGATCGTAGTTGGGTGATCCACACAAGGGCGGAGGAGCGCCCGCCTGCGCGCTTTCCTCACGAATCTTCAATCTATGCCAGCATGATCACCGAGGGCTGCTTTATTGATTCAGGCGCTCGTGTGGAAAGCAGTGTCTTATCACCAGGTGTAATCGTCAGAAAAGGAGCTGTGATCCGCGAATCGATCTTGTTGACTGATGTAGTGGTCGATGAGGGGGCGGTGGTCGAGCGCTCCATTCTTGATAAACGCGTGCGTGTTGGACAGGGAGCCAGGATCGGTGGCGGCGTATCTGCCGCGAATATCGAGATCACCCTTGTCGGGAAGAACGCGGAGCTGCCCCCAGGACTTGTGGTCGAGACGGGCGCAGAAATTGGAACGGACGTGGTTCCTACGGATTTTGATGCGATGGAGGTCTCGAAAACTCAGCACATACAATCCAGGCGATCGCGCAATGAATTCTGAACGCGCCTCCGGGATCTTGATCCATCCAAGCAGCTTTTCGGGAAAGTATGGCATCGGCGATATTGGCCCCACTGCCATTGGTTTTGTGGATTGGCTGACAGAAACAGGCTGTAAACTCTGGCAGATTTTGCCGCTTGGTCCCACTGGTTTTGGTGATTCCCCTTACCAGTGCTTTTCCGCATTTGCTGGAAATCCTTATTTGATCAGTCCCGATTGGCTTTTGCGGGAGGATTACTTACATCCGGACGATTTGCGTGATCCACCCGAATTCCAAGTCGGACAGGTGGATTTTGGCCGATTGATCCCATGGAAGTTAAATCTACTCGAGCGGGCATTCACCCGTTTTTCGAATGGACCAGAGGAGGTCCAGCGGGAGTTTGAACACTTTTGCGCCGAACATGTCCACTGGCTCACCGACTTTGCGCTTTTCATGGCCATCAAAGAAGCACAAGGGGCCGGTGCCTGGGATGGCTGGCCGGCCCCACTGCGAGAGCGTGAAGCAGCTGCGATGGCGGCGGCTGGTCGGAAACACGCTGAAGCAATCAGACGCTATTCCTTCTACCAATTCATTTTTTTTCGCCAGTGGGCTGAATTGCGCGCGTATGCCGGAGAGCGTGGAATACGAATTATCGGCGATCTCCCGATATTCGTCGCATATGACAGCGCAGACGTTTGGGCTCATCAGGAGCTATTCTTCCTGGACAAGCAAAGCCGGCCTTCTGTTGTCGCTGGCGTTCCGCCAGACTATTTTTCAGAGACAGGACAACTGTGGGGAAATCCGCTCTACCACTGGGATGAATTGGCTCAAGATGGTTACCGTTGGTGGAAACAACGCTTGCAATCGACCTTGGGCATGGTGGATTATATACGCCTGGATCATTTTCGTGGTTTCGCCGGCTATTGGGAAATTCCAGCAGGCAGCCCTACGGCAGAAACCGGGCGCTGGGCACCTGGTCCCGGTGAATCCTTTTTTCAAGAGCTGCGTGCGGAGTTGGGCGATTTACCGATCATTGCCGAGGATCTGGGTGAGATCACCCCGGACGTGATCGAGCTGCGGGATAAGTTTGGATTTCCGGGAATGAAAATTCTGCAGTTTGGCTTCTCGAGCCCTGAGAACGATTTTCTGCCTCACAACTATCACGAAAATTGTGTGGTCTATACAGGCACCCACGATAACGATACGGCCAGAGGCTGGCTCCTTTCCGCCCCTGAGCATGAAAAAGAATTTGCCTTGCGCTACCTACGCACTTCTCCTGAAAGGTTTGTCTCCGATTTGATAGGTGCCGCCTGGTCGTCAATCGCAAGGTTTGCGGTTGCGCCCATGCAGGATTTCCTGGACCTCGGACCGGAAGCCCGCATGAATTATCCGGGCCGCCTGGGAGGCAATTGGACCTGGCGATTGTCAAATGATGCTCTGACAGAAAGCCTGCAAGGGAGTCTGGCCGAATTGAATTATCTCTATTCCAGATAACACGTTGGTATACCAGGCCTTTGATCGATTGCCCGCCAATTTGCCCGGCTTCCATTGCAGACGGATTGAAAATTGGCGATAATGATCAGCGCAAATTACACCTGCCGCTGCACGTTAGTATTGCGGCGTAACGGTTTATTTTTTTGGGGGTCAGGAATTTCTTGATGTCAGGTAAATCCCAAAGAGAATAAGAACTCCGCCAGCGATAGTCAGAACCGTCGGACTTTCCTTCAGAATAAAGTATGCCAGGATCGCCGAGCCAACCGGCTCTCCCAGGGTTGTGACGGAAACCATGGCTGCCGGTAGGTAGCGCAGAGCCCAGTTGTACGTCGAGTGGCCGATCAGTTGGGGAATCAGCGCCAGCAACAGGATCCATAGATACGTGACAGGTTGATACCCGAACGGAGATTCTTTGGCGATGAGCATGATGCCGATCAATCCGACAGCAGCCATACCGTATACGATGAAAATATAGGAGGTCAGGGAAAGCCGGGCGCGTAGCTTGCGCCCGATGATCAGGTAAAAGGCGACAGCCCAGGCTCCAATCAGTGCCAGCAGGTTTCCGGTGAAGGCCCGGCCAACTAAAAATTTTGATAACGGAGGGCAGGTCAAAGTATCGGCCAGTGTGCACGAATCGCTCAAGCCTATCACCGTTCCACCGATCAGTGCGAACACCAGGCCCAGCACGGCCTGGCTTCGTAAGCGCTCTTTAAGGAAGAGCGGCGCGAGCAGTGCTACCCAGAGTGGACCAGTGCTGACCAGCACAACCGAGCTGGCGACGCTGGTGTATTCGAGAGAAGTGATCCATGTGGCAAAGTGGATTACCAGGAAGGAGCCGGAAAGAAGCCCAAGGAGAAGATCCTGGTGTGTAATCTTACGCAATTCCTGTCCAGAGCGGACAGCTGCGTATGGAGCGAGAACCAGACTGGCGATCGTCAACCTTAAGGCAGCAATCACCAGAGATGGCGCCTCGCGCTGGGCGAAACGGATAAAGATCGAAGCGGTTGACACTGCCAGGATCGCCAGCAGCAGGCTGAAGGGCATCATCATGCGTGCCCGTTCGTCGTTCAAAGTGCTCTCCTGTCCGGCAATTGATTCTTTTACGAGTGTAGCTTGAAAAATCAGGTCTTGGCGATGTGCGCGATCACTTTTCCGCGAATGGCCCGGCGCCGGATCGGACCTAACCGGCGGCTGTCCAGGCTGTTGGCATGTGCGCCTTCAACCACGACTTCCTGCGCAATTGGATCCAGCGAGCGAATGCGTTTGATCAAAACGCCGTACAGTCCGTGTTCGAAGGCGATCACATTGCCTGGTTTAAGGAATCGAAAAAGGAAGGGGACTCTGAGCAGCAGCACGAAGTCACCTTCCTTGAAATCAGGCGACATCGAATCGCCAGAAATTCTGACAACCCTCAACATTTAGAGGTCGGGATAGACCATCTCAAGAGCGGGAGCGTAAGGCGCCTTTGCTTTCTTCGTTTTGACATTCTTCGTCGCCCAAAAGGCTTCGGCAAACTCATTAATTGCGGCAACCAGAGCCAAACCTGATTCTCTGTCTGCCGTCTGGCGCGCTTTGGAACCGAGTTGCATGATCTTGTGGACAAGTTCATCCACATTGGGGTGCTTGTCTTTCTTGAAATAATCACCCCAGATTACACGGATCTCGTGCTTGGCTTTCTCCGCGTGTTCTTCTTTCACAGTGATGTAGCGTTCCATGCTGTTGTGAAATTCAATCGTACCCTTGCTTTCGCCTTTTTCGAGTTCTGACATCAGGTCCATCATGCGGACGACGGTCAGCGCGGCTATCTGTGCAGTTGAAGGGTCGTAAATTCCGCAGGGAATATCGCAATGAGCTTTCACGCGCGGGAGATGGATTTTTTCGTCAAGTGCGTGTAGGAATTGGTACAGCATTTTTCCTCCTGTATGGAATAAGTTTGAAATCGATTTATACCAAGCATAGTAACAATGACAATAAATGTCAAGATTATTGTATTTATATCATATATTTCTCATATAAAAGGGAGAAAGTGGTTTGAAGGTCGCTCATGCACTAGGCTTAATTCTAGCGCGTAAAATGAGGTAGAATAGACTCGTCCAACAAATTCTAACCTACACTATATTGGAGGCTGTCCATGACTCATATCGTAACCAGTTTATGCATCCGCGATCGTGGTTGTATCGAGGTTTGCCCTGTTGAATGCATGGTTCCGGGTCAACCGGTCGCCGAATGGCCCTGGATCTATATCGATCCGGATACCTGTATTGATTGTGGAGCCTGTGTGCCTGAGTGCCCTTATGCTGCCATTTTCCCGGAAGACGAAGTACCATCAGCCTACTCTGCTAAAGGCGGCGAATACATCAGCAAGGTTGGGCTGAGCGGGCATTACGAAGGGACCAATCATGAAGGAAACCAGGTAGTGCTTGAGACTACGAAAAAGTTGGAAGCTGGTGAGGTCGTTGATTTAACGGCGGATGTCAAGCCAAATTACGATTTCTTCCAGAGTGGCCCTGGCTATGGGGCCAATGACACAGACGACGGATTGTAGGCCGACCGAAACAAAAAAGCCAGGCGGTTCGCCTGGCTTTTTTCTGTGATAGATAGAGAAGATGAACCGAATTTTTGCAAAGTCCAATCGAGCACTCCTCTTAGTGGCGCTGGTCCTTTTTAGCGCCTGCGCCAGTGAGGAAAGTGGGCTGGGTGTGGGAATTACAGCAGAGTCGACGGCCAGAGATATTCTCACCTGGACCCCAGAGATTACTGCAGAGACAGCTACACCCGCATTAACCGCCGTCCTATCGCGACCAGCTGTGCAGGGAGCTTTATCCCCAATCCCGGCCAGCCCAACAGGTAGCAAATCAGTCCAGGTCGCAGCCATCGGCGGCAATGTATTTGTTCGTCGCGGACCAAGCGTCGATTACAATCCTGTTGGCGTTTTGATGTCGGGGGACACAGTACCAGCCTTCGGGCGCGATAGAGTCAGTCGCTGGTTGAACATAGAAATATCGAATGGGGAAGGGGGTAGCGGATGGGTTTCGATCCTGACGGAATTCACAAGCGTCAGCGGCGAGGTGGATCGTTTACCGGTCGTATCTGTTGAACCTGCAGTTCCGGCTACTGTTCGAAATTGCACTGGACATACAATGTGGATTTTGCCTGCCCAGGTTCAGTTGTTGCCTCAAGGGAACGAGCCTTATAATGAGGAACGCCTTCCACCGGGAAGCTACCAGGTGTATGACCTGGATGTGGCTGCAAATACGATTATTCTTGAAGTGGATTTGCGAGAGGGTTTAAGGGTGGATATCACACGGGATGGAGTCGACGACAGGTCGAAGTGTAAGTAACCGATCAGCGGATTTCATCAGCTATCGATGAGATTTAAAGCAAGATGTTATTTGGTGTTGAGAGTGTTCGGTAATAGCGCTTCAGCGATCGAATTTGCTGCGCCAGGATTTTCCTCTTCCAACAAGATGGTGAGAGCGAGGGGGGTACCCTTCCATCCGGGAAGTGTCCCGGCAAGAAACCAGGTCAGATGGGCTTCGTGGTCCACATTCGAATATTGCCAGTAAAGAGAATTTCCAGTAGAGGATTGGACCGCCAGATTTGCCTGAGAAGCCGGTAATATTTGCCTGGGTTGGGACAATGCCGGCAGGATGATCCAACCCTGTTGGGGCGTATTCGCCGCCAATGCGACTCGTGGTGCGGGAAGAATCCCGTCATGACTCAGAGCTGCTGTAGCCATGGCCATTTGCAAGGGGGAAACCAGGTCTCCTTGTTGCGACCGATCTACTTCAGCAACAGGCATCCGGATTTGGGGTGTCGCATTAAACCCAAGCGCTTCAATAACCTGACGCTGTTGTTCCTGATTAAGTGGGGAAGTAGTTCCTAGCAGGATTTGCGAAAACGGCTCTAAAGCGCTGATTGGCGAATAATGCCCCTGCGACGCTCGGTTGATCAGAGGAGAGCTTTCTTCTTCTGCCAATGTGGATCCCTGCACATCCAAATTGCCTGGATCGTAAGTGGGATGAGAGGCCATCGCCAGCACTTCTCCGCTACTTGAGTTCAAAATTACAATGGCCCCAGCGTGTTCACCAAGGTACCGGTCTGCTTGAGTCTGTAGAGACATTTCGAGGCTCAAGCGAACATTAATTCCAGGAGGTGGCGTTCCATAAAGCAGCCGGTGCCACCAGATCAGACTGGCTGGATTCCCTTTCATCCCTCGCAGATATTCATCCAGCGAAGACTCAAGGCCAGCCTGTCCAAAGACCGGATGTGTGTAGCCTGTGACAGGCCCTAATTCAGGATAGGCGTATTCGCGTATGTATTCTCCCGTCTGGCCGATGGTGAGATTGATGGGCAGGTTGTTGCGGTCCAACAATGCTCCGCGTTTGACGTACCGGTCTGAAATCGAGCGCCTGGGGTTGTCTGTCCGCGTAAGCAGGTCAGCCCCCCGGAAAAGCGTCCACCATCCGGCTCCCACCGACATCATGACCAATCCCAAACTGACCATTCCATGCAAGATGTAGTAGGGGCTGGGATCGACCAACGGAGCTGGGTCCTCATCAGTATGACTGCTAATGAGCAGTAAAATCAAACCTGCTATAAAGGCTGTTAACAAGGACGAACCACCATAAGATACGAAAGGAAGCGTAACACCGGTCAAGGGTAGAACTCGTAGGTTGCCGCCGATGATCAGCAAACTTTGTATACTGAAATAGGCTGATATGCCAATCGCCATCAGCCGTTGGAAACGGCCTGTGGCTCGCATAGCGATTAATAATGCGCGCCCGATCAATAAAGCAAACAGGACCAGCATCGCTATGACACCAATCAGGCCCAGCTCTTCTGCAATAGCAGTAAAAATGAAATCAGAATGAGAAATGGGCACAAGGGTGGGGTTTCCCAGGCCGGGACCGCGACCCAATAGTCCTCCATTGGCAATAGCCAGCAGCGATTGGATGATCTGGTAAGAATTACCGCTCGGATCAAGCCACGGATTAAGCCAAGATTCGACCCGTAGATGGATCAGGTCAACCGTCAGGTATCCAAGCAACCCGGCCAGAATCAATAAAATGGCACTGACCAGCAACACCCGCCTGTGTCCCGTCCCGATAAAGACAATGGTGGCGTACAAAAGAATGAAGATCGAAGCAGTACCCAGGTCTCGCTGAACAAGCAATAGCAACAGGGCCAACCCGGTCAGAAAAAGGGTTGGAAACAGCAGAGGAATCAATCGATTACGAGCTGGCAGACGGTCTGCCAAATAGGCAGACAAATAGCTAATTAAAAGCAATTTCAACGGCTCTGAGGGTTGCAAGTAAATTCCACAGCACCCCAGCCATAACCGTGGCCCAAAACCCTCAGGGTTGGTTCCGAAGATCATGGTTAACGCGGTCAGAAACAACCCAAAGGAAAGCAACAAATATTTGTACCGTCTGATAATATTCAAGTTGAAGTGAAAGCGAACCCCAAGCGCCATGAGTACGAACGCTAAAGCTACCCAGAAGGTCTGGCGTAAACCAAATCCGGGCGTCAATCGCCAGATCGTCATCAGGCCCACGCCGGTCAGTAAAGACAGAAGAGGAATCAAAAAGGGATCGTGCCCGGTTAGATGTATTTGAGCTGTGCGTAGTAAATAATAGCTTCCAAATCCCCATACCAAGATTCCTAGCCAATGCTGCCAGCGATAATCAACTGACCAAGTACGTTCTCGGACGGCAGGGGAAAGGGTCAGGATAATGGCATAAAGAACGAAAAAGACTGCCGCCAAACGGAGCAAGCGGGCATCGAGTGATTTGGACATAGGGCTGCTGGGTTACAAGTATTTATTGACGAGAAGATCCAATTTTTTTCGCGTTGGAGGGGGGATGGATTTAGGTTGTGTGATCAATGCAGATTGTAAAGCGGAACCGCACTCGCACGAGCGGCTGCCATCCAACAGCTTTATCAAGTGTCGGATTGCTTCCCAGGCAATTTCCTTTGAACGGTTCAATATCCTTACGACCATCTCAACCGTCACTGGTGATTCGCTTGTGTGCCAGACATCAAAATCAGTTACATGCGCCAGGACTGTGTAGCACAATTCTGCTTCCCGTGCAAGAAAGGCTTCTGGAGAAGTGGTCATACCGATAAGGGACAACCCCCAGGAGCGAAATGTATGCGATTCGGCGCGGGTTGAAAAACGAGGCCCCTCGATCGTGATCATCGTGCCTCCCCTATGGAAAATCGAACCGGTTTTCTTCACTGCACTTTCGAGCAGTGTTGATAGATCTGGGCAGAATGGATCGGCCACATTAACGTGAGCGACAAGGCCTTCTCCGAAAAAAGAGTTTTCTCGGCGTCGGGTGTGATCCAGCAATTGATCAGGGATCACAAGATGTCCAGGCGCATAGTCCTCACGGAGTGAACCGCAGGCAGAAATGCTGAGCACACGTTCCGCGCCAATCGATTTCAATGCATACAGATTCGCGCGGTAATTGACTTCGGTGGGCGAAATGAAATGTCCAATACCGTGTCTTGCCAAGAACGCAATTCTTTTTCCTTCCAGCGTACCTATCACGATAGGAGAGCTTGTCGATCCAAATGGTGTGTCGGGATTTACCTCTTCCACATCAACCAGGCCTGGTGTGTCATACAAGCCAGAACCGCCGATCACGGCCAGCGCAATATCAGTCGTCATCAGAAACTCCTTTTGATGCGATCTTCTGGGTGGGTGTGGATTCGAGATCTGTTCCAAGGGTCAAGGTCAAATTCGAATTACCGCATTCGATCTGATCCCCACCGATTACCACAGTCGGGGTGGTCAGCCGTTCTTTGTTAAGCCGCGTTCCGTTGGTTGACCCAAGGTCTTCCAGCCACCATTGGCCGTGGTGGTACGATAGACGTGCGTGCCGCACAGATACGGTTTCATCAATAAAGCTGACATCGCAGTGTGAATCACGCCCTAGCAAGATTTCGGGTTGGTTGAAAAATCGTTGATGGGAAAGTTGTTCTTCTCGTTGGATTTGCAGGCTAAGCGAAGGGATTTTTCGCGCGGCCAAGTTTGTCCCCTGAACTTTAATTTCTCGCCAGAGGGTGAGCAAGGCGACCGCCAGAAATGCGTAAAGCGCAGCTGCCAACAGCAAACGCAAGACGAGGACGATGGGTGCGCTCATTTCTGATCGTTCTGTTTTCTTTCGTGCTCCTCGATTTTCCTAAGGAAATCACTCCCTTTAAGTAAAGCTGTTGGTCGCTCGATGGTGGTCCCGCCGAAGGGTTCTGTGTCGGCCAGGTCCGGACGCATAGGGGGGTTATCCTGACCAAAGACCAGTGGTACGCCGGCCAAGGAGATCACATCGCCGGGGTAAAGCACAGACTGTTTCGTGCGCTGGCCGTTGACGTAGACGCCGCCCGTTGAATTAAGATCGAAAATAATGTAGCGCCCTTTGATCGCCCGGAGTTGCGCGTGAGTTCGAGATACCCTGGGATCATCAATCACTAGATGGTTGTCAAGTCTTCTCCCGATGTTAACGACCAGTTTTTGCAAAGGGAAAACTTTGATGCCATCTACAATCAAGAACGCATTTTCCGGTAACTGACCATTGTCGTAAGGGAATTCCTGGTCGTCTGTTGATTCGATCCCTTTGGTGTCTTCCGCTTTTTCAATTTGATGAGCAGCAAGCACATTGACGTCTGTGGATTCAAGCTCCTGGTCGGGAGAGATGTAGATCGACGGCTGGGACTGGAATAAAAACCCGGCTTCTTCTCCAACAATGCGAATCGATTGAATTAAAGCTTCTTGCAAAGAGGGTTCTTTCCATTTGGAAGCATTGTCAGGGTGAATCGCTAGGGTGAACACATTCGGTGCTATGGTAGTCCCTTGCTCTTCTTCGATGAGGTTTGACTTCATGGCTTCTGCAAATTTCTGCACCACTAAATCTTCGATCCGAAAACCAGGCAAAGCGCTTAGCAATCTCACTTCAACTAAAGATTGCAGGCGAGATTCTATTTGATCTAAACTAAGTTTCATCCGGGACCACCCTTAAGTAGGAATCATTCCACATGGCTATCCAATTATAGAGGCCAGCGTCAATTTTAGCAAGTTTCAATTCTATTAGAATTTATTTGGCAGGGGACAGTTTCGCTCCGCAATTCGGACAGGCGGCGTCACTGTTGGTCACTACGTAACCGCATTTCTGGCACGTGGTTGGGTACACCTCTCCGAGTGGTGCTCCGCAAGCAATGCAGGCTGTCTCCTCCAGTTGATTTGCAGTTCCACAGTAAGAACAGACGGTTTTGCTCAGTCGTTCCGAGAGCTGGTGTGAAGCTCCTGTTGCCGCTATTTCACGGGAAATAATCTGCCAGACGTGGTCTCGTAATTGAAGACTCTCAATGTCCTGCGCCAGGTCATCCAGGCGGCCGATCAAATTAAAAGGATTGCGCAGCAGTGAGAAAGCAGTTTGCCCCAGACTTGCGGCAACTCCCAGCCAGGCCTGTTGGCCGAGTTCGATCATGATCCCATCGGCGACTTTTTGGATATTCACCGTTAATGCCGTTTGCCCACCGGAAACAGCTCCAAGGCGAGTTCCAATCTGTACTGCCAATTTGGAGCTTTGGCCGATAACTTGTGCGTGGAGGTTGCCCTGATTGAATTCGGCAAGTAATGCCTGGGCAATATCGGTGGGTATGAGTGTACCGTGAAAAATTTTGCGTTCCATGTTATCGATTATAATCGCGTTCGAATGTTATTAACCCTACTTACGAAAATGAGATCAAACTGGTTTCATTTGTGCATACTTCTTTCCGGATTGGTGTCCCTCCTGGCGGCTTCCGGATTCGCCTCGATCCCCCCGCAAATGGAATTCCAGACGGAGGTGTTCATTACGGTCACCTATGATGAACCCATTAACGTCAGGAGCGGTCCAAGCACAGTTCTTTACGATATCATCGGAAATTTACAACCTGGTGATACTGCGCCTGCCCTGGGGATGTCTCCGGGGCAGGATTGGGTAAAGATATCCTTTCCGTCTGGTCCGCGAGGGGAGGGATGGGTATATATCGCGCTGGTATCCCTCTCTCCAGGAAATTTACGGGTTGTAGAACCACCTCCGACTTCAACTCCATTGGTCACCGCAACCATTGACCCGACTCTGGCAGCCGCCTATGTATTTAAACCAACAGCAACACGTCTGCCGACATTTACGCCAGCCCCGCGCGTGGTTGCGCCTCAATTCACAGAGGTGCCTGTTGCGCAAAATAATGGGGGTTTCCCCATGGGTTTCCTCGTACTGGGCTTGGGCATCCCCGGATTGCTAGGGTATTTCCTCTCAACCATTCGCAGGAATCGGTAGGCCGATAAGGTCACGGTATGCGAAAGCCTCATCGGGGGATCCTGGTCTTTTTTGTTTCAATGCTCCTGGTTACCCTCTCTCTTGCCGCAATTCGTGAAGGAGAGGCCGTGGCACAGCAACCGACTGGTTCTATTCCAACGGTCACCGGCACACAATCCGGACCGGTGATAACGGTCTACGCTAATATCGATCAGGTGGATGTGTATGCCGGCCCCAGCACCTTCTTGTATCCGGCGGTGGGTGTCATGCTGGCGGGTCAAAGTGCGCCTGCGTTAGGGCGTGCAAGCAACGAAGATTGGATTCAAATCGTCTATCCCGGCATACCGGGTGCATCCGCCTGGATATATGCCCCGTATGTGCGCATTTCTCCAGGCGCACGCTTGCCATTGATCGATGCTCCCCCCACACCGACGCCCTTTTCTACCCCGACCATTGATCCTACGCTAGCAGCGGCGTTCATTGTTCCAGAGACACCCACACGCCTGCCGACGTTTACGCCACCCGCTGCTGTAGAATTGCCATCGTTCGAGGAACAAGCTTCTACTCACGCGAATCGCGTCCCCATCGGGTTGGTCATTTTCAGTCTGGGGTTTATCGGGATTTTGGGCGTTGCAATATCCTTCCTGCGAGGCCGCTGATTAAGCATGAAGACCAGTCCAGGCTGGACTGGTCTTACTATTCAATAATACGATTAGTTGGAACAAGCGCAGGAACCACCACAGGCACAGGTCTCTTCGCCATTTGATTCATGCGCCTGATTTACCAGAAAACCCGGACCATGCTGGGGGTGATTCACGAAATCGATACTGGCATCGTGAAGATATTCCATTGATAGAGTGTCAACAATTACCTGAAGGCCATCCACATCAAAACTGACATCCTGCTCCTGCTTCGAATTATCGAGGGCCATACCGAATTGAGCTCCGCAACAGCCGCCTCCAGAAGCGTAAATGCGTAGCGCGTATCCTTCCAGATTGCGCTCTGTAATGATTTCTTGAAGTGCTTGATGTGCGACTGGCGTGATGGATATAACCTGGGGAGCGGTTCTTACCGGTGTAGTCATCAGGATCTCCTTGAATATTTAGACTAATGCTATCAGAATTAGCATCAAGTGTCAAATCCTTTTTTAATAAAAGCCGGCGCTTGACACATTGTGATTGGGCCTGTAAAATGCTGTCTGAAAGCCTTAGGCGAATCCCGTCTAAACTTCTTTTTTTCTCGGGAGGAATATCAATGTACGGACTTGACAGCTTTGAAACATATGCTATCTGGGCAGTGCTGGGGATCGCAATTTTAGGTTTATTGTATGCAATTTTTCTCCGCTCCCAAATATTGCGGGAGGATAAGGGGGATGATCAGATGCAGAAAGTATGGGGGGCAATCCGGGATGGGGCAGATGCCTATCTGAAGCGGCAATTGAGGTCCATCCTCCCTTTGATCGTAATCTTGACGATCGCCTTATTTGCATCCGTGTATATTGTGCCGCCTACCCCTGAGGCGTCGGAGTGGTATTGTCTGGCGTTCAAGGGTTCAGACATCAATTCAGCCGCCAGTTGCGGGCATGCGCTGGCTGCAGCCGAACAACAAACAGTGCGCTTGTTGATCGGGTTGGGGCGGGCGATTGCTTTTATGTTGGGGGCCGGGTTTTCATTATCGGTTGGACAGATCGGCATGCGCATGGCCGTTCAGGGGAATGTACGTGTGGCTTCAGCGGCGCGACGCTCGTTTGGCGATTCGTTGCGCATCGCCTACCGGACTGGGACGATTACCGGCATGTTGACAGACGGGCTGGGGTTGTTTGGTGGCACGGTCATTTTTATGATATTTGGAATCGCCGCACCGGACGCATTGTTGGGATTCGGCTTCGGCGGGACGCTGCTGGCGCTATTCATGCGTGTAGGTGGAGGTATTTTCACCAAAGCCGCGGACGTTGGCGCAGATTTGGTGGGTAAGGTGGAAGCGGGTATCCCTGAGGATGACCCACGCAATCCAGCCGTGATCGCCGATCTGGTGGGTGACAATGTCGGAGATTGTGCTGGTATGGCGGCTGATATCTTCGAATCGTACGAAGTCACAATCGTCTCAAGCCTGATCCTGGGCGTGGCGCTTTTCTCCATCACCGGGCATCTGGAGTGGATCATTTACCCCTTGCTGGTTCGCGGGATCGGTGTTTTGGCCTCCATTTTTGGAACCTACCTGGTAAAAAGCGAGCCAGGCCAAGGTGGGAATGCAATGCAAGCCATTTTCAGAGGCTTTCTCTCTTCTGCGGCGATCTCAACCGTCATGTTCCTGATCGTAGCTATGCTTTACATGTCCAGTGTTCCCGGAGGCTGGTTGCGGCCGTTCCTTGCAACGGCTGCCGGTGTAATGCTGGCGATACTCATTGACCGTCTGACCGATTATTTCACCGGGGTTCACTTTAAACCGGTTCAGGAGATTAAAAAGTCCGCCGACACAGGTCCGGCAACTTTTATCCTGTCAGGTGTATCCGTCGGATACGAATCTTCAGTATGGTCGATTCTCGTGATTGCATTGACTATCTTTGCCTCCATCCTGATTTTTGGTGGGGTGTCTGCTGACCCGGTCGAGCAATTCACATATGTGCTTTACGGTGTGGCAATGACGGGTATCGGCATGTTGACCTTGACGGGGAACAATGTCGCCATGGATTCATTTGGGCCGATCGCAGACAACGCAGCCGGCATTGGTGAGATGGCCTGGGTGGGTCGCAAGGATAAAGAAACCGTTGCCGCCCAAAAGATTATGGCCGATCTGGACGCGGTGGGTAATACCACCAAGGCCATCACAAAGGGCATCGCAATCGGATCTGCCGTCATTGCGGCTGTTTCGCTGTTTGGGTCTTTCATTACAGATGTCAGCCGGGTGGATCCAACCGCATTGGCGAATGGGATCCGTGTTTCTATGCCGCAGGTTTTTGTGGGCATGTTGATCGGGGGTGCAGTGCCCTGGCTGTTCTCCTCCTTTGCCATCCAGGCAGTAAGCCGGGCGGCTTCCCTGATCATCCAGGAGGTGCGCCGGCAATTCAAGGCAGGTGTGCTGAGTGGCAAGATCGAACCCGATTATCGCAATGCGGTTTCCATCTCGACAAGTGCCGCCCAGAAGGAGCTGGTTCCGTTGGCACTCATCGGCGTATTGACGCCCATCATTGTGGGATTGGTGTTGCAAGTGGAGGCGCTTGGCGGTTTTCTGGCGGGCATCATCCTCTCAGGCCAATTGTTAGCAGTATTTATGAACAATTCAGGCGGCGCCTGGGACAATGCCAAGAAGGCTATCGAGGATGAGCCGCGCGATCTCAAGAAGAATACCGGGAAAGGATCGGAACGGCACAAAGCCGGTGTGGTTGGCGATACGGTGGGAGATCCTTTCAAAGATACTGCGGGACCGGCTTTGAACCCGATGATCAAAGTCGTCAACCTGGTGGCGTTGATCGTGGCGCCGATCGTGGTGACCTATAAAACCCTCGGATTGAGCGGTTGGATCGTTGTTGTCGCCCTGCTGGGAGCTCTGGTTTGGGCCATCCTGCGCTCGAAGGCTCCGGCGCCGGAGATTCTCACATAATAGTCTGTAAGAATTGAACCGGCTTAGCACTCCTTCAAACTAAGAAGGGGTGCTATTTTTTATTCAAGTAATTATTTCCTTTTTCCAAGAAGACTCATTACATTCGCCTTATCTTCAGTGTTCACTCCCAGGAGTAGCAAGGAGGCAAAGAATACTCCGAGAACACAAACTCCAGCAAGCAAGATTTGAAAGAGATCGATAAAAGCGAAGCTATGTATCACACCTCTGGTAATGAAATAAGTGAACACGCCTGCAAGGTATATCTTGAAATGTTGAAAATCGATAATCCAGAATTGCAAGCTTCTCTTTAGCTGGAGGATAGTGAGTATACCGATGAGGAGCATCATACTGGAAGAGACAATTGCAGCACCGAGCAAGCCTAGGCTTGGAACAAGGAGGGTATCCAAGGTGAATGTAAACGCGAATCCGATTGCAGCTATCGCTAGCCAGCTTCTCTGGTTACCCGTCATTACCAGAAACTGGTCTGAAACACCGAATGTTGCATAAAATATTTGGCCAAATGTCATCCATATCAGGGGAACCGTACCTGCCAAGTAACCTTCCCCAAAAGTAGCCCTTAGTATTGGGCCAGGTACCAGTATGATTACCAATAGGACAGGGAAGGATATATAGAGAATCCAGCGTGTGATGAGCTTGCCAAGCGATTCTAGATTCTCTTGTTTGTCAGAATGGAAAAGGTTTGCGACGGTTGGAGCAGTTACCAATTTTATTCCACTCAAGGTAATCACCGTGAACATCGTTATTAATGAAATTGCCTGATAGATTCCAGCCTCAGCTTCAGATCGAAAATAGCCGACGATCAATCGGTCTCCCCACAGGTTGAATCCGCTTAAAGATACTGCCAGAATGGTAGGCAGCGAATACCGGAACAATGGCTTAAAATCGTTCCACAAAAATTTTGCGGGGATCAGAGCCAAGGGTGTCAACCTGGCAACGCATATACTTGCCCACGCCACCGCGAATGCATAGGAAAATAAAGTTGAGAGCAATGCGGCTCTGAGCCCATAACCAAAGCTAAACAATAGAATGAAAAGAAGGATTTGAGTAACTGACTGAGCGATATCCTCAGCAAAGCCGCCGCAAAGCATTTTCCCTGAGATGCTACTGGTGGCAGCCAATACCCTTAGCACAGTTGCAAACGGGAACGTAAATGCGAAACCACGTAATACCCAAACTAGGTTAGGCTTTTTGAAGAAACTTGTTGCAATCCACGGGGCATAATAAAAAATCAATAAGCCAGCGAACAAACCTGATAGTAATGCCCCCCCTATCGATAGGAGAAAAACGCTTCGAAACCTTGAGGGGTGCGTTTTCCAGTATTGCGAGCCAAAATGGATCATTCCAAAATCCAATCCAAGATGGCCGGCGATGGAAAAAAAACGCAAGATTGTCCACCCAATTGTAAACAGTCCATAGCTATCAGGCGCCAGGATGCGTGCCAGAACGATTTGAGCAAGGTATCCCACACCGCGGCCAATCATTCGCACACTGGTTGCAATCCCAGAACCCAGGATAAATCTCCGGGTTGTCATGACACTAGCGGGTAGACCATTTCTGGTATTTGAATATAAAGTTCATTTATTGAGATCGTCCGCAATAAACCATAACTTCAATGCAAATCGGCCAATTGATCCCTTTTCAGTTAGATTGAGAAACAATGATTGCAAATGCAATTTTAGCGCAGGATTATGGAATTGACTAATTTGGGACGTAATTAACATTTATAGTGTTTGTAT
Source organism: uncultured Anaerolineaceae bacterium (assembly GCA_964621295.1). Taxonomy (GTDB): domain Bacteria; phylum Chloroflexota; class Anaerolineae; order Anaerolineales; family Villigracilaceae; genus JAABUE01. The sequence continues at coordinate 3,005 of CAZULT010000039.1, read as the reverse complement.
TCGAATTAGAATTGTCTTGCATTGAAGGTCGGTTTTATACTAGGTTCGGTTAAAACTTGTCCATGCTCAATAAACTTAAAGCAAAAATGAAAAGCTTGAAATTGTAAAAAGGTTCCGGGTTAAAATACGAGGTAAGTAAAAACGAAAAACATGAGCCATCGATACGATAAAGCCGTAGGCTATTCTCCTTTAGAATGTGTGGACGAGAGAAAGCTAAACAAGCTTGTTCGTCTAAACAAATCCCTAATCGAGGGATATTATCTTGCCAGGAAAGGCGACAAGGTACTTGTGGCGGGTACTGGATTAGGGCACGAAGCACTTAGTGTGCAAAGATATTTTGGTTTGACTACGGTTGGCGTGGACCTTAACATCCGATATGGTAATCGGACACCGCAGAACAGGAATTTGTACTTCCAAGAACAGGATCTGGCGAACATTGCCTTCAAGGACGATTGCTTCGCACTTATTTATTGCTACCACGTCCTTGAGCATGTCGCCAACTCCAACCGTGTCCTCGAGGAATTTGCCAGAGTACTGTGTCCCGGCGGAATTCTGTTCGTCGGATTTCCTAACCGTTATCGTTTGATCTCCTATCTGGGATCCAGCCAGAAAGTCTCCTCATTGCAGAAAATTCAATGGAACTTGAACGACCTCTTGTTCCGCTTGCGCGGTAAATTTGAGAACCAATATGGTGCCCATGCCGGGTTTTCGGAGAACGAATTTCTTGGCATGGTTTCCAGCCTCTTTCAGAAGGTGTATCCGGTAAGAAATGAATACATGCTGAAGAAATATAAAGAGTATCAGGTTATTCTGCGCTGGGTCATACGATTTCACCTTGCTGAAATCGTATTTCCTTCTAACTATTTTATTTGTGTTAACGAGTAGCTATGTTACGGATTGGGCGTTACAACATGTCTGAACTATCCTTGAGACGAATCCTTTTCGCCGTGAAAATGCGTATCTCTGAGATACCGCATTCCCTGGCATGGAATTTTGAAGGCTTCAGCAAGGAAAACCGCGATCGATTAATGAGCTACCGAGGCCGTCATAGTGGGGAAAGATGCTTCATCGTAGCAAATGGACCGAGTCTTCTCCAAACCAACCTGGAATTCCTGAAAAATGAAGTCACCTTTGGTATGAATAGGATTTATCTTTCTTTTGGCTCATCTACGTTCCGGCCTACTTATTATGTTGCCGTAAACGAACTTATCCTGGAACAATTTTCGAACGAGATCAGTGGATTGAAAACGCCGAAGTTTCTCAACTGGAACCGTCGCGACTTGTTTGACCTTTCAGATCCTACAAACAGCTTCCTCAAATCGAAATTGGTGATCAGAGACGTTTTTCAACCAGATATAACGCTTCCGTTGGTAATCGGCGCAACCGTTACATTTGTCTCTCTCCAGCTGGCGTATTTCATGGGCTTCACGACAGTAATCCTAGTGGGGCTTGATCATCGGTATGTAGACAAGGGAACCCCAAGTAAAACCGAAAAGCGGAAATCAGAGAGTGATCGCAGTCACTTCCACCCGCAATATTTCCCTAAGGGAGTGAAATGGCAGCTGCCAGATTTGCTAAGATCGGAGGTTGATTTTGCGCTGGCAAGAGAAGCTTTCGAAGCAGACGACCGCGAAATCATTGATGCTACCATTGGAGGCAAGTGCCAGGTTTTTGAAAAGGCAGATTATTTATCCTTGCTCAAACAATTGAATCTTATTCGATAACGAATAAAATAATGGAGAGATAGGGATGTCTGGTGAGCTGGTGTTAGAAATCATCAAGCGATTGACGGCGAATCATGTGAATTTAGATTGGTATCGGGGAAAGCGTGTGTTGGTAACAGGAGGGGCGGGTTTTATTGGTTCCTGGCTTGTAGAGGCGCTTTCGCAATTGGGCTCTACGGTTTTTGTTGTAGACAATCTATGGAGGGGGTCAATCAATAACTTGGAGCGCGAGAATGGCTCCCATTGGATTTCCTTAGCAGAACAGTTCTTTCTAGGCGATTTGCGAGACTATCATGCAGCCCTATCTGCATGTATACGATCAAAGCCGGACATCGTCTTCCACGTGGCTGATATTGTTGCGGGTATCGACTTTGTTTTCGCTAACGAACCATTTCTCTTCAGGTCGAATATCTTAATCAATTCGAATCTCTTCTCGGCTGTAAATGAAGCAGGAATTCCCTATTTGGTTTACCTGGGTACAGCTTGCAGTTATCCTCGTGAATTGCAGGAATTGCCCGGAGGTAAACCTCTAATTGAAGACCAGGCTTATCCGGCCAATCCAGAATCCGCTTATGGTTGGTCAAAGCTACTGGGTGAGTACGAGGCAGAGCTGTTACATAATAATACCGCTGTCCAACTGGGAGTGCTTCGATTGCATAATGTGTATGGTCCGAAAACTATTCTTGCAAGAAAGCGCTCTCAGGTCATCCCTAGCCTGATTCGTAAGGCTGTTCTTTATCCTGAGGAAGATTTTATCGTATGGGGATCCGGTAACCAGGCCAGGGATTTTATCTTTATAGCAGATGTTCTGGATGCGCTCTTGCGCTTACCATTATCCGGGATGGGTGCTGGCCCGATCCAGATTGCATCATCTGATGAAACAACAATCTCCCGGTTGGCTGAACTTATCGTTGAGATTTCGGGCAAGGAAATAGAAATCAAGTACGATCTTTCAAAGCCGGAAGGCGATGGCGGACGTACAGGTAGCACGGCGAAGGCGAAAAGGATTCTCAATTGGGAAGTCACCACGCCTCTAGTGGAAGGGTTGCAAAAGACATATAGCTGGGCAGAAAAGCAGATCAGAAGAAAACGCGTGGATCTCAATGCGACATAATACCCTGCCCTTAATACTGGTTTGCCTGAAGGGGATGAATTGAATGGCGCGCATGAATATGCTCGGCATTACGATGGCTTGCATGTCATATGAAGATATGTTTCTCATCTACGATCGATGGCTTAGCGATAAATCGTCGCGGTCTCATGCTTTGGCGGTCATAAATG
>CAZULT010000038.1:0-40996 GCA_964621295.1 uncultured Anaerolineaceae bacterium | reverse complement strand
AAAACCATATCCACAGTTTCAGTCATGCCAGGCTCCAGATCAGGTATGCACAATCAACAGTCATCGACCAGCAAAAAGCCCGGGTTGTGCGCCTTTACCTACTGGAAGAACGCAAAAGGAGTAGAAGCTTCGCCTTAGGTATGAGCATACAAGATACCGCCAAAGGAACCCTGGCTTAAACGCGCTTCGGCCTTCTCAAGATCCATGTGCAGTGTTTCAGAGGAGATATCCACAAACTCGATCGGTGTACCGGCTTTATAGAATGTGATGGGTACAATCGGACAGATATTCGCGGGTATAACCAAAGGTTCGTGTTGTTTTGAACTTTCAAGAAACTGTAGTGGATCGCCGATGCCCGCGGTGCGTGGAAGATGTTCATGGAGGTATCTAGCGTTCTTTACGTACAAGGATCGTGAAGTCATATAAAACGTAATCATGAAGAAGCGCTACATTTCGGGCAAAATTCCGCTTGCAATAGTCAAAGTAGAATAGCGGATCACCAAAGAACAGGTCGGGCCTTTCGGCCATTCGATCGGCATCCGAGTACTTCGTCAGCATATTAAAGGAAAAACCCTTCGTACAGAGACGGTTCATGTTTCCCAATGTCTGCAGGATAAATTCCTGCCATTCATCGTATGGAGCTTCCATCTTGATATTGAATATCGCTCCGGCAAGTAAATAATCCGTTTGCGGTACTTCCTTCTCGTCGATTGTAAAGTGAGCGTTCTGGAATTCTATATGGTTTTCGCGTCCAGCGAGCACCATTTTTTCGATCAGATCGAACCCATAATATTCAAAATCCCAGCCCTTTTTTTGAAGATAATCGAACAAGGCTCCATATCCACATCCAAAATCTGTGACTGTAAAACGCTGGGAAGGATCAATCACCTTTACCAATTGATCAAATCTAACCTCCTGTGCTTCAGGACCGTTGTAATCCACACCCTTCGGAGTAGCCCCATGTTTCTCCAGTTTTTCGGTAAAATACTCATTCACCCGCTTCTGTGTTTCTTCGATTTTCATCATTCATCCTTTCACCTTTTCTCGATCATTCAAATAGGAAAGTGCATTTCCTCCTACCATGAAAAGCAGGTCCAGGATCGAAACATGGGGATCATATGGGGGATGCAACTGCGGGTATTTGGGATAGTCATATTGGATGAATTCCAGCCCAATACCGGCTTCAATAAATTGATCTTTCTCGATGTAATTCCGTGCAGAAGGCCCGCTAAGGTAGTGAGTGGCACCGACACGCTTCAAGATCTGGATCAAACGATCCGTCTTCTGCCCGTCGATATCAAGGAGTGTTGAAGAACGGTTGAAGCTTGTCCCTTTGATCCCCAATAGATTGGCCAGTTCAATGGTCGTCTCTATCGTAAAATCAGCCAAGTACTTGTCCCTGCGATTGAATATGGATTCTAACCAGGGCAAGTAGGCGGAGAAATGGGGCGCTTTAGCATAGGCATACTTCAAGGCATTGAGGTGCTTTTTAGGCCAGGGCTTGCTCCAATCTATGCATACATCCTTAATTGGAATCCCTTCCGTTACGCCTTTGCTATGCACCGGGATTGTCAGCCACTGCTTCCCCTGCGCAGTCTTGATTTGATTACGGTTCCGCCACCCATGTTTATCATACTGGACATCATCATAAAAGAGGAACAAGTCAGCCTGGCGAATCTGATCGAAAACTCCACGCCAGGGGATATAGGAGGGTTGCAGGATGACCACATTCATGATTCGAGCTTGCGGGCGATCGAATACGTAGGACGTCCTCCGGTGCGCTCAAATACACGCGCCAGGTATTCGCCGATGATCCCCAATGCAAACAATTGCACACCGCTGAAAATAATAATGGTCGATGCCAAAAAGGGGAACCCGGGAACGGAACCAGCGGTGAAATAGATCATCAATACGTAGATTAATACCCCGACGCCAATCAAGGTGAACAAGAACCCAATCAGGCTTGATATCCGCAAAGGAATGGTGGTGTAACTTGTTAAGACCAGCAGGGAAACCTTGATTAATTTCCACAGGCTGTAGTTTGATTTTCCGACCGTACGGGGAGATTCTTTTATCGTTACTGAGGCGAACCGTGAAGTCCCCCATGACAAAAGAACATCAACCAAAACATCCGGACTGCGAAAATCCACAAATGCCTCCCGCAATTCAGTCCGAAAGGCTTTGTACGCCCCAATGTCTCGCACCGTTCGCACGCCCATCACGAGTGCAATAGCGCGTTTGACAATCCGTGAAGCCAGGCTTTTCCACCAGACCTGCTCGCGCCTGGATGGAACGCCATAGACAACGTCATACCCCTCCTCCAGCTTCTCAAGCAATTTTGGCATTTCTTGAGGAAGGTTCTGCAGGTCATCGTCCATCACCACGATAACTGCGTAGCGTGCCTCTCGGATACCACAGAGCGTAGCATTATGCTGACCATAATTCCGCATTAAATCCACCCCTCGCACCCACTTGTGCTGGTGAACCAATGCCATGATCACCTGCCAGCTGCGGTCGGGACTGCCATCATTGACCAATACTAGCTCATACCGCTTAGCAACCTTGGGCAGTACAACCCTCAAAGCCTCCACCAGCGGGGAGAGAGTATTAGCTCCGTTATAGACTGGAACAACCACAGACACATCTAATTTTTTCAAAACATGACGATTATATCATTTCGGTGATTCAAATCGATCAGCTTGCGAGGTCAGGCAGGGAAACGGCACGCATTCTAGATTCGCAATCCGTGCTTTTTTTCAAGGAGGTCGAGTGTCCTAGTAAGTTCTGCGTTCCTTTTTCTTCGGTTCCACTTTAACGTATCCCCCAACACGTCCAGCAGTTCCTCGACACTTTTACGTGTGATATGCCCAAGCATAGCTAGCATCGTGCGGCGCAGAAGGAGATCATCCAGATGGGAGACCTTTTCGAATCTGGCCAGGAATTCGATCTCTCGGCGTGAATAATCGGGGAGAGTCTTCAAGGGCTGGTCTACTTCTTTGACGATATAACTGCAGAACTCTTCCGAGCGAGTTCCATAACGACCAAATAATATTTTAACCTGATCCGTGGACATACCCGTCCAAGCGCTGTACCCTTCGATAAGGCGATCGCGCTCCGCGTCTGTCTTGGGGTAGGCGCGACCACCACCCACCGGAGTGGCCCGTGTATCCTTCTGCCGCTCAAGGCCCAATGTCTTGAGAACCTTGTCTGTTGTTTCTTCTGAGAATGCCCGGTAGGAAGTCCATTTTCCTCCCACGAGTGAATACACCGGGAATTCCAGGCCGGTCCACACGCCTTCCGTTACCTGGACAGAATGGTCGCGTGAGATCTGACCCGTTGTCCTGGCGCTGCTGTAAGGCAGAGGGCGCACACCGCAGAACCGGTACACAATATGGTCTCTGGCGACTTCGATATTAGGGAAGACCCTATCGATCATATCCAGGAAATAATCAATCTCTTCTTCCGTACAAATAGCGCTATCCGGATCTTCGATGGAGATATCCGTTGTCCCGATCAGTACCTTGTCGAAGAGCGGGAAGATCAACACGATCCGACCATCATTGTTTTCAAAGAAGAATTCGTGTGGACCGATCGCTTCCCGCAATCGAGAATGGTCCAGTACCAGATGTGAGCCTTTGGTGCCTCCGATGTAATGGGTGGACAGGCCCAAACTGCGGTTAGCGAAATCGATCCAAGGTCCGGCGGCATTAACCAGGATCTTAGGATTTACTTGTACTGCAGACCCATCCAATTCGTCGCGCAGTGTGACAGCCCTTTCACTCCCTTTTTCCAGGCTGACGTAATTCAACGCCCGCGCATGCACCCCCTCCCCTTCGGCATCCAGGACCAGTTCCAGACCATACCGCTCAGGACTCAAAATGGCACCATCGTAATAGGTCGCAGTGTGTACGACTTGCGGATTCAATAAAGGCCACTTTTTCAACGAGGTCTTTCGGTCCCTGAAGCGGTGGAACGGGACTTCCCGTTTGAGACCGGTATACGCATCATAGAAAAGCAACCCGATCTTGATCACAACCGAACCACGTTCAGAGGGGCGGTCCAACCAGCCCAGGAATTTTAGCGGAGCGTTCCATAATCCTGAAAACCATTTGAAGATCGGTATGGTCGTTGCCAATGGCTTGACCAGATGAGGCGCGTTTTGAAGCATACGATTGCGCTCTCTGACAGCTTCCCGTACCAACCTGAATTCTCCGTTCTCGAGGTAACGAATGCCGCCATGGGCCATATGCGAAGAAGCCGCACTGGCTCCAGCACAGAAGTCAGACCGGTCGATCAGTAACACATCTACGCCGTTCAAGGCCAGATCGCGAAAGAGGCCAATGCCATTGATGCCGGCCCCGACGATCAGTACTGAGACTTCTGGATTTTCTTTCAGTGAGGAGAGAATATCTTGTCGATTCATCTTAATCGCGGCTTTCTGCACCCTTTCTATGAAATCCTTTCAGATCCAATCAAACGTCCGCGTGACCGCTTTCTTCCAATATGCAAAAAGCTCTTCCCGCTGGGAATCCTTCATGGAAGGCTGCCATTCCTTGTCGCGCCCCCAATTAGCCCGCAACTCGTCGAAGTCCTCCCAGAAACCCACCGCCATACCTGCGGCATAAGCCGCGCCCAGTGCCGTTGTCTCGGTTACTTTCGGACGGAGGACGGGCACACCCAGAATGTCAGCCTGGAATTGCATCAACAACTCATTAAAAACCATACCTCCATCCACTTTCAGGGATGTCAAAGCAACGCCCGAATCCGCTTCCATGGCATCCAGCACCTCGCGCGTCTGGAAGGCAGTGGCTTCCAACGCTGCCCTGGCAATATGTCCTTTGTTGATATAGCGGGTCATTCCAACGATCGCTCCGCGGGCATCTGAGCGCCAGTATGGTGCAAACAGTCCAGAAAAGGCCGGCACAAAATATATTCCACCGTTGTCTTCCACGGTCCTGGCCAGTGTTTCAACCTCGGGCGCGTTTTTAATGAGGCCCAGATTATCGCGCAACCATTGGATCAATGCGCCCGTGATCGCAATCGAGCCTTCCAGCGCGTAGACGGCCGGCTGGTCCCCGATTTTGTAACCCATCGTGGTTAGCAAGCCTGATCGTGAAGCCACCGGCGCTTTACCGGTATTGAGCAGCATGAAGCAGCCCGTACCGTAGGTGTTTTTAGCCTCGCCAACCGCAAAACAGGTCTGCCCGAAAAGGGCCGCCTGCTGATCTCCCAGGTCGCCGCTGATCGGGACTCCTGCCAAGGTGCCGCGAGCGGTGCCATACACCTCCGAGGACGATTTGATTTGCGGTAGCATCTCGCGTGGAATTTCCAGTGTCGACAAAATCTCCTCGTCCCAATCGAGTGTATTTAGGTCCATTAGGAGAGTTCGCGAAGCGTTGCTGACATCCGTCACATGCGTTCCGGTCAGGTTCCAGATTAACCAGGTATCGATATTGCCGAAAAGTACCTCCCCCTTCTCGGCACGAGTTCGCAGGTCCGAATCCTGCTCCAAAATCCACTTCACTTTCGGCCCAGAGAAATAGGTTGCCAAGGGTAGACCGGTCTTGGCTCTGAAACGATCCTGGCCTCCCTGCGCGGAAAGCGTATTACAAATCCGGTCGGTGCGTGTGTCCTGCCAAACGATCGCGTTCTGAACCGGTTTTCCAGTAGCTCTCTCCCATACCACAGCGGTTTCACGCTGGTTGGTGATCCCTACCGCTACCAGGTCCGCCGCAGTCAAGTCGGCCTTCTGCAGCGCGCCTTGTATGACTCCCTGAGTGCGTTCCCAGATCTCCAAGGCATCATGCTCTACCCAACCAGGTTTCGGATAAATTTGTTGGTGTTCTTTCTGGTCCACGGAGATGACCTCTCCTGCATGATCAAAGACCATGAACCGGGTACTGGTTGTCCCTTGGTCAATAGCTGCTACATAATTTCCCATGATCACCTTCCTAGGTAATGATTTATTGTATATCAAAATTAATCGGATTGTCGAACCCTAAACTCAAAAATGGCATTCGACATTCTTGAATGACAATCGTCTTTTCCTAAGCCTGTTTGAGAAGGCCTACAAATATGTCATAATATGACATATTTGTACTTTAGAATCATGGTGGCTGAAGCCGCCTTTGCACGCAGGAGAGACCATGCCAAACACAGCCACGCGCCTGATCCATCTGATCATGCTCTTGCAGCAGCACTCGAACCAGAAGGCCGCCGACCTGGCATCGGAATTAGGCGTATCCGTCCGGACCCTGCACCGCTACTTTGGAATGCTGGACGAAATGGGTATCCCGGTCTATTCCGAGCGCGGACCCTATGGCGGATTCTCGCTGGTGCGCGGCTACAAGATGCCGCCGCTGGTACTCACGCCGGATGAAGCCGTAGCAGTTTCATTAGGAACCGGGATGGTCGAGGAGCTCTGGGGCGAGCTGTACCGCGAATCCGCGCGTGCAGCGCTGGCCAAGCTGGAGCATCTGCTTCCGGACGAGCAAAAGGGGGAGGTCGCCTGGGCGCGTCGCACATTGATCGCTACAGGCATGCATCGCGGGAATCTGGAGGCGCTGACCCCCAGGCTCGAGGCGTTACGCCGGGCGGTGCGCGAGCGCCATCGCGTGCACATGCACTACCGCAGCGGAAGCAGCCCGCACCCGACCCACCGGGCCCTGGACCCGTACGCTCTCATCCACCGCTGGGGATGGTGGTATGTGATCGGGTTCTGCCACCTGCGCCAGGCAGTACGCTCCTTCCGCGTCGATCGCATCGAAAGCCTGCAGGCTTCTGATCAGGTCTTCCAGAACCCCCTGGATTTCGACATCCAGGCTTACCTGGCACAGGATTGGGGAGCACCGCCTCAAGTCCAGGTACGCATGCGTTTCAAGCCAGAGGCCGCACATTTCGCCCTGTTCAACCGCTCCTATTGGGAAACCGTGAGCGAAGAGCCGGATGGATCAGTAGTTGTGACATTCTCAGCCCCCGAGATGTACTGGGCTGCCAGCACCGCCTTGGCCTACGGGCCCATTACAAAGGTGTTGGAGCCGCCAGAATTACAAGCCTTGCTTTCTAAGTGGGCAACGGCAATATCAGACTTATACAAAGAAAAGGGATGAACATGAATAAACGTATTTTGATCGCACTGCTCGTCATCATCGTAATGATCGCAGCCGTTGGAGGGTACTTCTGGTACGCCATGGGCGCGCCGATGTACAAGCCTGGGATGGTCAGGAAGGAAATGGAATCCTCTTCCTCAGCAACCTCACCTCACGCTGAAGGTTCGGGTTTTTGGGAGGTCGAGCCGGGTATACGCCTGTACCACTTCTCACAAGGAGAAGGACGCAACGTGCTGGTGGTACACGGCGGGCCGGGTATGCCCTTCCGACAGCCCTTGAGCGGGCTGGCAACCCTCTCAGGTACATACCGCTTCCAATACTACGACCAGCGCGGCTGCGGGGATTCCATCCGGCCGTTCGACCGCTTCTCATCGCCTAACACGTATGAGAATATGCAGACGCTCGAGAAGAGCCTCGGATTGGGCGCGCAGATCGCGGACATCGAACGCATCCGGCGCATCCTGGGCGAAGAGAAGCTTATCCTGGTCGGTCATTCGTGGGGCGGGTTCCAGGCTGCGCTGTACGCGGCCGAGTTCCCGGAACACGTCGAAGCCCTGGTGCTGGTCTCCCCAGCCACCATGCTGGTTATGCCACAGGAGGACTCTGAATTATTCGGCAGCGTTCGCGCGCAGTTACCTGAAGACCAACTGGCTGAGTACGATGCCTTTTTGGAATCCTATTTCGACTTCAACGGCCTGTTCCAGAAATCCGAGGCCGACCTGGTGGCCATGCAAGAGCAGTTCGGAGGCTATTACACCAGCGTCATTAAAACAAATTTGCCCGAGATCGAGCAGGGCCAGCCTGGCGGGTGGATGGTCTGGGCGCAGTACCTGAGCATGGGCCAGCGGCACGACTACCGACCGGCCCTGGAGAAAGTCGATGCACCTGTGCTGGTGCTGCACGGCGCCGAAGACCTGCAGAGCGAAACTGCCAGCCGCATGTATGCAGACCTCTTCCCCCGGGCAGAATTTTCAGTCATCCCGTCCGCCGGGCACTTCTCCTTCGAAGAGCAGCCGGAGTTATTTGGTGAGCTGGTCGGCGACTTCCTGGCAAGAATGGAATAGGAGGAGCCAACACATGACCGAGAAGTATTTCATCAAAACCGTCGATACCAGCAACCTCGACGAGCACCGCTTCTTCTGTTACATGAGCAAGCCCAAGTCACTCGGCTACCACCAGAAGCACGCGTGGCTGGAAGCGCGCTTCGCAGAAGGAATGCAGATCAAGATCCTCCATGAGGTTGGCGGCAGGGACGTGGCCTTTATCGAGTACCTTCCGGGCGAGCACGCCTGGCGGGCTGTACACGCGCCCGGGTACCTGGTGATCCACTGCCTTTGGGTGGTCGGCAAGGGAAAGGGTAAAGGTTATGGCAGCCTGCTTCTCCAGGAGTGCCTGCAAGAAGCCCGCACGCTGGGAAAACACGGCGTGGCCATGCTCACCAGCGACCGCATCTGGCTGGCGGACAAGCGTATCCTAATGAAGAACGGCTTCGAACAGGTTGATCAGGCGCCGCCCTGTTTTCAGTTGATGGTCGCAACTTTTGGTTCCGGGATGCAGCCAAGCCTGCCAGGAGACTGGGAGCAGCGCGCTCAGGCTTTCGGACCAGACCTGACAGTAGTGCGTTCCGCACAGTGCCCCTACAATGAAAATGGCGCGAACGATCTGTTGGGATTTGCCCGCGAGACGGGCATACCTGCCCGCGCCGTCGATCTTACCTCCGCCCAAGAGGTACAGCAGTACTCGCCCACAGCCTATGGCACGTTTGGAATCGTGCTGGATGGGCGTGTCCTGGCTTACCATTACCTGCTGCGCAAGGATTTCGAGAAACTGATGCTCGAGAGAGAGAAGGGAAACTGAGATGGGAAAACTTGATTTGCGAAAAACGTACAAACACCTCTACCAACCTTCCGGTAAAAAAGTTGAACTCGTAGAGGTACCCAGATTGCAATTCGCCATGCTTGATGGCGCCATCGAGAAAGGCTACGAACCTGGCACCTCACCAGGATTCCAGGAGGCTACCCAGGCGCTCTACGGCATCGCTTATACCCTGAAGTTCATGCTCAAGAAACGCGAGGCCGACCCGGTTGAGTACCCGGTCATGGCGCTGGAAGGTCTGTGGTGGGTACAAGACGGTGTCTTCGACATCACCATCAAGGACAACTGGTACTATACGCTCATGATCATGCAGCCAAAGGCTGTCACCCCGGAGGTTTTCGCGAAAGGACTGGATGAGCTAAGGCGCAAGCGGGGAGAGTCTCCAGCTTTCGATAGGATCAAACTTGAACACTATCGCGAAGGCCTCTGCGTACAAACCATGCACATCGGCCCTTACGCCAGCGAACCCGCCACGCTCGAACGCATGCAGGCTTTCATGAAAGAACAGGGCTTGCGCGACCTGGTAGGCCTGGGCGGGAAGCACCACGAAATTTACCTGGGTGATCCACGCAAGGCTGCTCCAGACAAGCTCAAGACCGTGCTACGTCACCCCGTCGAGAAGGTGGGTTGAAATGTCTGTACTAAAAAAGATCGCGTATTACCAGAACCGCCGCGACGAAGTCCCCAACCAGGAACTGGCCCGCAACCTGGCGGAGGCCAGAGACAACGCCGGGATCCTCGAAATCGCCCAAAACCTGTGGAACAAGGATCGGCGCATCCAGGCCGACTGTATCAAAGTGCTGTATGAAATCGGATACCTGGCGCCGGATCTGGTGGCGCCCTATGCCGGCGATTTCCTTAAGCTGTTGCGCAACCGCAACAACCGCATGGTATGGGGCGGTATGATCGCGCTGTCCACCGTCGCAGACCTGGCAGCGGAGATCATTTACCCACAGCGGGCTGAGATCCAGAGGACCATGGAACGTGGCTCAGTCATCACCGTGGACGCAGGTGTGCTGGCCCTGGCCAAACTGGCCGCAACCAGCCAGACCCGGCGGCGCGAGTTGCTGCCTTTCCTAATTGACCATCTCAAGAACTGCCGCCCCAAAGACGTGGCACAGCACAGCGAAAAGGTTCTGCCAGCAGTGGATGAAGAGCACAAGGAGGCATTCATCCATACTCTGGAGACGCGTTTGGAGGACCTGTCCAAAACCCAAGCCGCTCGTGTCCAAAAAGTGATCAAGCATTTCATCAAGGAATAGGAGATATCGAATCTTGCTCAAGGGAGGTCCACCCTGCATGACCGATGTGTGATCGCCGGAATTTGTAACCTGTCCACAAGGTCAGCCCACTTCTCCTATAGGGATCTTCCCTTACACTTCGTTCCAGGGACGCTTCGCAGTCGGCGGGGATGCTTTGAAAAGACCCTGCGAGAGCAGAAGTTTACCTTGGGCCTAGGGAGCAGCCTTCAACCGCTCCCTAGGCCCCTTCATAACCCAGGAATACTCATTATGAGGTTTATCACGTCTAAAGTGTGTGTACCACTCAAAGATCTAAAGAATCTCCTCCTAAGCTTGGTATCATCACTCCACCACTACCCAATCGCTGGCACTACGGCCAAAGACCTCCGGCGAGTACATTTCTTCTGCCTTGGCCGGCGGGACTACAAAGGTTCCCGGTGTGGTTGCGCGCGCCACGTAGGTATAGCTGTAGACACCGTCCCACAGCAGCGTAGCGAAAGCCTCAACGCGCTCGTCACGCATATTCTGATGCTCATACCAGGTTCCCCACCACCACCAGCCGTACCGGTAGTCCGCGCTGTCCGGGTCCTGTGGAACACTGCCTGAAACAGCCAAAGCAGGATTGACCACTTCCAGCCCGGCAGGCAGCGGGTCGACCAACGCCACATGGTAGCGGCGGTTGTCAGCCACCATTGTCAGGCGCACGCGCACACGCGCCCCAGCCTTGATATGCCAGACTCCGTCAATGTCGCGGTAAACGTCTTCGGGATCGTCAACGGCCCCATACTCTCGCTGCACCACGAAGCCCATGTCCAGGGGGTCCAACCATAGATCCGTTGGCGCATAACGCAAGCCCAGCCGGTAGTACAGGCGACCAGTTCCCAGCTTGCTCAAGGTCAGATCCTGTGTCCCGCCACCGCCCAATTCGGGATCGACCAGATAGGTCATCGGTATGGCGGTGTCATGCCGCTCGGTGGTACGTCCGGCGTAATCATGCTCGCCCACGTAGGTTTCTCCAAGCCACATGCGTGCCACAAAGTCCGGCGTCTGGGATTCATAGGTGTTGAAATAACGGTCTAGCGCCAGCAGCACAAAAACATTCTCCTGGGTGTTGCCCCAGTGTCCACGCACTCTGTGGGCCAGCAGACCGGTGACCAGCTTAGGGATCAGGTCACTTTCAGGGTTATCGGCTATCAAGGCATCCAACAGCACGGCGTCAGTACGTCGATTTGAGCTGAGCAGCAAGTAAGTCTGCTCGTCATAGTCGGTAGTGAAGTTTGCAGCTCCTGCTGTTTCGACGACGCGGTTACTCACATAGAGCCGGATAGCTTCAAGCTCGGGGGCAGAGTTGGGGTCGTCGACCAAGACCTCCCAAATCCAACCAACAGCTTCGAGAGGCAAGTGATCCAACCCGGCTTCTGCCAATAGCTGGCGCGCCTTGGGCGCATCGTTGTCGCTCATCAAGTCACGTACGTACAGGGCGTAGGCGCTCAGTGTCCAGCGAGTGCGCTGGCTGTACCAGTACGGGTAGTGGTTCTCAATGTCTTGCAGGTAGTAAAGCACCTGCTCCTGCATAGCGCTGGGTACCTCGTAGCCCTTGAGTTCAGCTCGTTGCAAAGCGTGCGCCACGTGTATAGTATTGAAGGGGATCGACTCCTGCCCTCTGCGCCAATATGGGAAGCCACCATCGTAGTTCTGCAACCCCTGCAATCGTTCGATATCGCGCGTGACGGCCGCTTCCATATCAGCCGCAGAAGGCAATCCTTCCGCCTCAAAAGCCGTCAATACGTCCCGCAGAGCTGCCACGCCCAGTACACGCGAGGCCAATTGCTCCGAACATTCGTATGGGTAAGCCACAAGATAAAGCACCGCATCGGTCAGGGCTTGCAGGGCGGTTGAGGAGGTCTGAATCTCAAGGCCACCAAATTGCGGGAAAACATCGCTTGGGGCTTCAACAGGCTGCAGGATTGCGCCCTCATCGATCACGCCGTAGGTTGCAAAGGCCTCGCTGGTCGCCGGGGTATAGACCGGCAGATCAATCGTGGCTGCATCGGCATAGGAACCCGAGACCGCTGCAATTTGATAACGGGCCGTACCGGCGTTCTCCGTAGCGGCCGGAAAGCGCACCTCAATACGGTCATTAGCCGGCACGCTCACGCGCAACCCGGCATAATCCGTCAATTCCGTATTGGACGCGCGGGCCACGACCTGCACCTCCAGGGGGTCGTCGGTCTGGTTCTGCAGGACGACCGGCAATTCGAAATGGTCGCCGAAGTTCAGGAAACGCGGCGCTGAGGGGCGTACCATCAACGGCAGGCGTGCGGTGATATTCGCCTCCGCCGAGCCGAACAGGTTTCCGTCCGAATCCACTGCAACCACCATGATGCGGTAGCGCGTCAGGTTGTCTGGCAACTGGATGCGCACACGCGCTTCGCCGCGGAAATCGGTACGCACCTCGGGGGCAAAAGTCGCCAAAGGGTTGAAATCTGCACGCACCAGGATAGGGGCACCACTTTCCGCCCCGCCGCCTCCCAGGCCGGCTGCCTTCTCCTCCATTGGGGCTGACGGTTCTGCCGCAGGCATTTCAAGGCCTTCCTGAGCACGGAAGGCGCTCGAATCAGCTTCATCAAGGAGGCCGAAGGCGGCAGTCTGAGTGGCCAGCGCCGTGGGTGTGGCCGCCAGGGCTTGTGGGTTGGCCAGCACAATGCTTGTACGCCCATAGCTGCTCCAAAGTTCAGAGGGGCGAGCGGAATAGAAGATAGACACAGGATCCAGGAGTTGGTAATTCGTCAACGCCAGTATGGCTTCGTCAACCACGATCACGGCCAACTCGGCTCCAGCAACCGGACGTCCATCGAAATCGGCCAGGGCTACGGCCAGAGTTGTTTCACCTCCAGGTTCCAGTGCGGTCACCTGCGGAGCAAGCTCAAGCGCCAGAGTGCGTTTTAAGGGTGGGATAGACAGGTTAAGCGTTCCGCTGGCGTACGCCGGGCGGTCTGGCACACCAGAGAGCGGCTCACCCTGATCGTCCGTACGCGCTGCAGCTCCGACCAGGTCGACCTGCACAACCAGGTTGGGAATATGCGCGTCTTCGATAGGAATCTTCAGCGTGTAGCTGCCATTTTTAATCTGAAAACGCTCAGTGTACAGCAACCCGCTGCGGCTTACGGTCAGCAGACCTTCCGCCGGGCTGAAAGGCGATTGCACAAGGATCTCAGCCACGTCGCCAGGCTGGTAATTCTCTTTATCCGGGATCAGAGTAGCCTGCTCCTGCTCCACCTCACGCGAGGGAGCCAGGTCACCACCGCTGACCCACCGGATGAGCTGGGTCTTGTTCTGCCGACCCAGGTCATCGCTGGTGACAGCAGTGATGCGGTAACGGCCACCCACCGCGGTCTCAAAACTACAGCGTACAGGTTCTTCAGCTGAGATGGGTGAGCAATACTGCAAATCTGCTTCCTTCTCCCGCCAGCTGCCATCCTCGTACTTCCATTCCAGGCGGGCAGCACTGACCGCGATCTCGCGACCGGTGATGGGGTTCCCGTCCAGGTCTGTCACGATCAATTCGATATCAAGCGGCTCCCCGCGTTCGACGAAGTAGCGTTCGCTGCGGATGCCAACATACAGATCGGCCGGATGGACCAGCAGGCTGGTACTCCCCGCCCAGGCCTGGCGGTTGACATCCATCACGCTGGCTTCGGCCAGCACGCTGAACGGGCGCATACCGCGAGCCTGTCCAAACTCCATCTTGAGGTAGTGGTTACCGGTCACGTCGGTCAGTCCGCTAAAACTCTGGTATTCGGGTTGGTATTCTCCGGTAGAGTCATCATAGAACCACCACCAGGGCTGCCAGATACCAAAAGTAAATTCAGGCCAGTTGGGTGGCTGGTAATTTGTAGGTGTTGAACTCACCGACCAGTTGACCTCCGCATTTGGCAGAGCACCCCCGGCGTAGTACTTAGCTTCGACCGCCACGGTGGCGGTATCGCCCACAAAGTAGGGTCCGGTGGTCTCATTGCGCGCCCCTACTTCGAATTCAGGACGGCGGAATTCCTGGATCTGAAAATTATGCGAGTACCTAAGCCCGTCCAGGGCGCCTGCATTCGCAGTCAGTTCAACTGAAGCGTAGCCCAAATTGGTGTTTTCGGGTAGTGTGAAGCTAAAATCGAAGCCTCCCAGAGCATTCACCTCAACCTGGTCGACGGCCAACTCATTTCCCTGCGGATCGACGACCCGGTAACTCACACCTGTCAATCCATTCCCAACCAGGCCAATATCGCCCGTCTGCCCGGCACCAAAGCGCCTGATCCAGCCTTTGAGGTGTACTTCTTCTCCGGGGCGGTACATCCCACGGTCATCTACCACATACCATCGCAATCCATCGTTCAGACCCCGTCGGTACCAACCATCGTTGCCCCACAGATAGGTCGTGGCCGGTAACAAGGCGCGGTCTTGCCCCTGGCGGGCCACCAGGTAGGGTGTACCGGTGGAAGGGATGGGGAAGCGAACGACACCATCCGCGCCGGTGACGGCAACCGCTCCGGTTTGCGATTCAATTGCCACCTCGGGAATCGGAGCCCCGTTCGCCAGTGCCGTCGTCCAGGCCACCATCTCGCTGTGGTCTACAAAGGCATCCAATCCGATCTGAGTGACCTGCACCCATACCTGGACGTGTTCCCAGTAGCGTTCTTCCTCGAACAGCCCGTGGGGCGGTTTCGCGATCACGATGAAATGACCGAATGGCCCGTTCATCTGTTCGCTCAGATCGATACCCACTTCATACAAAGTATCTGGTGGGGCATCCAGGCGCAGAGTCTCGTCCCGCACCAACTTCCCAGGTGGATCAGGCGGCTGGTCGGTGCGCTGGTACTCCTGAAGATATAGTTTAAAGGCCGGCCAGTCAGACGGCTCGACGGCGTAAACCTGGAGGTCCAGCCGGTCGTAATTCATGCTGTAAAGAGATAGGACCGGTACCTTGGAGGTGGGATCGAGGGTGACGAGCAAATCGTCCGGCCCTACCAGAAACGGCTCAGAGGGGCCCACTTTGAAGGTGAGTTGCCGGTCACTGCCAAGAGTCTGCCCAAAGATATCGCGGATATCGCCCCTGACAGTCACACGGTAGGTCGTGCGACCGCGCGTAGCACCCTGAATGGTAATGGTGTCCCCTACGATGTTCACCGAAACCCCGGGAATCTCTGGCTCAACGGTCAGCATGCGCTCGCGGTAGAACTCAGAATCGATGGGATTGTTGAATTCGATAAAGAAGGGCGTCAACGGAGGGCAATCTTCATTCCACCAAGAGCAGCCATGGTCGACAATCCGCAGCGGTGCGTAGGTGTGGAAGTTGTAGTATTGAGCTTCCTCAGTAAACAGCGGCCCTTCGGCCGAAGGCGTCCCCGGACCGATGGTGATGCTGATATTACTGTCCACTGGTAAAGGCTCTGTGGCCTTGAAAGCCAACCAGCGTCCCTCGTTGGCATGCTCGGCCAACCTGCTGACGGGTTCGTCCGCCTCGATCTCTTCCGAGGTGGCCAACCGCACGCGCACGGGTGCGCTTTCCGCCTGCACCTGGATGGTCTCGAGCACAGCGCCCGGATCTATACGCTGGTCGAAGAGGATGAAGAAGATCGGGTCCAGCGGCTGTGCATCGTCGTAGGGATAGTAATCCACCACGGTTGGGGTCGGCGTGCGAAAAGAGAATTGTATTGTTTCGGCCAGCACTCCACCTGTGGCCGAGGTCGTTCCGGCCGGGATTGTGACCTGATACGCGGTGGCCATCGGCATGCGATCGATCAGGTCGGATTCGTACTGAAAGTTGAGCGTTTTGGTTCCCAGCCAGCGCCAGGTACCCGGCAAAGCCGGCTCGACGGTGACCGGCACATCTTCGTTCGACAGGTCATTCAAGGTCGCCAGAGGCACCATGGGTTGGTTGAAAGTCACATTTACGAATGGCGCGATCGGAATCTCACCCTCCGGGCTGTATCGCAATACCTGAAGTGGACCGGCTTCGACCTGCTCGGGACCGGTCTCTTCGGGAACCGGAGGGAATGCTTCGGCGATGGTTTCACCTGTACGCGGAGGCGGCAGCAGCGCCTCAGGAAATTTGAACGTCTGGACATCTGAAGCAACCGCTGGCAGGTCCGGCACACGTTCCAACAGCAGCGCGACCTCTTCGTCGCTCAACGGCTCGCCGGTCACTCTTGGTAAAGAAACCAGCACCTGAGGTTGGGACCCCCCTTCGCTCAAACGAATAGAAAGGCCAGTTTCAGGCCCACCGACAGGTGTTTCCCCCACACCTGCAACTGGTGTGCTTTCCTGAGACGGAATACCCTGCCCAGGTGTGCCCCGGCGCCAGAAAAAGAGAAAAATTCCTGCGACAAACAAAAGGGCGACCGCCCCCAACAGCCAGCCCCTGTAACGAGCCCATGCACCCTGCTTGTTCGTTTCCATGCGCCAGTGCCTCCTTTGCGACTACTCGCAAGCCATGATCCATTGTCTACTACCACATTGACGTCAGAATACCGCAATTGGTTCCAGTCTTTATGGGTCAAGCTAAGTAAGACGTAATCCATGCTCTTTATTTATTGCTTTAGATTGTATTCGATAATTTCTATTTGAAAACCCAAGACCAGAAGCCACCTCCATATCCTGAAGAGATTTGCAAAGCGGTCCAAGTGTGTATCCCCCGATGTGGGGATTGAAAGCATAGGGCAGGAGGCCTATGATTAAGCCAAAGAATATTTCTTAACAAAGGAGAAAAGTATGAGAAAGCCATTTGTTTTCTTCTCGTTTTTTGTATTGGTAGCGCTGATCCTGGCAGCCTGCGCCCCCAAGGCCCAACCGCAAGCTGAACCCCCACCGGCAACACAACCGCCAGCTCCCACCCAGGCTCCTGCTGCGGAACAACCATCGGCTGAGGAGCCTGCACCTGAGACTGCCCCAACGGAGGAGGCTCCCGCAGCAATCCAGCACGCGAGCATGCCCGGCGAACTGCCTGAATATACCGGCCTTCATATGTATGATCACAACGTCATCGACGGGAATGGTAAGCTTCGTTCCGTCAATGGGGATAGCTTCACCCATGGCAAATTCGAAAGGCCATACGTGACAGGAGGGGAAGAGTTGTTGGAGTACCTCGATATCCGCGAAGCAACTTTCTATGATGCGGATCCCACCTGGATGTACGTAGTCGTTGCCATGGTCGGGACAGATAGCAACAACGCCCTTCCCGGCAAGTATGGATTGGAGATGGATGTGGATTTGACCGGCAAAGGCACCTGGTTGATCTTGGTCGATAGCCCGTCCTCCCCAGAATGGACTACCGACCGTGTTCAAATCTGGACGGATTCGGATGGGAGCGTGGGCGGCGTGGAAGAGATGCTGGCAGAAAAAGGCGCAGAGGCAGGGAACGGTTATGAAACCCTGGTCTTCGACCAGGGTCAGGGGGATGATCCGGATGCCGCCTGGGTACGTTTGAACCCCGATGATCCTGCGAGCTTTGAGATCGCCTTCAAGAAATCCTTATTGGGAACCGATAAATACTTGATCAGCATCTGGGCCGGAAACAGCCAGTTGGACCCGGCGTTATTCGACCATAACGATCACATGACCCGCGAGGAGGCCGGAGCCATGGACCCTGTAGCCTACCCGGACTTTATTCCGATCAAGGGCCTCTCCGAACTGGACAATACCTGCCGCTTCGAGATCGGATTTTCCGCAACCAGCGTAAAAGGCGCCTGCCCGCCTCAATAAAACATCAGGAAGTCAGGCAAGGAATTCCACCGCGAGGGTAGCCTCGCAGAAAACACACACCCTCGTCATTTGGCGGGGGCGTGTTGTTCAAACCTGGCTAACCTTGATGGACAAAGATCGTGATTGGAGCAAAAAGAGAAGAAAAAAACCTGCCGCCGGCAGGTTGGAGTGGCAAGGGCGGGGGTTGAACCCGCGACCAAGGGCTTATGAGTCCCCTGCTCTACCACTGAGCTACCTTGCCAAGCGGGGAAAATATTAACACGGTCAAGGGCATTTGTCAACGATCGGCTTGTAGATGCAACCCGGCCGCTTAAATCGCACAACCGCCTGTATAATGATGGGGAAGGAGCGCCTATGGACATCCTGGTCATCAACGCCGACATGATCGGCCAATCCGTCATGCAACAAGTTCTGAAGCACAGTGGTCATCAGGTCACATTCGAGAAGAGCTTTCAGAATGCCTGGCAATTGGTGGATGGTAATGGTTACCGGATGATCATTGCCGACGCAACAACCAGCCAACAGGCCGTACAGCACTTCATCACGCAGGTGCACGATCAACGTGATCGGTTAGGAAAGATCTACATCCTGTTGCTGACAGAAAAAGGCCAGAATGGCAACCTGGTCGAAAACCTGGGCTCTGGCGCGGACGATTACCTGAGTAAACCCATCATCCCGCACGAGCTCAAGGCGCGTGTCGCCGCCGGCGTGCGCATTCTGACCATGGGAGACGAATTGTCCATGGCACGCGAACAAATGGAAAACCTGGCCATGTACGACAACCTGACCGGCCTGATGAACCGGCAGGCTTTCTTTAAAGTCTCCCGGGGGGAATTGGAGCGGGCGCGGCGTATCGCCCTGGGCATCAGCATCATTGCCATCGACATTAACAACTTCAAGGCCATCAACCAGGCACACGGTAACAGTATCGGGGACGATGTATTGCAGATCGTGGCGCAGATCATCCGTGAGAAGTGCCGCCCATACGATTGCATTGGACGTTGGGAGAATGACAAATTCATCATCACGCTGCCAGGCGTCATCAGCGCAGATGCGGAGAAGATCGTGACGCGCATTATGGCCGGAGTGCAATCCAGTGAGGTTTCCCTGATGAACGGCTCCTCCCTTGACCTGCGTTTGAGCGCGGGCATCGCTTCGGCCATCAACATCAATGCCTACGTCGAAATCGAAGCCTTTCTGCAAAGCGCTATACAGGCCATGCTGAACAGCAAACAGGCGGGCGAGGAACAGGTAGTGGTGAATTATTTATAGGGGAGCCGGTGGAAACGGGAAAGGCGAGGGGGGAACGAGAGGCAATCGAGGCACCTGTAAGGTTCAGAACCACCATTCCAGCAAGACCAGCGACAGCATGCCTGCCAGTATTGTGAGCAGGGTATTTCTGGTCCTCCATGCTACGATCACGGCCAGTACTCCCGCCAGCAAGCGAAAGTTGGTCAAAGAGATCTGGATTTCTCCTGAGCGCACGAACAGCTCCGGAACCACGATGGCCGTCAGGATAGCCGGTGGGACAAATCGCAGAGCGTGCCGGGCAGGTTCAGGCAACTCAAACCTGCCTAGTAAGTAGATGAAGGAGAAACGCATCCCAAAGGTAAATAGCCCGCCGAGCAGCATCACCAGCCAAATATTCATGCTCGCATTTCCAGGATGGTGCCGACCAGAATACCAACGATCCCGGCCAACATCAAACCCAGCTTATACGGCAGCGTGTAAGCCAGCAGAGCCAGAAAGCCCGCCGAAAGCGCTGCGGCAATCGCCGGGCGGTCCTTCAAGGAGGGCATGATCAGGGCGATGAATGTGATTGGCAGGGCAAAATCCAACGGCCAGGAGTCCGGCAGGGTTCTGCCCACCAGAATCCCCACAGCGGTGCTGACCTGCCAGGTTGTCCAGAGCGCCAGCCCAGCTCCCAGGAAGAACCAGTGCGTATGTAGGTTTTTCCCCTCCTTTTCAAATTGTAGGATGGTGGTCGCGTAGGCTTCGTCGGTCAGCAGATAGGACAGCAGCAGCTTCCAACGCATTGACAGACCTCTTATATAAGGCGCCACAGAAGCGCTGTAAAGCAGGTGCCGCAGATTGACTATCGCGATGGTCGACACGATGACAACGCCAGGCACCAGGTCCCGTACCAGCTGGGCAGTGATAAATTGGGCGGATCCCGCAAACACAATCGAGGACATCATCTGGGCGGGTAGGGGTTCGATCCCCGATGAGAGCGCCAGTACGCCATAGATCATTCCAAAAGGGGCAACACCCAGTAAAAGCGGGAGTTCGGCACGGACTCCCGCCCACAACGTCTTTGTCGAAATTCTCATAAGCTCACTGAACTTGGGTTCTCCTGACAAACAATTGCATAGAGTGCGAGCCCGTGCGTCGAGTGTGGCAAAGCTTCAGACTGCGTTCGCAACAGAAAGTCCGCAATCCAGTAAAGGTGCGTTGGATTTTAACATCAAATTGGAAGAATTTTTCTAGAACAAGGGTTAGATGTTTGGGCACTAATGTTGTATTGGAACACCCAAATAATAGTTCATAGACATTTCAAGTACCATCTTGCGGATGTTCGTCTCCAATACCGAATTAAGGCGCAAGCGCTCGTTGCGGGGGGCATTCACTCGATTGAAGTAAACGGGAACTCCCACCTGCACACGATAGGAGTCGGCATGCACCGCCAGAGGACAGAACCCCAGGGATCGTCCCGTACGTTCGAAATACTGCTCCCCAAGGCGCGTAAAGCCTTTCCTGAAGGGTGTCATCTGCGATTCGAGATCCTTCCCTTTCATAGGGTCTTCAGGAAAAATCAGGAGGGAGGCACCTTCCACCAGCAGGTCCACGCTGATGCGGAAAGTCTCAAGCAAACGCTCTCCGGGGTAGACCGGCACACAGGTCGCAGAAGTCAGCAGTGGCACTGAGATCTTCGAGAGCAGTTTGGAGACATACCGGCTGAGTGGTGGGCGCAAGCCCATTTGCGGTTCAACAAAATCCTGGTTCAAATAGCCGGGCGCCTTGTCGCAGTCGAGCATATCGCAGACCACCCAAGGATAGACTCTGACTGGTAATGAGGCGGTGACCGCAATCGGTCCTAGTGCTCCGAGATGATTGGCAACAAAAACAGTCGGCCCTTTCTCAGGCAGGTGGTCTACTCCTGCCAATTCCCCACCCCACAGGAAGGCCTCGAATAGTCTGGCGATCAAACGATAGGTACCATCGTTCATGATCGGCCTCCTTCCTTCAGAAGAACAACAATTACAATCCAGGAATATGCAACGATACTGTCCTATTACTATTAACGAATAAACCAGGGCTTGGTTTCGACCGCGCTGATAGGACCGTTGTTCTATCATGACACAAATACCATACTCACCTGCATGTCTGATAATACTATCCTGATTATCGGCGCTGGTATCGCCGGCTTGTCCACAGGTCGTTCCGCCCAGATGAACAGGTATTGTTCGCGCATCTTCGAATTGTACGACCTGCCGGTGGGGTTGTGCACTTCCTGGAAACGTCAGGATTACCTTTTTGACGGCTACATCCATTCCCTGTTCTCTTTCGGGCCCGGCCAACCCTTTTATACGATGTGGCAGGAACTGGGGCAGTACAGGATCGGGAGATGATCAACCATGAAGAGTACCAGCGCCTCACCGAAGGGGAACACACCCTGATCGCTTAAGCCGATCCGGACCGGTATGAGGCGCATCTGCCCGAGCTCTCCCCCGGTGACGCCTAACCGATCCAAGCCTTATGCCAGGGCGTGCGCCATTGCGCAAGATTCAACATGTCCGCCATGTACGAAAAACCGAAACCGTTGATGGAGCTACTGGACTGGCGCGGTTTCGTATTAGTGGCTTGACCAGCATTCATTTCGACCGGCACTGGGTTCATCGCCTTTGCCAGGGCAGCAAGGATGCGTGTGAGCGCAAAAAATGCAGCGGTACCATGGCTCGTTCATGCCAGCGGCCTCATCTGGCTCCTGGCCGGTCTAAAGCGTAATTTCAGCCGGCTCAACACAAGCGGTTATTCAATCCGCAGAAACGGACGTGGATTGAGCCAAATTGACCGTCTCTTGAGTAGCGTTTACATAATCCAGCCAATCCATGTACTTCGGGTTCTTGCCCCGTATTGCCTCGTGATAGGCTTTTTGAAGCTTGCGCGTTACCGGACCGGTTTTTCCATCCCCAACTGTCCGAAAATCGATCTCGCTCAATCCAATCACTTCAGCAGCCGTACCACAAACGAAAACCTCATCCGCAATGTAAAGTTGGTCGCGCGAAATTGGCATCTCGACAACTTTGTAATCCATGTCTGTAGCGATCGTAATCATCGATTCGCGTGTGATGCCTTCGAGGATATCCACTAAAGGAGGGGTGATGATCTTGCCTTTGTGGACGACGAAAATATTCTCCCCGGTGCACTCGGCTACTAAACCCTGCGGGTTAAGCATGATAGCCTCATCGAAGCCTAGCCGCACCGACTCGGTCTTGGCCAGAATACTGTTGGGGTAATTGCCTGCAATCTTGGCTTTGGTCATCATCACGTTAGGCTGGTGACGGGTAAACGAGGAGATATTGGCTCGTATGCCTTTTTCAAGCGCTTCTTCTCCCAGGTAATTACCCCACTCCCAGACCGCAATAGCCACGCTTGCACTGCCGCCATCTACGTTCAGATTCCAACCTCCACCAGTAAGATATAACAATGGACGAATGTAGCATTCGTTGAATTCATTTACTCGCACAGTCAGGCGGATCGCCTCAGCGATCTCTTCAGGGCTGTAAGGAAGTTCTCGAAATCCAAGCACGCGTGCCGAATCAAGCAAGCGTTCGGCGTGTTCCTTTAAACGGAAGACCGCTGGACCTTTCTCCGTGGCGTACGAACGAATTCCTTCAAAAACCGCGGCACCGTAGTGCAGCGCGGGAGTCAAAAAGTGGATCGTAGCCTGCTCGAATTCAACCAGTTCACCGTCCATCCAAACGTATTTCGATTCTAATGCCATAGGTTTTCTCCTTTTACAAACGTTCAATAATCTGATCCGCCATCTGGCGAGTACTCAATTTGCCACCCACATCAACCGTACGGGCGCCTTGTGTGATAGATTCGTCCACAGCTCTTTCGATAGAAGCAGCTTCGACCTCCTGTCTCAGAGAATGACGCAACATCAATGCCGACGAAAGGATCGTTCCAACCGGATTGGCGATCCCTTGCCCTGCTATATCCGGGGCAGAGCCGTGGATCGGTTCGTACAGACCCGGGCCTGCATCTCCTAAACTGGCAGAGGGCAACATGCCCATCGACCCCGCCAATACCGAGGCTTCGTCCGTCAGGATGTCACCGAACATATTCTCTGTGACAACTACATCCATCAAGGTGGGAGCGGTGATCAAACGCATGGAGGCTGTATCCACCAGCACATGCTCCAAATCCACATCCGGATGCTCCGTGCCGATATCGGTTGCAATCTGCCGCCACATTCGGGAGGATTCGAGGACGTTGGCTTTATCTACCGAAGTGACTTTCTTCTTACGACTTTCTGCCAGATTGAAAGCCAATTCCAAAATCCGTTTGACCTCATCGTCGTAATATTCGAGCGTATCCACTGCCCTCTCGCGGCCATTCTTGACTTCACGGCCTTTGGGCCAACCGAAGTAAAGACCTCCAGTCAATTCACGTACGATGATGATATCAACTCCCCGCAATTTATCAGCCTTGAGCGGTGACCACTCGATAAGTGCGGGATGCACTTTAATGGGACGCAGGTTGGCAAAGACACCCAACCCTTTGCGCAAGGCTAATAATCCTCTTTCCGGTCGGTCCTTGGCGTTTGGATCGTCCCACTTTGGTCCGCCTACTGCGCCAAGAAGCACTGCATCAGCAGCCTGGCAATCAGCCAGGGTTTCATCAGTGAGCGAGCAACCATACTTGTCGATCGAACATCCGCCCATCAGGCATTCGGTAAAAGTAAAGCTATGCCCATGCTTACCTGCTATCACTTCTAACACGCGCACAGCTTCAGCCACAATTTCAGGTCCGATACCATCACCTGGGAGCAGTACGATGTCAGCCTGCATATTCCACCTTTCCTATTGGGACGAGCGCCATGCCAGGCATCAATCCGCCACCATCAGGCCGTATTCCACCGAATCAGCCAGCGCTCGCCAGCTGGCTTCGATGATATTT
Source organism: uncultured Anaerolineaceae bacterium (assembly GCA_964621295.1). Lineage (GTDB taxonomy): Bacteria > Chloroflexota > Anaerolineae > Anaerolineales > Villigracilaceae > JAABUE01. The sequence goes on along the minus strand of CAZULT010000038.1, from coordinate 16,833 downwards.
CCGCTGGCGCCCACGGTACTCCAGCGCTTGGTGCCGTTCTGGGTGTCGATCAACACGCGCGTGGTGGCTTCGGTGCCGTTTTCTCCGTCGAGAATGCGTACCTTGTAATCGGCCAGGTGGAAAGCAGCCAGTTTGGGGTAGGTAGGTTGCAGTGCTTTGCGCAGGGCAATATCCAGGGCATTGACTGGGCCATTGCCTTCTGCCGCAGTATGCAGGATCTCCCCGTTCACGCGAACCTTGACTGTAGCTTCCGCGAAGGTGCCGCGCTTATCGCGATGCTCGACATTGACAAAGAAGTCCACCAGCTCGAAAGGCGGTTTGTACTCCGTCTGCTGGCGTTTGAGCATCATGGCTACCGAGGCTTCCGCTGCCTCGAAAGAAAAACCCTGCGATTCGAGGTCTTTCACGTCACTGAGCACTTCGGCCACGTCACCGGTATGCTCAACCTGTACGCCGTGCTCTTCTGCCTTGCTGATGATATTCCCGCGACCCGAAAGGTCGGAAACCACCACACGCATTTTATTGCCCACCAGCGATGGTTCGATGTGTTGGTAAGATTTTTCGTTGCGCCGCATAGAGGTGACGTGCACGCCGCCTTTGTGCGCAAAGGCGGACTTGCCAACATAGGCCATGTGCTCGTCGGGCGTAATATTGGCGACTTCAGAGACAAAATGCGAAAGTTCGTACAATCTGCTGAGATTACCGTCCGGCAAACAATGCAGATCCAGCTTTAGTTCGAGGTCTGGAATGATCACGCACAAGTTGGCATTGCCACAGCGCTCACCCACACCGTTGATAGTACCCTGTACCTGAAGCGCACCCTCGCGCACCGCAGCCAGCGTATTGGCAACTGCCACACCCCCATCGTTATGGGTATGGATACCGAGCGGCAAATCACCCAACGCAGTTTTTACTGCGCGGGTTATATTCGCCACTTCCCAAGGCATGGCACCGCCGTTGGTATCGCACAATACAACCATTTCTGCTCCGCCACGGACTGCCGCCTGGAGGGTCTCCAACGCATATGCAGGATCAGCTTTGAACCCATCAAAGGTGTGCTCGCCATCATAGATCACGCGCTTGCCCTGTGCCACAAGATATGCCAACGAAGCCTCGATGATGCGCAGGTTCTCCTCCAGGGTAGTTTTTAACACATCGGTGACATGCAGACCCCAAGTCTTGCCGAAGATGGTGACCACTTCCGTCTGGGCGTCCAACAAAGCCTTGATGTTAGGGTCGTCCTCTGGAGCGCTGCGCGCGTGGCAGGTGGCGCCGAAGGCGGCAATTTTTGTGGTTTCCCACTCCATATCGCGGGCGCGTTTGAAGAACTCAACATCTTTGGGGTTCGAGCCAGGCCATCCGCCTTCAATGTAGGCCACACCCAAGGCATCGAGGCGCTTGGCGATTCGAATTTTGTCGGTGCCCGAAAGCGTGAAACCTTCTGATTGAGTGCCGTCGCGTAGGGTTGTATCGTAGATTCGGATCGATGTCATCATATCTTCCTTCTTCTGCTAAAGGCAGTTTGCTCGTAAGCCGTGATTTCATTTTCAAAGGCCAAGATGTAACCCAACTGGTCCACGCCCTTAAGTAGACAGGTTTTGAAGAATGGGTCGATCGGAAAGGAAACCGAGTTTCCGTCTGGCAAGGCGATAGATTGGTTTTCCAGGTAGACCGTGATCTCGACCGCAGGCGCTTCTTCGGCCAGATCGAAGAGTGACTTGAGCGTTTCTGCATCCACGCTGATGGGCAATAAATTGTTCTTAAGGGCATTGTTTCGGAAAATATCGGCGAAGGATGTGCTTATTACCGCGCGGAAACCAAAACCGGTCAACGCCCAGGGAGCATGCTCGCGGCTCGAACCACATCCAAAGTTATCACCAGCCAGCAGGATTTGCGCACCCTGATACCTGGGATCGTTGAGTACAAAATTGGAATTGGGAGTGCCGTCAGCGTCGTAGCGCCAGTCGGCGAACAGGGCAGCGCCCATGCCATTCTTGTCGATGGCTTTCAGGAACCGTGCCGGGATAATCTGGTCCGTGTCTACGTTTTCAACAGATAAGGGAAGCATGCGTGAGGAAAATTGTGTAAATTCTGCCATAAAAAACCCTATCCTGCCGGAACCGTCAAACCTGCCTTGTCAGGGCGGCGCCCGGCAAAGACCGCGAGTTCATAGATCCGGAAATAACAATCTACTTCTTCGTACCCGATCTCACGCAGCCAGTCGCACTGAGTTTCGATCGGGGTCAGCAAATTGGCCTGCCTGTCCGGTCGGTTCATAAAGATGTCTGCGATCTGCTGGCGCGATTTTCCACCGCCATTCTGAACTTCCAGCGCATGACGTTCATCGATGACGGCCGTATCGAATAATTCAGTTGCGAGGGGTGCAGCCGGCAGGATATGCTCGATATTGACGAACCACCCGCCCGATGCCAGGAGTTCGAATATCCCGGCGTAAACGGCCCGCTTGCGAACGTCAGGCTGGTGGTGAATGGAATAACGGGACACGACCGCGTCATACGGCGCCTGCCAGGCTGGCGGAACTGCTCCGGCAGCGCTTAACATCCCCACCCAGGCCGGATCGCCATAGTTCAGGTCGACGAATTGCAGCCCGGAGGCGTGCCACTGCAACTGCTCGCGCGCTTTTCTCAGCATCAGCTCCGAAAAATCAGCAAGCACGCCCCGGGCCTCGGGATACCGCCCAATCAAGGCTCCTGCCAGGATACCGTCGCCGCAGCCCAGGTCGAGAAAGGAACTCACCGGCTCCGTGCGGGTGGCCAGCAGGCTCAGCATCACGCTGATCTGCTCGTGAGCCAGTGGAATTGCGACGTGGAAATCGAGAAAGCGTTCAACGATGGCGGATTGCTTCCAGACTTCTCCGCTGACCTGCATATTGTCATTCATGCCAGCACCTCGCGCGCATCGCTTATCCTGCCACTGAGCGCTGTAGCGGCAGCTGTCAGCGGCGAAGCCAGGAAGGTGCGCCCACCTCTACCCTGCCGGCCTTCGAAATTTCGGTTGCTGGTGCTGACCGCGTACTGGCCCGGTTCAAGCTGGTCACCGTTCATTGCCAGGCACATCGAGCAACCGGCTTCGCGCCAATCGGCACCGGCCTGCTTGAAGATGAGGTCAAGTCCCTCGGTTTCTGCCTGCTTCTTGACTTGCTGCGAGCCAGGTACGACCAGGACGCGTACTTCACTGGCAACCTTGCGGCCTTTCAACAGAGAAGCCGCCTGGCGTAAATCAGATATGCGCGAGTTGGTGCAACTGCCAATGAAGACTACGTCCACTTTTTTCCCAAGCAGTTGTTGGCCGGGTCTCAGATCCATATAGGCCAGAGACTTTTTTAGTGCAGCTTTCTGCGAGACATCTGCCAGTGCAGCCGGGTCAGGAATGCGCCCGGATATCGGCATACCCATACCGGGATTGGTGCCGTACGTGATCATCGGCTGCAGTTTCGTAGCATCCAATGTGACTGATCTGTTGTAGGCCGCGCCCTCGTCGCTAAGCAGGGATTTCCAAGACACCAGGGCCGCCTCCCAGTCCGGACCCTTAGGGGCGTGCTCGCGTCCAGCCAGGTACTCAAAGGTGGTTTCATCGGGCGCGATCATCCCAGCACGGGCACCGCCCTCAATGGACATATTGCAAATCGTCATGCGTTCTTCCATCGTGAGCGCACGGATCGCTTCGCCAGTGTACTCAAACACATGTGCGGTTCCACCGCTAATACCAATTTTAGCGATCAAGGCCAGAATGATATCTTTGGCTGAGACCCCATTGCCGAGTTTTCCATCCACGCGCACTTCATAGGTCTTAGGTTTACGCTGCAGCAAGCATTGGGTTGCCAACACATGCTCGACTTCGGAGGTGCCGATACCAAAAGCCAATGCCCCAAACGCGCCGTGCGTGGCGGTGTGGCTGTCGCCGCACACGATGGTCATACCGGGTTGGGTCAATCCTAGTTCCGGGCCGATCACATGCACGATGCCGCGCTTCGGGCTATCCAACCCATAGAGCGGGACAGCGAATTCGACTGCGTTGGCCTCCATCTGCCGGATCTGCGCTGCAGCGATAGGATCGGAAATCGGCAGCGACGGGTTATGCGTGGGCGTGGAATGATCCAGCGTCGCAAAGGTTTTATCCGGACGACGGACTTTCAACCCACGCAGGCGCAGACCCGTAAAAGCCTGGGGTGAGGTCACCTCGTGAATGAGGTGCAGATCAATATAGAGCACAGCCGGGGAGTCGGGCTGTTGGGTCACAATATGCGCATCCCAGACCTTTTCGAAAAGAGTCTTTGCCATACGAATACGCGTCAGGACTCGGGCGTGTCGTACTGCGAGGTGGTAGGTACCGGTTGAGGTTCCGGGCTAAGTCCAGCCATGTCCCAACCTGAGGGCATGGTGTTGGGCTCGGGGAACGGTTCAAAGATCGGGTCTTCAGGAACAGTTGTATTTTCGTTCGGCGTGGTTGACATGATTTTTCTCCTTTTTATTGTTCGGGCGGATCGCGGTCCACCTTGCTTTATCCGACCAGCATGACCCCGTAGTCATTCTGGACCTTTTCCATCTCAGTCTTAGAGATGATGAGTTTGTTGAGCGCGTTTATGTAGGCTTTCGCGCTGGCGACTATAATGTCGGTGTCGGCGCCATGACCACCATAAATACGGCTAAAGGGCAATTCCTTCTGAGCGTCCATGGTCTGCTGGCCGTTGCTGCCCTGCACACGCACCGTGACCTCGCCAAGAGCATCGATGCCCTTGGTGATGGCATGCACGTTGAACTCTAATAGCGTATTGGGAAATTTGATGATGGCATTGATGGCTTTGTAAGTGGCGTCCACCGGTCCAGTACCGATGGCGGCTTCGGTATAAATCTTGCCATCAGGAGCTTTCAAGCGCACCGTGGCTGTAGGCATCCCCATCGTGCCACAGGCAACCTGCAGGCCGTCCAGAGAATAGACGGAAACCGGTTGGTAAAACTCGTCTGCGATCAGGGCCTCAAGATCAGCATCCGTGATGACCTTCTTGCGGTCAGCCAATTGCTTGAAGCGTAGAAAAGCCTGGTCAAGTTCGACCTCATCAAGCGCGTGGCCCATATCCGCCAGACGCGCTCGTAAGGCGTGGCGCCCGGAATGTTTTCCCAGCACCAGGTTTGACTGGCTCACTCCCACATCTTCCGGGCGCATGATCTCGTAGGTCAGCTGGTTCTTGAGCATGCCGTCCTGATGGATGCCTGCCTCGTGCGCAAAGGCGTTTGCGCCCACAATGGCCTTGTTGGGCTGAACCGAAATACCGGTGTAATTGCTGACCAGTTTGCTGAGGCGAGAGAGCTGGGTCGTATCAATGCCCGTTTCCAACCCGTAGACCGGATGGCGCGTCTTGAGCGCCATGACTACTTCCTCCAAAGAGGTGTTGCCCGCGCGCTCACCAATACCGTTGATAGTCACCTCGGCCTGCTGCGCGCCTGCCCGGATGCCTGCCAGCGCATTGGCGGTCGCCAACCCCAGGTCATCATGCGTGTGCACCGAAACGGTGATGGCTTCGCTCATGCCGGGTGTGTGCGCGATAATATTGGCAATCAGAGCACCAAACTCTTCGGGTGTGGTGTACCCGACTGTATCGGGGATGTTAAGCGTGGTTGCGCCGGCCTGAATGGCCACGCCCAGCACCTGATACAGGAATTCCGGGTCGGAGCGGCCGGCGTCTTCGGGACTGAACTCCACGTCCTCACAAAACGAGCGTGCATACGCCACCATCTCCTGCACTTTCGCCAGCACCTGCTCGCGGTCCATGTTGAGCTTGTGCTGCATGTGAATCTCGGAGGTGGCCAGGAAGGTGTGCAGGCGGGGTTTTTGAGCGCCCTTGATAGCTTCCCAGGCCTTGTCGATATCGCCCGTGGTGGCACGCGCCAGCCCACAGATCACCGGCACAGAGGCCTCAGGCTCACCCTGTGGTGGGTTGCCGACCTCGTCTGCGATGCGGCGGACGGCCTCCAGGTCATCAGGTGAGGCAGCGGGAAAGCCAGCTTCAACGATATCCACACCCAATCGAGCCAGGTTGCGAGCGACTTCCAGCTTTTCAGCGGAAGTCATGGTTGCGCCAGGGGATTGCTCACCGTCTCGTAAAGTCGTATCAAAAATTCTCACGTAATTACTTTTCATGAAATGCTCCCAGTACCTTATTTACCGTTATTCTTCCAATTTTCAGGACGCAGCGAGCGGACTACGGCACCCACCTGCCACATCTCCGAATCGTGCATAACTTTAAGTTCAGCTTCCAGGTTCTGGCGGTAGTTCGGGTCCGAGTTCTTTTCCAGTACGATGCGTGTCTCCTGGCCATCGACCACGCTCTGGTAGAGCTCCGCAAAGACCGGAGCAACGGCATCCCGGAACCTGTCCTTCCAATCCAGCGCACCGCGCTGGGCGGTGGTGGAACAGTTGGCGTACATCCAATCCATGCCGTTCTCTGCTACTAACCGAATGAGCGATTGCGTCAATTCTTCAACGGTTTCGTTGAAGGCCTCAGAGGGCGAGTGTCCATGTACCCGCAGTTCGTTGTATTGGGCTTCCATCACGCCCGCCAGCGCTCCCATCAGAATGCCGCGTTCACCGGTCAGGTCTGAATAGACCTCATTCTCGAAGGTGGTCGGAAAGAGATACCCCGCTCCAATGGCGATGCCAAGGGCGATGGTGCGATCCCGTGCTTTCCCGGTGGCATCCTGTTGTACGGCGAAACTGGCATTGATGCCGGAGCCATCCAGGAAATTGCGGCGTACGCTGGTGCCGGAGCCCTTCGGGGCGACCAGAGCCACATCCACATGCGGTGGCGGGATCACACCGGTCTGATCTTTATAGGTGATCGAGAAACCGTGCGAGAAGTACAGCAGGTCGCCTTCGTTCAGGCATTCGACGATCTTAGGCCATTGCGAGCGCTGACCGGCATCCGAAAGTAGGTACTGGATCACCGTGCCGCGTTCGGCAGCCTCTTCGACCGGGAAGAGCGTTTCGCCCGGAACCCAACCGTCTGCAAGGGCTTTGTCCCAATTGGCTGTTCCCTGGCGCTGCCCGACGATCACACTGACCTCGTTGTCACGCATGTTCAGGGCCTGGGCTGGTCCCTGTACGCCATACCCGAGAACAGCCACCACCTCGTCCTTGAGCACTTCACGCGCCTTCTCAAGCGGGAATTCATCGCGCGTGACGACCTCTTCGACCACTCCACCAAAATTGATTTTTGCCATGAGATGCATGCTCCTTTCAGTCGGCGCCCGCTGAGGCGTATTCTTCGGGATGCCAGCCATTGCCGTTCGCACCTGGATTGCGGCGGATGCCGGAATGCTCACCGCGCGTCATGGCCACCTGACCCGTGCGCACCATCTCCATGATGCCAATCGGACGCAGCAATTCGACCATGCCTTCGATCTTATCTTCGGTGCCGGTGGCTTCCACGATCACCGAATCAGGTGCAACGTCCACGATGCGGGCGCGAAAAATGGCCGCCAGGTTGTTAATCTCGCTGCGTTGCTCGGGCGTGGCTTTGACCTTGATCAAAGCCAGATCGCGAGTCACTGAAGGCTGGCGAGTGACGTCTTGTACATCGATCACGTTGACCAGTTTGTACAAATTGGCCTCGATCTTGTGTGCATCGATATCGTTTTCACAGTTGGTCACGATGGTCATCCGCGAGACGCCCGTTTTTTCGGTTCGTCCAACAGCCAGAGATTCGATATTGAAATTCCGGCGACGGAACAGCGATGCCACACGGTTCAGTACACCTGGTTTGTCTTCAACAAGTGCGATCAGTGTATATTGCATATCTCTCTCTCCTACTCTTTCTCGGCTTGCGCCCGGACGGGCCGTCTTAACATTTCATCGAGAGCCGCACCCGCAGGAACCATGGGGTAGACCGCTTCTTCCTGCACCACGCGGAATTCGAGCAACACCGGCCCGGGTGTGGCACGAGCGAAAGCGATGGCCTCCTGCACTTCATCGGGTGAGGTCACCAGCCGGCCCGGGATACCGTGTGCTTCGGCGATCTTCACAAAATCAGGAGTGGGCATGTTAACGGCTGAGTACCGTTTTTCAAAGAAGAATTCCTGCCACTGGCGCACCATGCCTAGAAAGTTGTTGTTCATGATGGCGATCTTGACATTCGCGCCTTCCTGTACGGCGGTGGCAAGTTCCGCCTGCGTCATCTGGAAACCGCCGTCGCCCACCACCGTCCAGACTTCTTCATTATTGTTCGCCAACCAGGCACCGATTGCAGACGGCAAACCGAAGCCCATTGTGCCTGCCCCACCGGAGGAAAGCCAGCGTTTTGGTTTTTCCAGAAAGTAATACTGCGCAGTCCACATCTGGTGTTGGCCGACATCCGTGGTCACGATGGCGCCGCCGCCGGTTGCTTCCCATAGAGCATGTACCAGGTGGGAGACGTGCAACTTGCCATCCTCCGGCCAGCTCATGATGCTGCGAGCGTCCCCTTCGGCTTTCCACTCCCCAATTTGCTGCATCCATTCCGGATGGTCATACTCGTCCAGCATGGGCAAAAGATCCGTCAACACCGTTTTCAGGTCCCCTACCAGCGGCACATCTACTTTGACGTTCTTGTGGATTTCAGAGGGGTCAATATCGATGTGAATTATTTTTGCGCCGGGGGCATAGGTGTTGAGGGTTCCGGTCACGCGGTCATCGAAGCGCATGCCAAAGGCCAGCAACAGGTCTGCGTTCTGAATGGCCAGGTTGCTGTGGGCTTCGCCATGCATGCCCATCATCCCCAGGCTGAGCTCATGCGAGGCCGGGAATGCCCCCAGCCCGAGCAGAGTCATCGCCACCGGGGTATTCGTCTTGACGGCAAATTGCTGGGTGACCTCCTCCGCACCTGACATCAGGATTCCCTGACCGGCCAGGACTACCGGACGTCTGGCCTTTCTGATCAATTCCAGGGCCTGCTTCAAATCCGCTTTGGGCGCGTGAGAGGGAGGCTGGTAGCCTGGTAATTTCACCTCTTCGGGATAGCTGAATTCGACCACTTCGATCTGCGCATTCTTGCAGATATCGATCAGCACCGGGCCGGGCCTGCCACTACGAGCGATATAAAAAGCCTCCGCCACCACTTCGGCAATCTCGTCGGCATGCGTCACCAGGTAATTGTGCTTGGTAATGGGCAGCGTGATGCCGGTCACGTCGGTCTCCTGGAAGGCATCCCCACCGATCAGGTGCGCGTGTACCTGGCCGGTGATGCACACGATCGGGGACGAATCCATCATGGCGGTGGCAATGCCGGTCACCAGGTTGGTCGCGCCCGGGCCGGAGGTTGCCATGGCCATACCGACCTTGCCAGATGCGCGGGCGTAGCCGTCCGCCATGTGGGCCGCGCCCTGCTCATGCCGCACCAGTACGTGATGGACCGGGTAGCTCAGCATGGCGTCGTAGATCGGCATGTTGGCGCCACCGGGATAACCGAAGACCACCTCAACCCCTTCGCGGACTACACATTCCCATAAAATCTCTGCACCTGTTTTTTTCATACTCTTCTCCTTTAATAATTCCAACTAAAAATCGGTTTCTAACACCGCGCCTGTGTCAGCAGAAGTCACAAAATACGAATACCGTTTCAACCACTTGCTGCGGATCTCAGAATGGAACGGGGGTAGCGCGCTCAGCCGTTCACGGATTTCCACATCGCTTAAACGAACCTCCAGCCGGCGTGCCGGGAGATCGATCTCGATCAGGTCGCCAGCTTTGAGCGCACCGATCGGACCGCCGGCGGCCGCTTCGGGTGAGACGTGACCAATGCAAGCGCCGCGTGTCCCACCGCTAAAGCGTCCATCTGTGATCAATGCGACCTTGTCGCCCAGGCCCTGCCCCATGATGGCAGAAGTAGGCGAGAGCATTTCTTGCATGCCTGGGCCGCCCTTGGGCCCTTCGTATCGAATAACCACCACATCGCCGGCCTGCACTTCTCCGGCCAGGATGCCAGCCAACGCCTCATCCTGCGATTCGTAAATACGGGCCGGGCCGCTGAATTTCATCATCTCCGCGCTTACGCCACCCACCTTGACGACCGCGCCGTTGGGGGCCAGGTTGCCGAACAGGATGGACAGGCCACCTTGTTTCGAATGCGCCTGCTCATAGCGGCGGATGACTGAATCATCCTGGATGTCACAACCTTTTATCGAAGCCCCCAGGCTCATCCCGCTGACGGTCATACGCTCAAAATGCAGCATACCTGTCCCACGCTGGACTTCGTTCAAGATGGCCGGGATGCCTCCGGCGCGATGCACGTCCTGCATGTGCCACTTGCCTGCCGGGCTGACCTTGCAGATGTGCGGCACCTTGTCGGCCACGGCATTGATGCGCGTCAGCGGGTAGTCCAGCCCGGCCTCATTGGCCAGCGCCAGCGTGTGCAGTACAGTGTTGGTTGAACCGCCCATGGCCATGTCCAGTGCAAAGGCGTCATCGATGGCTTCAGCAGTCACGATGTCACGCGGTTTGATATCATGGTCGAGCAGGGTCATGATCTGGGTGGAGGCCTTGCCCGCCAGGGCTTCGCGCTCTTCCGTCTTAGCCAGTGCCGAACCGTTATACGGGAGCGCCAGTCCCAGCACTTCCATCAGACAATTCATTGAATTGGCCGTGAACATGCCCGAGCAGGACCCGCAAGATGGGCAGGCAAATTTCTCCAGAATGGTTAAGCGTTGCTCGTCGATCTTCCCTGCAGAATAGGCGCCGACCCCTTCAAACACCGAGATCAGGTCGATCGTCTCGCCTTCAGGCGTGCGGCCGGCTGCCATGGGTCCGCCGGAGACGAAAATAGTCGGGATATTGACCCGCATCGCAGCCAGCAGCATGCCGGGGACGATCTTGTCGCAATTGGGAATGCAGACCATGGCATCAAAACGATGGGCCTCGATCATGGTCTCCACGCAATCCGCGATCAGCTCGCGTGAGGGGAGCGAATACTTCATGCCCAGATGACCCATGGCGATGCCGTCATCCACACCGATGGTATTGAATTCGAAAGGCACCCCACCCGCTTCACGCACGGCTTGCTTGACCAGTTTCCCGAACTCCTGCAAGTGCACGTGCCCGGGGACGATGTCGACGTACGAATTTACGATCGCCACGAAGGGCTTATCAAAGTCGTCTTCCTGCAAACCGGTGGCGCGCAGCAGGGCGCGGTGCGGGGCTTTGTCGTACCCTTTTTTTACAGTATCTGAGCGCATAATATTCCTTTTGGCTGCTCTTACGTCGACATCATCGATGCAAGAGAGCGGAAAAAAAACGAGCCGCCCGTTTGCTTGGGCGGCTCTCGCTTTCTCCAGGTGTGCCTATCGATCCTTCACGATCCTGACCAGTCCAACCACAAGCGGTCTCTCCTTCACAAGAAGGAGGACAATAATCAGGGTGACAAAAATTTCTAAGAGGATGGTATGGTGCATTTCGAGTTTCCTTATTAGTACAAAAAAGCCGCCCGATGTGGTCGGGCGGCTTGTGTTTCTCTACGCTGGTAAGCTTATTTTACTCTGAGCGCTGCCATCCCAACCACCAATTGGTCCTTAAGAATAAGGACCGAAAGAATAACGATAAGCACAAAGGAGGTTAGTGTGGTTTGCATGGCTTGTCTCAGGTATTTCGCTCGATTATAGGAGTTTTATGAAATAAGTCAAGGGAGAAACATTGCAATAAGGTGTTGTTTATACAATCTTTATGTTCTTCCATTTCTTCTAACAGGAATGGATTCCACCCCCACCAGTACCGGAAGCACCGCTGCTTTACCCTGACCAGCCAACCGATTACTGCAACAATTTACGAAAAAACTTTAGGCCGATACTGTAAAGCCTCTGCTAAATGCGGCGCCAAGATCGCTTCACTCCCCGCCAGGTCTGCAATCGTCCGTGCCAACTTCAATACTCGATGATACCCTCGCGCGGAAAGCTGCAACTGGTTCATCGCTGAGCGCATCAGGCTCTGGCACTCCTCATCCAGCTGGCAGAACTGACGGATCTCCCTCACACGCATATCGGCGTTCGATGTAATCCTTTCCTTATTCTCTTTAAAGCGTTGCGCCTGCACGTCCCGTGCTTGCTGCACGCGCTCACGGATGACGTCAGAGGCCTCGCCCTGCCGGTCTCCGCTCAATTTATCGTAGTCCACGCGAGGTACTTCGATGTGAATATCGATGCGGTCGAGCAACGGGCCTGAGATTCGCTTCTGGTATTTGGTCACGACGGCGTGCGCGCAGGTGCACGGTTTGACCGGATCCCCAAAATAGCCGCAGGGGCAGGGGTTCATGGCCGCCACCAACATAAAATTAGCCGGGAAGGTCAGAGAGCCCTGTGCGCGGGAGATAGTCACAACCTTGTCTTCGATCGGCTGGCGCATGACTTCCAGCACGCGCGCCCCGAACTCGGGCAACTCGTCAAGGAAAAGTACGCCACGGTGGGCAAGGGAGATCTCGCCCGGGTGCGGCCAGTTACCGCCGCCCACCAGGCCGGCGTGGCTGATGGTATGGTGCGGCGAACGAAATGGGCGTGTGCGGATGATGGGAGTCTCGGGTGGTAATGCATCCGCCACCGAGTAAATGCGGGTCACATCCAACGCTTCCTCGACTGACATCTCTGGCAGTATGCCCGGCAGTGCGCGCGCCAGCAGAGTCTTACCCGCCCCGGGAGGGCCGACCATGAGCACATTATGCCCACCGGCAGCTGCCACCTCCAGCGCACGTTTAACGTGCTCCTGCCCTTTGATCTCGTGGAAATCGGTCGGGGCTGCAGCCGGGATCCTTTCTGCCTTTATGGCCGCTTGTGGGGAGATCGGAGTTTCTCCGCGTAAATGCGCAGCCAACTCGAGCAAGGAGGTGACTGGATAGACCTCGATCTCGGGGATCAAGGCCGCTTCGGGTGCGTCCGAGACAGGCACGAACAGGCGCTTGAAACCCGCCTGGCGCGCGCCGGCTGCAATGGGCAGGATTCCGCGCGCGTGACGCGCGGTACCTTCGAGCGATAACTCCCCCACTACCAGGGCATCCTGGACGCAGTCGGCCGGCAATAACTCTTGCATCAGCAGCACTCCCAGGGCGATGGGCAGATCATAGGCAGGGCCTTCCTTGCGGACGGCTGCCGGCGCCAGATTGACGATCACGCGCTTACGCGGAAAGGGCAGCCCGGCGTTCTTAACCGCTGACTGCACTCGCTCCCGGCTTTCCTGCACAGCCTTATCGGGTAGACCGACGATTTCCATACCACCCAGTCCCGAGGTGGTATCCACTTCCACCTCGATGATGACGCCTTCCAGACCGATCACCGCGCAGGAGAACACCCGTGCTAACATATTCACAGTTTAGATGAGGAGCAGGGGGTTGTCAATTCAGAATTTGATTAAAAAGAGCAGATCATTGACGTTCGTGCCAGTCGGCCCGGTTTTGATCAGATCCCCCAGATTTTCAAAGAAAGGATATGCATCGTTTCGCGCCAGGTACTCGGCGGGGACAAGGCCAAGCGCCTGCGCACGCTGTAGCGTTTCTCCGGTCGCAACAGCGCCGGCCGCATCCGTGGGGCCGTCCTCGCCATCACTGGCCAGACCGATAAGCATGGCATCCTCCAGACCGGACAGATACGGCACGGCAGCCAGCGCCAGTTCCTGGTTGCGTCCGCCTTTGCCTCCGCCGTCAATGGTGACTGTGGTCTCGCCGCCCGCGATGAAACAGAAAGGTGCTTGCCTCTCCTCAATGGCTACGCGCAGATATTCTGCGAGCGCCCTACCGACTTCGCGCGCTTCGCCCTGCCAGTCACTACCCAGGGAGGCTACCTGGAAGCCCTCCCGCAGGGCTTGCTCCAGCGCCGCCTGCACTGCCAGGGCGTTCTCCCCTACAATCACATTTTGCACGCGGTCGAAGAGCACATCATCCGGCTTTGGGGTTTCAGGGCTGGAGGTGAGAGCCTGAGGAATTGAAGGTGAGATCTGGAGGTCATTGCGAGCGGAGCGAAGCAATCCCACCTCACTTTCAACAGGGAGATTGCCTCGTCGCCGCGTCGAGTCTTTTCGTGATGATATCCCGAAGTATTTCTCAACGATCCCGAATGCCTGCTCGCGCGTGGTCGGGTCGGGGGCCGTCGGCCCGGAGGCGATCGCCTCCAGCGGGCTGCCAACCACATCCGAAAGGATCAGGCTCAGCACCGGCAATCGTGCCGCCTGGGCGAGCCTGCCACCTTTAACGCGGTCCAGGTGCCGGCGCAGGGTGTTGATCTCATCGATCCGCGCACCGCAAGCCAGCAAGGCGGAGGTGAGCGCCTGTATGTCTTCCAACGGCACGAAAGGAGCGCTCATCAAGGCCGAACCGCCGCCCGAGATCAGGCACAACAGCAGCTCATCGGGCTCCAGGCTGGCGACGAACGCCAGCGCCGCTTCACCAGCGGCCACGGAGCGCACGTCGGGGACAGGGTGTCCGGCTTCCAAAAACACCAGTGCGGGCAGGCGCTCCCCCAACCGGCGCACAGCCGTTTCCTCACCGTGTTTCGTGATGACCAGAGCGCGCTCCAACGTGACGCAAGAAAGCGCACCCTCGAGCATCGCCATGGCCGCCTTGCCAACCGCCAGGGCATAGACGCGCCTGCCCTCCGGAATGGGATGCGCCCGCAAGTAGGCCGTTACAGCCCGGCCTGGATCGACCGCGCCCAAAGCCGCCGCAAGGATGCGCGCGACGCGCGCGTCACGAAGGCTGTGCGTCATAAAAAGCGCAGGTTCCACGCCTCGAGTATACTTCAGGCATGTCCAAGCCCAGGGTCTTCGTCACCCGGATCATCCGGGAGGAAGGCCTGGTTCTCGTCCAGGAAAATTGCCAGGCCGATATCTGGCCGGAGGCGCTGCCACCGGGCCGTGAGGTCCTGTTGGAACGCGTGCGTGGTGTCGCCGGCCTGTTATGCTTACTAACCGACCGCATCGACGAGCAGGTCATGGACGCCGCCGGCCCTGGACTGAAAGTGATCAGCAACCACGCCGTCGGGTACGACAACATTGACGTGCCGGCCGCCACCGCGCGCGGTATTCCGGTCGGCCATACTCCGGGCATCCTGACCGACGCCACCGCCGATATGGCTTTCGCGCTGCTGCTGGCGGCGGCGCGTCGTGTGTCGGAGGCGGAGAAATTCCTGCGCGCCGGGCGCTGGCAGACCTGGAGCCCCTCTCTGCTTTTGGGCAGGGACGTGACCGGAGCCACGCTCGGCATTATCGGCTACGGCCGTATCGGGCAGGCGCTGGCCAAACGCGCGAGCGGCTTCGACATGCGCATCCTGTATCACGACCCTTCCGTTGCAGATTCAGACACAGACAGTTCCGCGATTCCAAGCGGCCTGGATGAATTGCTGCACGACGCCGACTTTGTCTCGTTGCACGTGCCGCTGACACCTGAAACCCGCGGCATGGTCGACGAGCGCTTCCTGGGAAAGATGAAGCCTGAGGCAGTGCTGATCAACACCTCCCGAGGGGGTGTGGTGGACCAGGAAGCTCTCTACCAGGCTATAAAAGAACGCCGCCTGTTCGCCGCGGCGTTGGATGTGACCGACCCCGAGCCGCTACCGCTCGATAGCCCACTGCTCGACCTGGACAACTGCCTGATCCTGCCACACATCGCCAGCGCTACCTTCCACTCCCGGGATAAAATGGCTTACATTGCCGCGCAAAACCTGATCCTGGGCTTGCAAAGCAAGCGTCTGCAGCACTGTGTCAACCCGGACGTCTACAAAATCCATTAAGTGCACTATGACTACCATGCGACGCGCGCTCTCTCTTTTTGGCTGGACCAAACACTCCTCCATCCTGCTTGGAGGTTTCCTGTTGACCATTTTCCTGATCCTCTACATCTGGTGGCCTCTGGCCGAGGAAGTGCTTGCCTATATCGATTGGAATGGTCCCTGGTGGCTCTACATAGACTGGTTGTTGATCGGCATCTTCCTGTTCATGTCGCTCACCATCATCGCGCGTGCCGATCTGCGTAGCGACGGCCTGATCGTCTTTGTGGGCGTATTCGGCGGTCTGGCGATCGAATCGTGGGGCACCCAGACCAACCTGTGGCATTACTACACCGCTGAACGCCCACCATTGTGGATCATTCCGGCCTGGCCGATCGCGAGTCTTTCGATCGACCGTATTACATATGTGTTGAATGCTTTAACCACAAAGGTCACAAAGAGCACCAAGGATCTAAGAAAGAATCCCTTTATGTCCTTTGTGTTAAATTTCAAGACCTCTTATTGGATCATCTTTGCCTTTTTCTACTTCCTGATGTTGTACTTCGTGGCCCCCACCCTTGACAAGTCCTATACCTGGTTATCTCTGCTGCTATGTGCGCTGCTGATCCTGACTCCCAATGACCACCGCACCGCCCTATTGACCTTCTTGGCCGGGGCAGGCCTGGGGTACTTTCTCGAGCTGTGGGGCACCACGCGTGAATGCTGGACCTATTACACCTTCCAGACGCCACCGCTGTTTGCGGTGGTGGCGCATGGCATGGCGGCGCTGGCCTTCTGGCGTACCGGACAACTGGTAAACCAAACGCTGGCGCGCCTCGGGCGATGGGGGCAGCGCATGGCTGGGGACTCCGGTCCTTTGCTCTGAGGCTCCACCGGATACACCCGCAAGCCTCCCGCCTGCCCTGCTAAGTTACCGGGCCTGTAGCAGGTCACATGCGAGACGATCGACCGATACTGGGTGGAACTCGAAACGTATTCCATCACTACTGAGAAGTTAATCATCTCTCCCTAAAGATTTTTCATCTGTGCCGAAGGTTTTTTCATCCGTGCCGAAAGATTTTCCATCTGCGCCGAAGAGTTTTTCATC
>CAZULT010000037.1:0-41541 GCA_964621295.1 uncultured Anaerolineaceae bacterium | reverse complement strand
GCAGGTTCAGGATTTCCGCCCGGATGGAAACATCCAACATGGACACGGGCTCATCGTGGGCGTTACGAGGCACGAGGCAGACCAGCTGGTATTAACGGACCGCGAAGGTGTATGGCCGCGCCCTCTGACAGATGATGGGGACGGAGATCATTGGGATCCGCGGCCTTCCCCGGATGGAAGTAGGATCGTCTATACATTTCGTCGGTTTGATGACCTCAACCGTTTAGATATCTGCCTGATCGATCTGGAAAGCGGAGAAAGCCGAACGCTCTATGGTAAAAAGAAAGTGCGCGCCCACAGTCCGCGTTGGTCGCCGGATGGGAAATGGATCGCTTTCATCTGTCAGGAAGCTGGACACGATGATCTGTGGATGATTCGGCCTGATGGCGAAGGCCTGCACCAGGTGACCAAATTCGGATACGACATCGCACAATTCGCCTTTGCACCGGATGGGAAACGCGTCGCCGTAACTGTCATGCGCATGGGGTCGGTCGATCTCGGTCTTTTGGAGGCTTCCTCGTATGTCAATTGGGATCAAGGAACTCTGGTGGATCTCCGCGTTGGGATGGGGGTACATTCCAATCCCAACTGGTCTCCGAATGGTAAATTCCTTACCTTCGAATACGAAAGTCCTATCCAGCCTCCAGATATATATCGCCTCGAATTGGAGGGAAGGCTGCTGACTCAACTCAGCTTTTCCCAATCGCCAGCACTCGCAAGAAACAACCTGGTTCAACCTGAGTTGGTCTCTTATCGCAGCTTCGATGGATTGGAAATCCCGGCCTTTTTGTACAGGCCTGAGAAATCCAACCAAGCTGCTGTGCTTCACCCACATGGCGGACCTTCATCACTATATACTGCAGAGTGGGACGTGTTGGCGCAATATCTCGTTGCGAAAGGATATACCTTTATCGCTCCGAATTATCGCGGGAGCACGGGCTATGGCGTAGATTTTGAACATGCCAATTACAATGATTGGGGGCATGGAGATACCCAGGATTGCTTGGCCGGAGCCAAGTATTTGGGCTCGCAAAAAGGAACAGACCCGCACCGCATCGCTATCATGGGAGGCAGTTATGGCGGGTACCTAACAGTGTGCGCCCTCTCACGAGACCCCGAATACCTGTTCGCCTGTGGAATCGCTAAATATGGTGATTCGGACCTGTACTCATCCTGGGCGCAATGCAAGCGAGAGTTGCGTTTATACACGGAAATTTTCCTGGGCCATCCAGCTAAAAACTGGAAAACCTACCAGAAAGGCTCTCCCCTTCTTGAAGTAGAGCATGTTAAAAATCCGGTCTTGATCTTACATGGGTTGTTGGATGACGTTGTGCCGCCCGAAGCTTCAGAAGAATGGGTTGAAGCGCTTAAAGCACATGGAAAAACATTTGAATATAAGACTTATCCTGATGAACCGCATGGCTTCTTGCGGCGCAAGAACCAACTTGACGTGTTTGCGCGTATTGAATGTTTTTTGGATTGGTATTTGGTTGTTTAATTGTGTGTGTTAATGACTACACGAATTTCAATTATAAAGATACGCGCTTGTTCTCTGGAGGCATAGCATGGAACTGTTTCACTATGCAGAAATGACATGGTCGGAAGTGGCAGCGCTGCCAAGGGCGACACCACTTGTATTACCCCTGGGCGAAGACTATAACCTGGAACTTCTGGATGAACAACTCGCTCACCCCGATAAGGCTGGGCTCTTGCCAGCCATCCCCTTTGGGTGGCCCGGAAGCGGGCTGGCTGTTGACATCCATTTACTCAGCCAGTTGCTCTCCAATTTACTGGCAAGCTTGCGCGAAGACGGCTTCACGCGGGTTTACGGCTTGGTTCCCCAATCCCTGGACCCTCAAGGCAGCCTGCCCGGTATCCCACCATCTTCATTGCTTGTCCAATATCACAGAACCCAGCAGCATGATCCCTTGTTCATGCCAGCGGAAAACGACCGCCAGAAAGTGATCCTGATTCCCATTGGCCACACCGAACAGCACGGCCATCACCTGCCCCTCTTGGTGGATACGCTGATTATTGAAAGTATTGCCAGGGGTGTGGTGGGATTATTGCCTACACGCACAGCAACCTTGCCAGTGATGCCGTATGGCGTCAGCACACACCGCCAGACCTTTGCTGCAACACTCAACGCCGGTGGGCGCGCTTTTGAGGATTTCTGGCTGGCCGTCATCGACCAACTCGCCGAACGAGGCTTCACCCGCTTCTATTTTTTAAGCGGTCACGGCGGCAATATGTCCTTCCTGGTCAATATCATCAAATATGCGGGGGAGCTACACCGCCGCATATTCTGCGCTACCACCTGGCTACATACCGCGGGTCACGTCGGAGCGCCAGCCATCACCAAATACCGCGAGTCACAGATCGGTGGAATGGGGCACGCCGGCGAACTCGAAACATCCTTTATGTTGCACCTGCAACCGGACCTCTGCCACATGGAACGCGTAGTGGACGAGACCGACTTTGTGGCCACGCCTAATTACTATATGGATTGGATCGAAGGGGGTACTTTGATTGCCAACCCGCCCTGGGACGACGACACCCGTACCGGCGCATACGGCGCCGGCAGCCTGGGCAGCGCAGAAAAAGGGCGATTATGGTTGGAAGCAGCTATCCGGGAAAAAGCCGACCACGTTGAGGAGATCCACACGCAATACGAGCGGCGGGAGGCACGCCGGGCAAGTGGGTATGGTTTGTGGAAATTGTGAGAACCGTCAAAGCCGCTGAATGTACGCCTCACCTTTAGCGATCAATTCCTCGTACGCTTCAGGTGGATAGGCTGCTTTTAAGAGCTCCTGTGTTTTTTCGCGGAGAACCTGCTTTGTAGAAGGTTGCCCTTCAGCCTGCCACATTTCCATGGTCCAGCGAGGGTAGACCCTGCTGGTGTAATACCCGGCTTTGAAATTGCGCAGCGTAGAAGGCGACGATAAGAAGCTGCCTCCGGGACCTACTTTGAAAATTTCTCGTAGAGCGGCTTGCGCCTCATCCAGCTGGAATCCGGCCGCAAAACGCAGGGCCTGATCGATCACCTCGTGCACGTGGACGATTGTCAATGGAGAGATCGTCTTCGAACCTAGGCTATCCCCCACAAAAGGCGCCAGGCCACCCTTGGTTAAGCTAAAGGTTAGTGTGTTCATCCAATACGTGTCCGCGGCCACCAGGTCCATGCCCCACCCGGTGCCACTGCCTGAGGCTCCGCAATGCGGCAGATCATAGTGCGCCATCATTTCCGCACAAGCGACATTAAGAAGGATGCTCTGCGGATCGTAGAACGTAAGCATGGATTTCATATCGAAATACACCGGCAGCATACCTGATACGATCGGTGTGCCCGGCTTCATGACCTGGCTGATCGTCAACCCCGCCAACAGCTCAGCCATCAACAGCGTCAGTGTTCCTGCGGGCGTCAGAGGCGTGGAAGCGCCGGCCATACTGTAATTCGAAAAGATGAAAGGCAGATCACGATCGACTGCTACCTGCATTTTCAATAGAGTACCCGCATCCATGACGAGCGGTGAGACAGGATTGAAATAGGGAAGGATGAACGGCTGCTCCCCCAACCCGCCATGCAGGCACTCAAACAGATCCAGCACAGGTTCAAATTGGTGCTCGTCCGAAACCAACAACACCAGGGGTTTGGTAGTATTGGCGAAATGTTCCAGGCTGCCATACAGATCGCCAAGGTTCTCGGGAACATCGCGCAGGATGCCCGGAGTGGAGATCACATCATAGAGCGGGAGCGCGCTCCCCAGACGTGTCAGCAGGCGCATATGCTCCCGTGTAAACGGTTCCACCCTATCGCGGACCGGGTCCTGGTAATAGAGGGCTGTTACACCGATGCCAAAGCGCAAGCGATCCTCGCCCAAATTGAAGACAGGCACCCCCAAGCGGTCGAACATCTGGATTTGATCAGGCGCGGTCTGGATGGCGCGTTCTACCAGCGCAGGCGTAAAGCGCACATTTGCCCCGTTCACATCAACCATACCTGTCCGGTTCAACATCTCCACCACTTGCGGTGAGTCAACACGCACCCCAGTGTCGCCTAAGATTCTTAATGCAAAAGTATGTACTTGCTGGATCTGTTCATGCGAAAGCAGGGTCAATTGTGGGCGCACATTGTTCATGCCAATTCCTTTCCACAAAGAAGATTGCCAACATGGTGGCTTGTACGAATGAAAATTATTTTACGTACTTATCAAAAAAGTGCGCCGAGCGCTCCATGAATGCCCACCATTGGTCGCCGGTGAACGAGTGTTTTTCTCCTTCATAGGCAAATAGTCCGACCGACTTACCGGTATCTTCAAAAGCCTGATAGGCTTTTTGCGACCACTCTGGCGGAGTGCCGCTAAAAAGCAACCCATCATCGCTTCCATAATGGAATTGGACGGGCGCCGTGACATCCTCCACGAAGGTAATCGGTGATACCTGGCGCAGGAAGGTCGGATCCTGCACAGCAAACTGGTAAGCCTGGATCAGGCCCGGAGGCAGATCGAGCAGCAAGATATCTGATGAATTGCAACCGTAACGCTGTTCACCAGCGATACTATCCCCTATACATCCCGGCCCCCAGCGGTTGATGATGTCGGCATCATCAGCGCTGACGGTTGAATAGAGCACGGCAGCTTTCGCACGCGTATCGACCGCCAATACTTTCAATGTCACCCCGCCTCCCATGCTGTGCCCCCAAAGTCCGATGCGTTCAGGATCTGCCTGTGGCAGTGACGGTAGCGCATTCATCAAATTAATGACATCGATCACCAGGCCGGAATAGAATAGGCTTGGGCCGCTGTCAGAATCTCCCCAACTGCGATAATCTGACGACAGCGTAAGATAGCCATGCCGGTTAAGAAATTCGGCAGCCCGGTCACTCCCATCACCGGAGACGTACACGGTGCGGCTGAAGAACCCGTGGTTCATCAGAATGACAGGGAACGGTTCTGAGCCAACTTTTGGCACCTGTAATATTCCTGAAATGGTCAGGCCATCTGAGGGGTAACGAATTGCGTAACGAGTGAATAGCCCAGTTTCAACCAAGGGCTCACTTAATTCGATCTCACCGCTCAGATACGTATGCTGGCGGAGCCCCGGAATGGTATAGGGGAAAAGCCATTCTGAAAACGTTGGCGTATCTGTAGGGCTGGGTGTGAGTGTGGGAGGCTGGCTGGTCACGATAGTCACCCGGGCTGTAGGAAGAGACTCAAGCGGGCGAACCGGTCCGGGTGAGGAGCATGCGGTGACAAGGCAGGAAACCAGAACCAATTGTGCAAGACGTCGCATTTGGGAAAGATCTTTTCGGATTACGGAAATAGTGGGAAGAAGATGGGTAACGCGATCATGGTACTGATGAATAGAAACACGGTTAACAATGCACCCACCCGCGCATAGTCGAAGAACTTGTAACCGCCCGGACCAAATACAAGTACGTTGGCCTTATGTCCAACGGGAGTCAGGAAGCTGGTTGCCGCGCCGATCACTACTGCCAATGTAAACGTCAGATGATTGGCGCCCAAGGATAGAGCGGTGTCAATCGCGATCGGTACAACCAGCACCATAGTAGCTGCATTGGACATCGGTTGCGTGATCGCAGCTGCCAGCAAGTACATGCCGGCAAGCGCGGCCATCGGCCCCAACCCGCCGATGGTTCGCAAGATCAGATCTGCAATGAAACGCGCGGTACCGGTGGTCTCCATTGCGGTCCCAAGCGGCAGCATGCCGGCCACAAGGAAGACGGTGCGCCAATCGATGCTTTCGTAGGCCTCATCCATCGTCAGGCAGCGGGTCAGGACCATTCCAACTGCGCCAGTGACCATGGCTATGGAAATATCCAGGCCGGCGAACAAGACCAGCCCAATCACCAGCAGCATCAATCCAATTGAAATGGGCATCCGCCGCGAACGTCTCTCAGAGATTCTGAGTGGCTCGAGAACCAGGAACTCATTCTTCTCCTGCAATCCTGGTAAACGGTGACGAGGTCCCTGCAATAAGAGGTCGTCCCCGAATTGTAACCGCACATTGCGCAAGCGCTTGGTGATCATTTCCCCCTGCCGCCGGATCGCGAGAACGGTAAACCCGTAACGCTCCCGAAAATTAAGGGATCGCAGGCTGCGGTTTGCCATGGAGGAACGTGGTGCCAGGGTAGCTTCAACCATATCCACGTCTTCTCTCTGCAGTGCATCCATATCCACCAGCCGCTTACTCTCATTGGCAGTCAGCAGTCCCAGATCGTCCCTGGCGCGCAACAGATTTTTAACGGTGCCTTCGATGAGCAGGATGTCATCCGCCTGTATCACTGTATTGCGTTCAAGCACTTTAAGGGTTTTATTAGAGCGCACCAATGCGATCACCGTCAAATCATAATCAGCGCCCAAGTTCGACTCCAGTAGTGACTTCCCTACCAAGAAGCCATTCTGCAAGACTTGCACTTCACTGATATAGGTTCTCTCCTGATCCACGGCCGGGGTTTCACTTGGCGCCTGGCGGATAGGAAGAAAATGACGCCCGATAAATACCATGTACAGAACACCCGTGGCCAGAACAACCACGCCGATCGGCGTAAAATCAAAGAAGCTGAACGTGGGTAGGCCATACTCTTCCACAATACTGGTTGCTAGAATATTCGCTGGGGTCCCGATCAAGGTCATCTTTCCACCCAGCAGAGACGAAAATGACAGCGGTATCAGTAATTTTGATACCGGGATTTTGGTCTGCTTTGCTACGCTGACCACAGCTGGAAGCAGCATGGCTGTAGCACCCACGTTGTTGATGAACGCAGACATGATTCCACAGGTAAGCATGATGACAGCAATCAAGCGGATCTCATTCTCCCCCGAAAGGCGCAAGATGAATTTACCGAGGGCATCTGCGACACCGGTCTTGAATAATCCGCCCGATACGATGTAGACCGCCCAGACTGTGATGACCGCCGAGTTGGAAAATCCCGCAAAGATTTCCTTGGGGCCAACCAGGCCAGTCAACCCCAGTACCAGGAGCACAAGTAACGCAACCACATCTACCCGTATCTTTTCCGTGGCAAATACGATTAGCGCACCAGCGATGATCGACAGAGTGAGTGCAATGTGCAGGGTCATGATCAATCCTTTATACCATCAGATTGAATTTGCTCGCAGGATCTCCCACGTACCATTATCAGCTGGCAGGCAGTTCAAGCAGATGAAGTGATTTTTGTCCATTGCCATGTTCCGTGAGATTCCCTATACTTAGGACATACTTGCTTTGAGTTCAACGTAAACCATCCAATTCCAAATGGATATGCGGAGGAGCGTGATGCGAAATTCCCTGAACGAAATGCTCAAGATCCCGGCTGATCGATTGGACGCCATCAATGCGGTACTGGTCGATCCAAACAGTAAAATGATGAAGGCGTTCATGGATGTGGTCGCCAAGTACGGTACACCGGATGAAATCAACCACAAAGCGCAAGAGGCGCGCCAATATGAGAACCTGTTCAAAAAGGTGGAGGAAAGAAATCCTGCCTACCTTAAGGATTTGCAGTGGCTGTCCGAGCAACGCGAACAAGGTAAGTTCATCTCGGTCGCAAAGTATCGGCAAAAGGTTTTAGGGGAAGCTGCCAAGACCACAAAGTTCAAGGATGAGTTTGCCGTGACACTCGAAGTCAGTGCAACGCAATACTTTCCTTGGTTACGCGTCATGGTCGAGCAGGCGCTTTCCAAGCAGACCCTTGTGCCAGGCAGGTTCATCAAAGTCCGCAAAATGAAGGAACAGGAAGAAGATGGCGATCTGCCCGCTATGGCGGCAGCCATGCAACTCTTTGGGGCCTCCTTTGTGGAAACGCTGGACACGAAGGGCACGGATGGTTCTAACCTTCACCTTGGCGGACCGGAGACTATCACCGGTTATTTTGGAGGCATTGGCCAACCAAATGAACACGCTCTTCAGTGGGTGGATGAATTTCTTTACTATTACACAAATTATGGTGTCAAGTCTGTCCTGAATTTTAACGCCGGCACTATTCTATTGGGCTTCCTGCTTTACCGCCTGGGGATCGATAATGAGTTCAAGATCTCGGTTTTCTTCGGAAGCGATAACCCTTACCATGCCTTCTGGATCATGCTGGCCGCCAAGCTGTTCAGCCGCGACGACGGCTCGAGTCCCTTGATCGGCTTCAACTGGTCCAACTCGATCAATAATGAAACCATGGAATGGACTGCAGAATTTCGCAAATCGCTGGGGTTCGAAGATATTGTTCGATTTGAACACCACATTGTGGAAACCTACAAATCCATTGTCGTTCAACCATACAATCGCCGCAATGAGTTGCTCGAAATTGCCGATCACGTGGCCAATATCTCTGCCAAACATGAAGGCGGTGATCTTGAAGTGGAGAAGACCCTGGCACACCCCTCAGACATACTGGATTACTTCCGCGACAAACAGGAAGTTATCGATTCGGGGGACTGGGATCACTTGCAGCGCAATTTCCTTGAAAAGGTAGCAGCAGTAAACAAGACGGCCTGGGAACTGACGAAGAAGGGATTGTCATTTATCGCAGCGGAGCACCTGCATCACTAGCTACAAATCAAGCGTGAATCAGTCAAGACCACCCGCATAGCGGGTGGCTTGACCTGGCCCTATAAAGGCCTGTTTCTTGCAGCGCCTCAAGGCGCTGCTTTCTCTTCGTTCAAGCCTGGCGCATCGATTACCTGGCTACCCCTAAAGGGGTCTTCGGCTTCTTTCGTACTGATCCGATCCATCATCTGATCGTGCTTCTCTTGCTCCCGCACATACTTCGCCATTGTCGCTTCGTTCAGCCCTACTGTGCTCACATAGTATCCCAGCGCCCAAAAGTGCCGGTTCCCATACTTGTATTTCAAGTTCGCATGTCGATCAAAGATCATCAATGCACTTTTCCCCTTCAGGTACCCCATGAAACTCGAGACACTCAGCTTGGGCGGTATGCTTACCAGCAGGTGGATATCATCCACCATCGCTTTCCCCTCGATGACCTCCACCCCTTTCCACTTGCACAGATCTTTTAGTATTTGTACCATGCTTTCTTTGTATTGATTGTAGATCACCTTCCGCCTGTATTTTGGCGTGAACACTATATGGTATTTACACATCCACTTCGTATGTGCTAGACTTTCTGCCATGGAAATCACTCCTTGTTGCTTGGCGGCTTGAACTCTGCCATTCTACCGGAGTGATTTCCTTTCCTATAAGTCCTCATCCTCCACCCGCGTAGCGGGTGGTTTTTTGTTTCGGGCGTTCCGCCCTCAACTCGCTAAAGCGTTAACGAAAAAAGGCTGGAGATGTACATCTCCAGCCTTTGAGATCTTCCATACAGAACTGCCCGGCTGGTCATTACCCGGTGTGATCTGCAATCCCCAGATCCTGTTGATCACAAAACGGACACCGCCTGTGAAATCTTTTCAATTAGATCCGGGCGATTGAACCGGGACCATGCCTCAGGAAAGGTCACAATTAACCGATGAAGTTCGGTGTGTTTGGCAGCCAGATACGTCACAACCGGTTGTGGGTTTTGTCGCTCCTGGAGTGGCAGGTTTATTTGCCGCGCCTCCCAGGTCTCTACAAACTCACGCAATAGAGTGCAAGCCACATTGGCATCGTTGAGATTCCCAAGATGATCTTGCATTGTCTTGATTTCCTGGATAACTGGCTTCACCTGTCCACCCAGCACTTCCTGGAAGAATTCCAATGTGTAGCGTAATTTCTTGAATGCAATCCTCAAAATATGGAGTTGTTCGATTGCCGCGTTTGCCACGATCGCTTCGTTAGCCCTTACCTCAGCCAGTCGTGTATAGATCAAGACCGGCGCATGATGCCGCACCTGAAAGGGGGCAGGTTGCTGCTGCAAATCCACCAGGGAGCCCGCGCCTGGAGTGGAAACAAACTCGTTGAATCCTAGCTTGAATTGCTGATATTTTTCGCTATCCAGGTAAGTCTCCAATTTATCGCGCTCGACCGCCCGATCATGCTGCCAGGTGCTCATTAAGGGTTCCAGGCCTGGGCGTTCCGCCTCCGGCAAGGTGACTAGGTAGGATCGTGCTTTTTCGATAAAAACATCCAAATCTCGAACACGTCCCAGTGAACGCCCAGCGACGCGCAGCCCTTTGAGATGGGCTTTGATCACTTTTGGTCTAAAGAAAGGTCCGAAGACTTCAAAAGCCGCTCGCATGCGCCGTGTGGCAACGCGCATGTCATGTAGCTCTTCGATATCTTCACCAAGACGCGTCCCCCGCTCATGGCTGAGCATGTGCGCGAAATGGAATTGCATGACTTTGCGACCGGCCTCGGCCATCGCATCGTCCGGTTTGATGCCGACTTTATTCCGCACGCGAGGATAATGCGGCCTGACGTGCTGCCGCGGGCTCTTCGCTGCGCTGGTCGGGATTCGCTTCTCAGGTCGCCTGGGCTGTCCACTCCGCCGTCGTGCAGGCGAAAAGATTTCCATTCCCCGCTTCACAAACTCGCTGCGCCAGTATCGTGCGCTCCGGCGCGAGATCCCCACAATTTCGGCGATTTCGCCTGTTTCCTTTCCGGCTTGGTAAAGTAGCAAAATTCTGGCGCGGCGCGGATACGTTTGTTCTCCAGATTGGTTTGCCAGTTCTTCAAGCCTCGCAACCTGCTGGGGTTTCAAGAGCGGGTTTATCATCAAACTCCTTAAGATTAATAGGTTCGATCTCCTTCGCACCTCCTTTATATCATGGTCTGGATTACCCTGATCAAAGACGGACCCCTGTTCAACACACATAGAAGATGAACCGCACCTGGAAAACGTGACATCCTGATTTCAGAGGACTGTATTCCAAGTTTATAATAGACTGGTAATAGCAACCTAAAGAGTCAGAAAAATCCTAAAGATTTTGAGGCAACACGCATGCAATTCACTTTTGATCCGAGTACAGAAATGCCCTTTGACCCCGCGCACGATGTATACCGATATACACCCCGCTCTTTGCAACCCATCTTCTCTCCTAAGACGGTCGCTGTAATTGGGGCAACGGAAAAAGCCGGCAGCGTCGGCCGGACCGTGATCTGGAATTTAATCAGCAGCCCTTTCGGAGGGACCGTCTATCCGGTTAACCCTAACCGAGCAAACATCCTTGGCATCAAGGCCTACCCAAGTATCAAAGATCTACCAGACCCGGTCGACCTGGCCGTGATCGTCACGCCGGCTCCAACTGTTCCTGGTATCGTAGCCGAGTGTGTCGATGCGGGTGTCCAGGGCGCCATCATCATCTCGGCAGGCTTCAAAGAAGTCGGGCCGGAAGGCGCGCTCTTGGAAGAGCAAATCCTGGCGCACGCCCGGACGGGAAAGATACGGGTGATCGGCCCAAATTGCCTGGGTGTGATGAACCCACTCACAGGATTGAATGCAACCTTCGCCACTGCAGCTGCCAGAGCCGGAAATGTAGCTTTTATCAGCCAATCCGGAGCACTCTGCACCTCCGTTCTGGACTGGTCATTCAAGGAACACGTCGGTTTTTCTGCCTTTGTCTCGATCGGTTCCATGCTGGACGTCGGTTGGGGCGATCTGATCTACCACCTGGGGGACGATCCGCATACCAACAGCATTGTGATCTACATGGAAACGATCGGCGATGCGCGCTTCTTCATGTCGGCTGCGCGCGAAGTGGCGCTGGCCAAGCCCATCATCGTCATCAAGCCCGGCCGCACAGAAGGGGCTGCTCGCGCGGCCGCCTCGCACACCGGCTCGCTGACCGGATCGGACGAAGTGCTCGAAGCCGCCTTCCGACGTTGCGGCGTACTGCGGGTGAATTCCATTGGCGAGATCTTCTCGATGGCCGAAGTACTCTCGAAGCAGCCGCGCCCGAGCGGACCGTTCCTGACGATCCTGACCAACGCGGGCGGCCCGGGCGTGCTGGCTGTGGATGCATTGCTCACCAGCGGAGGAAAGCTGGCGGAGATCTCGACCGAAGCCATGCGCAAATTTGACGAGATCCTGCCCCCGCAATGGAGCCACAACAATCCGGTTGATATCCTCGGAGACGCCTCGCCGGAGCGCTACGCACAGGCTCTGGAAGTTGCCGCACAGGATGAGAAGAGCAACGGCCTGCTGGTGATCCTCACTCCGCAGGCCATGACCGACCCGACAGCCACGGCCGAAGCCCTCAAGGAGTATGCGCAAAGCTATCAAAAGCCGATCCTTGCATCCTGGTCGGGCGGACAGGATATCGCTGCAGGCGAATCAATTTTGAACAAAGCAGGCATCCCGACCTTCATGTACCCGGACACAGCTGCGGAAGCCTTTGCCTATATGTGGAAATTCACCGACAATTTAAAGGCGCTCTACGAGACGGTCAGCTTCCCTAAGGATGGGGATGGCGATCCCATCGATCGAGACGGCGCTGCGGCGATCATTCAAAAAGCGCGGCAGGCCGGCCGGCTGCTACTGACCGAAGCCGAGTCCAAGAACCTGCTGGATACGTACGGCATCCCGACCACCCCGACCTTGATTGCGAGTTCCGCTGACGAAGCCGTGGGTAAAGCGAAAGACCTTGGATACCCGGTCGTGCTGAAATTGCATTCGGAGACGGTCACACACAAAACGGACGTGGGAGGCGTGCAACTCAACCTCAAGGACGACCAGGCCGTGCGTGACGCCTTCGAGGCCATTCGACGCGGGGTGACAGCAAAGGCCAGCGAGCAGGATTTCCTGGGAGTCACCGTGCAACCCATGGTCAACCTGGAAGGCTACGAACTGATCATTGGCTCCAGTATCGATCCGCAATTCGGGCCTGTGGTGCTGTTTGGCATGGGCGGCTCGCTGGTGGAAGTCTTCAAAGACCGCTCCCTGGGCCTGCCTCCGCTCAACCGCACGCTGGCGCGCCGCATGATCGAAAGGACCAAGATCTTCGAAGCGCTCAAAGGTGTGCGCGGACGCCCCCCGGTGGATCTGGGCGCGCTGGAGAGCTTGCTGGTGCATTTCAGCCAGCTTGTGGCCGAGCAACCCTGGATCAAGGAACTGGATATCAATCCATTGATCGCCTCCCACGAAGGGCTGCTTGCGCTGGACGCGCGCGTGGTGATCCAGGATGCAAAAGAAGAAAGCGGCCTGCCGCGCCTTGCGATTCGGCCGTACCCGAATCGATACACCTCACCGTGGACCATGAAGGACGGCACCGAAGTTATCATCCGCCCGATCCGGGCTGAAGATGAAATGCTGATGCGCGGTTTCCACGCCTCGCTGTCCGATCGCACGGTCTATATGCGCTACCTTTCCCCTTTGATGCTGAGCACGCGCATCACACATGAACGCCTGGCGCGCATGACCCATAACGATTACGACCGGGAGATCGCTCTTGTGGTCGAAGGGGAAGCCAAGGGAGAGAAGGCCATCTTTGGGGTCGCCCGCCTGAGTAAATTGCGCGGGATCAATGAGGAGGCGCGCTTCACCATGCTGATCTCCGACGCCTACCAGGGCAAAGGGCTCGGAAAGGAGTTGTTGACGCGCATCATCCAGATCGGTCGCGATGAGCATATCAAACGCATCATCGCCCTGATGGCACCGGAAAATGAGGCCATGAAATCACTTTGCCGGGCAGTGGGCTTTTCTTCCTTTGAGATCGATTCGCAAAACGGCATGCTCAAAGCACAGATCGAACTCTAGGAGTTCGGAAAGCCCGCCAACCGAAGCAGGCTCGAGGGCTTGCAATGCCCCAGGGGTGAACAAAACCAGCCGCTCGATCTACGAATCGAGCGGCTCGATTCAGGAAAATACCTGGCTGTTTGCGCGCGGATCCTTAGCTTTTTTCGGGCAAATCCCTCGCTTTTTTCGAACGAATCCCCCGCGATATTGTTTGGCTCCCAACGCAGGTAGTGTGAGATGGGATGACAACCTAAAGGATGCCGTCCATCATATTCGCTACCACCGCATAGACCGGCGAATCGTCCCCCAGGTCCACCAACGGTTTTCCGGAAAACTCGTATGCAGCCAGGTCGCCATCCGCGGGGATGACGCCCAGCAGTGGCACGCCCAACTCGTCCACGAATTTCTGCAGCTCCGGATGCAACTTCCCGCCGGGTACGCGGTTGACCACCAGGTAGGTCTTCTCGATGTTGATCTCCAGCTCCTTCTGGAGATCCAGAATGCGCTGCGCCGCGACCAGCCCGCGGCGGGTGGCATCGCTGACGACGAACAGGTGCTGCACGTCTCGCGTGGTGCGCCGCGAAAGGTGCTCCATTCCGGCCTCGTTGTCAATGACCACGTAGGCATAATGCTTGCTTAGGCCGTCTACCACTTCCCGCAAGTTATGATTGACGGCGCAGTAGCAACCCTGGCCTTCACCACGCCCCATGGCGATCAGGTCGAACCGCGAGCCCTCTGCCAGGGAGGAGCGGATATGGTATTCCAGGTAATCGCGCTTGTTGACTCCGCCAGGAAGAACGCCCATGGCTGCCCCGCCCTGCACCAGCGAGGTCTTGACCTGCTGCAGCATATCCTCGCGGATATCCCCAACCGTCCATTCCAGCTCGAGCCCAAGCACCATATTCAGGTTGGCAGACGGGTCTGCATCGATCGCCAGAATGCTGCCGGTCTGGTTTTGGGCCAGGTATTTGATGATCATACCTGCGACAGTAGTCTTGCCAACACCGCCCTTGCCTGCCAATGCAATTGTCGTTGTCATAATTCTAAAATCCTTTTTCCAATCAGCCCGACCGCATCGCTATCCAGCGGTATCTTGATGGGTCCGCCCGGATCCTTCGGCCAACTTCCTTGCGATCTCCTGAGCTGATTCCCGCAAGGAAGGCGCGTGATCGTATACCGGGATGCCCAACCTGTCCGCCTCTTGCACCAGCAGGTCTGCCGGCAGGAAACCCAATACAGGTAAATCGGGTGTTTCTGCTTCCAGGAATTGCGCTTCGTCCGTGTTCCGCACCTTATTGCCCACCAGGAATAAACGCTCCAGACCGATATCCAGTGCAAGTTTCCTGATCTGCGCGGCGGTACCCAGGCTCCGGCGCGTCGGTTCGACCACCACGATCATGGCATCCACAAAGTCCACGGTAGCGCGACCCAGGTGCTCCACGCCCGCATACATATCCAGCAACAGAACGTCGTCCTGGCGGAAGAGCAGGTGCGTGAAGAGCGTCTTCAGCATGGCCGATTCCGGGCAGATGCAGCCAGAACCTCCCAGATCGACCGAGCCGGCTTCAAGCAGACGCACACCGCGGTGCAGGACGCTGAAGCGCTCGGGCAGATCATCCACGCGCGGATTGAGTGTGAAGAAGCCACCCGTCGTACCGGGTTTGGCGCCGGTTCGCTCTTCGATCAATTCGTCCATTTCCGCGATCGGGCTGAGCTGCCCGCGCAACTCGTCCGGGAAACCCAGCGCGCCCGCCAGGCAGGGACTAGGGTCCGCGTCTACCGCCAGAACTTCCCGGCCCTGGTCTGCATAGACCTGGGCGAGCAGTGCGGTCAGGGTCGTTTTTCCAACTCCCCCTTTTCCGGTTACAGCCAGCTTCATTTCAGCTCCTTATTCGGGCAGGGCCAGTGGCTTGATTTGGTAGGAATAACCATCAGGTAGAGAATGCTGGCCTTCCAAGTACTTCAAGACATATTGCCCGCAATTACTGCCAATCTGATTCTCCTCCACTTCGCCGATACTCAGGATCACTTCATATCCAGCCTGTCTGAGCGACTCAGCCACGGCTTGCCCGGTCTCTGGATGATAAGGATCGACCAGGGAGGATAGTTCGTTTTTCAGCGCATGGCAAGTCGGGTTAACCGGCGTGATCTTTACCAGGTAGCGCTCAGGGTCAAAATAACGTTGCAGGACGCCAGGGTCGACCGGCATACCTTCGGCCAACGCAAAGTTCAATGTGATCTTGCGATCACCGCTTTTATAGAAACGCTCGCCGAATGAAGCGAGCTTGGAAAAGCTCCATTTCTTGACCGGTATGAGCCTGTCCCGCAAAGCTACATCCGTGGTATGGATGGAATACTGGAATTGAAAGCGGCCATTGTCGTATAGGCGCTCCTTGACTTCCAGCAGTCCGTCGAAGAAAGATTGCGCGCCATGCGGTGCTATCGTCGAAATCGACGGCATCAGACCAGGTGCCTCATAACGGGTCGGTAGCCGCTCCAAGACCTCAAGCACAGCCAGATTGAATGCCGGCTCGCCCATCCGCGCAAACTGGATCTTGAATTTGTCAGCAGGGACCTGACCATTCGGATACCAGCGGTAGACCATGTGGTCGATTTGCCTCAGGATCTCTTCGGCGCTTGGCTTGCCGCGGTAAATCCCCCCGGCATCGCAAATCAGGCAATTTACCGGGCACCCATAAAGCGTCGATACCATCAGGATCCAGCGCTTTTCACGAGGATAGGGCGGTTGCAAGGCCTCCACAAATTCGATCATGCGCCCGTCGCCCATGTCGGCCATGAACACTTCTGCTACATCGCGCCTGCCTGTTACCGCCATCACCTTCATTATGAAAGCACCTCCGATTGTAGTCTAAAATAGATTTGCATGGCAGCTCTCAGTCCATCTCCTGCTGCGATAGCTGTTTGCCTGTAAAGATTGTTCCTTACATCGCCAGCGTAATACAAACCATCCGCCTCCCGATCAAGGATTGCAGGAGTGATAAAAGACGTCTGGGGTCGCCGGCCGATTGCAAAGAGCAGGTAATCACACTGCAACCTTTCACCGCCCGACAAACCGACATCCAGTTGGTAAGACTGCTTATCCAGAGCCACTTCCGTCACGTTCACGCCCACGCGATAACCGACGCGAGGCTCCTGGTTGGCCCGGGCCCACAACAACCTCAAACATTTTACTTGCTCCCCACGGTTGAGAATAGTGACAGAATTCCTGTTCTTTGTCAGATTTAGAGCATAATCGAAGGCAGCATCCCCAGCGCCCACGATAAGAATGCGCTTCCCGGTTTCACCAAGCAATGGAGATACTTCGCTGAACACCCGGCTACGAGCCGTCTCGGGTACCTCCACAGGGAATGGATTGGAACGCGTACCCGATGCCACCAGCACAAAGTGTGGCCGGAACTCCTGCTCCGAAGTCACAACCCGGAATCCAGGTTTTTCTCTGACCAACTGTGTAACCGTAGCCTTTGTGACCATGACGCCGGCACTTGCCAGTTGCCTTTCGATCAACCCGACCAGCTTTGGACCTTTGATTCCTTTGGGAAACCCCGGATAATTCTCAACCAGGTTGGCATTCCACAATAGCCCCCCCGGTTTCTCCTTTTCCAGCAGTACGTGCGGAATTCCATATCGTTGAAGCTGAAGCGCAGCCGTCATGCCTGCCGGACCTGCACCGATGATCACCACCTGCTCAGTGTCCATAGCTGTCTATTTCAGAGATCAATTCCGCGATCACCACCGGCAGTGCAAAGCCGTGAGAAAGGGTCAATAAAGAAGCACGGTGTAACTCTTCATTATAAGTGGCTGTTCCGTCGACAGCAAAGTAGACTTCATACCCACGAATAAAGGCTGATCGCGCCGTGCACTCGCAGCATAAATGTGTCATTACCCCACTGATGACAACTTGCTGTATACCCGACTCATGCAACTGATGCTCCAGATCTGTGCCATAAAAAGCATCGTATTGGGATTTTGGTAATATGGGTGCATTGAAGGCTGCAAACTGTGGTTGCAAGTGACTATGCGCAGATCGAGGTCTCGGCAAATCATGCCACCAACGCGCCATCATCCCGGCGTTCTGTCTGGTATTTTCGTGGCGAGTCAATATGATTGGGCGATCGATCCTTCTGAAGGCCTCCGCTAATCTGACGAGACCGGGTACGATGGCAGGTGCACTTGGTATAAACGCATGCGAGTGTGGGTCAAGGAAATACGCCTGCATGTCCAATACCAGCAAGGCAGATCTTCTTGGATTGAAGCGAAGGTCATTATGACGGGGACGGGACCAGGAAACACTGGAAAGGAGTTCACCCGCCTTTTTCTCTATGCCTTCTGTTGTAAAATAAGCCTCTTTGTCCATTTCACTGTGCCAGCGATCATGCCGTGCTTTTCAGTAATTTCTTGGCCAGCATGCTTCCCAGGATGGCGCACACGTCGGTGGGCAGGTAGTGACTCGCAGAACGGTCAAACAGGATCTTGCATGTAGTGGGGAATTCTTCATCTCCTGCCCAATAGTTCACAAGCATCGGCAGGCGCGGAAGCGCATGAAATACATAGGCAGCCTCACCTATCTCGGCTGCAACGCCTCCTACCATTTCGCAGGCCTCGCGAAAGGCATCGACTTGCAAGCCGTAGACCCTAGCCAGCTCCGCACCACTATATCCCTGGTAGGCCTGGTCATAGATGCGCCCATCGGGCAAGTCGGCAAATGAGATCCACTCTCCGGTAATCGACGTGCCGTCCGCCGTGTGGAAATAATAGACCAGCACAGCCTGGAGTGATAAGGATAGCTCTTCATTCAACTGGCCATCCAACGCCACCATACCGGGGTAGGTCACCCTCACACTTAATTCGAACAGCGAGAGGCGGAACTCGCCTTTCCCCGGGCTCGTTTCTTCATAAGAAATTCCCGTGCGGTCTGCAAGCTGGCCAGCGGGCAAATGCCCGATCGCCAGACGCAACCCGGTCACACGGGCAGCCAGCCCATGGTGCGCAGGCTGGCTCGTACGCTCCGAATCAGACATCAACCGCCAGGCAGGTGAGCGTTTCCAGCACGCCGGGAATTGGCTGGATCGTATTTGCCAGGATGGCGCCGACCGCGTTGATATCGCCCACCTCGATCACTGCCACCGCATCATAGGGACCAAATGTCATGTTGGCCTCTACCACGCCATCCACTCTGCGCAGGTGTTTCACGACTTCTTTGACATCCCCCGTGCGAATATTGATCAATACATAAGCTTTCATGTTCATCCTCCTCCTAGCCTTCGCGGTTCCGCAGGAAAACCGACCAATAAATGGCCGAGACCAATACAGCCCCGCCAATGATATTTCCGATCGTAACCGGCATCAGGTTGTTCACCAGGAAATTGGCCCAAGTCAGGTTTGTCATGTCCAACCCAGTCGCCTGGGCAAACCCCGGATCAACCATGCGGATCAACAGCCCGTAAGGGACAAAGTACATGTTGGCGACGCTGTGTTCGAAGCCAGCGGCCACAAAGGCGGTGATCGGGAATAGGATCGCCGCGATTTTATCGATCGTGCTGCGGGCGCTGAAGGTCAACCAGACAGCCAGGCAGACCAGCGCATTGCAAAGCACGCCCAGGGCTACAGCCTGAAAAAAATCAAGACTCGCTTTTCCCGTTGCTATCTTCAAGGCTGTTTCGCCGACCGAGCCACCACCAAACGTATACTGCTTACTCCACAACACAAGCAGGGCGGTCCCGAACGATCCCACAAAATTACCCAGGTAGACGATGCCCCAGTTGCGAAGCAGCGCGCGCCCGGTCACCTTACCACTTGCCCAGGCCATCACGATCAAATTGTTGCCGGTGAAAAGCTCCGCCCCACCGACTACCACCAGGATCAACCCCAGACAAAAGACCAGACCGGTCAGGAGCTTGGCAACTCCGAACGGCAGCGTGCCGGTCCCAGCCGCAGTGTTGGTTGCAAATACGGCGCCCAGTGCTATAAAGGCGCCCGCCAGGATGGCGAGGGTGAAGGTCTTCAGCGCAGGCGCCTCGGCTTTTCGGACTCCAATATACTCGGCGCGCGTGGCCATTTCGCCTGGCAACAGAGCGTCAATTCGGATCTCACTCATAAAAGTCTCCCAAGGAACAAAAGTGTATTTGTGTGTTTCTTCACAACTTGGCCAGTATACCAAAAAGAGCGGAACTTGTCAGACAACTTGTCATTCTCGCACTATGATGTACATCCGGTCTTTTCTGGTCAAGAATTTACAGCCTGCCTTCGAGAAAGCAGCCCTACCAGCAGGATGACCAAGAGCGCGATCCCAACAACCAAGCCTCCGTTGAAATCCTCCGAAGAGTCAGGAGAATCCAGGACACTGGTTGTTGTGGGCACCGGTGTTTCGGGTGGAGGTAACGGTGTCTGACTGGCTGTTTCAGCAAGAGGCAGGTCTGTTGCCAAAGACATTATTGGTGAAGGCGTGTGGGCCGGGGGCGTATCCTTCCGGATCAGCAACCGTTCGCCCTGATAGATGATCTCCTCCCCACCCAGGCTATTCAGGGCACGGATCTCATCGATCTTCACCCCGTACCCGATCGCCAGGGACCACAATGTCTGGCCATACTGTACTTCGTGGTAGACCAAACCTTCCTGGTCGGGTGTGTTGGTAACCACCGGGACCATGAAATCACTGGGCGCAAAGGTACTGGAGCCAGCTTCCCCAGAGGCCGGTGTATACGCCGGGAGCTGCCCGCCGCCGGTTGTAGGCATGGCACAGTCGATTACGAGATAGACCATGCTACCGACCTTTGCCACTCCAGCGCCGATTTCCTGCAAATTGGGTGAAAGCATCGTATTCAAGTGTGGCGCGTCTCCCGTCCATTCCTGTACGGCCTGAGCAGCCGTCTTGTTGCTTCCACCGGTGATATTTTCAGCTCGGAATCCGCCAAGGGAGAGGTCGCCAGCCAGCGGATAGCCGGCGTTCAGCAAGCGCTGGGTCAGGGTGATACCGCCGGGGCCGTAGTGCGTGATGCTGCCAGTGGCAGCCATGTAATCAGCCTGGCCCTGCGCCGTTTGCATCAAGATAGTGCTCACGGTATAGGCAGGCAAGCCGTTGGAAAGACGCAAGGCATTGACCTCCGCAATCAGATCAGAAGCGGAGACCTGGGGTGCAGGTTGGGCATACACCGTGGTGCTGGGTTGCAGCCATACCACCAGGCAAATTACCAGTGCTGAAAGCACTGTATTCATTTTATGGTCCATAGGTAAGGCGTAATTATACCCTGCACAGAGGAATTGTCTGACTGATTCAGCCGCTCGACTTAGGATCCTCTGCACATCTTTCTCCGTCGCCAACGGCAAGTTCCCGTATTAGACATTAATCCTGCTTTCGACTGACAATGGTCACAACTTTGATTCAGACAGTAAGCCTGATGCTAGAATAAGAATAATGAAGTTGTGAAAGCTAGAACGAGTGAGGCTGATTGTTAATTAAAGTTATGAATTGAATGGCCATGACTACAGGAGGTGCCTGATGGAAACCAAGTCGTTCGAAGCGCCCGCATTGTATGGGGATCATCATGTCGTAGAAGTCAAGAAGATCCTCGCTGAACTTCCTGGAGTGCAGGAAGTGTATGCAAGCAGTGGCTTTCAAACTATCGAAGTCACTTTCGATCCTAAGAAAATCAAGGAAGATGAAATTCGCGCCCGCCTGGAAGAGTCAGGATACCTGGGAGAGATCCCGATCCTTGCAGAGACAGGCGTGGCAGCCTACGGCAAGGAAGATGGCGAAAGCTTTTTCCGCCATACTGCAGTCTATGAAACGGTAAAACAAACAGTGAGCTTTGCGCAAAAGATCCAATACCAGGGGAGACCGCTCTGGCCCTGCCCCGGGATTGGAATCGTAAAGCTGGATGAATAGAGGTAGGTGAGAAATGCCAAAGAAACGCGAGATCAACGAATATTCAACGGACCCTGCTGCACAGGAGATGCTCAAGCGCGCTGAGGATTTGGGCATCGGTACCGCTTTTACCCGCGCAGATAGCATGGCGCCCTGCAATATCGGTGGCGCTGGCATGTGCTGCAAGAATTGCAGCATGGGACCCTGCCGCCTTACCAAAAGCGGTGACGTTGGCGTTTGCGGAGCTACGTTGGATACCATCCAGGCCCGCAACCTGACCCGCAGCATAGCTGCTGGAGCCGCCGCACACTCCGACCACGGACGTGGTATGGCGCTGACCCTCAAGGCCACCGCCAATGGCGAGGCAGAAGGGTATTTCATTCGCGATGTGGCAAAGTTGCGCACGATCGCTGCATTGTACGACATTCCAATTGAAGGACGTTCTCCAGAAGAAATCGCTAATGATCTGGCAGATTTATATCTGGCCCAATTCGGCCAACAAGAAGGGTCGGTCATTTTGACTAAACGCGCCACCGCCAAGCGTCAAAAACGCTGGGAAGAGGCTGGCGTAACACCACGCGGCATTGACCGCGAGATCGTGGAGTGTCTACACCGCACGCATATTGGCGATGATCAGGACCCCGAACACATCCTGCAGCATGCTGTGCGCACCGCCATTGGTGACGGATGGGGTGGTAGCCTAATTGCCACTGACATTTCCGATATTCTCTTCGGAACTCCCGCCCCCGTGCTGGGACAGGCCAATCTGGGCGTGCTGAAAGAGGACTACGTTAACGTGGTCGTACACGGGCACGAGCCCACCCTGAGCGAGATGATCGTTGCGGCCTCACAATTGCCAGAAATCATCGAGTACGCGCAGGCAGCGGGCGCAAAGGGTGTGAACCTTTCGGGCATCTGCTGCACCGCCAACGAAATCTTGATGCGCCAGGGCATACCAGCGGCAGGTAACTTCCTGCAGCAGGAACTGGCCATCATGACAGGCGCAGTGGAGGCTATGGTGGTGGACGTGCAGTGCATCATGCAAGCGCTGGTTGGGCTGGCCAGTAATTTCCACACCAAGATCATCACCACCTCGCCCAAGGTGAAGATCAAAGGCGCAACCCACATCGAGTTTGACGAACACCACGCCCTGTCAATTGCGAAAGATATTCTAAAAGCCGCTATTGATAACTATAAACTTCGCGGTAGCGTACAAATTCCTGATATCCGTGAGGATCTGGTACCGGGTTTCTCACACGAATACATCAACTACATGCTGGGTGGCTCGTACCGCGCTTCTTTTCGCCCGCTGAATGACGCCATCATGTCTGGGCGCATCCGTGGCGTGGCTGCCGTTGTGGGCTGCAACAATCCGCGCAGCCAGCACGACCACCTGCACACTTACGTGACCAAGGAATTGCTCAAGCAAGACGTGCTGATCGTCGAAACAGGCTGCGGAGCCATTGCATCAGCCAAGCAAGGACTCCTTTTAGGGGAAGCAGGCCTGGACCAGGTCGGACCCGGTCTACGTGAGATTTGCGAAACGATCGGTATTCCACCCGTCTTGCACATGGGATCCTGCGTGGATAACAGCCGCATCCTGACCGTGCTGACACAAATGGCTGAAACCGGCGGGCTGGGCGAAGATGTGGAAGAAATTCCCGCCGTTGGCCTGGCTCCCGAGTGGATGAGCGAGAAAGCGCTCTCCATCGGCACTTACTGTGTAGCAACTGGTGCCTATGTCATCTTTGGTGGCTCATCTCCTGTTAGCGGTATGCCCGACCGCGTGGATGATAGTGATCTGGTGGCAAAGTTCATCAGCGAGGGCTGGGAGGAACTATACGGTGGGAAAATGGAGTTCATCCCCGACCCGGATAAGATGATCGAAGCCACACTGGCGCACATTGACGCCAAGCGCGCTGCCCTTGGTTTGGAAGAATATGATCCTGCCAAATACGGCCGCAGTGGTGATGCCAGGATGCTCGAATTAGAAGAACTGCCGTTGGCTGAAAAACGCAAAGCCATTTACGGGATTGCGGCAGATTAACGGAGGGACGAGATGTCTAAATACATAGCTACCCGCGCCATCCGAGGCGCAAACGCCCTGGTGACCGAAGCCGAGGTCATGCTCAATAAAGCTCTGAAAGAGAAAGGTCCCGACACTCCGGTTTCCTTCCCCAACACCGCTTACTACCTGCCCACTATTTTGGGCATGACCGGCATTGAAGTTGAAAAACTCGGCGATCTGCCACCCGCGCTGGAACAGGCTCGCCAGATGCTGCATCCGCTTCCATCTAAAGCTCGATGGACTCCATATCTGGGTGAAACGCTTGACTCCGGTATGTCCACATTGCTGGCAGCCGAGATCATCGAAGCTGTGCGATTCGTCTATGGGCTGCAGCCTGAACCGATGCCGGAGGACTTTACCCTCGCCGGAGGCACTTCCTATGGAGGCGCCAATGGTAATGGCCATTTGAACGGCCCGATCGATGATATCCAGCTGCGCTCCTGGGGCATCCAGTTGGTTGACGGGCGCATGCCCGGCTTTGCGGCCATTGTCGGCTGCGCCAAATCCAACGAAGTGGCCGTGAAACTGATTCGCGAATTGCAGCGTAGAAACATCCTCACGTTCCTCTCTGGCAACGTCAATGGGCGCAGTATCATCCATCAATTGCAAGAAGAGGGCGTAGAACTAGGGTACGACACATACATCGTACCTTTTGGCACGGATACTATCTCCGCGATCTACGCACTGGGATTTGCCACACGTTCAGCCCTCACCTTTGGTGGCCTCAAAGCCGGCATGGCGCGCGAGATTCTGCTTTATAACAAGGCCCGCGTCTTCGCCTTTGTCCTGGCGTTGGGTGAAGTAGACGACCTGAAATACGCTGCTGCGGCCGGAGCCATAAACTACGGCTTCCCGGTCATCGCCGATACGGTAATTCCCGAAATTCTGCCTACCGGTGTCACCACCTACGAGCACGTCGTATCCATGCCTTTCGACCAAATTGAAGGAAAAGACGAT
Source organism: uncultured Anaerolineaceae bacterium (assembly GCA_964621295.1). GTDB lineage: Bacteria > Chloroflexota > Anaerolineae > Anaerolineales > Villigracilaceae > JAABUE01. Next base: position 17,007 of record CAZULT010000037.1, on the reverse strand, counting down.
CTGGAAAAAGCCGAACTGCTGGTACAAAAGTGCATCGAGATCCGCGGTGTCAAGGTCAAAGTCTCCAACGTGGACGTGCCGGTTCCATACGGTTCGGCCTTCGAAGGTGAGGTCGTCCGCAAGGCGGACCTGCGCATAGAGTTTGGCGGAAAGCATTCACGTTGTTTCGAATACCTGCACATGGCTAAACTGGACGAGGTCACCGACGGCAAGATCGAAGTGGTTGGCCCGGACTTCTCGAAGGTTGATCCACAAGGATCGATGGACATGGCCATCGTCATCCAGGTTGCCGGTCGAAGCATGCAGGAGGACTTCGAGCCCGTACTGGAACGCCAGTTGCACTATTTCGTCAACGGCGCCAGCGGCATCCAACACATCGGCCAGCGCGACATCACCTGGATTCGCATATCGAATGCAGCTGCAGATAAAGGTTTCGACCTTGAGCACTTTGGCAAGATCCTGCACGCCCGCTTCCACGAAGACTTTGGCGCGATTGTCGATAAAGTGCAGGTCACGATCTATACCGATCCGAAACTGCATGGCGAGTGGCTGGAGAAAGCCCGCGAGTCGTATGACTTCCGCAATAAACGCCTGGCCGACCTGACCGACGACAAGGTCGACGAGTTCTATTCGTGCACGCTGTGCCAGTCCTTTGCTCCAGACCACGTCTGCGTGGTCTCGCCCGAACGCCTGGGGTTATGTGGCGCTTATAACTGGCTGGACTGCAAGGCCTCCTACAACATCAACCCCACCGGTCCCAACCAACCTATCAAGCTGGGTAAACTGATCGATGCTGACAAAGGGTATTGGGAAGGCACCAATGAGTACGCCAAAATCGGCTCACATGGCACAGTGCAGGAAGTTTCAATGTACTCCATCATGGATAATCCGATGACGGCTTGTGGGTGCTTTGAGTGCATCGTCATGCTTATTCCGGAAGTCAACGGTGTAATGGTGGTCAGCCGCGAGGATACATCCATGACCCCTGCCGGCATGACCTTTTCGACCCTGGCCGGCATTGCAGGTGGCGGTTTGCAGACTCCCGGCGTGATGGGCGTCGGTAAGTTCTATCTGATCAGCCCGAAATTCATCTCAGCAGACGGCGGCTTTAAGCGCGTCGTGTGGATGTCCTCCGTGCTCAAGGAAACCATGGCAGACGAACTCAAAATAGTCTGTGAGCGTGAAGGCGACCCCGCCCTGCTTGATAAGATCGCCGATGAACGAAACGTGAATACTGTCGAAGACCTACTGGCTTGGCTGGAAGCTCATAATCATCCTGCCATGGCCATGGACCCAATGTTCTAGAGGCTATACAGGTTGGAAGGTTGATCAAAGGAGATTTCCAGAATTGACCTTCCGACCTGCTTCTGAAATTATAAGATGGAACCTTTCCTCGTGCGCGACCTCATGAAGGTGGGCGTACCAACCTGCAAGACGGATACGCCCGTCGTGGAGGTGGCGCGTTTCCTGATCGAAAACAACGTCGAGGAGATGGTTGTGCTTGGTCAGGAGGGTGAAGGCGTGGGGGTCTGCGGATACCGTGAACTGATTCGAAGCTATATTCGCGAAGACATCCGTGAATTACAAGCGGAAGATATTATGACAGAGGGTATCCCTGAAATTCCACCTGATATTCCTCTCAACCTGGCTGCCCAGCTTTTACAAGACAAAAGTTTGCGTGTGGCCTATCTGAATCACAATTCGGCCGGAATCATCTATCCGGCAGCCTCGATCTCTGCAAAACATCTGGTGCGCAATCTGGCTGCCAGGAATGAAGCTGATCTCAAGGATCTAGGTCTTAAGGCGGAACGCAAGTCTCCCATAGAAGTTTTCAAGGAAAGGCGCAAAGAGGCGCGCAAACAGGCAGGATTAGATTAAGGAATCAAAATTCGAACTTCGAGAACCGTCTCCACCATTTGACATAGTATGCACCGGATCCCGAATTGCGAACTCTCAAGGAGGAACATAGTATGCCTATTGAAATCCCCAAGGACAAATGGCCCGGCAGTATTCAAATCGTGAACATTGGCGCGACGGCTGAGGAGGGTGGATCGCGCACCAAGGTTCTTACAATCGGGGGACAGACAACCTTGCCTTTCATGCAATTTGAAGCCCCTACTCCCCACACACCTGTAGTTGGGATTGAGATCAAGTCTCGTGAACCCGAAGATTGGTCGCCATTATTGGCAAAGACCTGGGGTGAGGCGATGAAAGATCCCGCTCAATGGGCAAAAAAAGCCGAGGAAGCGGGTGCAGATCTCATCGTCCTTAGCCTGACGCTTGAAGACACACCCGAAGATGCGGTCAAAGCTGTCAAAGCAGTCTTAGGCGCCACCGGATTGCCACTGGTCGTCTGGGGGCCCGGCCAGGCAGAAAAAGACAATGAACTGCTTGTTCCGGTCGCCGAGGCCACCAAGGGCGAGAAGCTGGTCCTGGGCATTTGCGAAGATAAGAACTATCGTACGATCGTGGCTACGGCCATGGCGAACGGGCACCTTGTTCAAGCACGAACACCGATGGACGTCAACCTCTCCAAGCAATTGAACATACTGATCAGTGATATGGGTATGCCGCACGATCGTATCATCATGGATCCGACCACCGGTGCGCTGGGCTACGGTATGGAGTACGGTTATTCAGTGATGGAACGCTTGCGCCTGGCCGCCCTGCAAGGCGATGCCATGACGCAGCAACCGATGATGGTCACGCCCGGATTCGAGGCCTGGAAGGCCAAGGAATCCAAGGTGGGCGAAGGTGTGCCTGAGGCCTGGGGCGATTGGGCCGCGCGCGCCGTATACTGGGAAACCCTGACGGCAATTGCGCTGGTTGAATCCGGTGCGGACATCCTCGTCCTGCGCCACCCTGAAAGCGTCAAAACCGTCAAGGCAGCCATAGCTGAACTGATGGTCACGGCATAAGGAGGACAATATGGCACTCTCTGGAATTCAAATCTACAAACTCCTCCCGCAGACCAACTGCAAGGAATGTGGTTTTCCCACCTGCCTGGCATTTGCCATGAAACTGGCGGCCAAGCAAGTTGAACTTTCCGCCTGCCCGTATGTCAGCGAAGAGTCCAAAAAGCAGCTGGCCGAATCGGCCACCCCACCCGTTCGCCTGGTAACACTCACCGGTCAAGGGATGGAAGTCAAGGCAGGCAACGAAGTAGTCATGTTCCGCCATGAAAAGACATTCTATAACAAGCCCGGCATATTCATCCGCTACAACGCCAGCGATGGGGATATCGCCAAAAAAGCTGCTGAGGCGGATGCCTACGTGGTCAACTACGTCGGCATGGATTTCACCATCGATGGCTTCGCGCTCCAGGCGGATGGCGGGGACCTGGCGGCTGCCGTCAAAGCGGTTCGCGGCGCTTCCAAGCGCCCCTTAATCCTGATAGGCGACGCCACAACCCTACCTGCCGGATTGGAAGCCTGCTCCGGCGAGACACCAATGATCTACGTCGCCGATGCCTCCAACTGGGAGGCTATGGCTGACCTGGCAACAAAGTATAAAGCAGCGTTGGCAGTCAAAGGCGTATCGTTGGATGAGCTGGCTGACCTTACCCAAAAAATCCAGGCCAAAGGGGTTGAGGATATTGTGCTTGACCTTGGCGACACGAACATGGCTGAATGGCTGGCTCGCTCCACACAAGTGCGACGCCTGGCGCTCAAATCCAACTTCCGCCCCTTGGGTTATCCTGTCATCTCCTTCCCTGGGTCAGCCGGTGACCCCGCGATGGAATCGGTCTACGCTGCACAGGCCATTGCAAAATATGCTGGCTTTGTAGTGCTCGATACATTCACTCCCGAACTGCTTTATGCTCTCCTGGTTCTGCGCGAGAACATCTATACGGACCCGCAAAAACCCATCCAGGTTCAACCAGGTGTCTACGAGATCAATAATCCAACCACCGATTCTCCGGCTCTTGTGACCACCAACTTCAGCATCACCTATTTCTCGGTTGCAAATGAAGTGGAAGGCTCCGGCGAACCGGCCTGGCTGTTAGTTACGGACGCCGAGGGGATGTCAGTCCTGACCGCCTGGGCAGCCGGGAAATTCGACGCCGAACGTATTGCGAAAGCAGTTAAAGAATTTGATCTGGCCAGCAAAGTTGGCAAAAAGCGTATCGTACTCCCTGGTCATGTGGCCGTGCTATCCGGTGAATTGGAGGAAGAGCTGGCTGGTTGGGAGATCCGGGTTGGACCGCGTGAGGCGGTTGACATACCGGCCTTTTTGAAACAGGCTTTGACGTAACCTATCCATCCACAGACAGGTTTTGAACCTGTCTGTGGATGGCCTAAGAATGCTTTGGCGGCATATATGAGCGACCACCAGATTATCTTCCAAGTAGAGGATATCAAAGATCCAATCGAGATCATCGTGCCGACCGGAACGTTATTGGCGGATGCTGCTCGCCTGGGCGGCGTTGAGATCGGACAGCCCTGTGGTGGGCAGGGCCGTTGTGGCCGTTGTGCCGTTCAAGTGACCAGCGGGACCATACGGCGACGCAGCACCTTGCGACTTTCGCAGGAATCCATCGATAATGGATTTGCTCTAGCCTGCCAATCTGTTGTCGAAGGGGAAGCAACGGTAATGGTGCCACTTCAGGAGAAGATCGCTCGCAACCTGACCACAGATCGAGTGGCTGCTGAAGTGTCCGTACCGGATGGGTATTCCTACGAAACCGCGCAAACTCTTCGACGCGTAAATCTGCAGCTTAACGCACCCAGCATGGACGACCAGACCGACGATTGGTCGCGAGTCCAAACCGCGCTTCGCACTCAAACCGGCTTGAGTCGCACAACGATCTCGCTCGCCACATTGCGAAACATCGGGAGCAGGTTGCGCGAAGGCGACTGGCAGGTCACAGCCATTCTCGATAAAGATCCCCACGGTGAAACAGCGCGTTTGATTGATCTGTTACCCGAAACCATAATAGCTACAACACCGCTTTGGGGCGTAGCGATCGACATCGGTACCACCACCGTCAGTTTGTGGATGGTAAACCTGATCACTGGTGAGGTCAAATCCCAGGTAGCTGAATACAACGGCCAGATTGCACGGGGAGAAGATGTCATTTCGCGCATCATCTACGCCAGCAAAAACGGGGGAGCGCTCGAAATGCGGGAGCGAGTGCTTGACACGATCGACGACCTGCTGATCCAGGCATGCAAACGCCTTAACGCCAGACCGCGTGAAGTATACAAGGCTACCATCTCTGGAAATAGCACGATGATGCACCTGCTGCTGGGCATTCCGGCAGCCTCAATCCGGCTTTCCCCATTCATCACCGGTGTCAACCAGATACCGATCATCACTGCCCATGAGATTGGGCTAAACATCCACCCGGAAGCCACCGTGGATTGCCTACCCGGAGTCGCTTCGTATGTCGGAGCGGATATCACCGCTGGAGTATTATCCGCTGGAGTGCCAGAGTGCGACGAAATGGTATTGTTTCTGGATGTAGGCACAAACGGCGAAACGGTGCTCGGCAATCGCGATCTATTGATCACTTGCGCTTGCTCCGCCGGGCCTGCTTTCGAAGGCGCCGGCGTGGTGGATGGCATGCGTGCTACCACAGGTGCCATTGAGGAAGTCTGGATCAATGGGGAAACGTACGAACCTTCCTACCGTGTCATCGGAAATTGTGCACCTACCGGGATTTGCGGCTCAGGTTTAATCGCTTTACTTTCAGAGGCTTTCATCACTGGCATCCTGGATAAGGCGGGGAATGTCAAATTGAATCTGCCTACCAATAGAGTTCGTGAGGGGGCGCATGGGGCTGAGTACGTGGTTGCCTGGGGTAAGGAGACTGGTTCGGGCAAAGACATCGTCCTTTCTCGAGTAGATATCGATAATCTGCTTAGAGCGAAAGCCGCTATTTATGCCGGTTTCACCGTACTAGCTGATCAAGTGGGAATCCCTCTTTCGAGTGTATCGAAAGTGCTGGTGGGAGGCTCATTTGGAAAATACATCAACGTCGAAAAAGCGATTCAAATTGGGCTGCTGCCTGATCTGGCCTGGGAGCAGTTCGAATTTCTTGGAAACACATCAGTTCGCGGCGCTTATTTGGCTTTGTTGGATTGGCAAGCCCGGGAAAAAATCACCGGGATAGCCAACCGGATGACGTACGTTGAATTATCGGCAGACAATACTTTTTACGAGGCATTTACCTCAGCACTATTTTTGCCGCATACGGACCTGGGTAATTTCCCATCTGTAAAAGCGGCGCTCCAAATTGCGTAGGCATCCCCTACCACCATCTGAACGGAGGGCAGTTATGTACATAATTGGCGAAAACATTCACATCCTTTCCGATAAGGTCAAAGAGGCACTGGCAAATCGCGATCGCGAGTTCTTCATGGAACTGGCTGTCAAGCAGGTAGAAGCCGGAGCCAAGGCAATTGATGTAAACCTGGGACCCCGCAAGAAGGACTGGGAAGAAGTTTTTCCATGGATCATCGAGTCCATCGAGACTGTCGTGGATGTACCACTGTCCATTGACACCACCAACGTGAATGGCATGGAAGCGGCCCTCAAGACGATCAAGAAGGCCCAACCAATATTGAATTCCACCTCTGCGGAACCGGAACGTCTGGAAAAAGTCCCGGAGCTTGCCAAGAAATACAACGCCAAATTGATCGCGCTAACCATGGGAAAATCGGGCATCCCGGTTGGAGCAGATGAACGGGTGACTATTGCGGTCGAGACTATTATTCCTCATCTTATGGAAATTGATTTTCCCATGGAAAACCTAATCATCGATCCACTCGTCTTGACCGTTTCCGGTTGCCAGGAGTATTGCCCCGAGCTGATTGGCGCGGTGCAAATGCTCCAATACGCCTGGGATCCGGCGCCGATGATCTCTGTTGGGTTGAGTAATGTCTCCAATGCAGTCCCGAATGAAAACCGGCCGCTTATCAATCGAGTCTATCTGGCGATGTTGATGGGCGTGGGATTGCAAACGATGATCGCGGATCCGCTCGATGAGAAACAAAATCAGGTAATTGCCTGGATCGAGAACAAAGATACCTCCTCGCCTCTGGCAGCGGTATACAATAAAATTTCAGACCGCACTGCCGCCGGAGAAAAACCAATGGCAGAGGACTTTGATATGAGCGATCCCGATCAGGCTGGAATATGGAAGACCATACAGATCCTGATGAATAATGTCATTTACGCGGACGGCTATCTCGCTCAATAACGCAAACGTCGTTTCGTAACGCACATATACGAAGTTGCGATATCATCCCTAGTGGCGGTGACAGCGCGAAACCCGAACCTGCAAATAGGATCAAACAAGCTGCCACTGTCGTAAGGAAAAACTTATGAATGTAGAAGAGTTGCTTGCAAAAGCAAAAAAACCCTCTGCTGATGCAATGAAGTTGCACCCGTTTTACCGTGGCAAGATCGAGACCACGCTTAAGTGCACGGTACACTCATTTGATGATTTTGCTATCTGGTATACGCCGGGGGTGGCAGCACCTTGCAAAGCGATCGAAGCCGATCCCGAACTGGTGTACGACTACACCAATAAATGGAATACCGTGGCAGTCGTGAGTGACGGCACTCGCGTACTGGGCCTGGGGGACATCGGACCCAAGGCTGGCTTGCCAGTTATGGAAGGAAAAGCCCTGCTCTACAAGTATTTGGGCGGTGTGGATGGAGTCCCGCTGATGCTGGATACCAAAGACCCGGACGCCATCATAAACACTGTGCTTATGCTGCAGCCTGGATTGGGAGGGGTAAACCTTGAAGACATCTCTAACCCCAAATGCTTCTATATCCTGGATACGCTGCGTGAAAAGGCTGAAATTCCGGTCTGGCACGATGACCAGCAGGGCACGGCAACAGTAACGCTTGCGGGGCTGATCAATGCCCTGAAAGTCGTTGGGAAAAAGATGAGCGAAGTCAAGATCACCTTTATTGGTACAGGCGCCTCCAACGTGGCCGTTTCCCGACTGATCTTTGGCTGGGGCGCGGATCCCGCAAAATGTTTCATGGTGGACAGCAAAGGCATCCTTGGTAAACACCGCAAGGACCTGGAGATGCGCAAGGCGGAGTATGTGGATAAATGGAAATTATGCAACATTACAAACGCCGAAGGCCGTGAAGGCAACATGCCGGATGCCATGAAAGGCGCAGATGTGGTGATTGCCCTTTCCAAATCCGGTCCTGGGGTAATTCTTCCGGAATGGATCAAACCAATGGCTAAAAATGCGATTGTATTCGCCTGCGCAAACCCGGTGCCCGAAATCTGGCCCTGGGAAGCCAAAGAAGCCGGGGCAGCCATCGTAGCCACGGGTCGGTCTGACTTCCCCAACCAGGTCAACAATTCGCTGGGATTCCCCGGGATATTCCGCGGCACCCTCGATGTACGCGCGCGGACGATCACGGATGAGATGTGTTTCGCTGCAGCAAAAGCCATGGCTGATCATGTCGGGGATGCTCTTGATGATGAACACATCCTGCCGAACATGGATGATTGGGAGGTCTTCCCGCGTGAGGCGGCGTCCGTCGCAATGAAAGCCGTTGAGCAAGGATTGGCTCGCATCCCAACGACCTACGAACAGGAATTTGAACTCGCCACCCGCATCATCAAGCGCTCACGCGATCTAACCAAGCTCATGATGGAGGAAGGATTCATCCCCGAAGCACCCGAAGACAATGGGGATTCACCTGAAGTGGATGTGGAAACCATCAAATCCGCCTACTAGCAGCGGAAGGAGAAAACCATGTACGACCTGATTGTCATCGGAGGCGGCCCTGCAGGTTTGACTGCAACTGTCTATGCGATACGCAAGCGTTTGAATGTTCTCCTGCTCTCCAAGGATCTGGGAGGAAAAACCAATTACCATCTGGCATTACCCTGGATAGAGGATTACCAGGTGATCAAGGGCCTGGAAGTGGTCAATAAATTCCGCACCGAATTGGAATACCTGGATTTCGCCCGCCACATCGAATCGGTGGAGAAGGTCGAGAAAAATGCGGACCATTTTAAAGTAACCACCAAAGGTAAAACAACCCTCGAAGCTAAATCCGTCATCATTGCCACCGGCGCGAGGCAGGTTCGCATGGACGTGCCTGGGGAAAAACAGTATACGATGAAGGGTTTATGCTATTCTGCCCTCTCCTACGCCCCGATATTCATCGATAAATCTGTGATTGTGATTGGCGAGGAAGATCTGGCGCTCAGATCGGCCGGAGAGCTTGCCACGGTGGCGAAAGAAGTCACCCTGGTTTGTGCAAATGCCAAGATGATGGATTCCCCATTGGGGAAGAAGCTGGTTGCGGCCAAGAACGTAAAAGTCTTGAGCGATTGTCAGGTAGCCGAAGTCAAAGGCGACGACTATGCACGCACACTGGTCGTAAAGGATAGCAAGGGAAAACTCAATGAATTCCACGCGGACGGCATATTCGTCGAGAAAGCCTTAACCCCCAATACCGGTATGGTCAAGCGTCTGGTCGATTTGGATGATCAGGACCGGATCATTGTGGACTGCGCCTGCAGGACCAACGTGCCAGGGTTGTTCGCGGCTGGAGATGTCACCAATGGCTACGCCGAGCAGGTGCTTATCGCTGTAGGCGATGGTGCGAAAGCCGCCCTGAGCGCTTACGATTATCTGCTTCCGCAACTCTAACTACTCCACAAGGCCGGGGGAGCTGTGGCTCCCCATTTTTCTTATCAAGAGAACGGTGGCATTTGTCTGACCTGTAGGTGACATTTGGAGGTACAGCCAGGTAAGCGCAAATGCTACAATTCTAATCAGATTGAGTTGGAGGTGTTGAATGCCCATATTTACCCCTGGAAGGCGCTGGCAACCCGCCTATTCTCCTTTTAAAAAGGATACTTTTGGTAATCGCGTGCTTGAGACAGTTGAGTATGTGACCAAAGGCCCGCTCTTCGGATGCCGCATGTGTGGCAACTGCCTGCTCCAGGAAACTGCCTTCATCTGTCCCATGGAATGCCCAAAGGGTTTACGAAATGGCCCCTGTGGTGGCTCCACTTCTGAGAAATGCTACGTCGATCCAACCCGCCCATGTATCTGGTACAAAATCTACGACCGGGCATTCAAGATGAACCGGCAAGAAATGCTGCTGGAAGTACTGCCTCCACTGGATTGGGAAAAAACAGGCACTGAAACCTGGGGAGATGTGGTCAGGCAAGTCAACAAGGTCGGCCTTGGATCCTTCATCAGCGGCATGATCTCAGGGGATAAAGAGAAGCGCGATGAAACCTGGAAATCCGTCTTTTATCCTGTTCGCCAACCTGAATGGTGGCAGGGGGATTCTGAGCACCACCCGGCTGCCTATGATGAACCTGCTTCGGAATTGGAACGGCGTTTAAAAGCTGGAGAATTTGTTATCACTTCTGAAGTCGCACCACCTGCATCGGTGTCGACCAATAAACTCAAAAAGAACATCGCGCTGATCAAGCCGTATGTGGCTGCCATCAACTTTACCGATTGCCCATCTGCAGCAGCACGCATGTCATCCTGGGCTTGCTCCACCATCGCCATCCAGGAAGGCGCTGAACCGGTCATGCAGATCGCGGCGCGAGACCGTACTCGTGTCGGGCTCCAGGCTGAGGTCATGGGAGCCAACGCTCTGGGGATCCGCAATATCCTCTGCCTCTCTGGAGACAGCATGGTTTTGGCCCCGCCTCCGCGAGGGCGTATGGACATTGTCGACCTCGACTCCGTCCAGATGCTATGGTTACTGCGCCGCATCCGCGACAACGGCAAATACATGGACGGTCGCCCGATCAAGTTCCCGCCGAAATACTTTCTGGGCGCAGCTGCTTCGCCGTTTGCGTCTGAACCAAAGTTTCAGGCATTACGCGAGGAAAAGAAAATCAACGCTGGGGCGCAATTCTTCCAGACCAACCTGGTCTACGACGCTGATGGCCTGGAAACCTGGCTGAACGAACTCGCCAAGCGCAACATATTCGATAAGGTTTATATTCTGGTTGGGGTCACCCCACTCAAGAGCTACACCATGGCGCGTTATATGAATGATGAAGTCCCTGGAGTCTTCATCCCGGATCATCTTCTCAAGCGCATGAAGGATGCCGGCGATAATGCCAGCGAAGAAGGCGTGCAGATTGCCCTTGAATTGATCGAGAAGATCAAGAAACTCCAGGGTGTCAGCGGCCTACACCTCATGCCTGTCAATTGGGAATCCATCGTGCCGCGCATCGTGACGGAATCGGGTCTGCTCCCAAAAGGGTTCGTCCCGCCTGAGCCTGTTGAGGAGAAGGCTTCCTAACGAGCTATGCCTTCGCTCAGGCGCATCGTAAAAGAAGCCACCGGACAGGATGTTTCACGTTGTCAGGCCTGCCTAGATTGCGAAGTGGATTGCCCAGAAGAAATGGACATCCCCTTGGGCAGTCTAATCCAGATGATCCTGTTTGATGACGAGGAAGTCCTTACCTCTCGAACGCTTTGGTCCGAATGCGCCATTGAGCATTTGAGATCTGCGTGCCAGCGCGGCCTTGATATCCGGGCAATTATGCTGGCACTGCGCGAGGAATCTCTCAGGCGAGGCGCTCTTCAATCGATTGATACCAAGAAGCGATCCAGTTCAAAGCCAATCTCTTGAAAATAACGCCTGTACTTCATCCGGAGTCACCTGGCGAAATTCACCGGGTTCCAGGTTCTCCAGACGCAGGCTCCCGATAGCCATCCTTACCAGCCGCAGTGTGAAGAGTCCCACTGCGGCGGTCATATGACGCACCTGCCGTTTTTTCCCCTCACGCAGTGTGATCTCCAACCAGAATGTCGGACTATGCGGCGTAATCGGTTTTGACCGCGGAGGTAGTCCCGGATCGCCTATCGTCTGAACTTCTGCCGGACGGGTAAGGTGATTTCGGATTCGGACTCCACGCCGGATCTTGTCCAATTTCTCTTCGTCTGGAACACCTTCCACCAAAACCCAGTAGATCTTTGGAACATGGTCGTTTGGGTCTGTAAGTCTTTTTATAAGCGTCCCGTCATCAGTTAAAAGCAGTAAGCCTTCCGAATCTCGATCCAGACGGCCTGCAGCATAGACTCCGGGGGTATGAATGTATTGTTTTAGGGTGGGATGTCCGGTGCCCTCATCGGTGAACTGAGATAGCACACCATAGGGCTTGTGGAACAGGATATACTTCATGAATGACTATCTCGTTTCAAATCCGCTCCTGCATCAATCCAGAGTGCGGATTGCGATATCCATTGACAGACGACAACCGCTTTGGCGAGCGCTGCCCGAGTTGCCTTGGAGAAACACGAGTGGTTCTCACACGCGATCTCATCCGCGAAAAACAACCTGACATCACCAGGCAACCTGCAAAACTGGAAGCATTCCTGGACAACATTCGATCTGCCTGGAATGTGGGTGCGATCTTCCGCACTGCGGATGGACTTGGCCTGAAACGATTATACCTTTGTGGAATTACACCCACGCCTGAAGGAGAAGCTTTACGGAAAACCGCATTGGGCGCGGCTCGCTCCGTCGCATGGCAGTACCACCGCGATGGGGTGGAACTGGCCAAAGAGTTGAAAGGTCAAGGCGCAAAACTGATCGCAGTTGAATTGGATCGAGATGGCCAGCCGCTTAACCAAACCTCAGTCGAAAGAGATCAGCAAATCGTCTTGCTTTTCGGCAACGAAGTGTGTGGCATTGATCCGGGAATTCTCGAGCTTTGCGATCAAATCGTCCACATCCCCATGAGTGGTCAAAAGCGCTCTCTAAACGTTGAGGTCGCTTTTGGGATCGCAACGTACGCCTTCAGAGACTATTCGAGGAACTGAAAATCGATTAATTCGGATACGTATTGCAAGGGATGTTTGGCATCCACTCCCGCACCATCGACGATCTGTGAGCGGCAAGAAGTACCCGCTGCCGCAATTCGACATCCTTCAGCATGACCCTTTCGAACTGCAGGCAACAACTCCAATTCCCCTACTTGCATGGAGAGATCGTAGTGTTCTTTTTCATAGCCAAATGCCCCAGCCATACCACAACAGCCGGAGGGTATGATCTGCACGTCAAATCCGACTGAGCGCAGAAGTTCAGCAGAGGCTTCCTGCCCTACTGGAAAGTCATCTCCGGCAGGAGGCTGCGCTTTTTGATAACAGTGGCCATGCAACATTAGTTTTTCTCCTTGAGCCAGTGCAACCTGCTCATCCTCATTGGCATTGGCTACGCGCAGCACGCGCATTAATCCGTCCTCACCTGGTCGCACCAGGTATTCGTCCACCAGCCAGGCACGTCTGGCCAGCGCTTCCACCTCACGATGTCGGCCTGGAAGCAAATCGAACCATTCATCCCGCAAAGTATAAAGTTCAGAAGGCTCAATGCCAACCACAGCATATGCTCCGCCGGAGTCAATCTCAGCAACAGCGCTTAAAACTTGTTCAGCCCGGCGTCTTGCCTGACTGATAAATCCTTTGGACAACAGTGCGCGGCCTGCTCCAAATCCCGGCACGATCTTGACGCTTATCCCGCAAGCGGAAAGGACTCGCAAGACGGATTGCTCGATTTCGGCTTCAAAAAAATGCGTGAACGTATCACGCAAAAAAAGGACACAATCGCGTGGTTCGGTGGAGGAAAGTTGTGGACCGCCTATACGTCGACCAGAAAATGCCGGCAGTTGACGGTGGCTTGAAATCCTTAAAGCACTGTTTATGATTCCGCGTAAAGGTCGGGAGGCAAATAAGGGATTCAAGATCGTGCCAAAGGCAGCACCTGCCTTGGCAAATTCACCAATAAAGGCGAACAGATAATCACGAACCTGGCGATGATGTGTACGGTAATATTCATGCTGGAACTCGTATTTGAGCTTGGCCATGTCCACGCTGCTCGGGCATTCCGACTTGCAGCCTTTACACGCCAGGCAAAGGTCGAGTGACCCCCATACAGCTTTCCAGAGATCCGGGTCGTTCTTCTCCGCAGTACCACCTGAGTTGATCAATGCCCTCAATAGATTCGCTCTTCCGCGGGTTGAATAGATTTCCTCTCGGGTGGCTTGAAAGGAAGGACACATCACTCCGCCGTCTTTCCGGCAAACCCCCTGCCCGTTACATTGCTCGATCGCTCCAGCCAATTGATTGTTACGTGCAAAATCCAGCGCGGGTGGCCAAGGGCGGGCCCGATACTGATCTCCATGGCGCAAGTGGGAATCCAGAGGCGGAGCTCCCAACATCTTTCCGGGGTTCAACAATCCTTCGGGGTCGGCCGTGTCCTTTAGCAGTCGCATGGCCTCGAGTATCTCCGCTCCATAAGCTTCTCGTAAAAATTCCGCCCGTGCGATCCCGTCTCCGTGCTCGGATGACATTGCCCCCCCAAGACGATTGGTTAGGGCGAATGTTGCCTCCGCAATCGACCGCAGATTCTTTCGGCCTGCAGACCCTTTTAGGTCCAGAATTGGACGAATGTGCAGGCACCCCGCTGAAGCATGGGCGTAAAATGCCGCGGTAGTCCCATGATCAAGCAGAATTCGTTCCACTTCGCGCACGAATTCACCCAAGTTCTCAACCGGGATGGCGCAGTCTTCGATAAAGGCGATCGGCCTGGCATCAGCTGGACTTGAGTCGAATATACCTAATCCAACTTTCCGAACGTTCCAGATTCGTTGCTGGTCTGCAGCAGATTCTGCCACCAAGACGGATATACCCAGCGCCTGCGCTGCTTGCCGCAAAGGCTTGATCTCGCTTCCGCTGAATTCCACCACCAACAAAGCTGCCGGGTCGCCGGCAACCCAGCCCATTTGTGAGGCATACGCAGGCACAGTTCGTGCCAGACGAAGAAGCATTTGCGGGATCAACTCGATGGCCGATGGGTTGCATTCCAGTATTCGAGGCACATCGTCACACGCCTGCGCAATGCTATCAAAAACCATAACGCCCAGGATGGTGTAAGCCGGCTTGCGTACCAACTTGACGGTGGCTTCGCGGATGATGGCTAATGTCCCTTCAGACCCTGCCAGAAGCGCTGCCAGGTTATAGCTGCCATCAGCTTGGACGGGAGGATAATCACCCTCGGACCATTGTGGAGGTTTTGTCCGGGACCACGGTAACAAGTAATTCAGACGATAACCTGCCGAGTTTCGCCAGGTTTGGGGATAGCCGTTCTGGATGCCCGCACGGAATTCAGTTCGAATTCGTTCGGCGGCGGCCAGGATTGCCTCATGGCGGCCATTGCCGTGTGAGCCATGATGGCCTTCTTTTACCGCTCCCCAAACCGCTATGCTTCCATCGGAGTAAAGCACATTCGCTGAATGCAGATGGTCAACCGCCATTCCATACAGGATCGAATGAGCTCCGGTAGCATTATTCCCGATTACGCCGCCCATCGTCGCGCGTTCCGCAGAAGCCGGATCGGGACCAAAGATCAGGCCATGTTCTTCAGCAGCTGCATTAAGCGAGGAGAGAATTAATCCGGGTTCAACCGTGGCCGTCCGCTGCTCGGGATCTAAATCCACCAATCTGTTTAACCATCGCGAGCAATCCAGGATGAGCGCCTGGCCGATAGCCTGGCCAGCCAGCGAAGTTCCTGATCCGCGCGGTAAGATCGGAACTTGAAATTTTCCAGCCAACTCGACAACCGCATGCAAATCTTCCTGGTTTTTAGGGAAGACAACGCCCAAGGGTTCGATCTGATAAATTGATGCATCCGTGCTATAAAGCACACGGCTTGCCAGATCAAAGCGGAGGTCTCCCGCAAAATGTTTTTGCAGTTCGGCATGGAATTCAGCTGGAATAGGCATAGGGGAATCCGAAGATTGAACCAATGGGGCAGGAAGGAGATCCGAGGATCTCATGATCCCACTTTCAATCTATCGTGTTACTTCGCCTTCCCTTGGGCAGCTACCGCCGCTGCCTTTTTGGCAATCTCGTCCGGATTACCAAGGTAGTAGTGCTTGAGTGGGTGCAGGTCGTCATCCAGTTCATAGACCAATGGCACTCCGGTAGGGATGTTCAAGCCAGGAATCTCCTCATCGGAGATTTTATCCAGGAATTTCACAATAGCCCTGAGGCTGTTCCCATGCGCCACAACCAGTACACGCTGGCCGTTTTTGATGGCCGGAGCCAGAACCTTATGCCAGTAGGGCAAGACGCGCTCGAGCGTGATCTTCAATGATTCTGTGGCAGGAAGCTGGTCTGGCGAAAGTCCGGCATAGCGCGGATCGAATCTGGGATGGCGTTCATCGGATAGTTCCATGGCAGGTGGGGGCACATCGTAACTACGGCGCCAGATATGCACCTGCTCCTCGCCGAATTTCTTGGCTGTCTCGGCCTTGTTTAACCCCTGGAGAGCACCATAATGGCGCTCGTTCAACTGCCAGGCCCGTCGTACCGGCAGCCACTCGAGTCCCATTTCCTCCATTACGATCCACATGGTTTTAATGGCACGCTTCAGAACCGATGTGTAAACCACGTCAAAATCGTATCCTTCTTCGCGCAACATACGCCCTGCCTCATGCGCTTCAGCAACGCCCTGCTCGGTGAGACCGACGTCGGTCCAACCGGTGAAGCGGTTTTCCAGGTTCCAGACGCTTTGACCATGACGAACAAATACAAGTTTATGCATATGTTTCATACCTCTTTTTGAGTTGCGAAGACAGCAAAAGCTCGACTTCAGTTATCCTTCTATTTATAAACCCGAGTCAATTCCCAATTAAGGTCCAAGTATGTCCTTGCCCTTCTGCTACATAAGATTATACCAACTCTGGTTGCCGCCCTTTGGATATGCATTTCAATATTTTATGGAAACAAAGAAGTCAATTTTATTCGAAATAACGGTAAAATCGTTAGTCCTCACAATTTAGTGTAAAATCACTTCATGCCCAAGAGCGACGTCACACCCATTCGCCAACAATACCTCGACGTCAAACGCCAATATCCCAATGCCATCGTATTCTTCCGCCTGGGGGATTTCTACGAAACCTTCGACGAAGACGCCGAAATCACCTCCCGCGAGTTAGACATAGTCCTTACCTCACGCAACGTGGCCAAGGGATCG
>CAZULT010000036.1:25123-41739 GCA_964621295.1 uncultured Anaerolineaceae bacterium | reverse complement strand
TTGGTCGAGAACTCGATCGCCATCCCCGGCGATGCCACTGAAAAACTCTGCCAGACCGCACGAAAAGCAAAGATCAATGTGGTCATGGGCATCAATGAGCGCAACCACGAGGCCAGCAATGCCAGTCTTTATAACTCGTTGCTCTATATTGATGAGTCAGGAACTATCTTGGGGGTACACCGCAAGCTGATTCCAACATCTGGAGAACGCACCATCTGGTCTCAAGGAAATGGCAGTACGCTCGAAGCCTATGATACCTCAATTGGCAAACTGGGCGGATTAATTTGCTGGGAAAATTATATGCCGCTGGCTCGTTTCGCCATGTATGCCTGGGGTACCCAGATTTATGTAGCCCCCACCTGGGATTCGGGCAGTATGTGGATCTCCTCATTGAGACATATCGCCAAAGAAGGGGGCATGTTTGTGATTGGTTGTTGTATGCCCCTCCATATGAAAGATATTCCGGACCGGTTGGAATTCAAGAAATACTACCCGGAAGGCACTGAATGGATCAATACCGGGCACAGCTGCATTGTTGCCCCAGATGGTAAGGTTATCGCAGGGCCGTTGATTGAAAAGGAAGAAATCCTGTACGCAGAAATCGACCTGAAACGGATCACAGCCGCCAAGCGGATGTTCGATGTCACCGGGCATTACGCCAGACCAGATGTTTTCAAATACACGATCAATCAGAATGCAAATCCCATGGTGATTCTGGAGGAAACCGAATGAACAAATCAAACTCGCTCCCAAATTCTGACCCAATCTATGGTCTATATGGTGGTGGTTTTTTGGGGCAATTTACACGCCTGGCGCTTCTGCTCGACGTGTTCTCTCCCCTTTCGTCCGGACCAAAGAACGCAGAAACTGTAGCAGAGAGTTGCAATGCGTACGTTGATGGCGTACGGGCCCTGCTAAACTATTTGACCAGCACGAAAATACTTGAGTATGACACTGAGTTACACAACTACTCCCTGACTCCCACTGCAGCTGCCTTTCTGGTACGGGACGAAAAAACCTACGCAGGCGATTGGGTCCTGGCAAATACCGATCCAGTAATGTGGGACGAGATGCTACGAACGTTGCGTACAGGAAAAACAACAGGGTACAGCTTACCCTGGGCGCAGGATGCCTGGCTGGAAAGCTACAGTCCCAGCCGGATTGAATATAGTCTTGAGCTGTGGAGCACTGTTGGCGTCAGGGTCAGCGATAAGAAACCCCTTCACATCCTCGATCTGGCTTGTGGATGTGGCATCAAGTCGCTGGCCTTTGCACGCGCCAACAGGATCGTTCAGGTCACCTGCGTAGACAGTGAATCCGTACTGGAAGTAGCTCATGACTTGGTCGCGCGCTTTGATATTTCAGAGCAGGTTACTTTGAAGGCCGCCAATATCCTTTCCGATGATTTTGGCAAAGAGCAGTATGACGCGGCCTTACTGGGTCTTATTACCTACATCCTGACCCCGGAGCAAAACGTGAATGTGTTCCAACGGGCGTTTACAGCCCTGCGCCCCGGCGGCAAACTGGTAATCGACGCTATCATGTCCACAGACCAGCCGGCAGAATGGGCCAGCCGCGCGACGATGCTGATGAATACCTGGAATGGTGGCGCGGCACATTCATTTG
Organism: uncultured Anaerolineaceae bacterium; assembly: GCA_964621295.1. Lineage (GTDB taxonomy): Bacteria > Chloroflexota > Anaerolineae > Anaerolineales > Villigracilaceae > JAABUE01. The sequence goes on along the minus strand of CAZULT010000036.1, from coordinate 40,113 downwards.
ACGAGTATCAGACCTGGCTAAAGAAGGTTGGCTTCAGCAAAGTGATCCAGTATAATGAACAATTGCTTTCCGCAACCAAGTGAAAAGAAACTGACAACGGATGATGTTGAGCGGTTTTTTCAATGTCAAGAAGGGAATCTGCCTGAGGGGAACGGTACGAACGACAGCAACGATGGTATGGTATAGTCATTCGCAAGTTGAGGAACTCAACCTTAAACCAACCGGACGACCTTAATGGTACTCCCATGACTCCGACGAGAAATTTTCCCACCATTCCGCCCGAAGCGTATCAGAATCTGCCGGCAGCCTACACCTTTGTGGACCCAAGTTCTCGTGGCGACATCGCCGCCGAATCGCCGCGGGTGGTATTTATCGAGGTCACCAACCACTGCAATCTGCTTTGTGAAACCTGCCCGCGCACGTTCACCAGCTACGAAGACCCGCAAACGCTCTCGTGGGAGAATTTCACGATAATTGCGGATCAGTTCCCCAAGATGGAGCGCGCTGTGCTGCATGGCATCGGTGAGCCGCTGCTCAACAAAGACCTACCGCACATGATCGCGCACCTCAAAGGGCGCGGCGTGACGGTGCTGTTCAACACCAACGCGACTCTCCTGACCGAAACCTGGGGACGCAAACTGATCGAGAGCGGTTTGGATGAGTTGCGTTGTTCGCTGGATGGCGCCACCACCGAAACGTACGCGCGCATACGAGGGGTGCCGCTGCTGCATAAGGTCGTTAATCACCTGACGAAGTTCACCGAACTCCAGCGGGTCAGCGGGGCAGAGTCTCCCAAAGTCTCGATCTGGATGACGGGCATGCGCGAGAACATCACCGAGTTGCCCGATCTCGTCCGGCTGGCAGGTCACATGGGGGTCGAAGAAGTCTATGTCCAGCGCATGGTGTACTATCTGGATCATGACGAATCCCCCGGCTTGATGGACGCAGGGCACGCGCTTTTCGACGATTTCGACCAGCTGGCCGACCGCTGCATCGCGGAAGCCGAAGGGATCGCCGCAGAACTGGGCGTCACCCTGCGCGCCTCTGGCGCAACGGACCCGAGGCGAAGTCTGGCTGCAGCCATGCTTCGCGATCAGGCGCCCTGGCGTGGTTGCCTGCGTCCCTGGACGACCGCGTACGTCACCGCCAATGGCAACTGCCTTCCGTGTTGTATCAGCCCCTTTGCCACACAGGAGTACGAAAACCTTAAAATGGGCAACCTGTTCGAGCAGGACTTTGCTGAGATCTGGAACGACGAGCGTTACCAGGCCTGGCGGGCGGCACTGCTCAGCGACCACCCCCCAACACCCTGCCGGGGATGTGGCGTGCATTGGAGCCTGTGATCTGGCAGGGAACTTCCTGACGGAAAGCAGATAACTCCCCTTTCGATGCCCCGATTTCCTATCTGGATCCTTCTGGCAGCGCTGCTGCTCCTGATCAACGGGGGTTGCACGGGCTCAGATTCCTCAACGCACCCTGCCATTGAAACGCCCGCCTCGCTGGAAAGCCAGCTGGCGAATGGCGCACCCATCTACGCACAAAATTGCGCCACCAGTACCTGCCATGGGACCCAGGGCGAGGGCCTTCGCGCAGGAACGGGTTTTTCCGCCTGGCCGTTGGTAGGTCCTGAATTCCAGACGCGCCATCCGAATGCCGAAGTGGTCTTTGACGTGGTCCGCTCCGGAAGCGAGCCCAGTTTGCGCGCGCTCACCGACCAGCAGATCTACGACGCCATCGCCTACCAACTGTACCAGAACGGGATCACCCTCACGCCCCCCCTGACGGCCTCGAACGCCTTCAATACCTACGGGGGTACCATGTCGGGGGTCGCCGGGGCTGGACTCTCTCCCCCGTGCGAAGACGTGGCGCTCACTGATCTGCCATTCACGCCAACCCTGCCGGTCGTCGCCGAAAACGAGCGGTTGCGCCTGCAGGTGGACCAGATCGCAGCTGCCAGTTCGATCGGCGCCTCCAGGCCTCCGGGTGGCGGCGCTTTCCTGATCCTGGTGCTGGTCTTCAACGCTCTGGAACAGGAGCCTCTGCTGCTCTCCCCCGATGATGTACAGCTCTCCACACCCGACGGTGCTCTCTTGCAGCCCCAATTCGTTGACCTCCACGCCGCCATCGAGAGCTTTCACACCCAGACCATCAAGCCCTACCATGGCACCTCCGTGCTAATCGTGTTCCCTTTATTTTCCATTGGTGGATTTGATCAATTGATCTATGAGGATCAGGCCGGGAACCGCCTGATCCTGGATTTAATACCATGAAGCGCAACTCCATGCGGTTATTTATCGCGTTTGGAGTGCTTGCGATCCTGCTTGGCGCGTTGGAGGTGCTCTTTGTCAAGACTCGCCAGGCCCCTCGACCTGAAGTGGCGTACGAGCCGGTAGGTAATTTCGATTCAGAGACGCAAGCCATGATCGCTGGCACTGACCGGATCGTATTTATGATCCCGTTCTCCCACTGGGATACGGATTGGCATCAAGATTACGCCGCGTACAGTGGGATGGCCGATCAAAATATCCTTAAAGCGATCCAACTGGCGAAGGGTGATTTACGCTACCGCTTTACGCTCGAGCAGGTCCTTTTTGTCCAGCACTTCTGGGATACTCATCCGGACAGCCGCGCAGACCTGAGCGCGATGGTGAAGAATCGGCAGATCACCTTTGCCTGGGCGGGGATCACACAGCCTGAAACGAGTCTGGTCGCTCCATCCGTGCAGGTGCACAACCTGGGTCTTGGGCAGGACTGGATCACACAGACCTTTGGCCCGGACTATGCTCCGCACACCGCCTGGCAATCGGACGCTTTTGGCAATTCGGCGGCATTTCCATCCTTCCTGACCGAATCCAGGATCCCATACCTTTTCATAGGCCGGCATCAAGGCCGCTGCGATCCCGATTATCAGGATTGCCAACCGCTGCCACCCGCGTTTTACTGGAAGAGTCCCGCTTCCTCTGGGGGACGCGTGCTCGTGGCTTACATGGCTTATCCAACTGCCTGGGGCGATATCTACCAACGCACGGATCCGAAAGCCCAACTTGCCGCATTGCGCAAGACCATCGAGGCCGAGTTCAAACAAACCGATTCCAAATTCATCTTCCTGCCTGTCGGGTTTGACTTTTTTGATCCTCGACCTGACCTGCTTGCGCTACTGGATCGCTGGAACGAATCAGATCCTGACACCAAGCTGATCCTGGCTGACCCCTACAGCGCTTTTCAATATCTGGCGCAGGAACCGCTCCCGGAAATTACGATAGACCTCAACCCCATCTGGCAGGCCTTTTACAACACCCGACCTTATGCGAAGATTGCGGATAAGGAAAGTGAATATTATCTGAGTGCTGCGGATAAATTTGCGTTGATACTCGGCGAGCCGACACCGAATGCCTGGGACACGGCCGCCGTAAACGCACATTATGACAACATCTCCGGCGTCAGTTATGATGCGGTTTGGGAGAAAAGCCAGCGACCGCGCTACGAACAGGCCCTCGCATCCGCCCGTCAGGATCTGGCGGGCATCCTGTCTCGGATCGCCAGTCGCGTCGATGCGCCCGTTGTGATCTTCAACCCCACTTCCTGGATACGTTCAGAGGTCATTGAAATCAGCGGAGCGTTCCCTGTTCTCGACGCGCTGCCGGAACCGCTTCAGCGGATTAGCTCAGACAAAGTAGCTTTCCTTGTCCAGGATATCCCTTCGCTAGGGTATATGGGAGTCAATGGCGGCAGATCAGGTGTGAATCATCCTGTCCGTCTCGAACGAAATGCGGACCAGGTAACGCTGACAAACAGCTTGGTCTCTATCACTCTAAGCGGCGATCATGGCGGCGCATTTTCCAGCATGAAGCTGGATCCCGGGAGCGCTGCCCCTCAAGAATTGCTGTCAGGCTATGGCGATGATGTAACCTATTGGGACGACAGTGGCGACGTGTATGGCGCGTCCTTTGGCCAGGAACGCGCACGCGAGAGTGAGGTCGCCTCCCGGATTGAGATACTCGCCACGGGGCCCTTGCTGGCGCGCGTCCAGGCCACCTTTAGTCTGGGCGGCCAGCAGGTGGCCAAAACGGTTACGATGCGGGCAGGTGATCCGTTGATCGAGGTAGAGCTGGACCTCAACGTTCTCCCGGAAACCTCAGCCATCGCAGAAACACCGACAATCCTTGAGACGTCAACGCGCACGGATGACCTCGGGTTTGGCGCGTTCACCCATACCATCGATACGCGACCCATCGTCCCTGGCGACCGGACCTACCGCCGTGCGATCTTCTATCCAATCATGTATTGGAGTGACGCCTCGAATGACAACCTGGGTCTGACTGTGATTACGCATGGATTGCAGGGTGTCTCGGGAGGCGCGACGCGCGGCGTGATGCTGGTCCGACAGGTTACGCAGGATCCTGAAGGGCTCACGGATCCGGGCGTCCATCATCTGCGATATGCTTATCTACCTCATTCTGGAATGGTTACGAATGCCAGCCCTTGGGTTGCGGCTTATGAATTCAACCAACCGCTGATCGTTACCTGGCAGGATGACGAGCAGATCAATGTCCAACTCCCCTTCGATGAGGCGACCCCCTTGAGACGATTCGACCTTGTGGTATCTTCGCCTGGATTGCCTCTTAAATCAAGTATTCTTTCAGCCCAGGGCGCGATCATCGCCGATCTTTCTCGGCGGGGCGACTTGATCCAGGCTGTCATTGTGGACTACGATCCAACTGGCTCTGCGGCGCTTCAAACAATTGGAGGTGTGATCCCGCTTCCCAAAAGCGTTCTCACGTTGATGCAATTGCCACCCTCCTCTCTGAAATTTCCACCTTACTGAGTGGTGGACATATTGCTTTTCAGGTCTCGTTGTCCGGGGTCCGGTTCCTAGGATTGGCATTCGAGCATTTCAGCCCATTGATGCGCTGAAATGCTCAGAGTGGCATTGACCACTTTCGGATCGAATTGCTTCCCAGAGTCCTTCTTAAGAGACTGCAATGCCTCAGAGATCGGACGGGCTTTCCGGTTTGGTCCGTCGTGAGTCATGCTGTCCAGGGCATCCACCACGGAAAAGATACGTGCGGTGAGCGGAATCTCTTCACCGCGCAATCCATGTGGGTAGCCAGTCCCATCAAAACGTTCATGATGCGCTCCCACTACATCCAGCGCCGGAGTCAGTAGCGGCACTGTTTCCAGGATTTCCTTACCCCAATTGGGGTGTTGCTCAAGAACCTGCTTTTCCTCCGGCGTCAATGGCTCAGATTTCTGCAGCAAAGCTTCAGGAATGCGGATCTCACCGACATTGTGTAAAAGAGCACCCAGCTCAAGAGCCTCGCATTGAGTCGGAGGTAATTGCAAGCGAGTCGCCAAAGCCATCGCCGCGGATGCCACCCGCTGTAGCGATCCAGTCTCACCACCCCGCGCTTCCAACGCTCGCACCAGGATATCCACCACGCTCTGGTGGGAAATCTGGACGCGCTCGACCATCAAGTGAAAGACATTTGCAAGCAAACCGATCTCGTCACGAGCGGTTACACTGACCCGGGCGCTCAAGTCCCCCTCGACCACTCGCTTCGCGAGTTCGGAGAGTTGCGTAACTGGCTGAGTAATTTGTCGCGCAAGCAGCACGCCAGCAAGCAATGCAAGCAACGCCCCGGCCAGTGAGTAAAGATAGAGGCGTTGTCTCACTGCTGCGAGCCTGTCAAGGTAAATTTCAACACGATAGTCCACATCCAACACTGCAAAAACCTGACCGCTCGCATCCCGGATTGGTGCGAAGGCTGTGATCCAGGTACCCGACTGATTGTGATAGATAGTGGTGTACGTGCCTACACCTTCACGGAATGCCTGCTCCAGAGGCTCCACCAGTTCGGGAACAAGAGGGTAAGTTTCCCCAGGAAGCCCGGCCCCACGGCTCGTCACCATAAAGTGCGCTTGCCTGCGGGTGGCATCGAACCCGGTCAGTGTATAGATTGGGGTCTCAATGTTGTTTTCATCCTGGATCCTTGCCAGAGCGGCACGGATGGTCCGATAAGCCTCAGTGTCCTGCGTCAGCGTGGTTTCAACCTGGGCATGCAATCCTGGATCCACCAGCAACGCGCCCGTACGTGCAATATTCAACAGGAGTGACCCGAGTGTCTCGCGCAATTCTCGCTCCTGAGCGCGATACTGTAAGAAACCGCTCAACAGGATTCCAATGGTCGTCAAGACCAGAAAGCTGGCGCTGAGTCGCCAGGCGAGCCTGCGCCAGAATGGCAAACGAGCCTTTTTGGTGATATGAGGTTTCTTTCTTTCCATCCTATTCACCCTGTGCCTTTCTCTCAATGTTCAATTCTGAGACATCTCGCTCGAAGAATAACTCTACCGTCCAGTCCAGGATGACCCGAAACCGGGCAGCTAAGGTCGGAAGTTTTAGCATGTATACTGTCTTCCATATGATCCAGGCCAGGAACCCGACGACTTTGAGTCCGGCCAGGTCTGCCACCGCCGTTCGCCGGCTGAGTGGCACCATCTCTCCCAGCATCTTGAACCGGAATGGCCGCTTCTTACGACCGGTCAGATCAGCTTCGATCACGGACGCAAGCGCATTCGCTTGAGGAACTGCCACCTGGGCTGTCGCTACAAAAGGCCTGTTTGTGGAGGGATCGATCTGGGCGGCGTTGTCCCCCAATGCGTAAACATCACTGCTCCCCTCCACCTCGAAATATTCGTTCACCTTCAGACGACCATCCTTTGTCTTGGTGAGCGGAAGAGAATCGATTACCGGGCTGACTCGATTGCCGGCAGTCCAGATGACGCAGTGGCTGGGGATGAATCGTCCGTCTTGAAGTTTGACACCTTCGGATGTCACCTCGGCCGCACGGGCAGTTTTCAATTCGATGCCCCGCTTCAAAAGTCGTTCCTTTGTGTAGGTGGCCAGGTTAGTCGCAGTCTGTGGCAGGACGGCGCTGCCGACCAGGACCAGGCGGATGGCGTCAACTGAGATCGATGGGTAATGTTTGAGCAGGATGCCTCGCGTCAATTCCTCAATTGCAGCCACCAACTCGGTACCTGCATGCCCCGCTCCTACCACCACAAAGGTTAGCAGGCGTTGACGCGCCCACGGGTCATCGCTCAATGCGGCCGCCTCGAATAGATTGATCACATGATTTCGAATGAGGACCGCATCGCCCACTCTTTTGAAAGGAAGTGCATGGTCAGCCGCGCCCTTCACCGCGGTGAGATTCGGCGCCGCTCCGAGAGCCAGAACCAGCTTATCGAAGTGCACCTGCTGGCGAACCGGAGAGCGGCGATGGCTGGCAATGATCCTGCGACGGTCCAGGTCGATCGATTCAACCGACATTTCTCCAAATTCGATGCCCCACACACCGCACAGATGCCGGATCGGATAGACAATATGGCGAGTCTCGACGGCCCCGGTGGCTGCCTCAGCCAGCATGGGCGTGAAGAGGAAGAAATTCTGCTCATTGATCAGCGTGATGTGGATTGGCAAAACCCCGGCGCACCGCTTCGCCAGTTCGAGCGCCACGGTGGTCCCGGCGAATCCTCCGCCGAGGATCACAATGCGTGGGGCCAGCGAGGTCGAGCGCCGGGCCAATACACTACCAGCCGCCGGACCGACTGCCATATGCTGCTTCTGCACCATAGGCTCACTTCCTTTCATGGTGAGTAACGCAAACTACGTGATTACGCGCACTGCGTATGATTCTCAACGCGCTTTCCAGGCATAGCGCAACGTGACGCCGATGATGAACCACGCCGCCAGGACCGTCCCGCGCAGCGTGCCGCTGACCTTGGAGCGCCCGAAGCGGCGGTTGTGATAGCCGACCGGTATTTCCGCAATCCGCGCTCCATTTCGCGCCACCTTCACGATCATCTCCGTCGGCCAGCCGTACGTCATCTCACGCATATCCAATTCCATCAGGGTCGCCCCGCGGATCGCGCGATAGGGTCCCAGATCCGTGATCGAGAGACCGTAAAGCGCGTTCATCAGGCGCGAAACCAACCAATTCCCTAAGCGCTGGTGGGAAGGCATGGCGCCGGCCTCGATGCGGCCCAGTTCGCGCGAGCCCAACACCAGATCGGTGCGACCCTCCAGGATCGGTGCAAGCAGGTGCGGCAGGTCCGCCGCCGAGAAGCTGTGATCGCCGTCCATGAATACCAGCACATCGGCGCCCTGCGCCGCAGCCACACCCGCAGCGCACGCAAATCCATACCCCTGCCGGCGCTCCACCACCACTTTCGCACCAGCCTGACTGGCTTCTTCCGCGGTGGCGTCCGTAGAGTTGTTGTCGACCACGATCACCTGCACAGGCGCGCTGGCCAGCACCTCAGACACCAGTTCCCCGATATTACCGGCTTCATTCAAAGTGGGGATGATGACGGCGACCGCTGCCAAGGCTCAGCTATCCTTCACCAGTGCACGGCGGAGGGCCTCCTGCTCGAGCAGCTGGCGCGTATGCGCCGCATCTTCGGGGGGCAGGGATTCAACTTCCTTCGCCAGGCGAATCAGGGAGTCCGCATCGTCCACATCATGCCAGATGGGCAGCAGTCCGACGCGCAGCCCTTCAGCTTCCGCGATGGCGATCGTATCGGCGGCCACGGTCGGTGTGCTCATGCGCACCTCCCGCAGTAGGCGCGGCCACGGCTGCTTGAGCCCGATCAGGTAATAGCCGCCATCCTCGCACGGGCCGATGGCCACATCCGCACCATCCGAGAGGGCATTGAAGGCCTGCCCGAGGTAGCTGGATGGCAGCGTGGGACTATCGCTATCCATGATCACCACGCGCTCGTAGCCGTGCTCCAGGTAGCCAGATAGCGCGTGGTCGAGCCGTTCGCCAAGGTCACGGCCGTTTTGCGGGACCAATTCAAAATCCGGGGCCAGGCGCTGAAAGTATTCGTGTGCCCCTTCGGGAAGATAGGCGATCACATGCTGGGCATCCGGCACCTTGCGTACCTGCTCAAGGGTATCGACCAGGAAGCATTCGTACAGCGCGCTGGCCTGCTCAGGTGTCAGCGGTGGCGAAAGGCGGGTCTTCGTTCGTCCGGGGGCTGGCTGCTTGGCCACCACGATCAATGCGTTCTTAGGCTGTGACATGCTTGCCTTTCCTCAGGCGTGGCGCCAGCAGCATCCACAGGGCGTAGATCCAGGGAACTCCCAGGATACCGGCGGTCAGCAAGGGTTCTAGCCGCACGGCCGTTTCTGGATGGAAGTACATCGTTTGCACGAGCGCCGGCCCGAAGACCAGCTGTTTGCTCACGACCCAGAAACTGAACAGCAGTGCCAGGCGGCGGCTGGGTCGAGGCAGCAGAGGCGCCAGGCAAACCAGCCACAGGCTGTACCATTGCTGGAACCACAGGCATGCCACCATCAGGTAGAACACCAGGATGTTGAAGGTGATCTTGGGGAAAGCCCGCCCAGGATCTGTTTCACTCACCCGGGTGGATTGGTAAAGCACGAAGGCTGCGAGGATGCCCAATGCAGCCAAGCTGACGAGCCGCGCGGAACCGCTCTCTCCCAGGGCAGGCGCCAGCAGGCGGTAGATCACCGCGGGAATAGAGGCGGTGAACATGCCCATGCGCCGCTCGATACTAATCGAAGCGGTGCCGACCCAGAAGGGAGCGTAGGCTGCGAAGACGATCAAACCAGAAAGCAGCGCCGTTTTCGCCAGGAAAGCGATGCGCGCGCGCAGCGTCTCCAGGCTGCGCCAGCCAAGCAACAACACAGCCGGCACCAGCAGGACCGGTATGAATTTGATCAGTCCCCCCACCACCAATGAGAGGGTAGCCAGCGTGTATCGGCGGTGGGAAATCCACCAGAACGCCCCCAGGAACCAGAAGGCCATACTCACGTCATTATGGCCGTTGCCCCAGGTCTCATACAGCATGGTCGGGTTCCAGGCCAGGAGCAGTACACCGCCCAGGGCCTGCTCGGGCGCCTGCTTGCGCAAAACCAGCGCCACCAGCCCCACGCTGGCAAAATAGAACAGTCCCGGCACGAATTTGAAGAGGAGCACATTGGAAACGATTCCATCCCCTGCCAACCTGGCAGTCAGGCCGCCCAGGAGTTCCCAGAGCGGGCCGTAGGCCGAGATTGCGCGTTTCCAGGCTGCGTACTCATAGAACGGGTCATCGGGATAGGCTGCAATCACCTGCTGGAAGGGGTTGGCGCCGTAAACCCCCGAAATGCGGCCGTGCAGGATGTTGTCGTAGAGATCCGCGGCGTCAAAAGGCGCGACGAACAGGAACACGGCGCTGAACCCCAGCATCCCCAGGAGCACGATCATCCATGCGCCTCTGCCCCTGGACCGGCCGGCGATGCGGTACGCCAGCAGGTAAAGCGTCCATGCCCCGATGAACGCCAGGGTAAGGCGTACGTAAGCCGGCGTGCCCTGGTAGAACAGCAGGTCGCGGTCCAGGCGCGGCTGGGCGTAAAGCTTCAGCAGGTTGATCGGCAGCAGAAAGACAAGGATGTAGAGCAGCAGGCCTGCCAGGGCGATCAGGGCCAGCGGAAGCGCCCCGGACTCGCGGCCGCTCTTAAGGAACTGTCGTAAGCTTTCCACGGGATCTCCAAAGAGCGAGGATCAAAAAGGCATACAACGGCAGGTACTGCACCTGGATCGCCGCCCGGACCGGTTTCCACCTGATAAAGAACGTATAAGACAGAGCGACCAGGCCGCAGAAAGCCCACCAGCCCGTCCACGCGTCCGCTCGAGGGAGCTTCAGCCATCCCAGGCTTTTCCCGGAAGGCTCGAGGAAGATCGCGATCAGGGGCAGCAGCCAGAGCATATACCACGAAAACAGGTTTTGTGACAACAACGTGACCACACCGATCGGCCAGATACACCGGCGCAGAGCGGTTTCACCATTTTCGGCCGGATGGGCGAGGCACCAGCCGGCCACCACAAGGAGACCGCCCAGCGCAAGCACGATCAGCCTGTATGGGGCATGCCAGTGCAGCGCATTCAAAACCTTGTTCAGGACGGTGACCAACGGGCCGATGTTGAATGTCTCCTGAAAGTAATGGGGTAAATAGCCGAGCACCTGCGGGTCACCGGTCAGGAGATAGGGTAGATAGAACATGCCCAGTGCCCCCCCGAACGCCACTGGCATGCGCCACCAACCCTGCGGGTGTCGCGGACGCCACAAAAAGGGCAGCAGCAGGGCCGGGTAGAACTTGATGGCCGTCGCGACTCCCAGTAGAAAGCCCGTCAGTCCATCTCGTTCGCGGGCGCGCGCCCACCAGGCGCCGACCACGAGCGGCAGCACCAGGCCGTCCACATGCGCTGCGTGAGCGGTCTCGAATGCCAACAAAGGGGACCACAGATAGATCAGCACGCGGGCCGGCGCACGCTTCAAGTCACGCAATAACCCCCCCAGCAGGGCGCCGGCCAGCAACCCGCCGCCAGCGCTCACGGCCTGAAACCAATGCACGTTGTCAGGCCAGATGCGCCAGAGCAGCCCGTAAAGGGCTTCCGCAGCCGGTGGATAGACGGTCACCGCCGTTTTGCGGTTGATGTGGGGATAAACCTGTTCATCTCGCAAATAGGACAATTCTGCGGCCTGAGGGGCATAGCGGTATGGGCTGATGCCCTGCGCCTGCACCCTGCCATCCCATACGTAACGGTACATGTCATCGGAAAGCGTGGGACGCGTGAAGACCAAAACAGCCTGCATGAATGCCGCAGCCGCAAAGAGACCGTACAGCAGGCGACGATCCAACACCGTGGATCCTAGGATCAGAAAACAGGCGACAGCATACAGCACAAACGCCCCAAAGAAGAGACCCTCGAATGCGATTGTGTGTTCTCGCAGGTCGCCGAGCGCGTATGCACCCAGGTAGATGGAGACCAGGAGGGATCCCAGCAGGCCAAATACCCATTTTCCAGTCCGAGTCATCACGTCCTTTTTAGGTCAGGTTGGGAGTGGAGAACGTCAGCACGCCCTGGCCGGCAGGATCCTATCAGGCCACGATCGTCGTGCATACGTTCCCGGCGCGCATCAGGCCCTTGTCGACAGGGGCGGCTTCCCACGCCAGATCGATCTGCTCGCCTCGCACCCAGGGGCAGTAGGCGTCATGGCCGTTCATATCCTGATTCAGCCTGCGGCGGCTGGCGCACCCGCCCTGGCAGGCGCAGTCTGAGGCGGCAGCCGGGATTTGACGTGCGGCAAGGAACGAATGATCCTGCATGACCCGGTCGCCCTCACGGTAGAGATCCTCAAGGATCGGCGCCGACTCCGCGTCTGCCGGCCAGTACACGCAGGGGATCACCTGACCGCGCGGGTTGAAGCGAATGCTCCGCCGTCCGCAGGGTGACTGAACCTGGTCGAAACCCATCACCGCGCGTACCACCGGCTCGCTGCACGAGATCACCAGGCCTTCCGAGAACAGTCTGCGATAGCCTTCCCAGAACTCCTTGTAGCTGAGCAGGTAGGCATCGGTCTTCACCGCCTGGTAGGCATTGACCCGCAGGTTGACCCGATCCCGTCGAGCCAGCTCCACCAGCCGGTCCATCTTGTCGTAGTTGGTCTTCATCAGCGTGGCAAGCATAGAAACCTCGATCCCTGATCGCCGGCAACGTTCGATTGCCTGGTGCACCAGGTCCCAATTGCCCTCCCCCCGCCAGGTATCCTGCTCGCCCTGGGTTGGATAATCGATCGAGACTTCGACATCGTGGAAGGACAGCAGGATCTCCTCAGGGATCGCGGTCAGCGAATAGCCGTTGGAGGCCAGGCTCAGTTTGATGTCCTGACTTCGCAGGTACTCTACAATGGAAATGAACTCAGGGTGCAGGGCATTTTCCCCGGTGCCCATTCCCATCGCATCGACCGGAATGGACTCGCAAATGCGCCTCACCTGCTCCAGGCTGAGGGTCGAGATGCGATCCGTATCCCGGTAACAGTGAGCGCAACGCAGATTGCAATCGTTGGTCAGGCCAATTCCTACAGAATAACCCATAAAGTCCTCCGTGTCAGATGACGACACCGCGCACGATAAAGTAGACGATACTTGCGAAGAATGTCCCCTGCCGGATGCGCGCCTTGAGTTCACTCACCCAGTTCTGTTCTTCCTCCGCTGTTATGGCGCCGCCCTCGCGTGCCACCTCCGCCGCCCGCCACAGGGATTGGGTCAGGGCTTCGCTTTCATGGTGCGCTATTGTCACCATGGGATGCACGCTCAGCTGTTGGAGACCCGCCAGGGTCATCCAGCGCCATAACTGGCGGCCGGACCAGTTATCGCCTCCGTGATGGTCGCTCCGCCAATTCAACAGACGGCGGGTCAATTCACGGTCGGGATGGTCGACCACCAGCGATCCGAAATCCCAATCCAGCACGACCACCCGGCCGCCCGGCTTCACCACCCGCGCCATTTCGCGGATAACCTCCTGCGGGTCGAGGGCATGCAACAACAAGCGGGCTGCAAAAGCAGCATCGTAGATCGCATCGTCATAGGGCAGGGATTCACCCACCCCGATTTCGAAGGAGATATGCTCAGACACACCGGCCTGCAAGGCATACTTGCGCGCCTCGGTCTGAAAGTCGGGCGAGATATCCACACCGGTCACATGCCCCCCGGGCTGAAGAAGTGGAGCGACCAGCCTGCACAATACGCCACTGCCGCTGCCCACTTCGAGCAGGCGTTCTCCAGGTTTAGGGCGCAGCACATCGCACAAAACAACATTGACCTGCTGCATATCCGGGCAGCGCGAGCGTTCTTCCAGGAACGCGGCCATCTGCGCCACGCCCTCTGCACCGGCATTTGAAGGGTCTGCCCAATTGTTGACCCGGTCCATCTACATTACCAGCCGCATGGCTTCAAGTCTACCCGGCTTCGCCCCGATCACGTCAGCAGCAGCAGGGTTTTCGCAAGCTTGTTGCCCTGGTCCGCTCCAGACTTGAGGCGCGGGCGCAACCAGGCGTCCAGACCCAGGATGCGACCGGCAGGGACCGCCAGGAAGACCAGACCCAGGACGGCAAGCATGCCGTAGGTCCAGTACCATTCAAAGGGGGCAGCGGTCACGCCGATATACAGATTGACGGCCTGAAGCAAAGCTGCCAGTCCGCCAAGCCGCGTGAACAGGCCCAGGATCAGGGTTACCGCCACCAGGGCCTCCATCAGCCAGACGATCCACCCTACCCAGGCCATATTGGGGACCACCAGGCTCTTGACGAGCGAGGCCTGCAGCGGCCATTTAGAGTAGATCGTCATGACGCCCACCCAATCGCACAGGCCGGTGGTGCGCGCGTGAATGTCGGTCGTCACCGCAAACCCTGGCTGGCACCCAAAGGTCGGGGGCAGCTTCCACAGCAGCTGGGTGTACCACAAATATCCGATGGTCACCCTGGAGAGGAACATGCCTATCCGTCCCACCCAATCAAGGGAGAGTGGGTCTTTCGAGTTCAAAACCTTTTCCATTCCAGACCTCCTTAGGTTCCGTATTGATTAATGGATGGTGTCGCCCACAAAGTCCTTATATTACAAAATTCTTACAATCCCATCTGCCGTGCCGCCAGCAGCACCGCAAGCACGGTCATGCTGTCCCTAATCTCATTTTCCAGCACCATGTTAAGGACCGCATTGAAGGGGAAGGTTTTGACCTCCAGGAACTCGGTTTCATCCGGCAGCGCACCCACCTGGGAGAGCTCCCGCCCTAAATACAGGTGGGCAATCTCGTGCATGACGGATTTGCTCGTATAGTAGGTGCTGATCGGATCCAGGTGAGCCACATCGTATCCCACTTCTTCGCGCATTTCGCGGCGGGCAGCCTCGAGCAGCGATTCCCCCCCTTTGACGCCGCCGGTCGGCATCTCCCAGCGCTGGTTCTCACCAAACACATAGCGGAATTGCCTGACCATCAAGACGTGCTCTTCATCCAGGAACGGCAGGACGCCTACACAGTCCCCGCATTCGACGACGCCGTAGATGGTGGTCTTGCCGTTCGGCATCTCGGCGATGTCCTCCCGCACGGATGTCCAGGGATTTTCGTAGACCGGACGGCTTGAAA